>CAZIKB010000006.1:0-64550 GCA_964539665.1 uncultured Cytophagia bacterium
GTTACACGTGCCGGATTGTCCGGCTTGCCTATATTAGCTTTGCTTGGCGCACTCACAAACAGCATCCTAAATTTCTTTTCTATTATCAATTTAGCTAACATAAAACTGATACGTTCGGCAGATAGATTCACAAAAGCAACTTCTGGAAATTACTATCTATCATTGCAGAATTTTAACGAAAGAATCAAGTCTTTTTTGGAATTGTTGTGAGTATACGAAAAAAAATATTGTTTGTTTATTATTGAGGTCGGAGATTTAAACAAAGGCAGGTCAATATTTGGGATTTTAAATTTGTCCCACAAAAAAAACGCCCGCCCTTATGTGCAGAAGCAAAATTGGGTACGAGCGCTTAACTATCAAAATACAAATAATATATTTATATTTCGATTAAATTGGTTTTCCGGCCTAAATTATTGAAATGCAGTCAATCTCACTCAGATTTATCTGTCATACCTTCCCGTATGGTCGGATACTTGATGCCCAGTTGTTCTAAATAGGTTTCGTACTTACTCGGATCGAAGTAGTATTTGCGCATTTCCGCACGATATCTTGCCATAATCTCTGTGTTTAAGTCCAGAGCCGGCTTATCCTCCGCGCTGATTAAAGGTGTGTATTTGGTTTCTGTTCCCTGTTCTTCTTTGAAATAAGTCCATGCTTCTTTTACCAGCGTGGAGTTCAGTAAAAGATCCAGGGTTGTCAAGGCCATTACTTTCGCGCCGGTTGTTGAGCCTTTGTGTGCGATAGGTGTGGCCATCGTTACGGCATTGGCCCAGTGATGTCCCGGCAGCCCGGGGATATTGGCTGGGAAACGCAGGGTTACGGTTGGCACTGTCCAGGAAACATCACCAATATCATCCGAACCGCCACCGAGGTTGCGTCCTTCGAATGGTTTAGGTGGCTCAGACAATTCTGTTCTCAAACCCTTCGCTTCTTTGTTACCCAGTTCCCGCTGCACAGCTCTGGCGAGGATTTGATCATCCTCGCTCCATTCTGGCAGACCAACATTTTTTATATTTTCATACATTGCCAGAGCGATCGGTTTGTTAAAATGCCGCGGCCATGCAGTTCCCAGGATGCGCCGACTTGCTTCAGTATTGGTCATCATTGCGGCGCCCTCGGCCATATTGTTTCCTATATCAAACATATTTTTTATATTCTCATGGTCTATTTCACGGAAAAAGTACCAGACCGATGCCAGTGACGGCACCACATTGGGCTGATCGCCGCCATTCGGGATAACGTAATGGCTCCGCTGCGAGAGACGTAAATGCTCGCGACGAAAGTTCCAGCCGACGTTCATGAGTTCTACAGCATCTAAGGCGCTTCGGCCTCGCCAGGGGGAGCCGCCGGCATGTGCCGCATCCCCTTTAAAAGTATATTCTACTGATACGAGACCACTGCCCCGGCCAGCACCAAATGAAACTGATAAGCTATTACTCACGTGTGTGAACAAAACCGCGTCGACGTCTTTAAAAAAGCCGTCGCGAACAAAGTAGGCTTTTGAGCCGAGTTGCTCTTCTGCGACTCCAGGCCAGAGTACCAGCGTTCCCGATATTTTCTCACGCTCCATGATTCGTTTCAAAACCAGTGCGGCTGTTACATTTACAGCCTGTCCTAAATTGTGACCCTCACCATGGCCCGGCGCGCCTTCAATTATTGGATCATGATAGGCGACTCCCGGCTTTTGAGAGGCTTTGGGAATGCAATCGATATCGCTGCCAAAGGCGATGACGGGTTTACCTTTACCCCATCTCGCAAACCAGGCAGTTGGCATGCCCGACACGTCTTCTTCGACTTCAAAGCCATTCTCCCGCAAAAGCGATGCGAGGTAGCGGGAGGTTTCGAATTCCTGAAAACCCAACTCGCCGAAACTAAAAATCATGTCCACCATCTGCTGGGTAAATTTTTGCATCTTGTCAACTTCCTGCACCGCTTCTTTTTTAAGCGCTTTCAGTTTCTTTTTTTGTCCAAATAAACTGGCGGGGATAATTACAACTGCCAGCAGTAAAACAAATGATACCGTAACACGAATTTTACTCGTTTTCATTTTACCCTCCTCGATTAATAATGGTTGAGCTACCATAGATTATAGTCCTGTCAACAGAACATCACAACTTTTATGGGAAAGATACAGGTAAGATAATGTAACAATACATTCAAATCAAGTAATAATTAGTTGAGCTGGTAACACCTTTAAAATACCAAACGGAGTGTTTGTTGTCATTTCTGCGAATAGCGGGGCTCCACGCCTGTTGATTGAGCGGCTTTTATTCCAGGAGTGACATATGTGATTAATTACTAATATTCAAATATCTAATGGGACAATTTAACAATCATGAATTAAGAAGAAGGCAAATTTTCCAAATCTGCCAGATCTTGTAATCTACCACTTGCTTTCTTATTCTTTTTTAAATTATGCAGATCAATAATATTTAATTGGACACCGTCTATTTTATCAATAATTCGCTTATTATAACATTCATTAAATTCTACACCATCAATTTCACTAATAACTCCTATTCGAATTGGAGGGTTTCCCATTCTTACCATTTTTCTTAATTCTGTGAAGGTTTCAACAGTTAATCCCGGATCAGTAAATCCAAACTCTCTAATTACAGTAACTACTTTCTGAGCATTTTCCCTGTCTATTGCAATTCAAATATCCATATCAACGGTGGCACGAGGATAACCGTGATAACCAACTGCATAGCCGCCAACTATTAAATATTCAACCCCTTTTGAGCTCAGTAATCTCAAAAAATCTTTGAAGTCGTTCGGTAGACGGATCGTAACCATATAGTATTTGCCTCATTATTTCAATGGCTTGTATTCTCTCCAGAGGTGATTTAGACAGCCAATATTCTTTTTCATCTCCAGCATCATGAAGATTGCCGATGGAAAAAACTGATCTGTCAATTTTATACTTTTTCAATGTTTTTAGTTATTCATTAATTAAGGGATAAGTAAATTATTGAGAATGATATCAATATATTATAACTTTTCTTTACTTTCAATAATTATTTTTCGATCGATTTGGAACGGTATTGTACAATCAAGGTCTCCTCATTTTAGTAGCTTCACAATTAGATTTATTTATATTTCCACTTCGCTGTATCTGTGCTTTTGGGCGCATTCTTAGTAACTTGCCCGGCCATTAGATTTATGAGTTCCGCCCCACGTGGTCCCCAACAATGCGGCTCACCGTCTCCGTACTCAACAACACCGGCATAATAAGGCTCTTTTGTGCTTTCGAGAAAATCTTCGAGTAATCCCACTGCAGGATTCAGATAATAGGTATCCATGTCACCGGTGTAGATATGGAGTTTTCCAACTAATTTTGGTCCGAGCCAGGACCAATTCTTTTCTAGATAATAGCGAAGATCGTAGTGTTCTTGCCAGTATTCTACTACTTCAGGATCAATTTCACCGGTCAATTTATCGAAAAGCGGTTTAACATAACCATCATCTCCCATTGGGCCAAAAGCTGCCTCGAAAATATCGATCTGGTCGCCTGATCGGTTTTTTGTCCCCATAGCCAGTTCCATGTGATTGCGCTGTTTATAAGTGAATCTGGTAATACCATCGGTAAAACGGTCACTGGCTGTAGGTACTTTAATCCAGCCAAATTCCTTGTAGTATGCATTTTTATCTTCATAAATATTAACACATTGAAAGTAACGAAAATCAACTGGATCCGGACAAAGTGTGAACGTTCCACCAAAAAAGTCGGGCTGAAATATTTGCAGCATCAGCGAAATCCAACCGCCTGTTGAACCGCCGGAAAGAATTCTGGCATACGGTTTTTTAATTATGCGAAATTGCTTTTCAATAGCGGGAATAAGTTCTTGCATAATTGCATCCTGGTATGGACCAACGTTTGGTGAATTAACAGCGTAAGAGTCATCGTAGTAAGGGCAGGGATGCTGAAATGTCACCGCTATCATGCGCGGGCAGTCATCAGACATCCAGTGTTGTGAAAATGCAGAACTTCTTCTTCGGGGATTTGACGTCTCTGCTTCTAATCGACTGAATCCATACGGCGCTCGCAATGAAAAATGTCCCTGAATATAGTTTACCGGATAGTTGACGTCTGGATGGCTATCATAGCCTTTCGGCAACAAAATGGTTGCTCCCAAATAGATGGGCTGCCCCCAAAATTCCGAAAGCATTTTACTCTCAAATTTGATTCTTTTAACCCATTTCGTGTCTGGTGGAATCTCAACGGCTGGAATTACATTGTTACAAATCAGCTTTGTAGTTTCTGAGTTATCTGTTCCAATCTGTACTTTTAGAACATCACTGTATAGATTACCCTGAGATCGCCGCCAACGCTGTCCTTCCCATTTATCGTTGTGAATCCATAGTGTATGGCCATCTGAGCGTTTAAACTCAGTATAAATATTGATAAATCCTTGCACATAATATTCACCGGGCGGGACATCTCTTAAGCTTGCTATTGGAAAGCCAAATGTTTTATCATCAATAACGACTGCATTGCTTGCTTCTAAAGCCAAAATATCTTCACCCCACATTAGAACATTATTGGGAATTCTCTGCTGTCTTGGTTCTCTGCCAGCTTCTTTTGAAATTAAAAGATAGACGCGTCCGGTTATTTTTTCAGCATGAGCATCCGCTGAAAACGAAATCTCGAAATTGAGCTTGCCATTGGGTTCGGCCTTTGAGTCACTGTTGATCCGACCAAAAGCAAAGATTAACAAAATTGTCAATGAGCAAATGAGTCTGTTTCTACTTTTCATCGTTTTTCCTTTCAAAAAGAATGCGGGAATGACACCTTTACAGATATTTTACAGGATTCTGGGGCACTGATTAAACCAGCTCGTTCTAATATTTCCACCACGCTGTTTCGATACTTCTGGGTGTATTCTTCGCAATATGAACTGCAAAATATTTAATGCGTTCTGCCGGAGTGAACGGACCAGACCAGCAATGTGGTTTCCTTGGTGCGTACCAGAAAAATCCTTCATAATGTGGATTTTCGGTTTTTTCCATAAAATCCTGCAGCAGGTGTACCGCGTTATTCAAATAAAAGGTATCCATGTCGCCGGTGAAAATGTGTATTTTCCCGACGAGTTTGGGACCCAAAGCAGACCAGTTTTTTTCAAGATAATATCTTAAATCATAATTTTCTTTCCAGTATTTAGCTACTTCAGGATCGATTTTTCCAGTGACTTTGTTATACAGCGGTTTAAAATAGCCATCGTCACCCACAGGTCCATAAACAGCCGACCAGATGTCAAACTGCTCGCCAGACCTGCCTTTAGTACCTCTGACCAGCTCATAATAATTTTTTTGTTTTGCGGTCATGCGGATTGAGCCGTCCGTGTTTCGAACGCTGATCGTCGGGACTTTCAGCCATTCAGATTCTTTGTAATAGACATTTTTATCTTTGTAGATATTGAATCCCTCCACATCACTGAAATCCACCGGGTCCGGACAATATGCAAATGTACCGCCAAAAAAGTCAGGATAAAATATTTGCAGAGCAAGGGCTTCCCAGCCGCCTGTAGAACCGCCTTCAAGAATTCGGGCATAGGGTTCCTGAATGATTCTGAAACGAGATTCAATTTCAGGGATAAGCTCCGTCATTATGGCGTCACCATAAGGACCACAATTGGCTGAATTAACCGCGTAGGAGTCGTCAAAATAGGGACAGGGATGTTGAAAAGTCACCAGAATCATGCGCGGGAAATTGACAGACGACCAGGCTTGATAGAATTCATAACCCTGTTTGCCGCGGCGGTCACTTTCGTCTGGAAGTTCAGTCCGGAATCGATAGGGCGCTCTGAGTGAAAAGTGCCCTTGAATATAATCGACTGGATAGGAGACGTCAAGATTTTCATCATATCCTTTTGGGAGTAGTATGGTGGCGCCAAGATAGATCGGCTTTCCCCAGAACTTGCTGAGCAGCGTGCTCTGAAATTTGATTCTCTTAACCCATTTAGTGTCGGGTGGAATCTCAATCGGTGGGATTACGTTTGTAGCGCTTAATTTTATGCTGTAACCATTTTGATTGTCGAGATTGACTTTCACCACATCGCTGTAAAGATTATTCGGTGAAATATTAAATCTCTGTCCTTCCCATTGATCGTTGTGCATCCAGACCACATGTCCGTCCGCGCGATTAAATTTAGTGTAAATATTCACAAATCCCTGCACAAAATATTCTCCATTCGGGATTTCCTTCAGGCTTTCGACTGGAGAACCCAACATGCTTTCATCAATAACGACTGGCTGACCGGGTTTAAGATTTTCAACATCCACCCCGAAAAACGGCACACCAGACCGGCCGATTTGTAGTCTTGGCTCTCTGTTACTCGTTTTGGAAATCATCACATAAATCCTACCGGTAATGGCTTCAAGATGAGAAGATTCTGGAAATGAAATTTCAAATCTCAGCTTAGAAGATTTGTTCTTTGAAGTTGATTCCTGCGCAAAGCCAGGTAATCCGATTAAAACCGCAATCACTATAAAATTATAAAATACTTTTTTAAGCAAAATCATCTTTTTCTCCCTATTATTTCAAGACAGTAGTATCAGATCTCAACCACTGAGTATTTGTAGTTTAAGTCGATTTGTTTGAATATAGTCCAGACATGACATTCTGAACGATCGAAGGGAGTGAAGAATCTCAGACCACCAATTTCACGAATATCCGAAATTTAGGGATCATAGATTCTTCGTCGCTTCACGTCTCAGAATGACAAAAATACCGTGTTTTCGTTCAATCATTAACAAATTAAACCTGAGCCTCATCTTTTCCACCAGGATATTTTATCTCCCTCAGGCGTGTTATTAACGATGTGATTTGCAATAAATTCTAACCTTTCAGTATCGGTAAATGACCCGGTCCAGCAATGAGTCTTCCTTGGCGCATATTTGAAATATCCCGGGTAATGTGGATTTTGGGTTTGCTGCATAAATTCCTGAAGTTTATGCACAGGATTGTTAAGGTAGTAAGTATCCATATCGCCGGTAAAAATATATAGTTTATCTTTTATCTTGGGACCAACCGTGGCCCAATTTTTTTCTAAATAATGTTTGAGGTCGTAGTTTTCTTTCCAATGTTCTGCAACCGAAGCATCGATTTCGCCGGTTACTTTGTCGATTAAAAGTTTGGTATAACCATCATCGCCGACTGGTCCCCAAACCGCCTGCCAGATGTCCCACTGCTCCCCTGATCTGCCTTTGGTGCCGAGCACCAGCTCATATTGCTGAATCTGTTGTGAAGTTAAAATTAAGGAACCATCTACACGCCGGCTGTCCGGAATGGGTACCTTTCTCCAGCCTATTTCTCTGAAGAAGGCATTTTTATCGTTGTAAATTTGCACGCCTTCAACGTCGCTGAATTCAACCGGATCCGGGCAGTAGACAAAAGCGCCGCCAAAAAAATCAGGATAAAATAGCTGCAGAGCCAGCGCTTCCCAGCCGCCAGTTGAGCCACCCTCAAGTACTCGGGCATAAGGCTTGCGAATAATTCGAAATTTGGATTCCACCGCGGGAATGAGCTCCTGCATAATGGCATCGCCATAAGGGCCGCAATTGGCAGAATTCACAGCATAGGAATCATCAAAATAGGGACAGGGATGCTGAAAAGTAACATAAATCAGGCGCGGAGCATCTTCCGCGATCCAAGATTTATAAAAATCATAGCCTCGTCTTCCGCGTGGATCTTTTTTGCCGGGATCATCCGTTCTGAACCGATTGGGAGCCTGCAGCGAAAAGTGCCCCTGTTTGTAGTTAACCGGATAGTAACTATCAGGATTTTCATCATAACCTTTTGGCAACAATACAGTCGTACCGAGGTAAATGGGCTGCCCCCAGAACTCAGAAAGAATTTTACTCTCAAATTTTATTCTTTTTACCCACTTCGAATCCAGCGGCATTTTGATCGGAGGAATGACATTATCACAACTAATTTTTATGGTTTGTGATTTTGAGGGATCGATATGAATCTGCATAACATCACTATAGAGATTTCCAGGTGATCGGTTCCACTGCTGTCCTTCCCACTGATCATTATGCAGCCAGATGGTATGACCATCTGACCTTTTAAAGTCGGTGTAAATATTCACGAATCCCTGCACATAATAATCTCCGGCTGGAATATCTTCTACGCTCTTTAAGGGAAATCCGAGAACGTCTTTGTCGATAATTGCAACTTCACCTGGTTTTAAGGATTCGACATCTTTGCCATAAAAGGGTGCACTGGCAGACCTTCTGGTTTGGAATCGGGGTTCTCGGTCTTTGTTTCGAGTGACCATTACATACACTCTGCCAGTAATGGACTCTGGGTGTGCTTTTGCTGTAATAGAAATTTCGAATTTTAATTCTGTCTGGTTTTGGGCCGAAGATTTGTTTATTGAGATGCAAAGAGTATTTAGCAAAAAAACAACAAAAATAATTTTGTAGGACGGAAGAAAATTGTTTTTCATTGTCATGTTTACCTTTTTTGTTTTATGCTGTTTTGGTTTGACGCATAGTAGATAACACGGGCCTCACCTGTGCGAAATTAAAAAGCACTGAAAGCCTTAAAAACACTGAACTTGATAGAAGCACAAAACTCTGGAAGTACGCAACAGCTTTCGTGTCAGGTGAACGCATTGTTGACTGCCGAACTTAATTGAACCGTTTCCTGACTTCATCATTGATCATCTTCACAACAGCTTCTAGATTATTGAGTATGTCTGTTTCCCAAATCCGTATTACATGCCATCCCATTTGTTTAAGGTTTTGGGTTTGCTGTTTGTCACGGTCAATATTGTATTTGATTTTAGGTATCCAATACCCTGGATTCTTACGACGCGCAAGATTTTTTTTGAGCTTATCCCAATCCCTGCCGTGCCAAAAATCACCATCACAAAAAACGACGACCTTGGCACGGGTAAAGACCATATCTGGTTTTCCTGGAAGGTTTTTGACATGAGTCCGGTAGCGAAGTCCTATATGCCAAGTGCATTTGCGGAGCATCAACTCTGCCCTGGTGTTTTCTTTCTTATTCCGGCTTTTGGTATGCGAGGCAAACTCAGAGGAAGGTGTAAACGAATCATACTTAGGTACTTGTTTCTTCATCGGGTATATTCACTCTTGTTTGATACAAGCTTCGAATAGTGGGCCATTGATGAAAGACGATGTAGACTTTAAGGGTGTGCTCAAACCAACGTCTGAACAGAAACGAATATCCGAAACACCATCGGGCTGGTCTTTTGAAACTCGTGGAATCTTATCGATATCGAAAAACGAAAGTGATTGTTGTGCAAGCTGTGCATCGTAGGCCTTTTCTACTGCATTGTGCCAAGTGCATCCTAAAGCATCAATACACACATTTTCGATTTTCATTCTCAAATCGGTATAGGACATCGCAAGAACACGTGCTTTGTCCCATAACTCGCCAAGAGTGATTCCATTGGTTGCTGGCTCTACAAAAAGTGAAGCGATCAAGACTGATATCTGATTTGGTGGATAAGCTTGTTCGAATGAAAAATGGTGACGCCGCCTTCTATTGCCAGCGCTTTTCACCTCTATTCGTTTATCTCCAAAGCAAAAATCAAATCGCTCTTTTGGGTTTGAATGCCATGCTTCAATCATAATTAGAGGGTTATTGGAATTGATAATTAGAAATAGTTCTGCCCACAGACCTTGTGTGGGACGGGAAGCTGGTTTAACTAGAGAATGAAAAAGTTGAGCTAACTTATTAATGGCTTCTGATAATTCAGTGGTTGTTGAACCGTTGGGTATCGATTCTACGATCATCAACATTGTCTGCAGGAAGTACTCGTGAAGGGAGCGCTCTTGGCTGAGACAATGAACAAGTGAGAATCTATCTTCAATTGGCGGGCCTGCTGAGATTGAAATTCGACATTGAACGTCGTGCTCAACTCTGAGGTTTTCAAGTTCTATTACTGTAGAACTTTGAGATTCCCGATTCATGCTGCCAAGAATTATGATTGGGCGTCCTTGGTAATCCTTTCCGACATGGAGGTCTGATGAAGGCGGTATCACTACACTGCTGAACGTAATGTTGTCCTTACTTTCCTCCACTGGCAATACCAGGCTGTCAAATAGTTCAATAAGTTTATTCTTCATTGAAGTCTGTCAGGTTGCCTTGATCTTGTATTATTACGTCACCTGCAATCTCACGTGGAATCCATAAGGCGATGTTTGGAACGATTGGATGGTCAGAATTCTGTTCTGAGAATTGAGGTATGTTTAAATAATGTAGTTGAATTGTGACACCAGTGTCTGAATGAATAGCTCGATCACCACGATAAATCGTACCACGCCGCTCTGGTGGATTGACTGGATAAGCACCTTGAAATAGGTTGGGAATCTCAGAGTAGCTATTAAGATTACGTTCACGGGTGCGACCACCACTCATCTTATAAATTACACATTCTGCATTTGGCTGCTCCTCGATATGTCGGCGAATAATAACCATTACCCCTAAAAAGTTTTGAGCGTCATTAAGGCGAGAAAATTGTAGATTTATTAGGAATTGTTCATACACATGGCGCAAGGATACATTGCTAGTTACGTTGTGTCGTTGCATCTCGGTTCGATCATTGTGGCCAGTATCGGGTGTGAAGGTTAGGTTACCTACAAAGCTATTCAAAATGCTCATATTCCTTCTTACATATTTTCGAGAGTCGTGAGGAGCCCTGGGGTAAAACCAACCTTCGTTAAAATTGGCTCTTACATAATCAATATCGATAATACTATCCCTTGTCGGTACCATATTACGAGAAAGTAGGAAAGTTCTACGGAGCTCAGAAAGTGGACGTTGTGTCTGTGTGTGCTCAATAAGGCGTCGACGGATATCCTCCTCGTGTTCAACGTAGCGGCGAAAAGCAATCGCGACTGCTTGCTCTAAAAACACACGACAAAAACCAAGGTATGACATTTTGTATCCAAAGAAGCGAGCTCGTTGCTGGATTGTGTCTGCACGCCGTGCCCCAACTCCTCTTGGCATGTAAGTAACCGTTAGGCCTTCAACTGTAAAACCACGATCTAGAGCTTGGCCTCCTACGAGAATATGCGAGTAAGAGCCACTCCAATCAACCTGGGGTGTCCTTCCACGTTGTGCGTTCACCAAATGCAACTCTGTCCGGCGAATGGCAGATAAAAGGCGTTGTACGATTACCTCGAATGGCTCCAAGTCTTCAATTGTTGTATGAAGGTCATTATACGCTGGCCGGAAATCATCTATTAGATCTTCGTAATCCGGGCTGCTGGGGTCTTGGAGGATTTGGAGCCATGCGTCACGAATTGAGATTACCCATGTGTGATATTGCCGGTGACCAACAGTCCTCTGGGAAGGATGGATCATCATTGAGCGGTTTCCTTGACCGCTATCTCTAACCCATCCGATAGCCACGCCAAGGGAAAACAGCCTTAGTGCTTGCAACAAGCTTTCTGGTGGCTCGTGAAGCGGATTGTTTCGAGTAGCTATCTCGGAAGTAGGGATTTCACGAACCAATGAGATTTCTTCCAAGAAAAAATGCCTACCACCAACGTAACCATCCCCCGGAGTAAGAGCTATTGCGAAACCTGGTGACAATACATCGATAAGATTTATAAGCAGCGGACCTTGCGGAGTTGCGGTGTACTGGAGGAAAACATGATGTGGAATTCTATCTTTCAAAAGCCTTAGGCGCTGATATGTGGTGCTTTCCTCGCCTTCTCTGATGAGATTGTTTAAGCCCGCTTGGTCAGCCTCGTCATCGATTATAAGAACGGGAATGTTATGAAGGTCGATATTACTAAGAACGTTGATTAGATGGAGAAGATGGCTGTGATGTTTCATCACAGTTATCAATATCGTTCGCTGCTCTGCCAGAGGGACGCTATCATCTTGCCATTCTGCAAGTATGTTTGCAATTAGGTTGTGATCAGTATTCTCTAAACGTGGATTGTGGAGATGTCGCCATTTACGATAATGTCGCTCATCTAGTCGTAGATCATTACGTAATCGTCTTTTTGATTGGTCAGTAAGATGTATAGAAGTTCCGGCGATCACTATGACAATTGGATAATGATTATCGCAAGCTAGAGCAGCAACGGTAGTGAATGAAAGTGTCTTTCCACTCTGAATGTAGCCCACAACTAAACCGGTTTCTTGTCCACTATCCTCAGTAGGCGGGATACATCTGGATAGTATGGAGACTGCTTCCTCTCTTACCGCGTCTGCGTTTTCAGGTGGAAGTGTGTTTTGAAGAACCTCCATTGTTTCGTTACCAATAGCTGGTCGCCACTGGAGGTTTCCCTTATTGTCGGGTAGGATCTGAATGACTTCCGTGTTCTTTTGAGATGCATTTCCATTGCTCATTTATTTAATCTCCTGATGGTTCTAATATCGGATTAGGTTCGAGAAAGGGCATTCCTTAGCAATTCGTTTACGTTGCGACGAATAGTGCCGGCCATTCTTACACCGCTGTCTCTTGCAGCAACTTCAGCAAGGCCCAAAGCTGCGGCAACTCTTAGGAGGGGCTCGATTTCATCGGAATCTATCCCACCAAATCGTTGCATAAACGGATGCACCAGCGACATGCGCAAGCCCACAATGCGACAACTATTATCTGATGAAGAGATCTCTTCTTTGGCCACTTGATCACTTATCTCAAGCCAATCGCCAACGGCAGGATCAACCGATAACTCTATTACAATGCGCCAAGATTGACCATGGAGTTCAACATCAATGACACGTCGTGATGCACAGCTAACTGATGTTAAATTTTTAGGTGGACTTTGGTCGTCTGATTCGGTAGTGAGAGACACCAGAATAGGAGGAACGTGCTGTTTTATAGCTTCAGAAGTATGCTGTGTAGCAGCAGCGCCCTTTCGAAAATCCTGTGGTTTTCGTTGAACTCTAAATTCTCTTGCTTGTTGAAGAAGGGGTAAGTTTTGCTTTGATAATTCCTCCTTTAGAAGCTCGAGAAATGGCTCTTCGTTTTCGTCCCATTGAAACCCGTCCTTAGTATGACTGACTTCAAAACCCTCCAGATGCAGTTCTCCAAAAAGTCGCTGATATATGAAACTGTTTGGTTTGCCGAAAACGAACTCAGGTCTGTATCCTTCGTCACCACTTCCTTGAATCAATCGTCTACGACGAAATAGTGCAAAACCGGCACGTGTTGTGCTTGCGGTTTTCCTAATTGCGGCAAAGCCTCTTACTCGCAAGTCCTCCCCAAAATCAAAGTCTATGTCTTTTCGCCAAAGCAAGGCTTCGCCATTCTCGTTTTTGAAGTAGGGGGCGGAAAGAATTTCGGGCTGTTCATATATCAGTTCTTCATCATTAAACCTTAGTGTAAGAATTCCTTCACGAACAAAGATGCGATAAATGTCTTGAAGATGCTCTTTAATCTTACCAATCGTTCGACCAACTGGAACTCTATGAAGATTGCATAGAACAATTTCAGTAAAATGTACGGTTTCATTAATTGATACGATATCAACATCCAGTTCTTCGATTTCGTCTTGTACTATCTTTGAGATGTCAAATGCGACTGTTTTTTCCACAGGTTCGCCAAGAGCAGAAGTGCGGACATGCCAAGTTGGTGAAAACCAGCATGCGGCACTTTTCATACCCATGCCAAATTCACAGAGTCCGGTGGTATCAACAGGTACTTCTGCTGGCCGAAATGCTTGTGGAAAATCTTTTTTATGAATTCCGGCTGCATTATCTCGAATAGTAATCCTTCTTCCACTATCAGGATCGATCTCTATGTCCACACGTAATTTGAAGCCTTTTTCGACTGATTCCAGTTGTGCTTGATAATCTAGAAAACTCTGGATCGAGTTATCGACAAATTCAGCTAATGCAAACCAGGGGCGATAGTTGAGGTGCTGTAAAACTGACAGCACCTTTACTCCTGGACGGATATTTACTCGAGAATTTTTGTTGTTATCTTCCATGGTGCAAAATCCAAACAAAATTTTGATCCAACATTTAAGTGACGATCAACTCTTGTGATTGCCTGTCAAGAAATGATTCCTGTTTCTTTTTCAAAAATTCAGCCTCCAAAAGCAAATCAGCAATCAATTCCACAATTCGGACGTTGACTGCGTTGCCTAATGCCTTGTATGTCTTTGAGCTATATTCGGGAAGATGCATTAGGGAATCCATATTCTGGAGTCTTGTGCATTCTCTTGGTGTCATATATCGCTTTTCGGCCGCTATTATTGGTACTTGGGTGGTCGTCATAGCCACTAGTGATGGCGTCGTCGTAGGTCTTTTGACTCTTACCCCTGAGGCCCTAAACTGGATAATACACCGCCAAATATCCCTTTTCTCACCTTTACAGTTCCATTCAAATTTTTGTAAACTGGGTGGAAATTGCATCACCTGAGGTAACCAGGGCTCAATCCACTCGCGATTTTTCTCGTAATAATCTCGGTTCTGTTGAATGAATCTTATCTTCCATTGTGGAAATGTTTGCTCGTTTGTCCTTGCATATGAAGGTAGACAACTAAATCTCTCACTAGATGAGACTGAAGAAAGGTCTATGCCATGTGCACCTCGATACTTACGTAGTCCTCTTGTCCCTAATGCGAATGGCGTTGTTTCCTCAAAGGGATAAGTGGCCCCAAACTCCATAGTCCAAATAGGAAAAGAAGGAAGCTCTTCATTGCAAGGAGACCTATCTAGAAAGTCTTGCCAAACTTCCAAACATTTTTCAACTTGAAAAGATATTGCCTTGGCCTCTTCGGGATTTTTGTCGAGCACAGAGTAAATTGAGACAGACTTATTCGTTTCTTCAGGCCATCGGAAATGGTCCAAACTTAGTCGGCTGCCAACAATAAACATACGCTCGCGAATCTGTGGGATTCCAAAACGATGAGGAGAAAGAATTTTCGAGTCTACCTTATATCCGAACTCATTCAATTGCGCCGCCATAAGCGCCCAGGTTTTCCCTTGATTATGTCGTGCAAGATTGGCCACATTTTCTAAAAGTAAATATTTGGGCTTCCTATAACTAACGATTCGTAATACATGATCATGGAACAAATCTCCCCATTGAGGACAGTCTGGCCCAAGTTGGCCGCCTGCCTTTGAAAAAGGTTGGCAGGGGAATCCGGCACAAAGTAAATCATGAGGTGGAACCTGAGTTGCTGGAATATTGCGAATGTCACCGCCCGGGCGAATACCGAAATTCAGCTCGTAAATATTGGAAAGCTCTGAATCTTGCTCACTAGCGAAAACACACTCGTGACCAAGGTTCTGGAGTGCAATATGAAAACCACCTAGTCCAGCAAAAAGATCGATAAATCTCATATTTTGTTGTAATGTCCAGAAATTATAAGGATTAAGTCGATGCTCAATTCATTTAATAACCGTAAATGCTGCTTACTACGTAATTATAGGCCGGCTAACCGAAATACTTGTATCAGCTAACTTAATTTTATTCATTCCAATATGAACGACGAATCCTTCCAAAAAAGCTTAACTATATGAATAAAGCATGCTGTGAATTTTATAAATTGGGTATTTAAAGTCAAGTAAAAAATAATTTTATGTATTGAATAAATCGAAAATGCTTTCCGTTTTATCCAGCCCCAACCTGATGGATAATACCGAAAATTTATACAGCAATTTTACTAAGTGTTGATTTCAATTTACTATTTATTAAATTAAAATAACAAATAGTAACTAAAAGTCAAATGTAATATCAAACAAAATTCAATCCTGAACCTAACTTTAACTCATTCCCCAGGTAAAGCATGTTCTTCACTATTATCAGATTTCATATTGTTCTGTGGCGGATTAAACGGTTATACACAACGATTGCCGTTGTCCTTATCGCAGGAGAATCATCTTACGGGTTTGTAAAAAATTATCTGATTCCAATCGATAGAAATAGACACCACTACTAACTTTATTACCGCTTTTATCGCAGCCATTCCAGGTAACCTCGTGTACTCCTCGCGGTCTATTCCCATTTTTTAGAACTCGAATTTCCTGCCCTCAGCCTTATAAACCACACCCGTCCCGCCTTCGCCAAGTTTTTCTAAAATCTTGTAATCATGTATCGTCTCACCAATCATATATTTTACCTTAAAAAAATACCTAACGTTTCGGCTTTATGAATTCCTCAAATTCGGGAAAACCGTTTAAAGGAAAAAATTCCCACCACCTGTGATAATGTATACCATAAGCAACGCCGTTTCGAAAGGCATCCTGCAGAAGCGTTACTGCCCGTGACTTCTCGCCAAGCGCCCCAGCGATCATTGCCTGCCGCCACTTATTTTCACCCCATATATAAGGCAAATCGACTTTTTTCAGCCAGTCGTACATTTGCAGCGCTGTTTCCCGGTCACCGGCATGTGCCGCTAACATGCCTTTATATGATTTTAATTCCAGGGATTCGGGATTTTCGGATTCTAGATCGTTGATAATTCTCTGTAAATCTACTATACGGGCATCTCTTGTCTGACCGATAGCTATGGCTACATTTTCCTGTTCCGGATCTAACGGTAATTGATCACCTTCACCGTATACAAACAGGGACAAATAGGACGCCTGGAAAAATTGGTCGCGTAAAGAACGAAATTCCTCCTCCGATCTTCTTAAAAACCACTTTATGGCCATGTCATTGATCTTGCGGGCTTCAGCCGGATAACCGTGAACATACAATTCCTCTCCTATTCGTCTAAGATGCATTCCAGGGATTCTGGGGTTTCCGGATAATGTATAAAACCCGTCTATCAAATCCTTTACCTGTTCTATTTGACCGAGACCGACAAGGGCGCTAAGTTCCCAGAATAATCCCAATGGGGATTCGGTAAAAATGCTTTTTTGCTCAAGTGCCAGGGCAAGCTCTTCCTCATGTTTACCCAGTAAGTGGAGGACTTCGTTGGATTGAGACCAATACGGCTCCCAGTCTTTTGCGTATTCACTTTCTTTATCGACCCTTGAATACGCTTCTTCTGCTTCATCTAAATTATTAATTTTCCTGGCAGCATCACCCAGATCAAAAAAATCAGAATTATTATACGAATTAGACATTGGGTTTATTTCCGTCCTATCTCTTTGCGCAGCTAAGACTCCGGAAAGATCGCCGTCAAGCCATGCGCGGGTCCATTTAATCGTTTTTCGGCTGTGCTCGGAGAATTGCTGCCTTTTTTCTTCGGCAATTTTTAAAACGGAATCTGCTTCAGCATATCTTCCCGCACCTCTATAAACGATAGAAATCGAATTCAAAGGCTCTACAAAACCGGAATCTATCTCCATTGCCCTGTTGTAGAATTCAATTGATTCAATCTGATTTTCAAAATCAAGCATTAATCTCGAGCCTTCCATATAACTCAATATTGCCTCAAAGACCGGCAAATAAGGTATAACATTGGAAATTTCCGCTACGGTCACAGGAATAAAAGAAATAATTCC
This sequence comes from uncultured Cytophagia bacterium, assembly GCA_964539665.1. GTDB lineage: Bacteria > Zhuqueibacterota > Zhuqueibacteria > Oceanimicrobiales > Oceanimicrobiaceae > CAZIKB01. The sequence continues at coordinate 17,402 of CAZIKB010000006.1, forward strand.
GATGCCCGACATTATTTTGCTTCGCAGCGTTGCGATCATATTTGAGACATCATCCCGGTGTCCCGAAATATCTTTAAGAATGCTGAGCCGTTCCCCCGAGGATATATCGGTGATCCTGGGTTGAAAAACCAGTTCCTCTCCCTGCATATAGATTGAACCTGAAATTATAAATTTTGCTTTCGATATATCTGATAATTCCTTTAGCCTGTCAATCTCTTTCAAATTCTTATACTGTTCATCGGGTACAAGCGGTGCTATTTCCATTGTTGTAATTACGCCTAAATTCTGGGTGAGATCGTCCGCGATCATTCGTTCAAGATAATCGAACGATTTATCTCCCGTCTCATTTTCAAAAAATGCGACAGCTACACGCTTTTCGACCAGTTTGGGGCCTCCCGACGGAAAAAATCTCAATACACCAATTACTCCAGCTATGATTACCGCTGCCGCAATACCAATTGCCAGTTTCTTCGACTTTGAAGTTAAATCTTTGAAAAACGAGACGCCGGCCTCTTTCTCCAGTCTAGCTTTTATAGTCACCCTGGTTTTAGAGGTCTCAACTTCCAGCTCCTTTGCAACGGATCGTAAGTCGACCAACATGTCGGTTAGATTCTGGTAACGCTCCTCGGGATTCTTGGCCAGGGCCTTGTTCGCGATCCGTTCCAATTCCATGGGCACACCGGTGCGTAAGCCCGTCATCGGTTCCGCGTCTTCATTCATGATGGAGTACACCACCGCCTGCTCGTAATCACCTTTGAAAGGGAGCTGCCCGGTGACAATTTCATAAAGCATCACACCAAAGGACCAGATATCTGTACGAAGGTCCACTTTTTCGCCAATTGCCTGTTCCGGCGACATGTAGGCAATTGTGCCCATGGATGCGCCGTCTTTGGTAATCATGGTTTTCTCAGCTTGCTTGGCCAAACCAAAGTCCATGAGGATGGCCTGACCCTTAGTCGTCACCATCACGTTTGAGCTTTTGATGTCCCGATGGACAACCCCTTGCTCATGGGCCTCCTGTAATCCGTCAGCTACTTGCATGGCAATGTCCACAGCCTCATCGAACTTCAGCGGCTTGGCCTCAATTTTTTCCTTCAGGCTTTGTCCATCGAGATAGGCCATGGCAATAAAGGTTTGGTCTTCAACCTCATCAATTTCGTGGACGGTACAAATGTTGGGATGGTGCAGAGCTGCCGCGGCCTGAGCTTCACGACCAAATCGCTTTTTGTCCTCCTCACTGCCTACCGCTTGCGGCGAGAGGAATTTCAAGGCCACGGTACGTTTGAGTTTGGTGTCCTCTGCCTTGTACACCACGCCCATGCCCCCTTCCCCGATCTTTTCGAGGATTTTGTAGTGTGAGATGGTTTTGCCGATCATGGTCACCTCCACGATTGTTTAATGCCTTATAATGATTTACACAAGCACAATACTTCTGACGTCTAACGGTAAAAATAAGCTGCTGGAACTTGCGGAGCACAGTACATTGGGAATTTGAAAAATATTTTGCGTAGCACCATCGGTCTGATTCGCTCATCGCTGTTCCTGTCAGCTTGATTTTTTTTGTTATGTCGCTGTTTTGTTAACGCATTAATAACATCTTCTTACTCGCTGTATATTTGTTTTCTACATTTAATCTGTAGAAGTAAACACCACTTGGAAGTTGATTTGCTTTAAATATTACTGAATATGATCCTGGCCTTTTATATTCGTTTACTAATGTTCTAATTTCTCTTCCAAGTAAATCATAAATCTTTAGAGAAACAAACTCTGAACTTGTGATTGAATAGTGAATAATTGTCGACGGATTAAACGGATTCGGATAATTCTGGAATAATAAAAATTGTTTCGGTACATTTGAAATATTTATTTTTTCATCAACCCCCACAACAAGGTCCCAACTGTCAGCTCCATCTTGCGATTTGAAAATCCCTCCGGGATTCATACCTACGTAAATATGGCCATTCCGGGGATCAATAACAGCACATGTAATAGAGACTTCCGGGAGATTATCATCCTTTTGTATCCAGTTTTCTCCACTGTCTGTGCTTTTATAAAACTCACTGTGCCAATCCCCGACGACAGGCCATGTAGTGCGAGTAAGGTAAGTACCGGCGTAAATATGATTGGAGGAATCATGATCGACTGCCACAAAACGTGGTGTACTACGATAAGGAAATTCGAATGGGGTATTATATTTAGTTCTTGTCCAGTTTTCCCCCTTATCTGTGCTTTTATATATCTCATTACTCTCTGTACCATATAGAACAGGTTGATTGATATTTGATGAGCTCATTATAAGATATTCCACTTCATTAGCGGATGAACTGGGATTGAAGTCTCCAGACGTCCAAGAATCTCCGTAATTCGTACTCTTAAGAAAACCGTATTCATGGATCCCTATCTCAGCTAATCCAGCATAGATAATTGATGAACTATCACTATCAATGCAGAGAGTCCAAACCTTATCAAGTTTTTCCGAATATATCTCCTCCCAACCATCACCACCATCTGTCGTCTTGAATATCCCAGTAATTTCAGTGTCCGGTTGTAAACCGAATTTTCCGGTTCCAACATAGAGGATATCCGGATTACTAGGATCTATAGCAATGGTGTTTATGACGGCATCTCTTAATCCTTTTTCCTGCCATGTTACTCCTCCATCTTCACACTTATACATGCCGTTCTCGGTGCCTGCATAAATAACCTCTGTATTAGAGGGTGAAATATTCATTGCATTTGCAAAGTAGGGTACATTACCCTTGTTAATCCAGGAGATTCCGGCATTCGTGGTTTTAAAAATCTCTTTACCCGAAACAGCGTAAATGATGTCGGGATTTGTTTTAGCTATAGCTAAACATCTTATGTAGTTCTGTGAAAAAACGTAACTATTAGTGATTAGAATACAAATAACACTTAAAAACAGCGTGAAATTCATTAAAAACCTCCCAGCTTTTGTTTACAAGATTAATGCATGAACAATGTAAATAAAGCAATCTAACAAAGAGTTAAGCAGCAGCGTTTTTTGCTGTCTGCTTGAACGACTTGTTATAATTTTCAAGAGAACATTTTATGAAAAACAAAAGCAATCTTACAGTAACAAAAGACGGACTCATAGAAAAATCCACAGGGCGCAAGATTGTGAGTCCGTTGGATTTAATAGATAAAAAATCAACCATAAAGGGTAAAGAAAATGAATCATCAGTCATTAAAATTAGAATGTCTTAAACTTGCCAAAGATATTAATGGTCAGCATGGAGATACCACCACAGTCATAAAGGATGCAAGGATTTTACATTCATTTATTGTGGAGACGTGCCATAAACAGTCTGAAGGCATTCAAAATAAAGACTAAGAAAATATTGACGATCTTGTTGTTCTTTGCTGACGGATTGAAGGGTATTTTTTTCAACAAGTGCTATTTTATCCATGAAATCAAAAGCAACGCGTTCAGGACAGTCAAGGTTTAATTTTGTTTTTTCATTTGACATTATAAATCTCCAATTAAGTTAAAATAGTTTTTCTTGATTACTTTGTTCTTTGATAATAAAAATGGTCGGCAGGAATAGCCCTTACTGCTTTAACAGATTTGAGGTTTCCCGGTCCATACGGATCAGGGGCTCAATTTTATTAGTAACTTTGGCAAACTATACCGAGCCTTATTTCTCTACGCCTTGGACTTATTATGTCTGTGCGATTATCGGGAATCCATACCAAACCACCATTTGAAATGGAGAGACTCCCTTGCGTAACGAATCACGTAGGTTTCGCCTGCTTTGACCCTGCCGACCATAAAGGTATCCGTTTTGCCAGATCACTGATAATGGTGGTCATCAAGTAAAGAACGGATATTCAAAAGTTTGGTCATAATAATACCTCCATTTTGAATGTTACCTTACTTGGACGCTATGCCCAAGTTTTTTTAAATTGGAAAATTATATTTAGCAATGACTACTATACCTATAACATATAAGTCTACTGATTAGGATATCACACCAAATGTCATGATATCCGACAATTTATTTATCTTCTAACAGTATAAGCCGTAATTTATCATGATATCTGTCTTTATCTTAGGAAACGCTGGAGACCTCTCAACTCCGCCTCAATATAATTTAAATTAGAAATAAGAAACAAAAAGTCAATTATATCACATAAAAATCAAAAATGCTATCCGTTTTATCTAGCACCAACCTGATGGATAATACCGAAAATTAATACAGATGTTTTACTTAGTGTTACTTTCAATTTACCATTTGCTAAATAAAATTAACAAATAGTAACTAAAAGTCAAATGTAAAATCAAACAAAGTTCAATCCAGACCCGAACTTAAAACTCATTCCCCAGGTAAAGCATGTCCTTCGCTATTATCAAAGTTCATATTGTTCCGTAGCGGTTTAAACGGTAATACACAACGATTGCAGCTATCCAACATACCCTTGCTAAACATGCTGAACGATACTTTCTATCTATGAATAGTTTTTCTGGCCATTACCTCTCTTCGGAATGTTCTGCCATTTTGGTCAAGCTGATCAGGATGTAAGTCAACGGCCATTTTCCTTATCGTAAAAGAATCATCTTACGGCTTTGTGAAAAGTTGTCTGATTCCAATCGATAGAAATAGACACCACTACTAACTTTATTACCGCGCTTATCGCAGCCATTCCAGGTAACTTCGTGTACTCCTGGTGGTCTGTTTCCATTTATTAGAGCTCGAATTTCCTGCCCGGAAATATTGTAAATTTTCAAAGATACATAAGATGAATGCGGAATCTCAATCTGAATTCTGGTTACCGGATTGAATGGATTTGGGTAGTTCTGCATTAAGAAGAATCGTCTTGGAAGTTGACTGCGTTCATCTTCAACACTGGTGAAGAGAAAGCGGGAACTGTCACTGGCAGTGTGGATGCCATCGGTCACCCAGACACGCACGCGTCCCTGGATCCCGCCAGTCATATTGCTGACATCAACCTTGAAGGTATTTTCGGTCACATTCAGAGCCACGGTTTCCCAGTGTTCACCGTTGTGGTACTCTACCAGGAAGGTGAGGGAATCGCCATCCTGGTCGCTCGCGGTCCACGAGACCACAAGCGTGTCGCCTCTTACTGAATTCTCTACGCGCGGATTAGTAATCGTTACAGAGGGTTGCGCCGCTCCGGCGGTCACGGCTTTCAGTTCCTCTCCCATTTTTTCTATCGCCACTTTTGTCGTGCCTTCCATGTACGGCACCAGCTCGGTTATGCCCATGAGGTCGATGCCGGCCATTCCGTCCGGAGTGAAGTCGTAGCGCGCCAGTTCTGCGCTGGAAACATCTTGCAAAACGATGGCATAATCACCCGGGATGCGCTTCTCGACCTCGCCGACATCCGGCAAAACAAAAAGAGGTTCAATTTCAATAACGTTCGTTGTGGAGTCGATCGTGCCAATCACAAGCAGACGGTCGGTCTTATTTTGTTTCCCGGGATCCGGTCCGCCAAGATGATTTTGGAAGTGGTTGAGCAGCCTCTCATACGTGTAATCGCTGATCCATAGATTCTTGCAATACGTCATCACATCTCTCCAGTAGGGTGGATAAATGGTGTCATTACCGACGTCAAACCCGAAAAACGCATTATCGCCAGCCAGGTCCTGGCTTATGCGTCCATCGGGATAGGGGTAATTGTCGTCCAGGGGGAAACCTTCATCCCCGCACCGTCCCTTGACAAAAGGCGCCCCTCGAACATGCTGTTGCCCGTAAGCATGACCCAGCTCGTGGCCGCCGAACCAATCGCCGTAAGAGCTGTCTGTGTCCCACCGATAATAGTTATGACGGTTGGGTACGCCGGTTGGGCCCGAGGCGACGTACACCGTACCGAGTCCACACATGTGTCCGCCCCCGTATCCACCATCGTCGACCATTCCGTAGAAACGGGTGTCTTTTGGTATTTTGCCAGTAGCGCGTTCAAACTCCCTGATAAACTCCAGTGCCACATTGACTTCAGCACAATGCAGCCGGCCGCTTCCGCCCCTATGGTCACGAATTTCAAAGTCGACTTCATTTATTGGGAAGGCACGCCTAAGCCAGTCTTTCAGATGCTCAACATGAAACGGAGCCGGTAAGTAGTGCACTCCGCCCACTTCATAACCATAGCGGTAGATAACGATGTTTAGCTTAGGCACAGGCTCAAACGTGACATCTACTGTTTTCGTATTGAGAGCGTACTCCTTTTCCAGCGGAGCATACCCCCGGGTGGCCGAGGTCGCGTTTAATACTCCCGTCAACTTAACCGTTCCGGTGTTGTAAGGAGGCAGCAGTTCGAAAAGGAAAGCGTGATTCAACTCCTCACGGTTGGGACTCGAATGAACCTCAATTCGGTGCAGTTCGGGTTCTAACCAGGCCACAAAATTGTTGCCGCGTTGCACGGCCAGTCTGGCTTCGGTGGGATACGTACCGCTTTCAGATCGGACATGAAAGCGAGCCATGGTTTTTTTGCCCGCCACGAGGCGTACGCTGTTGTTCAGGTCTTGAATGCCCTGGGTAACTTCCACCGCTTTCGCTAAAAGGTCCGCCCTGGCCGTCAACAGGCCTTTTGCCAGCACCATCATGTAGGCAGCCATTGCTCGCGTGAGTGGTTCTTCAGGGCAATACGCTTTGTAACCCAGCGCTACCCGACAGGATGGCATGAGACCGGCGTAGTAGGCCGCTTCCACCCACTTGGCGTACCATGCAGTGATAGGTACGTCGGCGATAATGCCTTGTGCTGGGGGCGGCTGGTATTCTACTCCTCTTAGCATGCGTAGGAAGAAGACAGTCGCCTCGGCTCGCGTGTGAGCCTGGTTGGGACAGAAGATCAATGGATTCGTATCGCAGCCGGCAGTGTACCCATCCTCCCAGAGCTGGTGTACCCACTTGGCGTACCACGCCGAAATTGGCACGTCGGCGAAAATCTGATGGGTTGGTTCCGGCGGTACATAACCAGCACCATGGACACCGCGTACGATAAACACAGCCATCTCGGCCCGGGTCAGGGCGTCTTCGGGACAGTACCGTAGCGGAATAGTGGCGCATCCTGCGATGTAACCGCGACGGTAGAGTTCTTCAACGTATTCGTAAGCCCAATGAGTGGGTGGGACGTCTTGGAACGTTTGGGAGACGGCGGCCAGCGCTTGTGGTCCCCAACCCCTACCAAAGGTAAATGCTAATGATAAAAATAGAGCGATTAAAGAGAAAACGAAGACATTACCGTAGCTTTTGCGGCCAATTACCTTGTTCCGCTCCCCGCCAATTGGACGTCTTACATGCTTAATTATGGCTATCGATAGATCATTCAGACCAAGCATGGCTCTCTCCTCCTTTTGCTATCGATAAAATTAAGAAATTAACAAGAAAATAGTACTTACAACATAACTCAAGTTTATTCTTCCTAATATCAACGACAATCCTTCCTAATGACGCTTCATTAGGAAGAATAAAACATTATGTGAATTTTATAAATTGGGTATTTAAAGTCAAGTAAAAAATAATTTTATGTGTTGAGAAAGTCGAAAATGTTTTCCGTTTTGTCCGGCCCCAACCTGATGCACAAAAACAGCAAATATAACTGCAGTTTTGCTTTCAAATTACCAATTACTAATTAAAAGTAACAAATAGTAACTAAAAGTCAAATGGAATATCGAAATAGATGCTATAAATCACTTATTAATGAGCGTATGAAAGCGCTGACCTGATTCAAAAAGATTAGCGCATTTTTTTAATTGATTATTAAATATTCTATTGTTACAATTCAAAAAAATGGCAAAAATTATTACTACAAATAAAGACGTAATTGATGAGTACTATTTTACCCGAAAGCGAAGCATTAAGAAGAGCTGTCAAGTGGATTTCTGATCAGGTGCAGGAAAATCCTGATCAAAAAGTCTTTGATCTGGTCAATGAAGCCATCACACGTTTTGACTTATCGCCAAAAGATGCAGATTTTTTAATGAAGTTTTATGCGAAAAAGTAGAATTCAGGTCACTCCAGACGTCGCAGAATCACCATAGAAAGATCGTCGTTTGGCCGCGCCTCGCCGGTGAAGTGATCGATCTCAGCTAATATTCTGTTTCCTGCTTCTTCAGATGATAACCGTGACAATTTAGGCAGCAAATCCATGAGTCGTTTTTCACCGAAAAACTCACCCTGTTCATTTCTTGCTTCTGTTAAGCCGTCAGAGTAAACCAGAAATAACTCTTTAGGTTGAAGCTCAATTTGCTGCTCGGTGTAGGCTTGTTCGGGAATAATACCGAGAGCTGGTTCCCCTTTTGGCATTTCATATATATTTGCGCCTTTCATAGCAATTGGCGGCATGTGGCCGGCATTAAGAAAACGAATTATCCCTGAATCGGATTGCAGCTCCAAATACAGCAGTGACGCGAAACTTTTTGTGATACTGTCACGACAGAATATGTTATTTAACTTTGTACCCAGTTCGGTAAGTAAATCATAATCAGGCAGAAGCGCTCTAAGTGTTGACTGAAGCTTAGCCATTAGCAGCGCAGCTCCTAAACCTTTGCCGGCGACATCACCTATGGCAACTCCAAACCTGTTTGCATTTAATTGCAGGTAATCGACTAAATCACCACCGACTTCATTGGCGGGACGTGTGAATAACCATAATGACCAGCCGGGCACAGTCGGTTTCATTTCCGGCATAAGTGCATTTTGAACAGCTCGGCCGGCCTCAAGCTCATTCCGTGCAAACATCTTATCCTTCAGCTCAAGCATTAAAACAAACAGAAGAAGCATTCCACCGATAATCACTTTATTGTTACTATTGCCATTGGAATTGCGGGAAATGAGCATTAACAGGAGGCCGATTACTAACAGAGCTCGCCGCATGGGTGTGAGTTTAAGGAGAAGACTTTTTAGCAACCATCCTGTAGTGTAAAAAGCGCGTTTAAACTTTCCCATCTCTCTTAGTTGACATCTTCGATCCTCTGGCAAGAAAAATTCTTTCAGTTCTTTGAAGTCACGAGAAAGAGTACGTTTAAGATTTCCACTGGAAAGATCATCAAAAAAAGATTTTATTCCATCAATGAAAATTTTGAAGAAACTCGGCTCTTCTTTATTATTTGAAAAATTGTTTGTCATGGAATTTTATTAGTGAAGTGTATAAAATATTTTACAATATTCATACGCAATGTTTTTAATTAAGTTGTATGATCAAGCCAGCTGGGTCACTTCCGGCTGAAGCTCTATTTGTGAGGGTGACTAAAACTCGACTAACTTTACCTTAGAGGCTATTTTTTATGCTGGAATCTCCTCATATCTAAAACAATCCACTACATGATCATTAACCATGCCAACCGCCTGCATAAAAGCATAACAGATAGTCGGCCCTACAAAATTAAATCCACGTTGCTTCAAATCCTTGCTCATGGATTCAGATTCGGGTGTTTTGGCCGGGAGTTCTTTTAAAGTTTTCCATGAATTTTTTTTCGGTCGCCCGCCTATAAACTGCCAAATATATGCGTCAAAACTTCCAAACTCTTTCTGCACCAGGAGAAACGCTTTGGCGTTTTGAATAGCTGCATTAATTTTGAGCTTATTTCGAATTATACCTTCATTCACAAGTAACTCAGCAAATTTACTTTGACCATATTTTGCAACTTTACCAGCATCAAAGTTATCGAAAGCTTTATTATAATTTTCGCGTTTTTTAAGAATGGTTATCCAGCTTAAACCTGCCTGTGCTCCCTCAAGAATGAGCATTTCAAACAGTTTCCTGTCATCGTGCTCAGGTACGCCCCATTCATTATCGTGATATTCAATATAAAGCGGATGTGAAGTTGCCCAGGTGCAGCGATTTTTCAATTAATTTCTCCATAAGTTAGTTGAGGAGAGTGGTAATTAATCCAAAGCTCCATTACTCCGTTGTCATAACTGCATGAATGTCAATAGTTGAATTTGCTTACATTCTTTCTATTTGTGATTTGATCAGGCTAGATATTGAATGGGTATTAAATTGTATTTCACCTTTGAATCGAAACCAACTCTATAACATCGCCTTCTTGAATGGAATCTACTACATCCATTCCAGATGTGACCTGTCCAAAGACTGTGTATCGACCGTCCAGTTGAGGTTGTTCAGAATGGGTAATAAAGAATTGGCAACCTTCGGTGTCCTTGCCCGCGCTGGCCATTCCAACCGTTCCTCTTAAATAAGGTCGCTTATTATACTCTGAGCGGATGGAATAACCAGGAGAGCCCCAGGAATCCCCGCGCGGATCACCACCTTGTATGACAAAGTCAGGCACCACCCGATGAAATGTTAATCGGTCATAAAAGCCTTTTTCAGCAAGTTGAACAAAATTTAAAACTGTTAATGGCGCGTCTTCAGTGAATAATTTGATTTCGATATTGCCCCGGGTTGTCTTAATAAAAGCTTTAGAGCCTTCTAATCTCTGGATATCGCGGTATTGAAAATCCTGATGAGGTTGAGTAAAAGAGGTGATTTGGGCAGAGTAATCTTCTTTGGAAATTTTTTCGAGTACTTTTGCCACGACAATAGACAGAGCCTTATCTGGTATTTTCAGAGCTTCTTTCAATACTGGCAGGAGCCGTTTATCGCCGATTTTCATCATGGCTTGAAAAATGATTTTTGCGGATTCAACGTCAACTGGTTTTGGCAATTTTTGATAGGCCTCGATAACTGGCAGGGTGTAAATTTTACTATTTAATGTGTCCTGACTTAATCCTTTTACTGCTAAGGCAACAAGCACATGATCATTTTCTCTCAGAGCATTCAGATATAAGCGTGGATTAGTTGGTTTTCCTATTTTTGTGTATGCTTCAAGAATTGCAATTTTCACTGTGGTTGGGGCATTTGTGTAATTCTTTTCTAATATCCTCAAAACCTGGTTTGAACCTGTCTCTCCCAGGGCTGCATTTGCACTTGCCTGAATAAATTTATCTTCATTGTGAGTAAATTTTGAAATCATTTCTATACTTTGCTTTCCCATTAACCGGGCATAGGAATTAAGCGTAGTCTTGATTTCAGATAGTGTCCATTTATTCATATAAGCATTATCATTATTCAGTTGATATGTTAATATCTGTTCCAATTGATGTTTGGCCAGATTATGCTCACGGCTGTTTTTACGATATCTTTTTGGTTCTTGAAGCGCGCACGCACCAATTGCTTGAATTATTGTTCGGCGGATATGGCTTTCCTGGTTTAAAAAGGAAAAGTAATCAGCTACAAGATATAGTGGATAATTCCCTAAAGCATTTGCAACTTTGACTCTAACCCGCCAATCCTTCTCCTTTCTTAAGATTCTTGCCAAAGACTCTATAACTGCTAAGTCCTGTAATTTTCCTAAAGATTGAATGGCATACTTTCTCACACGAGGGTCTGGATCATCAATCGCTTTTCTAAGACTTTTAATGTCTAAATCTTTACCTGCCTGCATCAAAGAGTAACAGGCTTTCCACCGGACATCGTCATTTTTATCCTCTAAAAGTGATGTTAGAGAGGTAGTCATGGATTGGTTTGTGATTTTTCTCGACGCCATTCTTCCTGCAGAAAGGGCAGCCTCTGCACGTAAATTTGCATTTTCTGACTTAAATAATCTGATTAGAATGGGAAATGTTCTTTCTGTTCCGATCTTACCGAGAGCCTCAATAATTCGAATATTAACTTCGTTTTCTTCAATGCTGTTCAACTTTGTAATTAGTGCAGCTTCTGCTAAATCTGAAATTCCAATCTGCCCCAAAGCAAAAACGGTCTCCAGTCGAACGTTTTCATCAGGATCTTTCAACATGTCAACTAATGTCTGTAAACAACTGTTATCTTGTAGCTTACCAAGCGCTTCCACCGCACGGGCACGAATTCGAGGTTCAGGGCTTTTAAGAAAAGTTGAAAGGCTGTCGCATGTGATCCGAGTATTCTCCAGTCTGACAATGTGCTCAATCTCTTTTTCCTTGACGACACAAGCGTTTGATAATAATACAAATAGGAGTATATGTAGCAGTAAGGATCGTTTCATGGAAATCAATATAATATTTATAATAACAGAAGTCAAGCGCTTTAGCATATAAAAATATGTTGATCATGTCCCAAAAATATTTTACCTTCAACACATTGCAGCATCAACATGTCAACATTCGGGAGTAGCTACTGTGAGAATCAAAGTTGGTCAAATCGGACTTGGTTATTTAGGAGAACTTCATTGTGCTGCTTTGGTCGAAATGCCAGAAGCAGAATTGGTTGGAATTTTTGACATCAATTTAGAAAAGAGTCGCGAAATTGCTCGTACCTATGGTGTAAAGGTATTCTCAGATTTACCAGACCTGATTGACCAGGTTCAGGCGCTGGTTGTTGCTGTCCCTACTCGGCAACACTTTCAAATTGTTCAAGAGGCCTTATCTAACGAGAAACATGTTTTTGTTGAGAAGCCCATATCTGCAAGCGTGTATGAAGCAGAACAGCTTGTAGAATCAGCGGGCAAGAAAAACCTTGCCTTACAGGTTGGACATATTGAGCGATTCAACCCGGCTGTGCTGGCATTAGCTGCAGAAATAATACATCCCATGTTTATTGAATCCCATCGTTTAGCTCCATTTAATTCTCGCGGTACCGATGTTTCTGTGGTGTTGGATTTAATGATTCATGATCTGGATTTAATCTTAAATTTTGTACGAAGTGATATATGTAAAATTGATGCATGTGGATTGGCTGTAATTTCGTCTGAAATTGATATTGCCAACGCTCGAATTCAGTTTGATAATGGCTGTGTTGCCAATGTGACTGCAAGCCGAATTGCGCAAAAAAAATTACGTAAAATGCAGCTTTTTCAAAAAGATGCATATTATACCATTGACTTTATGCAGCGGACAACTGAAAAATATACTATATTTCACAGCCCGGAAAAAGCAGTTAGCAACCAGAATCCTGATTCAGGATCTATTTTTAAAAAATTTAAAAATAAGCGACTCTACTACGAAAAATTGCAGGTAGATAACCAGGATCCACTTAAAATGGAATTGGAATCATTTCTAAGGTCGATACGATGCAAAGAAAAGCCTGTGGTAGATGGAGTTGCTGGTAAACGAGTGGTAAAGCTCGCCTCTGAAATATTAAATATCATTACTGCACAATCTTCGTGGATTCCCAGTGCGGTGAAGCCGCAAATGACAAATAACAAAAAACCAAATGACAAATAAACTCCAAAATTCAAAAATCAATTTTCATATCTCGTGCTTTCATAGTCTTTATATAGGAGAGGTTGTGTTTTGGGAAATTAGAATTTGTCATTTGATATTTATTTAGAATTTATTATTTGAGATTTGATTTTTTTTGCAAAAAAATGTAACTAATGAAAAGTAATACAATAAAAAACCTCAAAATTTATCCGATTGTGCTAATATTACTTTTTGAGTGCACAATTAATTAATTGTGCTTAAATGTTAAATAAATATAGATTAATTAAAAAACTCTTGATAGTTAAAGCAATATTTTTTATTTTACTGTCAAATTGAAATTAAAACCATTACATAGTAATCATGGAGAAATATTGTGAGTAGGAGGGTTCCTAAAAGCAACATATTAGTTGTAGACGACGATAAGAACATTTGCAAAATGATAGAAATAAATTTGCGAAAAGAGAAGACTTATGAAGTAAGTACCGCGTCAAATGGGGAATCTTGTCTTAAATATATTGGTGAATCCTTACCGGAACTAATTTTGTTGGATATTCAAATGCCTGGAATTGATGGCATTGAAACGCTAACACGGATTCGGGAGCAGGAGCCTTTAATTCCCGTAGTCATGATGTCGGCTCATGGCACAATTGAGAAAGCCGTGCAGTCCATGAAATTAGGGGCCTATGATTTCATTACTAAACCATTTGCCAGTGACCGACTTTTAGTAACAGTCAATAATGCCTTGATAAATTCTTCCTTAAAAAGAGAAGTTGATGAGCTTAAAAAAGAATTAAAAGATCGCTATCAATTTAAAAACATAATTGGCCAAAGCGGCGTGATGCAGGAAGTTTTTCGAGCCATGGAAAAAGTTATTAATAGCAACGTCACAGTTTTAATCTACGGTGAAAGTGGAACGGGTAAAGAACTCATCGCCCGGGCCATTCATTATCATAACAAAAAACGCTCAAGCAATGCTTTCGTTGCAGTCAATTGCAGCGCTTTACCTGAAACTCTGTTAGAAAGTGAGCTGTTTGGCCATGAAAAAGGTTCCTTCACAGGCGCTACCGGACGCCGGGTTGGAAAATTTGAAAAAGCTGACGGAGGGACTACTTTTTTAGATGAAATTGGTCTCATGACACCCGCGACTCAGTCAAAAGTGTTGCGTGTTCTTCAGGAAAGGGAATTCGAGCGCGTTGGTGGTAATGAATTAGTTAAAGTTGATACACGAGTTATATCTGCGACTAACAAAAACCTGGAAGAAGAGGTTAAAAAAGGAGAATTTCGGGAAGATTTATACTATCGAATATCCGTATTTCCTATTAAGCTGCCACCTTTGCGTGATCGCAGAGAAGATATCCCTTTAATTGCAGCGCATTTCATAACAAAATACGCTGATCAGGAAGGAAAGCAGATTGATGAAATTTCGCCAGATGCCCTTGAGTTACTCATGGCGTATCATTGGCCGGGAAATGTAAGGGAACTGGAAAATGCCATTGAGAGGGCAGTTGTTCTTGCCAATCCACCGGAAATTTCTGCAAAAGATTTACCTTCTTCGATACGGTCCCTGGGGGAAAAGAAAATTTATGAAACCGACAATAAACTTTCGAGCTGGATAGAAAAATTGGAAGAAGAGGCTTTACGCCAAGCTCTTTTGGAATGCGAAGGAAATATTTCACAAACAGCCAAGAAATTAGGAATTGGAAGAGCAACTATATATAGAAAAGCTAAAAAATACGGCCTGCCTATGAGGAAATGATTACAGTGATTCCCGCCCTTTAATAAACTTCTCTTGAAAAATGTCAGTCCCGAAATTTTGAAATCGGGAATCTACTGGCACAGATGATTTGATTCCCGCCTAAATCACGCGAGAATAATAGGACTGAAAAAACGCTTTTATTAAATAAAATAATTCTACCCAATTTATTTTCAAACTATAAACATTAAAGCATTTTATTCTGCGGTGTTTTGGTAAACAAGTCTCAGCTTGATACATTTGTTTCACGAATACACATCTTAAATATTTGTAATTTTCATGCGCTAAGATTAATAACGATTTAACGTAGGAAAATTCACGTTTTCATTCTAATTTTAATAAAAATTGATGGTATAAATTTTGCTTGCCCTAATAGAACATTATCATTAATGGGAAAAGGGAGCTTATGAACACCTTTGTTAAAACAACAAATCTATCAGAAATTGTAGCATCCATTTGCACGGGGGATTATAATGAATCTGAGTTAATCGAATTTGTACACCTGGTTCAAAAAATATCTCTTAGTTATTTAAAATATCAGGAAGTCATCGGTAAACATATTCGTTGGGAGCGAAATAAAAATATTGGTGAATTGGAAGACCTGGCTCTTGATTGCGTCGCCGGGTTATTTATGCGTGATGAGAATGGCCAATTTATCCAATTCAAAAAATATTTTGGCCGAATTTCAAACAACATTGATAAACTTGATGATGTTGAAATTTTAGTATTATTGCGGCGATTGATTATAAAAAAGACCAAGCAGGAGCTTTCCCGCATTTTTAAAGAAAGGGATCCGGAAGGCGCCAAAATTGTCAGAAATATAAAGGTAGCCATTAAAAGTGCAAACGATTTTGATTCTTTTAAGGAGATGGGAAGAGAATATATATATTTGACAAATGGTAATGGCCATAGTTATTTTGATGATTTATCCAATAATAATAATGGCGATATTCCTACAAATGGAAATAATCATTCAATAAAATCGAAGGGCAATGGTAAGCTTAACTGTTTCTACCTGAGAAAGTCTATGCCATCAATTCCAGAGAAATCTTTGCGCGGGGAATATTTAACCTTTTATTGTCCCAAAGATCCGGTATCTGCAAACATTCGAAAGATGTTACTGGTTATTCATAAGGATGAAAGATATCAGAATTTCTTGCCTCTGGACTTGATAGCCCGAATTATGCGGCATACAAATTATGAGATGGCGCGCGAGCGGCTTATATCACAGGTGAATGATAGTTCGCCTTTAGACGATCTGAAACTTAAGGAGATAGAGAAACGCAAACTGATTGTTTTAAAAAAGATTAAAAGGAAAATACGAGTCCAATATGTAGCATCGAATAAAATCACACAAAGTAAAGGCAAAATTTATCATAAAGCGTTGGCCGATATTCTGGAGGACATTAGTCAGGGCAAAAAATATGATTCATATTTTAAACATTTAAGAAGATATATGCCAGAATTAACTCAGGTAATATATCGCTCGCAGGAAAGAACTATCTTTGAATATTTGGGCAAACTAATTAAAAAATGGTTTAGAGAATCTCTGATGGAATTATTATAATTTTCCGAAGAATGAGGAGTTTGGTTGTATATATAAGTATTGTTATTAACTAAACGATTAGCCTTAAGGTTAATTTAACCTTTACCAAAAAGATTAGTCAGGTCTCAGGTGAGAGCTCAATGAAGCCCAAAATTGTTAAAACTTGCCTTAAGGCAGATGCCATTGAAAAGTTTGTATTAAATAAGAAATTATTTAACGAAAGTAATAAATTAGAAATTATAAGTCATATATATTGTTGTTATAGTTGCTATGAGCAATATTACCAGATAGAATTATATCATCGCATTTTAAGTAGCGAACTTAAGAAGCCCGTTTCTCAACAAATACGGAATTTAGTTGAAGAGCTTTAACAAGTATAAGAATTAACAGGTTTTTAAATGTAATATAAAACAATTCTTCCCCTTTCCCGTAAGGCCAGTGTGATAGAAATAATATTCACTGGCCTTTTGTTTTGTAAAGAAAAATTAGCTTGACATAAGATTAGTTTTTATTTATATTTATAGAATAATAGTGAGAAATTATTGTATGTTGTAAACTTTTCACAATCAACTTTTAAGCATTAATAATGAACGCCACAAATATACTTGTCATCGATAGCGATCCCAAAAATTTACAAATTCTAAAAGAAAGCCTGGAATCTTATAATTTTAAGGTTATGACTATAAATAACGGAATTGATGCCTGGGAGATAATTCTATCTCAAAAACCTGAGCTTATTGTTTGCGAAGTCGAAATACCTGGTTTGAATGGATTTGAGCTTCATGAGAGATTACAGAATAATCCAGTTGCAGCATCCATACCAATGATTTTCTTGACCAACAGACGTAATTTGGAAGATCGAATAAAGAGCCTTAGAACAGGAGTAAAAGATTATATGATTAAGCCTCTGCATGTTAAGGAGGTTATTGCCCGATTAAAAATGATTCAAAGGCGTATAGAAAGGGTGAAAAACGCAGAATCGGAATCAACCAGAAATGTCGTTGGCCGACTGGAAGAAAAAAGTGTTGAAGATTTAGTTGAAAATTATGGCGCTGAAAGAAAAACCGGTGTATTAGCCTTATATGATAACAATAATCTAAGCGGTGAAATATATTTCAGAGATGGGACCGTGGTCAACGCGAGATTAGGTAATTTTAAAGCAGAAAAAGCTGTTTATCAAATGCTGCCGTGGAAAATTGGCCACTTTGTAATGACTTTTAAAGAAGTAAATGTTGAAGATGAGATAACAGTCAGTAATTTAGGATTATTACTTCAGGGATTTAAACGTCTTCAGGATCGCGAAAAATTAATCAAGCAACTACCTTCTTTAGAAACTATATTTGTCAAAACAGCTATTTTTGCACAAATCTTGAAAAAGAAGTCAATCTCGGCAGATGCATTGAAATTTATTGATTTATTTAACGGCAAGCGCACAATTTCAAAAATTATTGCAGAAAGCATTTATGATGATATAAAAACTGTTGAAAAAATTACTAAATTATATCACCAAGGTTTCATTCGACCTTTAAGCGACGGGAATAATGCACAACGTATCTCCGAAAAACTCTCAATTTCTGAATCAGGAGGACTACCAGGTAATGAGCAGAAGGAAGTAAAATCAAATTATACTCCAGAATTTGAAATTCACGAAAAAAAAGCAATATTTCCTGAGGAAACCTCGGACCTGAGAGTTAGTCCAAAACTCACTGTTAAAGAAGAAATTAAACCTGAAAAAATTCAAATCCCAAATAAAAAATATGAAGAACAGGAAGTCGAACCATTTAATTTTGGATCTGAGCATAAACAAGTACAAGAATCTCAGTCAGTAAATGGTAAAGCAAAAAAAGAGGAAGAACCTGTTACAGAAACAACGCCGGGAGAATTAGATTCAATTTGTGATGCACTATTTAATGGGCATACAACTATTAATGGAAAATTGGTCATAATAAGTGCAGATAATCAATGCCGTAAAGATTTCATTTCAACTTTAACAGTGGGCCAATTTTCAGCAAAACCTATTTCTTCAGATGGTTCAGAATCTTTTGAAGTGGGAAGAATTGTAACTTCCAGGAAGCATAAACTCGAATTATTAGGGCTTTCTACTGAAAGAAAATTTCTTCAAATGCTTGACCAGATGTCACCCCCTTTAATGGGTTACATCATTTTAGTTTCTGGGGGCAAGTCATCTAATTTGGGTTATTTCGGATACCTTGTTAATTCACTAAAACAAAAATTCAAAGTACCACATGTTGTAGCTGTTTATCATCCATCCCAGAACAAACCAATTCCTCTTGATATTATTCGCCACCTATTAAGAATAGATGCAAAAGAACAATTAGTTGAAATAGACGTTCAGGAAATTGAATCCATAAAGCACTTGCTCAAACAACTAAAAACACCAGAATACAGGTAATTAATTTAACTTGGTGAAGCGAAACCACAATTAAGAAGTATTAAATACAAAATATCAAAAAATAAATATTGTATTCATAGAAGACAGCATGAAAAGAAAGAGAGTTTTAATTGCCGTAAAAGTTCCAGAAGAAATTCAGAATCTTAGACAGGCTTTGATTTCCGGCGGGTATGAGGTGAAGTTGGTTGAAAATGGAGTGTCTGCGCTTACCTTATGTCGGGAATTTCAACCGCACATTATGTTGTCTGAAATTGATCTCCCCAAAATAGATGGACATCACCTGATACGGGAAATAAAATCGCAGTCTGCTACCAAAAACATACCATTTGTTCTAATGAGCCGGCATCGTTCTGTTGAGGAAAGAGTTCACAGCATGAATTTAGATATAGATGATTATGTGACCACGCCATTCGAGGCAAATGAAGTCGTGCTGCGAATTGAAATAATTTTAAAAGAAATTGAAAAATTCGAGTCTTCGCTAAAAAAATATTCTAAAGGATTTTCCGGTAAATTGGCGGAAATAAATTTAGTTGAATTGTTGCAAACGTTGGAAATTAGTAAAAAATCTGGTATCATAAAAATTCAAAGTGATAATAATGAAGGCATAGTCTTTGTTAAAGATGGATTGATTGTTGATGCTACTGTCGGTAATTTAAAACCTCGTAAGGCTCTCTTTCGAATGTTTAGCTGGAGCGATGGGACTTTTCAAGTAGACATACGCGAAATTGCGCAGGTAAAAGTTATTACTGAATCTACAGAAGAGCTTATTTATGAAGGATTAATTTTGAGAGATCGCTGGGAAAAGCTAACCAGAAATCTTCCACCATTACAGGCAACTGTAAAAATAGCTCCGAAATTGTTTGATACCAGTTTAACAGTGGATGAAAAAACATTATTGAATTTAGTCACTAAAAATATACGGTTAATCGATCTGATTGAAGACAGTAAATTTGATGATTTAAAATCACTTTATATAATTACGAGATTATTTAACCGTGGTGCAATATTGGAAGTGCAACCTGAAGAAGGTGCGGGAAAGAGTGATTTATCTTTAAAGAAAAGAAATCTCACAAGTGCTAAAAATGACAGGCAATTGTCAAATTTAATTGTTAATTTTATGGATTATAAAGCTCAGCTAACAAATAAATCTAAAATTGATCGAAGAAGAGGAGAACGGCGCCAAATTGAACGCCGAATACGAAGTCGCCGGTGGTCTGATTTTGATATTGAAAATACCCAGATTTATTTAAATAAAAGTGAACTATTAATGATCCGTGAAAAACTTGCCAATGGTTCAAATGGAAAGGATGCTCTGGCTAAATCATTGTAACCTGTTGTTATAGTATTATCGATCAAATCTTTGTTTTTATGCAAGGAGTTTACCACCCAAATATATCTCCAATGGATTAATGAAACCAACAGATATTTTTATTAGTTTCGCAACCACTGGCTTCATCTTTCTGTTGGTTATAATTAGAATTTGACATTATTAACATATTGTTAATTGCAATTCACTGCATTATGAATTATAATGAAACTGTCGTGCGAAAACAAACATGAGAATTGGTGAAATTGCAATTGTTGCCCCGGGAAACGAATTTAATCTGAATTTTATTAAGGCAGTAAGTGATGAAAAAGTCATTCAAACGGATTCACTGATTTTTGGTAGATTAAATATAAATAATCAACTTGTAATTCATCTTTATGGTTTTGAGTATTTAGAAAAAGAATTGAATCCTTCCTGGGACCTGGTTTCCAAAAAAATATTAGGATATGTAATTCTTTTTAATTGGAATAATCCAGAATCCTATGCCCACATTAAATCCACGATTGACTTTTTGACCAGTCGATACAAGCTCCCATTAGTTATAGTAGGTGTTTTGCCAAATGACCAGACCCCTATTCCTGATAAATTATTGAATATGAATTTACAATTATCTGAACAAGGGCAATTTACTTTTTGTAAAATAACTGATTGTGACAGTGTAAAACATGTTTTGATAATGCTGGTAAATGCTGTGATCGAAAAAATTATTTAATTCTATTTAGAGGATGAAGAAAATGGCGAATGAAATTTTAAATAATATCCAGGCTACGGTTGGTAACACACCTTTGATAAAACTTAATAATATAACTAAAGATATTAAGGCGACTGTTCTTGCAAAAGTCGAATATTATAATCCGGGAGGCAGTGTAAAAGACCGTATTGCCTTTACCATGGTCGAATCGGCTGAAAAAGAAGGACGGCTGAAACCAGGCGGAACCATAGTTGAATCCACGTCAGGAAATACAGGTGCAGGATTAGCCCTGGTGGCTGCTTTAAAAGGCTACAAAGCAATTTTTACAATGCCAGATAAAATGAGTACCGAGAAAATTCGACTTCTCAAGGCTTATGGCGCTGATGTCATTGTTACACCGACTGCAGTACCGCCTGATTCACCAGAGAGTTATTATGAAGTGGCCAAAAAAATCGTCAAAGAAACTCCAAATGCAATTTTGGCAAACCAATATTTTAACCCGGTAAATCCTGAAACCCATTATCGCACAACCGGGCCTGAAATATGGAAACAGACCGGTGGTAAAATTGATTACTTTGTAGCTGGCATGGGCACGGGTGGCACGATTAGCGGTGTAGGGAAATTTCTAAAAGAAAAAAATCCAGCAATTCAAATTATTGGCGCTGACCCGGTCGGCTCTATACTTAAAGAGTTTTTTGAAACAAAAAAGATGGGCATAGCTAAACCATACAAAGTAGAGGGAATTGGCGAAGATATTATACCTGGCACATTACATTTTGAATATATTGACGAAATTCATCTAGTTTCCGACAGGGAATCTTTTAACACGGCCAGAAAAATATCCAGAGAAGAAGGTATGTTTGTAGGTGGATCCAGTGGAACGGCAGCCTGTGCTGCATTAAAGCTTGCGAAAAATTTGCCCGCGGACAAGGTGGTTGTCGTGCTTTTTCCTGATACGGGTGAACGATACCTTTCGAAGTTTTATTCGGATGAGTGGATGCAGGAAAACCGATTTTTTGATTTTGAAAAGTTATCTCTTCAAAGAGTATTGGAAACAAAATCCACAGCTCTTCCTGCCATCATTTCTGTTGCACCAGACGATCAGGTTAAAGAAGCTTTGACCAAGATGAAAGAATTCAACATTTCTCAACTGCCAGTACTTGATAACAATAAATCCATAGGCAGCGTAGAAGAAGGAGTCTTAATGGGACAGGTTATTGATGATTACTCATTATTTGACAGCCCTGTGAAGGAGGTGATGCAAGAAGGTTTTCCAATTGTTAGCCACCTGGACAGTATTGAAAAAGTGAAAAACCAACTTTCGCGAAGATACTCGGCCGTTTTAATTGAAGATTCAGGTACATTTGTCGGCCTTATTACAAAATTTGATCTTTTAGATTTTATATCATCTTAAGTAAAGGAGAGAACATGGAATTTGCAACAAACGCCGTGCATGCTGGACAAAGTCCAGATTCAGAAAGTGGCGCTATTATCACACCGATATATCAGACTTCAACTTATGTACAGAAATCACCAGGCGTGCATAAAGGTTATGAATATGGTAGAACGGCTAATCCAACACGCGGGGCTTTAGAAAAAAATATCGCGGCCCTCGAGAATGGTAAATTTGGGTTTGCCTACAGCTCTGGCATGGCAGCTATTTCGGCAATCATGGGTTTAGTTAAACAAGGGGACCACATCATCGTAACAGAAAACGTTTACGGTGGAACCTATCGCTATTTCCAAAAAATTATGACTAACTTCGGTCTCTCATTTAACTTTGTTGACACGTCCAGTCTGGCTAATATTGAAAATACTGTACAACCAAACACACGTCTGGTTTTTGTAGAGACGCCAACAAATCCCCTGCTTAAAATATCGGACCTGAATAAAATTGCCAATTTATGCCAACATCACAACCTGCTCTTAGCTGTCGATAATACTTTTTTAAGTCCATATTTTCAGAGGCCCCTGGAGTTTGGTGCAGATCTGGTGGTTCATAGCAGCACAAAGTACCTGAATGGACACAGTGACGTCATTGGGGGGATAGTTATAGTTAATGATGAAAAGTTAGCGGAACAGCTTGGATTTCTGCAAAATTCTATTGGTGCTATACCCGGTCCATTCGACTGCTGGCTTATTCTCCGCTCCACAAAAACCCTCCATTTGCGAATGAAACAGCAAAACAGCAATGCGATAGAAATTGCTAATTACCTTGAGAAGCATTCTAAAGTTGAACAAGTTATATACCCTGGTTTACTTACCCATCCACATTATGAATTGGCCCAAGAACAGCAATTGGATCCGCAAGGTCAGTCAGGGTTCGGGGGTATGATTTCTTTTGAAATGGGAAGCCATGAGTGCGGCAAATCCTTGTTAGAGTCCGTTAATTTATTTTCACTGGCAGAAAGTTTGGGAGGTGTAGAAAGCTTGATTTGCCATCCTGCTTCCATGACTCATGCATCTGTTCCGCAGACTGAGCGTGAAAGAATCGGCCTGAGCGACGGTTTAGTACGGATATCTGTCGGAGTTGAGGCTGTAAAAGATCTTATTTTTGATTTAGAACAGGCGCTGGAAAAAGTTTGAAATTCACTAAAATTTTAATTATCCTTACTGTAATTTGTTTTTTTTTCTATCCAGCTAATCTTGTCAGTCAAATAAATTGGAGCAGAGTTGAATCTTCCATTTTTAATATTTACTTTACCAGATCTGATAAAAATATTGTCGGAAAATTTTCCGCGCTAATTGAAGCAGAATATGAGATATTAACCGCACAAATAAATGTTAAATTTACTAAAACGGTTCACATATTTTTAAGCCCCTCTGAACAAGTTTTTCATGAGTTGACCGGCAATTTTATTCCGGATTGGGGAGAAGGGGTGGCTGATGCAGCTCAAAGTTTAATTGTCTTAAAATCACCAAATTTTTCAAAAAATCCTGCAAGGTTTGCGAAAGTCGTACGTCATGAACTTATCCATGTTTTAGTTGGCCAGTCTCTGGATCCCTCGCAAAATATCCCTAAATGGTTTAGTGAAGGCGTTGCCATTTATTTTTCTTATGATGAATATTTTTCAGGCGGCAAAGCTATATCAAAAGCGTTGTTCAGTCATTCGATTATACCTTTGGATGAAATAGATGAGCTGCTAAATTTTCAGAGTGCGCAAGCCAGTTTAGCTTACGAACAAAGTTACTCGGTTATACTTTATTTAGAAGATAAATATGGTTTTGCGTCTATTGTGCAGATAGTCCAGGAGTTGAAACAAGGCAAAACGTTTAAGCAAACAGTTTTAGATGTTTACGGAGAAGACTTGTATGACATTGAATACAATTGGTATGCTTACATTGAAAAAAAATATCGGTGGCGATTTTTGCTGGATTTTGAAACATTTTTATGGATTTTTATACTCCTGCTCTTTATCTTTGTTTTTGTGGCGATACGAATTAGAAATCGAAGAACCGTTAAAAGATGGGAAGACGAAGATGCGGGTTTGGCTGATTTTTAACACGACATAACGGAAAACAGAGATAATACAGCAATACAAATGATTATAACAAAAATAAATCCCAATAAATTCAATTTAGAAGAACTTGAGCCAGCAGTTGCCACCCTGAAACAAGGCGGGGTGCTTGTCTATCCCACTGAAACCGTATACGGATTAGGCGCCAACGTATATAATGAGAAAGCTGTTCAAAAAATTTATCATTTAAAAAAAAGAGAGTCGAAAAAACCACTTTCTGTAATGATTGCCGCGATTGCAGATGCTAAACAGTTGTGTGATGAATTAAACGAAACAGGTGAAAAACTCATGAAAATGTTTTGGCCGGGACCGCTCACCTTGATATTTAAAGCTTCTGCTCAAGTGCCGATATATATAATGAGTCCTGACCATAAAATTGGTCTTCGCATGCCGGCGCATCCGATAACAGATGGTTTAATGAAGCTACATCGCGAACCAGTTACATCAACAAGTGCAAACTTTTCTGGTGCAAGACCACCCGTCCTGGCACAGGAAGTTGCGCAGAATTTTGAAAATTCAGTTGACTTGATTATCGATGGAGGAAAATGTTCGGTTCAGGTTCCTTCGACAGTTGTGGACGTTTCCGGAAAAGAAACCAAAATAATACGTGAAGGTGCGATTTCTAAAAATAAAATTATGCAGTGTTTACATGGAGTATGATAGATGAGTACTAAACTATTTAATATAATGTTTGTTTGTTCAGGCAACAGTTGCAGAAGCCCCATGGCAGAAGGACTTTTGCGATATAAAATTCCTTCAGAATTACAGGATCGTGTGAAAGTATGTTCTTCCGGGACGTTGGGCCTGGACCGCAACCCTGCTACCAATTTTGCCATTGAAGTTGCGCACAGTTTAGGTGCAGATATTTTTGAACACCGTTCCCAGGGTATAGACGAAGATTTGGTGAGGGAGTCAGATATTATTTTTGCCTTGGCGCCAGAGCACCTGGAATATATACAGAATAAATATCCTGAATATCGGGAGAATGTTTTCCTGCTCAAATCGTTTGGACGTGGTCCGGAAGAAAAGTACATAGACTATATCGAAGATCCTATTGGCGCTCCACTTAAATTCTACCAGGAATGCGGGGAAACAATAAATTCTGAACTGGATAGGGTATTACCCAGATTAAAACAACTGATAGAAAAAAAATATTAGGAATGCGATACTACTTAGGCTCTACTGCACGAATAGTCCTTTTTAAAACCTCACAAAAGTATATATTTTTGAGGATGTTTTCTGTTTGAGGGTGTCTGGTTATTTCGGTGTTATTCCGTGAGATTCTGCGGTTAAGTTTTTGTGGGCGATATGCCGAGCTTGAAATCGGGATGACCTCAAAGTGGGCGATACTGGACTCGAACCAGTGACCTCCTGCTTGTAAGGCAGGCGTTCTGAACCAACTGAACTAATCGCCCGGATACTATAATTTAACAATGCAACTTGAATATAGAATTTTTATTGAAAAAGTCAAGGAAGTTCATTTTTCGTGTTCAGAAAATTAAAAATAACTTGACAAATCAAATTTTAATTTATATTATATAAATGAATGCTAGAGGATTGGGGTGTGCATGCAACTTTTTATAAAGAATCTTAAATTTAAAAGCCTTTCCTCGTCAGATACTCTAGCTTACCTGTCTTTATTACGGGCATACCCCTTTTGATATTTACAAGTTTGTCTTTCAATAAAATTATTTTTCTATATTCTTAGAATTAATCAGCCTTTTCTGATGAGAAAAAGTGTGTTAACTCAGAATAAATATAAGGTCTAAAATGAATGCAATGAGTATGAAAAGACTTCTAATAATTAGTACACTCCTATTATCAGTATTAAATGCCCCCACTATTTTCTCTGTTCAGAGTGAACCCATTATAAGATTTTTTCGTCAGCCAGACGGGACAGAGTTTAAAGGGCGGATACTCGGTGATGAATTTGTAGTTTTCTATGAAACTGCGGATGGTTATAGTATTGAAAAAAATAATCATGGATATTGGTGCTATGCCCAGATTGGCATCGATGGTAAATTGGCTGCTTCTGAGCATATTGTGGGAGAAGTCAATCCTGCTCTTGTCATAGGTCAGAAACATCTTCGGCACACTTCTGAGTTTATGGCAAACATTCAAGATAAAAGACACGAGTTTTATGAAAATTTGCAAGTTTTTAATCCAGGGACATCAGTAAAAGGAAACCTTAAAAACAAACAGTCTTTTAACACCTTTGGGTCCGTCTCCTACAATTTAGCAGTACTGTTAATCGAATTCGCTGATGTTGGAGCGACTTACAGCCCTGAAGATTTTAATCAACTGTTATTTTCGGAAGGTTTTACATACACTTCTCCAGCGCCCGGTGAGGAAGCATTCGGGAGTATGCGCGACTATTATAATCTCGTCTCAAGTCGAATGTTGTCTATAAACGGACAAGTTTTTGATTGGGTTTCAGCTGATAGCAGCAAATCGTTCTATGAAACCTCGGATGATTTTATCGTTGAAGCGGTTTCGAAATCCGGGGTAAATCTTAGTGACTTCGATGGTTTTGTGGTCATTTATGCCGGCACAGTCGGTTCGGCAAGTGGTAAACTTTGGCCGCGCGCGCAGTCAACGCAGGGCAAAGTACAATATACTATGTCGGAAAAGTGGCTTTCTAAATATGATTTCGCACCCATTGGTGTTCACTGCCATGAGTTCGGGCATCTGTTGGGTTTACCCGATCTCTATGATACTGATTTCAGCTCTATAGGGATAGGCATCTGGGGACTTATGGGTTCTGGTAATTATGGTAATGGGCATCATGAGAGACCTTTTCTCCTTTCTGTTTGGTCGAAGGCCTATCTTGGATGGATTTCACCAACAGTGATCTTTGACGCCAATAATGCAGAATATAGTCTTAATCCTATTGTAACTACCGGTGAGGCTGTTAAACTTATTTCATTGACTTCTTTCTTTCTCCTGGAAAATCGTCAAAAGATTGGTTATGATCTTAATCTGCCTGGCGAAGGACTGTTGATATGGCATATTGATGAACGCTTCGGTCAGCAAAACATTGAACAACACCGGATCGTTGATCTTGAAGAGGGTGACGGAGAGGAGAACAGCGGAGATGCGGGCGATCCTTTCCCGGGGACGACATTTAATTCTTTCTTTAATATATCTTCAAATCCGAGCAGTCAGGATTATGATGGAGGTAGCTATATAGAAATTTCAAATATCCAAAAAACGGGAGAAACGATTAGCTTTCAAGTCTCGACAGATTTGGGGCCTGGCGCAGGTATAACCGTTAATAATGAAGGTAACTTTCCGAATCTCTTCACTGCTCTTGAATCCGCTGAATCCAAAGACACCGTGTTTGTTTCTGAAGGAACCTACCAAGCAAGTAATCTTTTGGTAAAAGAAGGACGTGTTTTGAAAGGGGAAAATCCCCTGGCAACTATTCTTGATGGAGACCGGAATAAAGTGTTGCGCGTGAACCGAGTGCAAAATACCACTGTTACTGGCTTTACTTTCACAAACACGCAGACAGCAATTTCGGTTATAAATTCGAATGGTGTGATAAGCTATAACATATTTCGTGATATTGAAGGTAGTGCTATTACCTGTTCCAATTCTTCGCCTGAAATAAGAAACAATACTATCATCAATGGAACGAGTGCTGCCATCGGTTGTTTTTCCGGTTCTAAACCAATTATAGAAAACAATATCATCGTTTACAACGGATTAGGTATTACCAACAGTACAAATTCAAATCCTATTGTAAGATATAACAATATATGGAATAATGGAACAGACTATCGAGGACTGCATCCGGGATTAAATGATATTTCGCTAAATCCTCTTTTTGTAAATCCAATTTTTGAAGACTATCACCTGCGTCCGGGTTCTCCGTGCATAGATATGGGGAATCCTGCTGCGAAATTTAACGATCCTGATGGCACCAGAAATGATATGGGGGCACTTTTCTTTGATCTTGAACATGTTACTTCAATAGAAGGAATTAGAGTCAATGCCGGAGGTCAAGCCTACTTAAGCCAGGATTCAACTTTTTGGGCGCCGGATCAACTCTATACTGAGGGTGGCTGGGGATACATCGGCGGTGAAGCTCAAAGTACGTTTAACGCCATTACTAACACAAGTGACGATCCGCTATATCAAAATGAGCGCCATGCTGTTGAAGCCTATATTTTCGACATACCCAATGGTCGATATCGCGTTACATTACATTTTTGTGAGATTGTCTGGGAACAAGCAGGACGACGGATTTTTGAAGTTGAAATAGAAGGACGATCGGTAGTGGAAGGCTTTGATATTTATTCTAAAACAGGTCACGACCAGGCAACCAGTTTCCACTTTTTTTCCGATGTGCGAGATGGTCAGCTCAATATCCAATTTCTGCCCCAGGTCGGTTTGACTCAGATTTCCGCAATAGAAGTTGTTTTTGCCCAGCCGCTCTTGATTGATGTGGCGGATTTTGCAAAAGTGGCCCATCCCGCTTCCGGGCAGGGCGTGGCTATAGGCGACTATAACAACGACGGTTTCCAGGATATTTTTATAGCTAATGCGGGGAGGGCGAACATTCTATTTCGCAATAATGGATTGGGCGTTTTTACAAATACTACACTGGAGTCCAAATTTATTCTGTCAGGAGGAGGAAAAATGGGCGTTTGGGGTGATTATAACAATGACGGGCATTTGGATATTTATGTGGTAAGAACTGCTATCCCAAATATTCTTTATCAAAATAATGGTAATGGCACTTTTTCTGAAGTCGCTGAAATGGCGGGTGTAGATGATCCCGGTAAAGGCGTCGCATGTGCCTGGGGCGATTATGATAACGATGGTTTCCTTGATCTTTTCGTGGCGAATGACGGGCAGGATGTTCTGTATCGTAATCAAGGCGATAAAACTTTTAAAAATATGACCGATTCAGCCGGTGTTAAAAATTCAAAGTTGAGTACGGACGCCATCTTTGGAGATATAAACCTGGACGGCTATTTAGATCTGTTAGTTACTCGTGATGAAAACGCCGCTTCTATTTCAAATCTTCTCTATATTAATAATCAAGATGGCTCCTTCAGTGCAAAGGAATTTGAGCATAACGGTTTGGGTGCAACTTTTGGCGACTATGATAACGATGGCGATTTAGATGTTTTTATGGTAACCCGGTCCGTATCTGAAGAAACCATGCTTCATCATCTATTTCGAAATGAAGGTGAAGAAAATTTTATTGACGTGTCAACGACGGTCGGTATTATCTCTGAGGGTGAAATCTCATTCGCTGGTTGGATTGATTTAGATTATGATAGTTACCTCGATCTCTTTTTACTGCGACCAGAACAGCCAAATCTAATTTACCATAATAATAGCAATGGGACATTTACAAATATTGCTGATTCTGCAGGTTTAGAAGTTCGCGATTTAGAACGGAGCGCCGCATTTGCAGATTTTGATGGTGATGGAGATCAAGATATATACATAGCAAGATTTGGCAAAGAAAACCTGTTATATCAAAACGAGGGAAATGATAATAATTGGCTAGTTGTGAAAATTAAAGGCCGTCAAAATAACCGTGCTGGAATTGGCGCTAAAATTCGCATCGTAACAGGCCATCTTACACAGACCAGAGAAGTTCTGAGTGGCGGGGGTTTTAGCTCTCAAAGCAGTCTGTCCACCCCGTTTGGATTGGGCCTGGCAACCGAAATTGATACTCTCGAGGTTTTATGGCCAGGTGGAGCCGTTAAAAAGTATACGCATATTACCGATATCAACAGAATTATAGAAGTTGTAGAGGATTCAATTGTTTCGTCTGTCAAGCTTCTAACCTTCACAGCTCAGGTGCGGGAAGAGCTCATTACACTTGAATGGGAATCGACCAACGAACTTGATTTCATCGGTTTCGAAGTGGAGCGCAGCCTGGATGAAATCCATTTTGAAAAGGTTGGCAGTATTTCAGGATCAGAGGCTTCTCAATATACGTGGTCAGAGAAAAATTTTATCATTGGAACGTACTATTATCGTCTGAAACTGATTAATGTGAATGGAACTTATAATTATTCTGAAATTCTACAAGTGAACCTGGGACCTCCTTCAGAATTCAATCTCAGTCAGAACTACCCCAATCCCTTTAATGCTACCACCACCATCCGCTACACCCTCCCAAAGAACGGCCATGTTACCATCAAAATTTATGATATCCTGGGTAAAGAAGTTCGTACCTTGATAGATATACCGCAAGAGATAGGGTATCATACGATTAGATGGGATGGCCACGATAACTCTGGAACACTTATCGCCAGTGGCATATATTACTATACCTTGAAAGCAGGGGATTTTGTGCAAACGAAGAAATTCATTTTGCTTAAATAGATGAAGTAGGTGCAAAATGGTATTGAACTTAGAATATTAAATCGTAAATATTAAGCTTATGTCTTTCTAAAGTTAACATTGATCCTGTTATTGCACTAACGTCATTCATGTATCTTTGAAAAAAACAAAAAAATACTTGCTTTTAATAAATATTTATTTATTATTATAATTATTAATTATTATTCAAAATTTCTAAGATAAAATCAATCTGGTAAGACGAGTAAAATAGTTCAGTTTCCTGTTATGACTAATGTCTATCTAATACTTATTGAAGCTAAATTGATTGTTAATCCGCATTCCTGGCTGAATTCAGATATATTTCCACAACTGAATTGATTTTATAATATTTATATTGTTGTTTCGCAATTAGTCTCCCTGGACACTTGTAGAAAAAGAGGGGAGAAAAGTGTCTAATGAAATACCATATTTTGCTTTTAAAGCGATATTATATATAAATTATCAAATAATAAATCAACAATTAATTGGCAATAAATTAGCAAGTTTATTTTATTCATGTTAATTTTTTGTTGAGTGCTATTGCTTATTTTAGATTAATTAGGAATGAGATTAAGGAATTAATTAAAATACTATAAATAAAAAGAGCAGAGACCTTATGCACTCCTCAAATTGCTTGGCCGAGCATAGTGAAGAAAGTACATTCCCTGCCGTGTTGTACAGAAAGAGCAGCAATAAGGGAAGCTGTACCGTGGCGCTTATAAGTTGCGGTGAGTCGTTTTGGATTTCCTGCTCTAAGGGGCAATTCAGGCTGCGTTCTATCCAAGGCTTGCATTTGAGTTTTTTCATCAACACAGAGCACCAAAGCGTTCTCAGGCGGATTCAGATACAGACCAACAATATTAAGCATTTTCTCTTCAAATTCCGGGTCTGTGCTTTTGCCGCACCAATAATCGACTTTATGGGGTTTGAGTTCATTTTCTTTCAATATGTGATGAACTTTCGATTGGCTCATCCCAAGTTCTTTGGCTATACGTCTTTGCGACCAGCCTGAATAACCGCCTTCTGGGGCGCTGCATGCTTTCTGAACAACGCGGGCCCTATCAGCCTCGTCATAGATGCGAGGTTTACCCGAGCGTGGTGCATCGTTCAGGCCATCAAGGCCATGTTTAAGAAAACGCTGTTTCCATTTTGCGATAGCTGTTTTGCCGACATTTAAAGTGGAATTGATTTCATCATACGATTTTTCTGCGGCGCAAAGTAAAATAATCTTTGCCCGTATGACGAACCGATGGTCGAGGCGATGAGACCTTGACCTCGTTAAAAGCTCTTGATAATCGGAATCTAACAATTTAATTTGCCGTGCTATTCTTGCCATGAGTGCCTCCCTATTTGAGTGGCAAGAAGATAACTATTAATTCGGTAAATTGCAAATCATAACACTAGTAATTAAGACTTTAAATTATAATAATAATTATTATACTGAAAATAATAAATGGCCTAAGTTGGACATGGAAAGGAGATAAAAGATGAAAAATGTTTTAATGATTTCAGTTGTTTTCACCATTTGGTTTACAGTAGGCATTTTCGAAAATTTTACTGTTGCTCAAGAAGTACAAGTAGATGTCCGGACGTTTGTTACTAAAATGTACATTCATGGAATACCATATATAGAGGCGAAATCATACGGAAGTGGGGCGATACCAGAACTTCTCTTAATGCTCAACGACTCGACTTTTGAAGAATATTGGGTTAATATAGTTTCGACATTAGGGTATATCGGTGATACTTCAGCAGTAATGCCATTGTTGAGTTTTATTAACAAAAAGGAAAGCGAAATATCGGTTCATGCTTTCCGTGCTCTACTAACTACATTTCAAGCGATGGGTCACCTTTCTCAAAACGGTAATCAAATGGCGATGTCGTTTTTAATTAACTGGAAAGAGGTGGATTATTGGCAAACAGCGAAATTGAACTTTAGTTATAAACGGTATAAAAATGAAACGTTAGGTGAAGTATTCGGCCGTATGGCAATCCAAGGCCTTGGAATATCAGGAAGATCTGAAGCATTGGAAGTTTTACTGAAGATGCAAAATGATAATAATCTACAATCTGATTGGTTTGACAATGTGGAAGAAGCAATAATTCTCAATTATAGAGTAAAAGAAGAGGGTGTTAATCGAGTTTTTGGAGAGGAGGAAGAAAAATGAAATATTGCAATTATAAAAACAAGAGAGCATGGTATGGGATTAACTATACGCTTTTATTTTTGATATTAATTTGGTCTCCAAAAGGATATACACAAGCCGATGGGCACATAGATCCTTCTGCAAGAGCTCACCTTCATAATCTTTCTTTTGCAAGACACGTTAATACTACATTTAACGCCACTACGGCAAGCCAGGGTTTGCAGTATGGCACAAGTATTCTACAGAAATGTGATAGCCGTGTTGCGAATGATCAAGATGTCTCATGCCAAGTGACTGTGCAGATGTCAGGTTCATTAGGAACTTTTGGCACAAATAGCGACGGCTTTGATGTAATTACTACTGAGGCTGAACAAAATGCAGTACTAAATAATAATAGTGCATGGGTCAAAGTTGTTACTGCGATAATGTATTGTGGTGGACCAGGTACTTTCGCTGGCTGCGCCCGTCAGCCGGGCAGTTCGATTGTCATCGAAAGTGGATTAGGCACGAATGGAACTGGATATACAGTAATTCATGAATTTGGGCACAACAAAGGCTTGCCTCACCGTAATTCGCCAGAAAATCCAATCATGGCCGGCTCTTATAGTTTAGCTAATAACGAGGTTAATCTGACGGAATGCGCTGCATATCACAGTGGTGGTACTGATAATGGTCCCAACAGACCCGTAGATGTTGCTTTCATTATTGATGATACTGGAAGCATGTCTGAAGAAATCGCTGGAGTAAGAAACGCGTTACTTGCACATCTTGGTACTTACTGTTCTACTTGTTGCGGTACAGTATTCCAATTGACAACTTTCAAAGATAATGTTACTGAAAGGGACCCAACAACAGATCTGGCAGTGATTCAGTCTCAGGTTGCTGCTCTTGTTGCAACCGGAGGTGGGGATTGTCCCGAAGCTTCAGTAGAAGCCATTAATCAGGTCATGGACAAAATTAAAGATAATGGCCGGGCTTTCTTTGCCACAGATGCAGCCCCTCATCCAGGATTAGATCTAGGTGCTACGATTGCAACACTCAAATCACGAGGTATACGTGTAGACATCGTCGAATCAGGAGACTGCCCGAATTTTATCGCTGGTGCAAGCCATTGTGAATCTAATAATAATTCGGAGAATTGTGCGGATGACCCCAAATCATCAGTAAGACTTGGCAGATCAACAATTTACATACCAACGGCGATTGATCCTATCTTCCTCGGCGATGATGATTTTCAGGAAGTCTTACTTCCCTTCGCTTTTCCATTTGGTGGGGAATATTACTCAACCGTTTTTGTAGGTTCTAACGGTTTCATCACTTTTGGAGAAGGAAACACAGATTATACAGAATCTGTTAGCGACCTAGTTGCAGGTCCGAGACGAATCGCGGGACTTTGGGATGATCTATATCCTCCATCTGGCGGGACAATTGAAGTTGGCCAGGTCGGGACTGAATTTCATATCATTTTTGATAATATTAGCGAAATCAGTTCATCAAATTCAGTAACCTTTAGAATGATATTGAGACCAGATGGAACATTTAACATAGAGTATGACGCTGTTTCCATATTAGATGGCCTTGCCGGGTATAGTGTTGGGAATGGAGTGGATGATCCTGGTGAAATCGATCTTTCAACTGCTCCGCAGCCGATTGTAGCAACCGGTAATGGAACAGCTTACGAGATCTTTACCTCAAATGACAATGATCTCTCAGATTTATCCATTGAATATAGTGCGGTTACTTATGAACCGCCGATTCCATTATATAAAAATGGCATTGAGGCATTTTCATTGATGGCAAACGAAACAGGGGGCATTTTTTCCTATATTCCCGAGGTAAATGGTGGCGATCCTTCTGATGTGCAACGATTTGAAAATACCATCTTTAACATTATTCAGGGCGGAATTACCCAATCCATTGCCCAGGTTCAGCCGCCATTTGGTCCGGTAGGAAGCAACCTTACTCTCACTATCACCGGTGCAGAAACAAATTTTCAATCCAATACCAGCCTTTCGTTCGATGGCGGCGGAATTTCAATCACAGAATTGAATACGGTCTCCCCTATTCAACTTGAGACCACGATTGATATTGATGCGGGCGCCAGTTTGGGTTTTAGAGATATGATGGCCATTACGGATCTGGGGGGAGGCGTAGTGGATACCGCACGCGGTGTGGGAGCTTTTGAAGTTATCTCGAATCCAGGCGTGCCAACAATTTTAGGTATTTCGCCGCCTTCGGGTGAAGCGGGCCAGGCATTGTCCGTTACTGTTTACGGGCTCAATACGAATTTCAGCAGTGCATCGATGCTTGATTTGGGGAGCGGTATTATTATCGTTGATGTTACAGCTCTTTCTCCTCAAATACTTCAAGCGGATATTCAAATTTCCACTTCAGCTGAAGTTGGATTCCGGGATGTAATTGTCACAACGGGTGCTGAAGTTGCCACTGAAAATGTTACCGGGCCCTTTTTTATATCTCAGGCTTCTCCTGCTGAACCAGAGATTGTGTCGATTACACCAGACGAAGGCGCGCCCGAGACGGCTTTCACTGTCACGGTTGTTGGAGAAAATACTTCCTTCATTGATGGCATTTCGGTTTTAAGTTTTAGTGGTACGGGGATTAACATTGTCAGTACAGACGTTAGCAGCCCTACTTCACTAACGGCACCCATCCAAATAGATCCGGATGCTTCCCCTGGTTTTCGTGATGTGCGTGTGACAACTGGTACAGAGATTGCGGTTCTACTTAATGGGTTTTTTGTTTCAGAGTTGGTCGAATCCGACGCTCTAATTTGGATTCCAGATGATGTTCTCGAACCAGATTTAGCTCGCAAAGCACTAGATCGCGGATTGACATTAGAACAAATACAGTCAATTGCTCATACCACTTCCAGCCACCTTGAATTGCAGGCAGCTTTAGAGGGCAATAGCAAAGTTGTTCATGTGACAAATGATTTAACCACAGCAACCTTGTCGGATTATCCATACGTCTTTGTTGTTCTGGGAATCTTTCCCAATAATCACGTTATAAAAGCCAGCGATCCGGAAGCTGTTCAGCTTGAAAGCTATCTCACCGGCGGCGGTAAACTTTACATTGAAGGCGGTGATGTTTGGTATCAGGACCAAATTATAGGCGGCTATGATTTTGCGCCAAGTTTTTCAATCAATGCCATCCGTGATGGTTTCGATGATCTGAAAACGATTCAAGGATCCTGTGTTGTCCTGGGGATGGATTTTGTTTATAAGGGCCATAATAATTTTATCGACCGTATCTCTCCATCAGGTTTAGCCTGTTCCATTCATGCCAATGACGCACCTTCCTACGATTGTGGGGTAGCTTTTGATAATCCTGCTGTTGGATACCGAACAATCGGCAATTCGTTTGAGTTTGGCGGCCTGGCTGACAATAGCATTCCGGGAGCGACAACGAAAGTAGAATTAATGACTCAGTATCTGGACTTTTTCGATAACGGATTAATTAGTGCAGATGGCCAGGTAATAGCGCAAATTGGTGGTCCCTCGACCTATTTTACAGGCTGCTTCATAACCGCGCCTGTGATGGTTGACTTATCCAGAACGGATGAATTACTTGGAGATTATAGTGCCAGATTGACCTGGGATCCTGCATTGCTCGAATTTGTGGGCTTCACTGGTGGTGTTCCGCCATTTGATAGTCCTGTTGTCCAGGATGAAAATGCCTCTGCCGGTGAATTAACTTTTGAGGATTTTTATGCTGCCGGCGGCGGTGGTGAAATCATTGTGATTAATGTAGAGTTTAAGGCTGTCGGCGATGCCGGATTAAGTGGTGTGCTTGCTGTGAGTTTTTCTGAAATGATAGCGGCCGGAACGCACAAAAACCTCCTGCCGATTACAGTGACTGAAGATGCCAACTTTGTAACTGAGCATGGATGTCTTTTAGGAGATGTTACTAACGACAATAATCCTGCTATATTTGATGCGTTTGTGATTGCAAATTATGCAGTAGGGAATCCGATTCCTGCTGAATTTTTAGAACGTATTGAACAAGGCTGCGGGGACGTAACCCTTGATGGCCTTACTCGAATATTTGATGCATTTGTTATTGCAAATTATGCAGTAGGGAATGATATCCCAGTGGAATTCCCAGTGAGTGAGCCGTTTTGTCCTGAAGAGTAAATTAAACCGCGTCCGTGGGATATTCTGGGACCATATCCCCGGGACGCTAATCATAACTAATTAATTAAAGGAGAATCATTATGAAAGGAGTATCAACAAAGAAAGTGCTTGCTTTGTTCATGGTGCAAGCGTTAGTAATTTTTCTTGTATACATTCCGGCTTCGGCCAACGAAATTAAGGTGCGAACCATCCCATCCAAACAATCACCTATGCCTGGAGATAAAATCTCTGTATCCATAAATGTGGATCTATCTGGTACGGCTGAATTGCTGGGAGCGGTATCAGCTACATTAACATGGAATTCAGCTGTGTTTCGCTATATCAACCATTCAGGAGGTGAGGGGGACGGGCTGCCAAAGATGGTGGTAAACAATCAGAAAACTCATGATGGTAAGCTGAATTTTGCTTCGCTCGATCCTCATGGAAGTGCCAATGTAGTTAACTTATTGGACGTGAGATTTGAAGTGGTTGGGGAACCTGGATCGTCACCGGAATTACAGTTAGAAATTAAGGAGATGTATGCAGCAAAAACTTTTGTGGATTTAAGCCCTTATCTGGATAACACAGTCACTGGCGTTGAGGACGAGTTAAATGTTATGGCTGTTCCAGAAGAATATGAGTTGCATCAAAATTACCCAAATCCTTTTAATGCTGGGACTGAGATTGGATTTTCATTGCCAGAGGCTGGGCAGGTCAATCTCACAATCTTTAATCTTTTAGGAAAAAAAATACGCACTTTAGTAAAGGAGCAAAAAAAGGTGGGCCGCTATAATGTTAATTGGGATGGCAAGGACTCTAAAGGGAATGCGGTTTCTTCGGGCATTTACGTTTATCGATTAGAGACTGGGAGTTTTACCGAACAAAAAAGAATGTTGTTAATCAAATAAATGATATTTCCAGATTCTTTTATATTTATCAATGATGTTGGTAGATTTTTTTGAGATATGTTGATTATCAATATAAATTAACCTGAATAATTATTATACATTCATTGCAGGTGAAAACTTTGATTTTATATTAAATTGCGATGAAGTTTTCTGCCTGTGTATAAAATATAGGGAGAAAAGGAGATGAAGACATTAAAAATGAAAGCCTCCATATTTACGATCTTATTTTTGTCAACGTTGGTGGTATCTGTCTTTGGGCAGAGATCAAATCCATCCGCAAATAGACAATTTGTCGGGGCAAAAATAAGAATGGATAAATATGGTAGAGCACCAGTAGAAATCAGGTTTAAGAATGGAAAGCAAAACTCTGTATCTTCTTTTTTCGAAGACTACAGAAAATCTTTTCCATTATCAACAGATAACGAGTTGATTGCTTTCAAAGTTAAAACTGACAAACTTGGACAGACCCATCATCGTTTTACACAAAAATACAAAGGCATTGAGATAGATGGCATTCAGATTATACTTCATGAGAAAAAAGGTTTTGTTTTCTATGCAAATGGAAGGCTGATTCATGGTCTCAAATTAGAGGTCACTCCCACAATATCAGAAAATGAAGCTTTGCAAATAGCGTTAAATTATATAAATGCAGACGCTTATATGTGGGAGAATGAATCCCAAGAGGCCTTTCTAAAACGGCTGGAGAAGGATGAAAATGCCACATTCTACCCGAAAGGTGAATTACGATTAAGTTCGGGAAAAAAAGAAGCCATAAGAGAAAACTTCAGTTTAGTATATCGATTTGATATTTATGCAGAAAAGCCTTTAGGGAGACATTACGTGTACATTGACGCGAAAACAGGGGAGGTCGTCAATAGTATTGATCGGATACATCACTCAGATGTTGCTGGTACGGGCTTAACGCTTTACAATGGTTCTCAGAATATAACCATAGATAGTTTTGCCGGCGGTTATCGATTACGTGAAGCAGGCAGAGGTGGAGGCATCGAAACCTGGGATATGCAAAACGGTACGAATTATGGCGCTGCAGTTGATTTTGATGATACAGACACAGATTTTACCGATGCAAATGACCAGGCTGGCGTAAGTGCACATTGGGCAACCGAATATACTTATGACTATTATCTAAATGAGCATAGTAGAAACAGTGTTGATGATGCAGGGCTAACATTACTTTCTTATGTACACTATGATGTTGCTTATAATAATGCCTATTGGAATGGATCATTTATGACCTATGGCGATGGTGACGGTTCAACCTTTACGCCCTTGGTGTGTATAGATGTAGTTGCACATGAAATTACGCATGGTGTGACAGATTATTCAGCAGATTTAATCTATTCCTATGAATCAGGCGCATTAAACGAATCATTTAGCGATGTATTTGGTACCACAGTAGAGTTTTATATAGAAGGTGCGGGCGGAGACTGGCTTATCGGGGAAGATATTTATGTGCCTGGGGGTGGTACCAGTGGTATGCGATCCATGGAAAATCCTAATGCCAATGGCGATCCGGATACCTACTTTGGAAATTACTGGTATTCTGGTTCTGGTGATAATGGAGGAGTTCATACGAATAGCGGTGTACAAAACTTTTGGTTTTACTTATTAACTGTGGGTGGCAGCGGCACGAATGACAACGGCGATCCTTATTCGGTTACTGGAATTGGCATGGATAATGCCGCAGCCATCGCCTATCGTAATTTAACAGTATATTTGGGGCCGAGTTCAAATTATTATGCTGCCAGAGACGGTGCTATAAATGCTGCTATAGATCTATTTGGTGACGGCTCTACACAACACCAGGCGGTTATGGACGCCTGGGATGCGGTAGGAGTTTATGAGTCACTGCCAGCGGAAGGTATTTTAGTCTGGGAAGGTGTTCTTAGTGGTCAGGATTACAGTGGTGCTTTTATTGATGCTTACCTGACAGGTGCAGGTTTTACCAATGTCACCTACACCAATATGTTCCCTCCCTCATTAATTGGTTATGATGCTGTATTCTTGTCATTTGGTAATTTTAGCAATAATTATACCGCTTTCAACGATGGTATGGCCTCAGCGGTAGAGGCATATCTGAATGAAGGCGGAAAGGTGTACCTGGAAGGCGGTGATGCCTTAGGGTTTAATCAAAGTTGGAATACAGTGTTGCATGGACTATTTGGTTTGTCCGCAGCTTCGGATGGCAGTACCAATATCATTGATGGTTTGGAAGGCCAGCCTGGCGCCTTAACAGAGGGTATGTTATTTACTTCCTCGACACAGGTGGGGAATGGCTTTATTGATCAATATTCTCCTGGCAGCGGGACGCTGGCGTTTGTTGAAAGCAGTTATGGCAATGTAGGAGTCCAGTATGCGCCATTACTTGGCCAAAGGACCTTCTGCTTTTCTTATGCTTTAGCAGAATTAACAGATGGCACTTCACCAAGTACAAGATCGGATCTAATGGCTGGAATACTTGATTTATTTGACCTTGGAGGTACTTCTCCCGATCCACCAATTATCAGTGTAACACCTGATGAATTTGATGAGTCCTTACCATTGGGTGGAAACGTGACACGAACTATGAACATCAGTAACGTGGCCAGTACTGGAGCGTCGGATTTAAATTTCATGATTGTAGATATCGAAACGAGCTCTCCTTTAACCGCAGCCAATATCCAGATAAAGAAGCCCAATCAGAGAAAAGGTGTTTCGGACGCTAACAATTACAGCAAGATTGACTTTAATAAAATGGCTAATCAGTCAGACCATGTATGGCCACAGTTTAAAGGTGCTGCTACGGCTAACTTCTCGGACATAATTAAACGAGGTAT
Organism: uncultured Cytophagia bacterium; assembly: GCA_964539665.1. Lineage (GTDB taxonomy): Bacteria > Zhuqueibacterota > Zhuqueibacteria > Oceanimicrobiales > Oceanimicrobiaceae > CAZIKB01. The sequence goes on from CAZIKB010000006.1 coordinate 58,186, forward strand.
GGTGCATGATGCTGCTGATTTAGGAGACATTTTGGAATCATTTCCGGCTCCAGCGAGTTTTCCAATGGGTGTGGCCTATGATCCGGATTTCGATGCCGTATGGGTTACTAATGAAGAAACACCTGCTAATATTTATTTATTAGAGATACTACCGCCACACAGTATTTTAACGACGATAAACTTAGATGGAATTGGCCTGGCAAATAGTGTAAATGGGATTGCTGTTGTGGGTGATCTATTGTACCTCACAGACTATAATGGCGATTTGTCGGCTTTTGATGATCATATCTTTACTGTTAATAAGAATTCTGGCGCCCTGGGAGATGTGTGGCATACAGACGGCGTTTTGAATCCGAATACCAGTGACACCATTGGTCAGATACTGGGAATCGCCTGGACCGGCGTCGGAATGACCTTTTATGTGGTCAATAATATCGATGCTGTGATTCGCGAAATAGAATTAACACCTGGTGGAGGTAACTGGGTAACTTTATCAACCACGCCGTCCCCAAGTGGCGCTCCTTTAGCAGGTATAGACCATGATCCGACGAGCTCCTTCTGGGTGTCGGACGCGATGAATGCAACAACTACCTTTAAATTAGATGATGATTTAAATGTGTTAGAGTCTTTTGGCAATCCTGGTACTGCGTCTTTAGGAATTTCTTCTTTGCAGAACGGCACTCTATGGATGAGTGATTTTGGTGTTGATTTACTCTATGTTATTGATGCGCCTCAGGATGCATTGTGGTTGACAGAGGCTCCATCTATTGGTTCAGTTGAACCTGGCAGTACCTTACCAATTGATGTGATTTTTAATGCCACTGGACTTGTTGAAGGCGACTACTATGCTGACATTCGTATTAGTTGCAATGATCCCCTGAATCCAATTGTGACAATTCCAGTTCACCTTAATGTTTATACAGGATTTCCACCTGATATTGATGTATCGCCGACGTCATTTACTTTTGATGTGCCTGTGGGTGGCACGGACAACGATGTATTGACGATTTCGAACGTCGCGGCCCCAGGATCGGATGCCCTTAATTGGAGCATCACCGAGGGCGGTTTGACGCTACAATTAAGCAGTGGGAAAGAGTTGCCGGTCAAGGTGCAAACACGCCCAACAGAATCTTCTTCTGGGAAAAGATTGGTAGAATCTTCGGCAGCGGTGGCTTTGCTTGAAGATGCACCGGAGTACGGCGCTGCTGTTAGCGTAGGGCCAGAATGTTCCACTGGTGAGATCCATGACGACGGTACAGTCGAAAATGGCTATGGCTGGACCACCCTCGTTACAGATGGACGGAATGTGGAGCTGTTTAACCCGGGCCCGTTTCCCTTTAACTACACCCAGGTTTGTATCTCCTGGACACGGATTGGAGCCGATAGCGACATTGATTTCAATATCCAGGTCTACGATGACGATGGGCTGGGCGGTGCACCAGGCACTTTACTGGCTTCCATCCCGGCAACCGCTACCGGCGTACCAGTCTGGCCAAATGTGGCCTTTTACGACTTCGATGTTACCGGGTTGGTTCCACCGATTAACAACCCAACTGTCTACATTGGTGCACAATTGAATCCAACGGCAGAGCAGGATTTCTTCATCTGTGCCGATGAGAGCCCGACCACCTCTTTACAAGTCGGTTATGGTGGAAATGACCTCGATGGTTTCTGGATCCCATTGCAGAACTTTTTTCCCGACTATAGAGCCATGTTCATCCGTGCCGAGGGAAGTGGTGTGAGCCCAGGTTGTGACTGGCTTACCGAAGCCCCCACCAGTGGTTCAATACCAGCTGGCAGCAGCCGGGACGTAGATATTACTGTAGTTGCAACCGGAATGGGCATCGGATCCTATGATTGCAATATAATTATCGTATCAAATGACCCGGATGAAAATCCGGTTACGGTTCCAGTAACACTAAATGTACATCCCATAGCATCTGATGCTGTGATCTGGCAGCCTTCGGTAGAAATAACTACACCTCAAGGAGTAATTGACCGGGCAGCTGAGACGCGAGGGCAAGAACTTACTCAAGAGGAGGCTCGAAGAATGCTTGACGAGCAGTTACTGAGTCAGGAAGCCATTGAAGCCGCACTTAATGATCTGGGAATAACTAACCAGACTGTCAGTGATATCATTCCATTAGATTTGTCAACGGTCAAGTATTTATTCGTGATATTAGGTCAATCCCCGATCAATCATGTTATTCTTTCTGGAAGTGCGGAAGCTTCAAAGATAGAGAACTACATTATTTCCGCTGGAGGTAAGGTATATATGGAAGGCGGTGATGTCTGGTACAGGGACCCGATTATGTTAAGTGCACACGATTTTGGAGCGATATTTGGGATTAACGGAATCGATGATGGTGCCGCTGGCGGTGAATTCAATACTATTGTTGGCTCAAACTTTGCGTTAGAACAGGATTTCGTTTATGCAGGTGGTGATAACTATCCTGATCATATCGAATCAGTTAGTGCTGGCTTTTTAGTGCACTCGAATGATGCACCACCATTTGATTGTGGTGTAGCAAACCCATTAGGATTAGGACCACCTGAGGTGCCGCGCACCATTGGAACATCTTTTGAATTTGGCCAACTGGTTAACGGTATTTCGCCTGCCACCAGGACTGAACTGATGGCCAACTATATCCAATTCTTCAATGAAGGCCATCCAGGGGGAGCGCCTTTTAACGCTCTAATCTGGATTCCTGAAGATGTCCTTGAGCCGGATTTAGCTCGTAAGGCACAACAACGCGAGCTGTCATTGGAGCAGGTACAAGCTATTGCGCATGTTACTACCAGCCACGATTCATTGCAAGCGGCTTTAGAGTCCAAAGGCAAAACCGTCGAAGTCACAAATATCCTGACCACCAAGAATCTTGCGGACTACGACTACGTCTTCGTGGTTCTTGGAATTTTCCCGAACAATCATGTCATTAGGGCTGGTGATCCGGAGGCGACGCAGCTTGAGAACCACCTGGCCGCAGGCGGTGAGCTTTATATGGAGGGTGGTGACATGTGGTATTTTGATCCAGTTATTCTGGGAGCCCATGATTTTGGTCCCAGCTTTGCGATCAATGCCACCCATGATGGCTTTGATGATCTGAAGACAATACTTGCTTCATGTGTTGTTACGGGAATGGACTTCATTTACAAAGGGCAGAACAATTTTATCGACCATATCGCTGCCCTGGAAGGTGCCTGTACGTTACATTACAACGACACGCCTTCCTACGGAGTTGGGGTTGCCCATGACAATCCAATAACATACAAGACAATAGGCAATTCCTTCGAATTTGGCGGTCTGGAAGACAACAGCATCCCAGGGGCAACCACGAAAGTTGAATTGATGGCCCAATACCTGGACTTTTTTGACAATGGATTAGATACACCTGGTGGACAAGTGTATGCACAGGTTAGCAGTCCACCAACTTTCTTTACAGGTTGTTCAATTACAGTACCCGTGATCATTGATGTTTCCGCGACCGAACCTGCAGAGCTGCTTGGCGCTTATAATGCAAAGCTGAATTGGGATCCCACATTGCTGGAATACTTGGGCTATGTAGATGGTAGTCCTCCATTTAACGATCCTATTGTATCTGAGGATAATACAGATTCAGGTGAGTTAGCATTTGGCCAATTTAGTACTACTACTGGTGCTGGAGGAGAGGTCAATGTGATTAATTTGGAGTTTAACGTGGTTGGCGATGCCGGTTTGAGTGGAGTTTTAAATGTGAGCTTCTCTGAAATGATAGCGTTTGGGACTTACAGCAACCTTTTGCCGATAACAGTGACTGAAGATGCCAACTTTGAAACTGAGCTTGGATGTCTTTTAGGAGATGTTACTAACGACAATAAAGTTAATATGTTTGATGCGTTTGTTATTGCAAATTATGCAGTAGGGAATACGATTCCTGCTGAGTTCTTAGAACGTATTGAACAAGGCTGCGGGGACGTAACCCTTGATGGCCTTACTCGAATATTTGATGCATTTGTTATTGCAAATTATGCAGTAGGGAATGATATCCCAGTGGAATTCCCAGTGGGTGAGCCGCTCTGTCCTGAAGAATAGATTCAACTACCTCGGTTGTTTAAAAGTGAGACTCACTTTCAAAGTGAGTCTCACTTATCATAATAACAATTACGGAGAATTGCGGATATTGAAAATCTATTTTGTCTTTTTCTAACGATTGTATGTATGTTAAATATCGTGCCTAAAAAGATCACAGCACAAACGATTAAAGTAATCATCGTTCCTTCAACAGGGGCGCCACAGCCCGGGGACACTCTAAAGGTTGCAATCAATGTGGATATGTCGGAGATAAATGAACTTTTGGGCGGTTTCAATGCCACTCTAACCTGGAGCGCGGATACTCTTCATTATCTTGAACATAGGGGCGCCACTACTGAAGGTTTTACCAATCCTATCGTTAATGAACAAAAGGCTTCAGAGGGTCGGTTAACCTTTGGTAATTTTAATACTCAGGGCATGGGCGGGATTATCAACATATTGAATGTGCGTTATTTGTTGGTTAGCGCTTCTGAAGCTATTCTCAGCTTAAAATTGGAATTTTCAGAGATGGTGGCAGCGCAAACATTTGTTAATCTGTTACCTTTTATTAAGATAATTGTAACCGACGTTGATGAACTGCATCAGGTTATCAGAATTCCTGGAGAATACCAGTTGTGGCAAAATTATCCCAATCCCTTTAACAGCAGAACCAACATTACCTTTACACTGCCGCAAGCCAGTAATGTCAATATCGCAATTTACAATATCTTAGGAAAAAAATTGCGAACCTTAGTGGATGCTCCGAAAGCTCCAGGGCGCTACCGATTGAGCTGGCAGGGAACTGATGAAAACGAAATAAATTTATCTTCGGGAATATACATCTGTCGAATTATAGCAGGTAACTTCAAAGCGGAAAAGACTATGCTTTATATCAAATGAGATATGATTAAAAAAGATAATAATTTTAATTTTAACTTAAATATTTTTCAGCATAACTAAGATGTAGAACGTAGAATAGTGATGTATGGTGTAAAATGTTTAAATCTGTAAAAATATGGGGGATCTGGCAGTAAACAATAAGAATAATTAAAAAACTAAGAATTTCCTTTACATACTGTTTTTAATCCAGAAAGCGTGTTTTTACTTTATTAAGCTGGTTAATATTGCCTTCTAATGAATGCTGGCCGGTCAGTATTTTTCTGGCAATATTATATGGCAGCATTAATTCATTATAGAGAACTTTTAATTCATAAAATTTTTATTCAACACGAGGAGGCCACTATGAAAAAATTAAATTTTTTTTTGTTCAAGTCTGTAGTATGTTTGTTTATTATTAGTTCTGCCACTTTTCTTTTAAACACCCAGAGTTATGCACAAGTAGTTGGTGAAGTAATAGCTACTGTTGTTCCAAGTGATGACAATCCACCCCAATACGATGTGATTACTGTATCAATCAATGTCGACATGAGTGGAGTTCCAGATCCGGATAGTCTTTTAGGAGGCTACGGAGCCACCCTTGAATGGAATAAAGACGTCTTAACGTATTTGGGTCATTCAGGGGGGGACGACCCTTGGGGTGCACCAGTTCTTAGTGTCGACGACATAAGCATTGGTCTTGTTGGTTTTGGTCAATTCATTACTTCTGGTTACATCGGCGGTGATATAAACGTTATAAATTTTAGTTTCCGTGCGGATGGGGAACCGGGCACCAACTCAGTACTGGATTTACAGGTTTTGGAAATGAATAGCTCTTCTTATAAGGACCTAACTAACATAGTAACCTCCAACGATTCTTCAGTAACAGTGGGGGGGGGGCCGGTGGCTCCGGAGATGGATGTTTCGGGGTTGAGTGTTTCGATTCCGGATGGGGACACAACACCTCGGGCAGCAGACGATACGGATTTTGGCGATGTGGATGTAGCCAGTGGCACGAACCCGAACACCTTCACGATCACCAATTCGGGTACGGCTGCGTTGAATCTGACCGATAGCCCGAGGGTGACGATAGCAGGGACGCATGCAGGGGACTTCACGCTGACGACGGATGCCAGTACGCCGGTGGCAAGCGGCGGCGGCACGACGACGTTCACGATCACGTTTGACCCCAGTAGTGCTGGTTTACGCAGCGCCACGGTTAGCATCGCCAACAACGATGCCGATGAGAATCCGTACAACTTCTCGATTCAAGGTACGGGGGCTATTGTTCCTGAGATGGATGTTTCCGGGAATGGTAACTCCATTGCCGACGGTGATGCCACCCCTTCGCCGACCGACGATACGGATTTTGGCAGTGTGAACGTAGCCAGTGGCACGAACCCGAACACCTTCACGATCACCAATTCGGGTACGGCTG
>CAZIKB010000006.1:64650-90208 GCA_964539665.1 uncultured Cytophagia bacterium
CCACGGTTAGCATCGCCAACAACGATGCCGATGAGAATCCGTACAACTTCTCGATCCAGGGCACGGGGGGGACGGCTGCCGTTTGTGATCTCTCTGTCAATCCCAACTCACATGATTTTGGAGATGTCGAAGCTGGGACTTTTGAAGACAAGACCTTTGTACTCTCTAATGCAGTGGATGCTACCGCGAATGTTGTGGGGAGTGGCAGCCTCACGGGTGATCCAGAGTTTTCTATCGTAAGTGGAGCAGGTTACGATATTCCACCTGGTGGCACACATGAATTAGTTATCCGATTTGATTGTCGCCCAATAGATCCTGGTGATCCAAACACCATATTGCATTTAACTACCTGCCAATTAGATGAGGCTATCGATGTGCCCTTAACTGGCGAGTGCGTAGTAACTCTGATTCCTGATATTGCCGCTACACCGAGTCACGTCTATTTTGGTGAATTATGGGTTGAAACACAGTATAAAAGAGTCTTTACATTGGTGAATGAGGGTACAGCAGAACTGGAAATTACCGATAAAAAACTAAGAGGGTCAAATGGTGATCAATTTGAAGTCACAAATGCAGATATGCCGATAGTGTTGGCTCCGGGTGAAAGCCACGAAGTAACCGTTCGATTTAGCCCGACTTCTACAGGTGTAAAAAATGCTCATATGCGGTTTTTCAGCAACGATCCCGATGAAAATCCTTTTCCTGTAACATTTAAAGGCATAGGCAAAGGTGAACCTGGTACACAAGACATAGCAGTTAGTCCACTAAGCCTGGATTTTGGCAACGTAGCAGTTAGTAAAGAATTTGCCATGAAGGTCGTGGTAAAAAATGAGGGTGGTGCAGTTTTAGAAGTAGATTCTACAAATGTCAAAGGTCAGGATGCCGATCAATGGAAGGTTACTGATGGTGCTGCTCCTTTTACGATTTCTCCAGGTGACAGTCATGAAGTGACCATTAGCATGAGTCCCACAACTGAAGGTGCAAAGAGTGCCTCGTTGCAGATTGTTAGTAATGATCCAGATGAGAATCCAATTGAGGTGTCTTTGACAGGTAATGGTTTCATAGATTTGATGCAGGAGATAACTATTGTATTTGGTGAATTCGAAGGCGCCGATTTTAGTGATGTGACTTATGATGCTTATATCGACAAACGTAGAGATAATTTCAATATGGGAGCGGAAGATTTTCTTAGAGTAGGAAATGACGGTCCTCCAAATAAGAGACCGAATCGAACCTTGATCAAATTTGACTTTTTATCCGGTCTTGCCGCTTCAGGAGTTACAGAAGCGAGTCAAATTTTGGATGCAAGATTAGAACTGGATGTGTATTCCAGTGAAGGAGCTGATGAAGAAGGATTGTCTGTTGAAATCTTCAGATTACTTAGAGATTGGGAAGAAGGCAATACAGCTTATGCACAAGCTCAAGCGAATGAAGTGACCTGGAATTCAGTAAAACATGAAAGTGAAAATTGGTCAACGTCCGGGGCAGGTGATGTGAATAACGATCGAGCAGAAACGCCAGACGATACAAGCATTGTAAATTCGATCGGAAAAGTGGATTGGGATGTGACATCATCGGTTCAATATATTTTTGAGAACAGCATGAATTATGGATGGTTATTACAAGCTCAAGATGAGAGTAAGGATAATTACTATCGTTTTTATAGCCGTGAGCATACGAAAATATCCTCTCGTCCAAAATTAACCATAATTGCTAAAGTCACATCAGGTGCTTTAACTCATTTGCAATTCGTTCAGGCCGATAATTCGAATAAACCTGGAGACCTGGTATCAAATCTAAATGTAGTTCAGCAAGAAAATTCGAATTCAAATTTGCCAACGGATTTTTCATTATCACAAAATTATCCCAATCCTTTCAATCCAGAAACACAGATACGGTTTGCACTGCCAATATCAGCAATCGTGACAATCAATGTTTATGATATTAGAGGCAGAGTAATTAAAACTTTATTAGACCTGAATTTTAAACCTTCTGGAATTCATACAGTGATTTGGGATGGACGGAACAAAGAAGGCAGTATCATTTCTTCTGGTATGTATTTCTACAGGATATTGGCACAACCTCAAAATGGTGAGAGAAAATCCTATGTTCAGACTAAGAAATTGATTTTTCTCAAATAGTAATAACACTTAATGGAAGCCCGAATTCGTTGAAATGTATTTTCAATGTATCGGGCTTTCCATGTTTTTTTTAAAAAAATAATACATTCCTTCACTTATTGTTGACAGTTCCACAAATTTGCTCACGTACTGTCATTTATAAAACGATGTGTTATATAAGGCGGTCAGTTCGCCCTTGCTCCAAGTTTTGCTGGGGATTGAGAAAAGAAGAAGACATGCAACCGTTATATATTAGGTCTCACTATGGTCTGCCTTGTGCGTTAAGCCACTTTCTAGTTCGAGATTTTCAACCGACTCGAAACGAAGCAAAACAAAGGTGCCCTATAGCTGACTTGTTACTTATTCACCAATATTCTTATTGACTAATTACTAAAAAATCGCTAAATTATCGGCTTTGAAAATAATGCCGATAATTTAGAGCCAGATCAAATGATCTGGCTTTTGTATATTATTCATTACCAATGAAACTGTCCTTCATTTTGATCGCCGGCTAATTGGGAATAGATTAACTAACATTAGTTGTTGTTTAACTGACTATCAGAAATTATTAAGAAGGTTGGCTATTAAAATTTAAAATGCATATAAAAAAAGTCAGAAATTTTTGTATTATCGCACACATTGACCACGGCAAATCCACGCTGGCTGATCGGATTTTAGAAAAGACCGGCACCCTGGCTAAAGTAGGCATGAATCAGGTTTTAGACGACATGGATCTGGAGCGCGAAAGAGGTATTACCATCAAAGCGCACACCGTTACCATGAATTACAAAGCCAAAGACAGGCAGGTTTACATGTTGAATTTAATTGATACCCCCGGCCATGTGGATTTTACTTATGAAGTCTCCCGCAGTCTGGCGGCCTGCGAAGGTGCCATTTTAGTGGTTGATGCGGCACAGGGTGTTGAGGCTCAGACCATTAGCAATCTTTATTTGGCTTTAGATAATGATTTAACTATTATTCCGGTTATCAATAAAATCGATTTACAAAGCGCGCAGGTTGAAAATGTTAAGCATCAAATTACCGAAATATTGGGTATCAGCGAGAATGAAATTATTTTAACCAGCGCCAAAGAAGGTCAGGGAATTGAAGATATTCTGGAGGCGGTTGTACAGAGAATTCCTGCTCCTGAAGGAGATGCTAAGGCGCCCCTGCAAGCTTTAATTTTTGATTCAATTTTTGATTCATATCGCGGAGCAATTGCATATATTCGCGTATTTGCTGGCGCCATGCAACCCGGCATGGAAATCAAATTTTTTAAAACAGGTAAAAAGTTTGAAGTTGCAGAAGTTGGAGTTTTACAATTAAAGAAAATTAAAAAAGGGCAGCTTTCTGTTGGTGAGGTGGGGTATTGTATTGCAGGAGTTAAACAGGTACAAGATACAAAAGTTGGCGATACTATTACCAGCGCGCGAAATCCTGCCCCCAATCCTCTGCCTGGCTATAAGGATGTAAAACCCATGGTTTTTAGCGGACTTTTCCCGACCGATAATGAAGATTATGAGGAACTCCGCTCATCGTTAGAACGTCTAAAACTAAACGATGCTTCCCTGATTTATGAACCAGAATCATCACAGGCTTTGGGCTTCGGATTTAGATGTGGATTTTTGGGACTACTGCATATGGAAATAATTCAGGAACGGGTGGAAAGAGAGTATGGACTAAGTATTTTGACTACCGTGCCTAATGTTGAGTATAAGGCATACACAAAAAAAGGACAAACAGTGATTGTAGACAACCCGGCACTTCTTCCGCCAGTGGGGGAAATTGATAACATAGAAGAGCCCTACATATCCTCCAATATCATTACTCCAACCGAATATATCGGAAATATCATGAAACTTGCTCAGGAACGTCGAGGTATTTATAAAACCACGGAATACATCGACCCAACCAGGGCAGATTTACATTACGATTTCCCTTTATCTGAAATCATTTTTGATTTTTATGATAAATTAAAATCTTTAACTCGGGGATATGCATCGTTTGATTATCATTTTGCAAATTACAGAAAAGCAGATTTAGTTAAGCTTGATATATTAATAAATAATGACCCGGTTGATGCCTTATCTTATATTATTCATAAGGATAAGGCTTTTGAGTGGGGACGCAAAATATGTAGCAAGCTTAAAGAACTGATTCCTAAACAGCTTTACGAAGTGGTTGTTCAGGCAGCAATCGGCAGCAAAATTATTTCTCGTTCAACGGTAAAGGCATTAAGGAAAAATGTTACCGCCAAATGCTATGGCGGCGACATTAGTCGAAAACGTAAACTATTAGAAAGGCAAAAAGAAGGCAAAAAGCGGATGAAGCAGGTTGGAAGAGTAGAATTACCACAAGAAGCTTTTTTAGCAGTATTGAAAGTCGATTGAAATAATATAGGAGCTAAGAATGAAATATAAACGCCATACAAATGCGTTATCCCAGGAAAAATCAAAGATGAATAAGTCTTTATCAACTGAATCGGACAATAAGAAAAAGAGACAGAAGAAAAACAGCGCCCGAGAATACACGGAGGCGATATTGGTTGCTCTTTTAGCTGCTATGTTTTTACGCGCATTTGTTATTCAGGCCTTTCGCATTCCCACGGGTTCTATGAAAGATACCCTGCTGGTGGGTGATTTCCTTTTGGTAAACAAATTTATTTATGGAGTACGTACACCAGATAGAATTCCGGTAATCGACGCCAAAATTCCAGGTCCATTCCGGCTCCCCGCATTTAAAATACCTAAGAATGGAGATGTTGTGGTGTTTAAATACCCCAGAGACGAATCATTGGATTATATTAAGAGATGTATTGCTGTTGGTGGGCAAACAGTGGAGGTGCGTAACGGCGATGTCTTTGTGGATGGTAAACTTGAAGGCAATAAATTAGAACTTGGAACCAGGTATGATTATTCTCCGGATGAGAGGCGTGAATACAACTACACAAAAATCACAAACTCTTATGGTAAATCGTATGTGATCCGACATGATGCAAATCATTACCTGCAAGATAACAGCCATAATTTTGGACCAGTAAAAGTTCCTGACGGACACTTTTTTATGATGGGAGATAATCGAGATAACAGTGCCGACAGCCGATCATGGGGCTTTTTACCCAAGGAAAATGTAGTAGGTGAAGCCCTGGTAATTTATTTTTCATGGAACAAAAACGAAAGTTTATTGAGTTTAATTCGCTGGTCCAGGATTGCAAATTTGATTCGTTAAAATATTTTTCCCGTTTATTAACATATAATGACCGCTGGTCTGTACATTCACATACCTTTCTGTGAAAAAAAGTGCGGATATTGTGATTTTTATTCTGTTGAACAAAGAGATTCACAAATTCCTTCCTTTTTAATAGCTCTAATAAATGAATTAAACCTCTATTCCCGCGACGCAACCATACAGGGAATGGTCTTCGAGACTGTCTATTTTGGCGGTGGCACGCCATCGGTTTTGAAAGCTGAACAAATTCATTCGATTCTTGACAACCTTTTATTAAAATTTAAATTTGTTTCTAATCCTGAAATCACAGTAGAAACCAATCCTGGTACTGTTAATTTACATAAACTCATAGCTTATCGAAAAGTCGGGATTAATCGATTGAGCCTGGGTGTGCAAACATTTCAACCTGATGAGCTCAAACTACTGGAACGCATTCATACGGTAGAAGAATCGAAGGAGACCTTTCGAAATGCCCGGAAAGCTGGTTTTGAAAATATAAGTGTTGATTTATTATTCGCGCTGCCGAATCAAAGTTTAAAGAGCTGGCAAAGCAATTTAGACATGGCTTGCGACCTTACTCCTGAACATATTTCTGCTTATAACCTTACAGTTGAAAAGGACACTCCTTTCGCTGCAAGAATCAGGGATGGAGAACTCAACAATTCCAACCAGGAAGTTCAAAGAGAGATGCACCTTACCACAATAGAATTTTTACAGTCCAGAGGGTTCTACCAGTACGAAATATCCAATTATGCTCTCCTCGATTTCGAATCGATGCATAATCAAAAATATTGGGATGGCAGCTTTTATTTAGGTGTGGGACCTTCGGCTCATTCATTTATTGATAAGCGGCGGTTTTGGAACGTGAGTGATTTAACAAAATACATAGAATTGCTTACAAATGAAAAATCAGCAGTTGCTGATGAGGAATATTTGAACCTGAATACCCAATCCTTTGAAAAAATTCTGTTGGGCCTGCGTCAGATAAAGGGTATTAATCTAAGAGCTTTTGAAACCGATTTTGGCTTCTCTTTTTTTGATAAATATTTTAAGCAGTTGTCCAGGTTTATCGATTTGAATTTGAAAATAAGTAACATTACTGAGGAATTGACCAATGGAACTCGCAACATTAAAGGCGAATTTTTGGAAATCGAAGACGGATTTCTCAGGTTGACCGGACAGGGACTTTTACTCTGTGATTCAATATGTATGGAATTTATTTAATTTTAATAGTCTTTGATTCGATAATGTCGCTGGTAGACAGATTTAAGCAAATCACTATTTTCTTATTCCCTTATAACCTTGTACCCAAGATTTGATCTTTCTATTTTCGTGCAAAAAAATGCAAGGAATTTTCATCTGAAATTAATATATTAATCAACCTTCAATTGACCTTTAATTTACCTTTATAATTTTGTAAAGGTTAATAAAAATATTTATTATTGCTAACAAGTAGAGAGTTTATTTTTATACTTAACATTTTGGGAGGAGAAATGAAAATCAATTACCCGAATAGTGTGATTCCCACACTCCTGCTTTTTGTCCTGTTTTTTACATCTTCACAGCTATATGCTAAAAAATGGCCAGTTTATGCCAGGAGTGGTATGGTGGTTTCAACGGAGCGAATTGCTTCTGAAGTGGGTGCAGAAATTCTCAGAAGCGGCGGTAATGCAGTTGATGCAGCTGTGGCAACAGGATTTGCATTAGCTGTAGTTCACCCTGCGGCCGGGAATATTGGCGGTGGTGGATTCATGGTTGTCTGGCTTGCCGATGGTACTTCGACTACCATCGATTATCGTGAAAAAGCTCCCAAAGCGGCCAATGTAAAAATGTATTTAAATGATAATGGCGAGCTCATTAAAAATCTTAACCATGACGGCTATTTAGCTATTGGTGTGCCAGGAACGGTTGCAGGGTTAACATTAGCCCTGGAAAAATATGGTTCCATGTCCCTGAAAGAAGTGCTGAAACCGGCTATTAAGTTAGCTGATAAAGGATTCCCGGTGTCTTATGCAATGAGCAGGGAAATGTCTAACTTAAAGAAAGTCGCCAGCGACTATCCGGCAACAGTTAAAGCATTTCTTAAGAACGGCAAAGAGCCCTACCAGCCCGGTGAAATTCTAAAACAAAAAGATTTGGCAGCCACATTAAAAAGGATTGCTAAAAAAGGCAGAGACGGTTTTTATAAGGGGAAAACAGCTGAACTGATTGAAGCCGATATGAAAGCCAATGGCGGTCTCATCACAAAAAAGGATTTAACCAATTATCAGGCGGTCATTCGTAAACCAATAGAGATAACCTACAGAAATTACACCGTGCTCTCAATGCCACCTCCAAGTTCCGGCGGAGTTACATTGACTATAATGCTCAATATTTTAGAGGGCTATGATTTAGAGGAAATGGGTCACAACTCAGCAGCATATATTCATGTAGTAACAGAAGCTATGCGCAGAGCTTATGCTAATCGTGCGCGATATTTAGGCGACCCCGATTTTAATCCTGAGCTACCTGTGGATAAACTTATTTCAAAAGCTTATGCTGAGGAGCTAAGAAAAACTATTGCTCTGGAAAAGGCTTCTAAAAGCAGCCCTGAAAATTTTGAGTGGCCGTCAGAATCTACTGAAACTACACACTTTTCGGTTATGGACGCTCACGGCAATGCGGTTTCAAATACATACACCCTGGAACAGTGGTACGGCACAAAGATTGTGGCGGCCGGGGCTGGATTTCTATACAATAATGAAATGGGTGATTTCAATGCCTTGCCTGGTCATACTGATTCTACAGGACTTATTGGAACAAAAGCTAATTTAATTCAACCTGGCAAACGTATGCTTTCTTCCATGACCCCGACTATTGTCGTAAAAGATGGAAAACCGATTTTGGTGACAGGAAGTCCTGGCGGTCGCACTATTATCAACACAGTATTGCAAACGATTTTAAATGTTATTGATTTTAACATGAATGTTTATGATGCAATCAATGCACCCCGATTTCATCATCAGTGGCTGCCAGATGTTATTCGAATAGAAAAATGGGGTACAACAAATGACACAGTTCGACTTTTAGAACAAATGGGGCATAGAATTGAATGGCGCACCACCATAGGTAGAGCTATGGCCATTACGATCGATTCAGAGACCGGGTACAGACTTGGAGCCGGCGATCCAAGAAGTCCAAATCGTGGGGCGGTTGGCCATTAAACAGTTAATCACTTCGGATATAATTCTTCGAAGCTTGCCTCGTTTTTTGAAAGGTGTAATGCCCGAATGTCTTAATCTGCAACCAGAAGTCAGTTAGCGTAAGAATTCCTGCTTAAAAAATTGCGGGAATGACAACAAAGATACCCCGTCAGTTGCTACGGGAAGTATTGATTGAAAAATACAAATATCAAAGTGTAAGATTTAAAACTTAAAACATGTCAAACAAAATCATCATTAAAGGTGCGCGCGAGAATAATTTAAAAAATATAGACCTGGAAATCCCCAGAGATAAATTGGTGGTGATTACAGGAATCTCAGGTTCTGGCAAATCCTCTTTGGCTTTCGATACCATTTATGCCGAAGGACAAAGACGTTATGTGGAATCGCTTTCGGCATACGCGCGGCAATTTCTGGGTTTAATGGAAAAACCCGATGTGGATTACATCGAAGGATTGTCTCCGGCTATCTCTATTGAACAACGAAAAGCCAGTCAGAATCCGCGTTCAACCGTTGGCACCGTCACAGAAATTTATGACTACCTGCGGCTTTTATACGCGCGAATCGGCAGACCGTATTGTTATAATTGCGGAAAGCCAATTGAACGGCAAACGGTGCAGCAAATAGTTGACAGTGTATTAGAGTTACCACATGGTACAAAAATCCAGGTTTTGGCGCCAATCATCCGAGGTCGAAAGGGCGAATATCGGGAGGTGTTTGAAGAAGCCCGCCGAGATGGATTTGTTCGTATACGAGTAGATGGTACTATTCATGAACTCTCGGCTGACATAAAAATAGAAAAGAATAAAAAACATGATATCGAAATTATTGTTGACCGTTTGGTAGTTGATCCGAAAATAAGTAATCGGCTGACGGATTCCCTGGAAACGGCTCTTGGCATAGCTTCTGGTCTGGTTTTCATTGGTGTGCTCAATAGCCACCCTGAAGCGGACTCTGAAGAGCTGTTTTTCAGTGAACATTTCGCTTGTGTAGACTGTGGTATTTCCTACGAAGAATTGGCGCCGCGTATGTTCTCTTTTAACAGTCCGTATGGCGCCTGCCCTGAATGCAATGGATTGGGTACAAAAATGGAAATTGACCCGGATTTAGTTGTGCGTGAGCCCGATCTTTCTATACGTCAGGGAGCGGTTGCACCCTGGGGGGAAAACAAAGATGGCTGGTATTTTAACCAACTGCAGGCTGTTGCTGAACATTATGGTTTTGCTCTTGACACTTCCTGGAAACAGTTATCTCCGCAGCATAAAAATATTGTGTTATACGGTTCAAACGGCGAGGAAATCCGCTTTATTTATAAACGTGAATCGAAAAAAGTTCACGCGGAATTCACTTCAAAGTATGAGGGTGTGATAAACAATTTAGAACGCCGTTACAAACAAACCGAATCTCAGTATATCAGAAGCTGGATTGAAGGATTTATGAATGTAAAATCCTGTCCGGAGTGCCAGGGTGCGCGATTAAGGAAAGAAGCACTGGCGGTTAGAATTGGGGACAAAAATATTCAGAGTATTACTGTGCTATCCATTAAACAGGTTTTCGAATTTTTCGCAAACCTAAAATTGAACCAGCGCGAGCAGACTATCAGTAACCAAATTTTAAAAGAAATTAGAGAGCGTTTGGGATTTCTGGTAAATGTCGGTTTAGATTATCTGACCCTGGAACGCAACGCTGGCACGTTATCCGGCGGGGAAGCACAGCGCATCCGCTTGGCCACACAGGTTGGTTCGCAATTAGTAGGCGTTCTTTATATCCTGGATGAGCCTTCAATCGGTTTGCACCA
This sequence comes from uncultured Cytophagia bacterium, assembly GCA_964539665.1. GTDB lineage: Bacteria > Zhuqueibacterota > Zhuqueibacteria > Oceanimicrobiales > Oceanimicrobiaceae > CAZIKB01. The sequence continues at coordinate 74,997 of CAZIKB010000006.1, forward strand.
AAGAGACAATCGGAGGCTTTTGGGCACTTTAACGAAGTTGCGTGATCTTGGTAACACCGTACTGGTTGTGGAACACGATCGAGAGACCATCGAAAAAGCAGATTATGTTGTGGACCTTGGACCGGGAGCTGGCGTCCATGGTGGGGGCGTGGTTGCGACCGGGAGACCAGAAGAAATAGCAGCCAATAATCAATCGCTTACAGGTCAATACATTTCAGATAAAAAAAGCATTGCCATTCCTCAAACCCGCAGAAATGGCAATAATCAATTCCTTGTTTTAAAAGGCGCTTCGGGAAATAATTTAAAGAAAATTCAAATTCAAATCCCACTCGGAGTTTTTAACTGTATCACGGGCGTCTCGGGTTCAGGTAAAAGTACATTAATCAATGAGACTTTGTACCGAATCCTGGCTAAGAAATTTTATCGAAGTAAAACTGCGCCTTTGGAATATGAAATAATAGAAGGCCTTGAATTCATAGACAAAGTGATTGATATTGATCAATCTCCCATTGGCCGTACGCCTCGTTCTAATCCTGCTACATACACCGGCCTATTCAATCACATTCGCGATTTATTTACCCAGCTTCCCGAAGCAAAAATTCGTGGATATAAACCAGGTCGTTTCAGTTTTAACGTCAAAGGCGGACGCTGTGAAGCTTGTCAGGGGGATGGACTTATTAAAATTGAAATGCACTTTTTACCAGACGTGTATGTGAAATGCGAAGTCTGTAAAGGAAAACGCTACAACCGTGAGACTATGGAAATCAAATATAAGGGTAAATCTATCGCAGAAGTGTTGGATATGACCGTGAGTGAAGCTCTGAAATTTTTCGAAAATATTCCAAGAATAAAAAGAAAACTGCAAACACTTTATGAGGTTGGTTTAGGCTACATTCACCTGGGTCAGCAAGCGACTACCCTTTCCGGCGGTGAAGCTCAAAGAGTTAAATTATCAACAGAGCTTTCAAAAGTCAGCACAAACCAGACCCTTTATATTTTAGATGAGCCCACTACAGGATTGCATTTTGAAGATATTAAAATGCTGTTGAATGTTTTAAATAAACTTGTGGATAAAGGCAATACTGTTATAGTAATTGAACATAATATAGATGTGATTAAAACCGCCGATTATATTATTGATTTAGGCCCGGAAGGCGGGGATGATGGTGGAAGGGTGATTGCTACGGGTACACCTGAAAAAGTGGCGGAAACAAAAGGTTCTTATACCGGTGAATTTTTAAAGAATGAGTTGAAATGTATAAAAGAAGTTGTCCAAAACCTTTGACACCACGAATGAATGTTTAAGTCCTGAACAATCTAAATGGCAAAAAGAAAAAGCAAAATAGCATTTTGTCTGGCTGGCGGCGGGATTACTGGTTCAATGTATGAAATCGGTTGCTTAACGGCATTGGATGAATTTTTTGAAGAGAATTGCAGTGTGAACCAGTTTGATATTTTTGTCGGAACCAGCGCCGGCGCTTTTATTGCCTCCTTAATTGCGAATGGGTATAAGCCACGTGAGTTGTACAATGATATTATAAAAGATTCAAATTCAACTTTGGATTTCAGGAGGAAAAATATTTATGACCTGCGGTGGGCTGAAATTTTTAAAGCATTTGCACGGTTGTTTAAACGCTGCTTTAGTTTAGCTCGTTATGGGTGGATACACAGAAGACATGCTACATTAATGGATTTACTTTCTATACTTCAAGAGTTTATCCCTCCAGGTATTTTCTCTTTAAATAATTTAGATAAGTATGTTGCTGGTCTTTTTTATCCAGAAGGCAAAACCAATGATTTCAGAAATTTGAAGAAAGAATTGTACATCTCCGCAACAGAGCTGGACACCGGCAAACGCTGGGTTTTTGGCGAGGAAGGACACGACACGGTACCGATTTCAAAAGCCGTGGCAGCTTCTGTCGCTGTCCCCATATTTTTTCGACCATTTAGAATTAATGGTCATGAATTTATAGATGGTTCGGTCAGTAAGGTGGCCCATTTGGATATTGCTTTAAATCATGGTGCAGAGTTGATAATTATTATAAATCCGACCGTGCCATTTGAAAATGACCTGAGTAAAGTTTGTCTGCCTACCTTTGATGGAGAATGTGCGAGGTTAGCTGAAAAAGGTATGGGATTTATTAGTGACCAGGCTCGCCGTATTGAAACAAAAACACGGTTTGAGCTGGGATTCGAACGTTTTAAAAATGCGCATCCTGAAGTTGATTATTTAGTCATTCAACCGAAAACTTCAGAGTCATTATTATTTCTACAGAATGTTATGGATTTTGATTCCCGTAAAATAGTTCTCAACTATGGTTACAATTCAACTATTGAGTACCTCAAAGCGAATTATGATAACATTAAAGCGACATTTGGAAAACATCAAATTGCAGTTCGATCGGGAATTTTGAATGGTTGCTAAAAACTCATAACAGAGGCAATACTGATCTCTATTTAGTACTTCAGTTTACCATTCTTTAATAGCCATTTTTTTTCTGGCTAAGCGGCTGCTTTTCATTATTGTATCTTTCTTCCAATTTTCATCATCCGTGTTTAGATAATCTGTTGAATAGTGCAGGCCGCGACTCTCTTTTCTGTACATGGCGCATCGAATAATTAATTGCGAAACCGCCACAATATTTCTTAGTTCTAACAATCCCTCGGTAATTTTTGTTCTTTTAAAAAAATCTTCAACCTCTTTTGCTATAAGCAGAATCCTACGGAGCGCTCTTTTTAAACGCAAATCGGAGCGTACAATTCCCACATAATCGGACATCAAACCGCGTACTTCTTCTTTATCATGTTCAACTAAAATCCATTCTTCCTGATTGTCGGTTCCCTCTTCGGACCATTCAGGAATATACGGAAATTCAAAATCAGAAAGTTTTTTTTCATATTTTGTTGAACTTAAAAAAGCACGGTGAGAAAAAACAATCGCTTCTAAAAGTGAATTGGAGGCTAATCTGTTAGCGCCATGAACTCCCGTGCAGGCTACTTCTCCACATGCAAATAAACCCTGAATGGATGTTCGACCGTCAAGGTCTGTTATTACTCCGCCACAAATATAATGCGCGGCAGGAACGACTGGAATGGGTTCTTTGGTAATGTCCAGATTCAAAGATTGGCATTTCTGGTAAATGTTTGGAAATCGACTTTTTACATCATCCGCATCTAAATGAGTTATGTCAAGATATACATATTCTTCGCCACTTTTTTTTAATTCTGCATCAATAGCTCGTGCAACGATATCTCTGGGAGCTAAATCTCCCCTCGGATGGTGTTTTGCCATAAATTGGATTCCGGATCGGGTACGAAGAACACCGCCGTGACCTCGTACTGCTTCTGAAATCAAAAATGAACGGCCTTTAGGATGGAACAGCGAGGTTGGATGAAATTGAATGAATTCTAAATTAGCCAGCATGGCGCCGGCACGATATGCGATAGCAATTCCATCCCCCGTGGCTATACGAGGATTGGTCGTGTTTCGATAAACCTGGCCGCTGCCCCCAGTAGCTAACAAAGTTGCTTTTGAATAAAATATTTTGACTTGATTTGTATGAGTGTCCAGCACATAGGCGCCCCAACAATGGATGCGTTCGGTTTTTTCTTCAGTTTCAATGCCAAGCTGATGTTCAGTTAAAAGGTCAATAACCATGTGGTGTTCATAAATCGCAATGTTTGGATTCTCTTTGGCAGCCTGGATAAGCGCTCGTTCAAGTTCTCGACCGGTTAAATCGCTGGCATGTATAATTCTGTTAACACTATGACCGCCTTCTCTTCCCAAATCGAATGATTGCTTTTGTCCGTCCCCGGTCATGGTAAATTTTGTTCCCCATTGCACCAGGTCATTGATTCTTGCCGGGCCTTCATGGACAAGCGCTTCAACTGCTTCGTTATGACAGAGACCCGCACCGGTTAAGAGCGTATCCTTAGTATGCAAATCAAAGGAATCAACTGAAGAGACTACCGCTGCAATACCACCCTGGGCATAATTAGTGTTCGATTCTGCCTTTTCCTTCTTGGTAACAATTGCTACTGTACCATACCGTGCAATTTTTAGGGCAAAAGACAGTCCGGCTATTCCTGAACCTATGATGAGAAAATCGCTTCGATGCTGCTGATTTTTTGTAGAAGAAGACACTGCAATTGGATATGAATATTTATAGGCTAAATTCGATTTTAACTAAGATAACAAGTAAATACATAAAATCAATATAATTTTATAAGAGGTCTCTAAAATAAAAATGGCCAGCATCGCATGCGAGTGCTGGCCTCCCCCTAATCCCGTTCGTTTTGTAGTCCGTGCTTGAAGCAGAGGGATTAAGGATCTAATACCATGGATGTAGATAATTTTTTCACATTTGTTAGCAATCTTCTATTCTTTATTGGTTTGTAAAGAATTTCGTCGGCCCCATTTTCCTGGAGTTCAGATTCTTTTGATTTATCTTTACTATCTAAAATTGTCAACACTTTTAAATCAGTATACTTTCTCTTAATCTTTTTTATAAAATCTATGCCGGTTTTACCATTAGCATTAAAATAATCCAGATTAAAATCAAGTAAGAGAATTTCGGGTTTTAATTTTCTCAGCAAATACATGGCATTTTCTATATTATCTGCTATCTCAATTTTATAACCATCGCACAGAGCGAGATAAATTTGCATTTGTGACCCAAGTTCTTCATTAAGCAGAATGATCTTTATCATAAAAAAATTACCAGAGTTGCAATATCGGAAGCTGTCAAATTTATTACTTAATATTATAAGCATGTCAGGGGTTTTGCGGAAAAACAATGTAAGTAAAAGTGTAATATTTTTTAATAATTTTACATTTTATTCAGAAAAATTAACAATAAAGCAGATTCTATTCATCAAGTTCTGTTAATCTATAAAACCACATAAATCCGTAGTAAGCCATACATGCCGCCAGGACTAATATTGGTGGATTTACATGGTTGTTCCAATTATACCAATTAATAGTTTCCGGATTCACATTGTTAAGAAACAGAGAAAATGCATTGTTAAAACAATGAAGAATTATACCGGGAATAATGCTATTACTACGCCAGGATAGAAAGCCAAGAATCAATCCTAATAGTAAAACCTGAATGAGCCAGGGTGTTAAATGTAGAAAGGCAAAAATTAATGCAGAGAGAAATATTGCATACATTATTTCTAATTTGTTTTCTAATGCCTTCAAAAGTAGACCTCTGAACAACATTTCTTCAGCTATGCCGGCTAAAATTACCACAGCAACAAACAGAATGATTCCGTCCATTATGGATTCTACTTTTAGCATTTGATATATAAAATCCTCAATTTCCGGAGGCATTTTTACAAACTTATTTATAATTCTATCAATTTCATCAGTTAAAATGGAGATGGATATACCAATTGCAATACTTACTATTAAGATATTTTTATTTATTTTATTTATTCTAAAGACGCTCTTGAAATTATATTTTTTTACAAATATATAAATTACTGCGGGAATAATGATAAATAGTTCACCTAATATTAACTGGATTCTCGGTAAATACTTAGAGGAGAATAAAGTAACTATTCCTGCCAGGAGGTAGCTTATAAAAATAATACCAAATGTTATCTGTGATTTTGGATGATCTGGATTTTCTGTCACGCTTTACTTTCTTTTATTATGATGGATATTTTTTGACATTTCTGCTAATAATATACCGGCTGCCACAGCTACATTTAACGAATCCCCTTTTCCTTGCCTGGGAATATTCAAGGCAAGGGTAGATAAATTCTTAATATCATCACTTACACCATCAACTTCGTTACCCAGGATTAAAACACTTTTATCAGAAAACTCAACGGTAGAGTAATCTGATGTGCCATCTACATCTGCAGCGTAAAGTGAATAATCCATTTGCTTCAATTCTGACAATTTGCTGTTTAGATTTAATTTGGCTATAATCGGGATATGGAAAACTGAGCCCATGCTGGCTCTCAGAGCCTTTTGATTCATATAGTCAACTGAATTCTGACTTAATAAAATACCTGCAACGCCAAACCAATTTGCAGTTCGAATCAATGTACCCAAATTACCTGGCTCGTTAATATGATCTAAAGCGACCAGAATTTTAGAATGATTATCCGAAAACTGCTTAAAACTAAATTCTTTCATTTTAACCAGACCAATTATTCCCTGTGAATGAACCGTGTCTGATAACCGGTTCAAAGATTTGAAGTCTAATTCTTCAACTGGAATTTTAGTCTGAAGGAATTTTTGAATTAACTGTTGTGCTCGATTTGAAATCAGCTTAGCGGGACAATAAAATACGTTCTCTACTTCATATTCCGAGTCCAGGATTTCTTCACAAAGTCTTACCCCCTCAATTAGAAATCTCTGTTCCTTTTCTCTTGTTTTTTTATCTTTTAGAGAGGCGTAATATCTTATTCTATTTTTTGAAATCACAGTTTTGCTTAAGTGTAGTTATCAGGCAGGATAGTGATAAGGCTGGATAATAATTCAGGTTACAAAATACTTATCTTCTTCAGTGGAGATAATATCGATCATGTCTTTTGGTAACTCGGTGCGTATTAAACGTTCTCTGAAATCCTTCTTGTGCATGAGTCGCGATATTCTACTCAAGGCTTTGAGATGGGGGCCAGTTTTATCCTGCGGGCCTACCAAAAGCCAAACCAGGCGAACCGGTTTATTGTCCAGTGAATTAAAGTCGACAGGCTCTTTAGTAATCCCCAGAGCTGCAAATATATCACTTATTCCCTCAGATTTTGCATGAGGAATAGCCACTTCATCACCCACACCGGTACTCATGACAGCTTCGCGATCCAGTACAGCTTCCAGGATTTGCGATTTGTTAGTTAAATTTACTGAGTGGTCTATCAGATTTACCATTTCTTCTATAATTTCATTTTTATCGAAATTTTCAAGTGGAATTTTAACCCGATCTTCTGTCAGGATGTCATTCAGTTTCATGGTTGAATTAACCTTGCCTTAAATATATAAAAGTCATCGTAAATATATAATAATATCTTAAATTTGCAAACCAAATTTTGTTTATTATTTTATATAAAGTATGCAAATAAAAAGCCATTACAAGAATAAAAACTGTAATGGCTTATATATTTTAAAAGCGCGGGGCCGACGGGATTTGAACCCGCGATCTTCGGCTTGACAGGCCGACGTGTTAACCAGGCTACACCACGGCCCCATTATGGTGTTTTTGTTGAATGTTATCGTTTGATTTACTTTTATATAAAATAGCTAAAGGAATAAGCACACAATAACCAATTACCAATAATATCGGTGCTAATGATAATGATAAAAAACCATCGACCGGGCCTTGAGCTAAAGTCCAGTATCCTACAAGTATTACTAACATCGCAAAACCAAAAAGCTGATAATTGATTCTGGAATATGGTAGTGCGGTTTTACTTTCGTGCTTACGACCACCCCTTGTTTTTTTGATAACTTTTTCTGCCATAATAATCTCTCAGGGGCAAATATAGCTAAATTATAGAATAGAGTCAAGGGAAATAATTGGTCATCTGTCAAACCTCAATTATAGTTTGGCAGACTTAATACTAAGCGGAATCGAAGTGTGTTGCTGCTCCAAAATAACTGACATACTATGGTCAAATTGAATATGTCAGCTATACTGAATACAAAATACTAACGAATTAGAGATATTTGACTTTTTTCCTTTGACATTATTTTAATATTTTAATATATTTTCATTCCAGTTCCGGATGTCTTTAATAACTAATATGAATACTTCAATTACAGTGATTCTTGCTTTTTTTGTATTACCTTTTCAAGCTGAAATATATGCGAATACGGAAGCAAGAGCAAAAAATAAAGACAAAAATACAGCATTCGTGATAGAAATTCAGCAAAACAATAAAGCGCCAATTTTGGATGGAAAGCTAAGTAAAAATGAATGGGAAAATGCAACAGCGATTTCTAATTTTACTCAGAAAGAACCTCATGAGGGTAAACCAATTTCTGAGAGGACGTATGTTTTGATCTCGTATGATAGAAAAAATATCTATTTTGGGATTAGATGTTTTGATCAAGAACCCCAAAAAATTGTTGCAAATGAAATGAGACGTGATTCTGATCTTTCAAACAATGACTATGTTGAAATAATTATAGATACATATCATGATCACAGGAATGCATTTTATTTCGCGACTAATTCATTAGGGGCTCGCTTGGATTCAGAAATAAAAACTGAAGGGGCGCATATTAATTGGGATTGGAATGGAATCTGGCATTCCGCGGCTCGAAAGGACAAACAGGGGTGGACAGCCGAAGTGGCTATACCTTTTAAAACCTTACGATTCGATAAGTCAGATTCGCAAACATGGGGCATTAATTTTGGAAGATATATTCCTCGCAAAAGAGAAGAAGCATATTGGTCACCCATCTCCCGAAATGACGACTTTGATGATATGGGTAAGTTTAAACCTTCCAAGTTTGGAATATTACGAGGACTGAGTAATATCAAACATGACCAGATCCTTCAGCTCAAACCATACGCAATTGGCGGTGTAGAAAGAAATTTTGATTTACAAAATAATTCTACGACTAAACTGGCAGACATAGGACTCGACGCTAAAATCCATTTAACCTCTAACATTATTTCAGATATCACGTTAAATACGGATTTTGCCCAGGTTGAAGCAGATTTGGAACAGGTCAATCTTTCAAGATTCAACCTGTTTATTCCAGAGAAAAGAGATTTTTTTCTGGAAGGGCTGGACATTTTTAATATTGGCGAAGAATCGATCTATGATCCATTGACTTTGCTTTTTTTTAGCAGGAAAATTGGAATGCATGAGGATAACGAAACTTTTGAATCGAAAGAAACTCCTATTGTAGGAGGAGTAAAAATCACAGGTAAAGAAGGGCCGTATGAATTAGGCTTTTTGGATGTTTTCACCAATGATTTTAAATATTTGAATCGGGAAAACAACACGAAAGAAATTCCTCAGACTAACTATTCCGCTTTACGAATAAAACGGGACATTTTTAGTCGGTCTTATATTGGATTTATGGGCTTAAGTAAAGATCCAGCAAGTGGAGGAAATTATAATCGTACTTTTGCAATTGACGGACTTTTTTCATTTGATAATAATATAACTGTTAATGGCTACTTTGCAAAAACTATGTCACCCGGATTGCAAGGAAAGGATTATAACGGTCATGTAAATTTTTCCTGGGGCACGGACATATTTTATTCTAATGCATCATTCACGGATATAGGTGCAAATTTTAATCCTGAAATGGGATTTCTTCAGTGGAGCGATGTTCGTAAATATAGTGCACAAATGTTAATCAGCCCAAGGCCGGAAATATTGAACATTCGACAATCTCACTTTACAAATGACGTCGAAATTATCACAGATCATAATAACGAATTGCAATATCGGACAATTTACACCGGACTGGCGAATATTTTTCAAGATGAATCTTATTTTTCTATCGGTCTGATTAATTATTATGACAACCTGCCGAATTTAATTTACATGGAGTCAACCATTATTCCTGCTGGTATTTACAAATACAGTGTTCTCGGTGTGAACTACAGTTCAGACCTGAGTCGTAAGTTAGCTGTTGACGTGCAATTTGGGTATGGTTCTTTTTACAATGGCACATTCACAGGATTAAACATGTCTAATTTTTTTAATCTAAGCAATAAATTCCGAATAGAGTTAAATTGGGATTGGAACCGAGTTGATGTACCCTTTGGAAACGGTAAATTTACTACCTCAATATTTGGGCTAAGAACAGTTTATTCTTTTACTCCTAATTTATTTGCTAAGACCTATGTTCAATGGAATCAGTTTGACAAACGAATTATTAGCAACTTTTTGATTAATTTTATCCATTCGCCAGGTAGTAATTTCTATTTGGTATACAATGAGGAGTGGCATACAAACGGAAGTTTTGGAACCTCGAACAGAGCAGTCCTGGCAAAATTTACCTATCTACTCAATCTATAATTTTGTAATAACAACTTTGGCGAATTCTATTAATAACTAAATCTATATTTCCCATGAATCAATTATTTCCAAACCTGTCAGACCAGGAACTTATTGTAAAATGCACGCAAAGATCGCCAGACTGGGGAAAATACTGGCAGGAATTTGAAAAAAGATATGGGAAAGTAATATTGTTATTTTTGATGCGGGAATTAACTAAAATCGGCGGTGATAAATACAGCAGAGACTTTAAGGAAACTGTAAAAGACTTACGGCAAGATGTTTATATAAAATTATTACGGGAAAAAGCCATCGCTTTGAGAGATTTCAAGGGAGAATACGATTATTCATTTATAGCTTATCTGCATAAGATATCCATAAATACGGTGATAAATTTTGTTAAACTGAATGTAAGAGGTAAACGTTCGCCAGATAAATTTTGGCAACCTGCTAAAAAGGATTGTTCAGATAATGAGTTAGAACCGGATATTGATAATACCCAGGAAGAATTGGAAGTAAAGTTTTTCAAGCAAAATATAATTGCGAGTTTGAAAGAGTCTTACCCCAGTAGAAATATTGCCAGAGATCTTAAGATTTTCAAACTATTTTATTTTGAAGAGCTTTCAGCCGATGAAATTTTTACATTTCATAACATGAATTTATCAGTAAGTGGGATTGAGACCCTGTTAAGCAGGATGAAAAATGTGTTAAAAGAATTTTATTTTAAATAATTTGTGGGAGTTTTTACCTAAAAAAATTGTCTATATATGTGAGGGTAAAAATATATTTTAGTTAATAAATGGAAATAACTTTAAAATATAATGGAAGAAGATTCTAATGGCCCATAATGAATGTTTAAATTTTCAGCAACTCTTTGATTTTATTCGAAATAAGCATTCAAGGATAGATTTAACTCTATTCCAGGAACATATCCTAAAATGTAAAAAATGCACTGATGAGTTAATTTTAATCAAAAATATGTGGAATGCTATGACAAAAAATAAAAAATCAGTTTCCAGCGTTCAATGTGACTCTAAAGACCATTTCTCTGATGAGTTGAAAGAACAATATCTTCAAAATAATTTAACAGACAATGAATCTAAAATGGTTGGCAATCATTTTAAAAAATGCCCGTTTTGTAAAGAAAAAATTGAATTAATAAATTCTACTGCTCAAATTAAAATCACACCCGAGGAAAAAGCAAAACTTCAAGAAATCGAATCAGTAAACATAGAGGATCGCCTGTCCAGCTACAAGGAATATTTTATTTTGCCAGAGAAGAAAAAAGCGAGATCACTAAAAAACCAGATAATAATGATCCTCCAGAACGCCGTACAGCGATATATATCTATTCCTAAATTGGGTTTCGCGATGGTTGCATTGTTATTATTGATGATTCCAACATATTTTGGGTATCAATATTTCAATATCGCCAAAATTATAAAACAGGTAGAAAGCGAATTCTCAGATTTTAAAAATGAGCATAGAATTACGGATGGTAATTTAAGGCCGACCGGTAGATTTCTGTTTACTTTATTTGGGAAACCTCGAAGCAATGAAACACAACCGCAGGTTAATGATACTTATGCCAGTATTGCTAAAGCACTAAAGTATGAACCCGAAAATGCCACGCTCAATCATTACCTGGGAACCCTGTATTTCTTTGATGGCAATATGGATAAGGCCGAAGAATATTATCTGAAATCGCTTCAACTCAATGGGAACAGGGCCAATATTTTTAATGATCTTTCCCTGATAGACTGTCTTAGAAAAGATTTCCAAAAAGCAATAGAGCATCTTCGGCAAGCTTTAGACCTTGAACCGTCCCTTAATGAAGCCCAATATAATTTAGCTGTTATTTATGAGTTGTTGGGAAACAAAGAAGAAGCTATTGCAGCATGGGAAAAGTATATAAAATTAGATGTGGATGAAAATTCCGATTGGAACAAAGTGGCCAGAAGTCATCTGAAAGCATTAACACCTTAAATCTCGGATTTCCTGAAATGATACTATTTCCTACAGATGATCAAAATTGACGGTTCACTCGGAGAAGGTGGCGGTCAAATCCTGCGTTCAGCACTCACCCTTTCGGCAATAACATGCAAACCTTTCACGATAAAGAACATCCGGGCCAATCGCCCCAAACCTGGACTTAGAGCGCAACACCTGAAAAGCGTTGAGGCTGCCGGTCGCATTGCCAGTGCGCGCATGAGAGGCAACGAATTGAACTCAACCCAATTATCCTTTGAACCAAAGGGGATCGAATCGGGAGAGTATTATTTTCAGATTGGCACAGCCGGCGCCACCGCATTGGTACTGCAAACGATTTTCATTCCTTTAAGCTTTGCTTCAAGCTCCTCGGAAGTTATTATCACCGGCGGCACGCATGTACCCTGGTCGCCATGCTTTCATTATCTTGAAATGCAGTGGCTGCCATTTATGAAACGAATTGGCTATGATGCGGAATTGGAACTGGAAAAGGCTGGTTTTTTCCCAAAAGGCGGAGGGAAGATCATAGCCAACATTCATCCGGCCAGGACTACTTCTGCTTTGCAATTGCTGCATCGAGGTGATTTGAAAAAAATAGTTGGTGTTTCTGCTTATGCAAATCTTGACCGGAAAGTAGCCATACGGCAGCAAAATCAAGCCGGGAAAATTTTAAGAAACCAGGGTTTTGTACCCAAAATTGAAATTCGAGAACTGCCGTCTCCAGGGATAAACACCATGATGCTATTATCCGGGGTGTTTGAATATTCTACTTGTTGTTACTTTTCACTTGGCGCCCGTGGTAAGCCAGCAGAAAAAGTAGCTTCAGAGGCGGTTCAGCAATTCCTTGATTTTACCCACACATCAGGTGTAATTGATGAATATTTAAGTGATCAACTACTAATCCCGCTGGCGCTAATCGATAAAATCTCTGACTTCAGAGTGCCCAAAATCACCCGGCATCTCCTGACCAACATCGATGTCATCAAACATTTTATTGCTGCTGAAATTACGGTTGAAGGAAAATTAGGGGAAGAAGGATTCGTCCGAATTGTTGGTGTGAATTTCTGAAAACAGCTCATGGTTTTTGGAATGCTGAGTAACTACATTATTGAGAGTAATTTTGTTTATACCAAAGTTTGACTGGTTGACCAACGGTTGTTAGATTATGTCATAGAACTTTTAAGTATCTGATTAACCTCTGCTCATCTTTTGAGATTGACTTTTCTTGCTGCGATAATAATTTCTACAATTTAGACATCAAAAAATATTTTCAACTACTTCATTTTTTTTGTAATGTTTTTTATTATTTTTAATCTAAAAGAGTAAAGAAATAAATTTAATCAAAATGAAAGGATTGTTATGAAAAAGACTATTTCAGTGTTTTCTTTACTCTTGCTCCTCTTAAGTAATTTTGTTTTTGCTAATGGTACCATAAAAGTAGACAAAACAGGTCAAGGGCAGCCAATAATTTTTCTGCCCTCGCTGGGTTGTGCAGGCGATCTCTGGGATGATACAGTGAAGCATTTTTCCCAAAATTACCGGTGCCTGGTGATTTCAATTGCAGGATTTGCTGATTTGCCAGCAAATGGCCTGCTGAATTTAAATCAGGTTAAAATAGAAATAATTACTCTGACAGAAAATGAAGACTTAAAAAATCCGATTTTAGTTGGACATAGCTTTGGTGGATTTTTGACGTTATCACTTGCTTCGTCATATCCTGATGTGTTTTCAAAATTAATTATCGTTGACGCCTATCCTTTTTCTATGGCTGCAGCCGTACCGAACATTACCGCTGAACAAGCCAAACAACAGGCTGAAATTTTAAAAAATCTTACATTAAATCAGTCGGAAGCCGATTATAAAAAGAGACAAATGGCTGCTTTGAAGGTTTCAATCTCTGACAGTTTGAAATACGAGCAGGCCTTGCAATGGACTTTAAATTCAGATCGACAAACCATTGCACAGGCTTTGTACGAAATGATTTCTACTGATTTAAGAGCCGATATTAAAAATATTAAAGCTGCAACACTTGTTTTAGGAAGCTGGGTTAGCGCTAAACAATATGGCATTACAAAAGAAAAGACCACACAAAACTTTAATAATCAATATCAAAATCTTAAGAATTGTAAGATTGAAATTGCTGAGACGGCCAAACATTTTATTATGTGTGACGAAACCAAATGGTTTACTGATCAAATTGAAAATTTCCTGACTAAATGAAGCATTCATAGAAAGAAAAACTTTTCTTAAAACTGTTCACAGAAAATAAAGACAAAATCTATCGTCTTTGTTATGGCTATTTAATTGACAATAATGAGATTGACGACCTGTTTCAGGAGATAATGTTAAACATCTGGAGTAATCTTCATTCATTTCGTGAGGAAGCCCAAATCAGCACATGGATTTATCGGATTGCTGTAAATACGTCTCTTTTGTATAATAAAAAGTTGAAAAAGAAAAACAGTATTTTCAGCGATTTTGAAATTGATATTCATTCAACCAAAACAGTTGATTCAATAGAGGAAAATACAGAACAAAAGCATAAACTATCTAAACTGCATAAATGTATCTCCTCATTAAAAAAGCAGGATAGACTAATTGTCACTCTTCTTTTAGAGGGAATGTCTTACAAGGAAATATCTGAAATTGTTGGAATTTCAGCTAATTACGTGGCCGTAAAAATCAACAGGATAAAACCAATTTTAGCAAAACTGATGAAAGAAAATGTTTAATAATAATCTCGAAGAATTAACAGTTTTATGACAAAGTCAGAAATCTGGTCCCATCGACCAAAGCGTTTTGGATAAAATAGTACCTGCGCTGGTGGATAAGCTAAAAAGTTTTGAAAAAAAACAATTCCGAATTAATCTGGCAAAAACGATTGCGGTGGTTGCCATTCTGGCGAATTTCACATTTTTACTACAATCTCATAAAACTGAATCATTATTTTTATATGTTGGTTTAATTTGGGTATTATTAAGCACTGTAATTTTTATGATAATTTATTGGAGAATGCAGTTTAAGCTTTCTGACTTAAATCTGAATGATACAACTTCTAACCTGATAAATTCAGCTATAAATAAATTAAACAATCAGAAGAAGATTAATACAAGATTTTTACCAATTTATGTGCTTTTTCTTGTTGTCGGAATTAATATTGTTTATCTTGGAATTTTTGATGAATTCAGCTTAATTAGTGTTTGATCGAAAACCATTTAACTAATTGTAAATTAAAAGACATAACA
>CAZIKB010000007.1:0-84250 GCA_964539665.1 uncultured Cytophagia bacterium
CGGCATAAAAAAACGCGGAGCCACCTTTTTCAACTAAAAATGGTATTGACTCGACAATAAAAACCTAACAGATAAAGTAAGAACAATATATCTTGATAACTCAAATGAAATATATTTAAGTGTAGCAAGTATTTGGGAAATGGCTATTAAAATCAGTTTGAACAAATTATCAATTCGTGGGCAACTTGTAAAATTTATTGATCGACATGCAATTGAGAACAATATTCGTCTCCTTAGTATTCAGCCTCATCATGTCATTCCAATAGAAAATTTAACATTTCATCATAGAGATCCATTTGATAGACTTTTACTATCACAATGTATTCAAGAAAAATTGCATTTATTAAGTAAAGATAAAGAATTTGATAAATATGGCATTAATAGAATTTGGTAACCAATTGTAACATTTTACGCTAACTTTTGCATGCATCTGACAAAAGGACTGCGGGCTTTTAGGAACGCTTGGTGCTTTCTAAGAAGTTCATTTTATATTCGAAGTCTACTGATCTTCATCCCTTTTGCAGATGATGCATCGGTGCTATTGCATATCCAACAAATTACAATTAAACAATTTACAAACATCATCCTATTTTATAATTTGTTGACACACCGTACAAAATTGAGCCATTTTCAAATCTATGTCCTCCACGTACGTTGAGGAGTGCATCACACAGTCATATCTTTTACAGTGCACCAAACCAAAAGTATGCCCTAATTCATGCAATACTTCTTTAAGTGTACGTTGATAAAGAAGATGATTGTCTCTGGGAAGCCCATAAAACTCGTTGCGTAATCGATAAGTTGAAACCAAAGCACACTTGCCGCCCAACTGGGCTTCTCCAAAAAGGTAGGTCAGGATAGGAATATAAATATCAACATTGGTGATACCCAAAATTTTTTCAGCATCATCAGGAATAGAATTCAAAATCTTTGATAAAATCAGGGTAGAGTGGTATTGATGGCGTTCCTCTGAATAAAACAATTTCAAATCCAGATTAATCTCAAAACGAGCAAAAGGACGGTTGATAGACCTGCTTAAATCTTTTGACAGACTTTTCCAGTAAGGTGGATTGTGCTTGTTGATGTATGCTAAGTAGACTTTTTTTCCGTAGTCATCCATCCCGAATTATCTTGGGAATCATAGATGTGGTGTGGATATTAATTATTATTGTTCAACAATGCAGCGATTATCTATTGTTCTGCTTATTTCGCGGTAAAATGAATTACCGTTGAATATCGTATTTTTTTATTTTATTGTACAGCGTCACTCGATCGATTCCCAACAGAATGGCTGCGCGGGTTACATTTCCACCAGTCTCCTTGAGTACTTTTATAATGTGCGCTTTCTCAATTTCCACAAGATTCAGGCTGTCACTGACGCTTTTTTCCTGGCTATTTAAATGAAGCGGCAGGTCCTCTAACCAAATCTCAGATTTTTTACCGATAACCATCGCCCGTTCAATAGCATTTTCCAATTCGCGTACATTTCCCGGCCAGGGATAGCTAACTAACAGCTTCTCAGCATCAGGCGAAATTTGTTTTTCCGGTTTGCCCATAGACCGGGAATATTTGGTAATAAAATGGTGTGCTAAAGGTATAATATCTGTTCGGCGTTCCCGAAGAGGCGGTAGAAATATAGTAAATACATTTATGCGGTAATACAAATCCTCGCGAAACTTTTCCTCCTCTGCCAATTTTTCCAGATTTTTATTGGTTGCACAAATTAACCGAAAATTTACGTGGATATCCTCAGTGCCTCCAAGCCGGGTGATGCTTTTACTCTCCAAAACCCGCAGCAAATCAATCTGCATCTTGGGGCTAATGTCTCCAATCTCATCCAGAAAAAGTGTGCCTCCATCCGCTAATTCTATTTTTCCTTTCCGACGATATTGGGCGCCGGTAAATGCGCCTTTTTCGTGGCCGAAAAGTTCACTTTCTAATAAGGATTCAGGAATCGCTCCACAATTCACCGCCACAATTGGGAAATAGCGCCTTTTACTGTGACTGTGAATGGCTCTCGCGATTAGCTCTTTTCCTGTACCGCTTTCACCGCGAATCAACACGGTAGAATCTGTATCTGCAACAGTAAGCACCATCTCAAATACACGTTTAATTTCATCGCTTTCACCCACCATTTCATCCACACCGGACAACTCAGAAATTTTTTCTTTTAACTGCACATTTTCTTCCGTCAAATCTTTCTGCTTTAGAGCATTGCTTATGAGATGAGATAAATCATCGGGATCAAACGGTTTGGTCACATAGTCGAAGGCGCCTAACTTCAGGGCTTCCACCGCGGTGTCTACAGAGGCGTAGGCGGTCATAATAACAACTATAGCTTGCGGATCAATCTCTTTAATTTTTTTCTGAAGTGCAATGCCATCCATGCCCGGCATTTTAATGTCTAATAAAACAATGTCAAAAGGCCCGGCATGCATCTTACTTAAAGCATCTTCTCCACTCTCGGCGATTACCACCTTAAAGCCATCCTCTAAAAACCACTCTTCCAGAGAGCTTCTTACCGAGAGCTCATCATCAACAATGAGAATTTTGTAAGGTTTCATATTTTCTGACCTTCGTGTTTTAATTCTGATTTGTATCTGGTTGTGTTAACGGCAATTCAATAAAAAACGTCGATCCCTTTTGTTGCTCAGACTCCAACCAAATTTTCCCTTTATGCCGCTGAATGATTCCATAAACAACCGCGAGACCCAAGCCCACTCCAGTTTTGTCTTTTTTTGTACTAAAAAAGGGTTCAAAGATTTTATCTCTTAAATTTTCTGATACGCCGGGTCCGGTGTCGCTTATTTTGATTACAATACAATTAGTATTTTGGGCACAATTTTGGGCAGTTATTTCTAATCGTCCGCCATCTGGCATGGTTTCCACTGCGTTAACAAAAAGAGCAACAAAGGCCTGAAGAAGTTGATCGGGATCGCAGGTTATCGTATCGGGCTTGATTTTTATACGACTACTGGCTTCAATTTTGGCCAATTCTATGTGATGTCCCACAATTCCCAATGCTCGTCCGACAATATCCTTTAATTTGGACTTCTGAAAATTTGCAGAACTACCGCGCGAAAATTCCAATAGATTACGAACAATATTACCGCAGCGTAAAGACTCAGAAAGGATTAATTCTAAACTCTTTTCGATTTTTTGATTATCATTCTTGTTTTGTGAATCCTTCAGAACTCTTTTCTGAAGCAGCTTGGCATAAGTTACTATTCCGGATAATGGGTTGTTTAACTCGTGGGCAACTGTGGCCGCCATTTTTCCTAAAGAAGCAATTTTTTCTACCTGCAGCATTCTATCATAAGCTCCTTTAAGGTTCTCGGCCATATTATTAAAAGAATGGGCCAGCATTCCCAACTCGTCCTTGCGATCCATTTCAATGCGGTAATCCAATTCTCCGACAGCTAATCGAACCATCCCGGTATGCAAAGTATGAATTGGACGGTAAATGATAAGATATACAATTATAGCAAATAGAATCATGGAAAAAATCACTAATCCAATTGTTAAGGTAAAAACTGTGGCGCGAGTCCGAACGACCGCTTGATCCAACTCATCCAGAGACATTTGGACGTCGAGTACCCCCAGAATTGTCTGATCAGGCACATGTGCATGACAGCCACTATTGCTACACTCACGGGCATTACGAATCGGATTAATTAAGCCCATGATTCTACGGCCATCTGCGGTACGGTAAATACGCCTTTTTTTCTGAATGGGCAGCGAGACAATCGGCTGGTTAGCGGCATGACATACATAGCAGGCTTCCGCTTTCATATCCACAATATGGCCGGTCTCAGATTCTGTTGTAGAGAACTTAATCTCCCCTTTTTTGTTATAAATGCGGATGCGTTCCATGCCGGGCTCACTTCCCATGAGCATGATGGTATTGTATAATTCATCTCGCTCATTCTTGAGCATTAAATTGTAAAGTGATTTTTTAGCAAGATCGCTAACTCGGTAAGCCGCTAATCCAATAGTATCTTCATGGATTCGATTTTGAAGCTTTGAGTAGAGGATGCTGTAAATTCCAAACAAGATCATAATCATAAACAGCATAACAATAAATAGTCTGAAACTAAGGGTATGATAAAACGCAATCAGGTATTTCGTCGCTCTTTTTTTCATAATTCTGGTTTATTTGTTCTCCATGAAAGTTTCAACAGTGGATTACTGGCTAAATGCTTTTTTATATAAGATGAAAAGAGCGGGTTTTCTAAATATTTTTCGGAATTTTTTGAGTTAGATTTATTCATTCGCTCGAATCTTTTTTTTCATTATCTGGTTGTGTTAAAGGCAGCTCAATAAAAAATGTTGTCCCCGCTTTTTCTTGAGACTCCATCCAGATTTTTCCTTTATGCCGCTGAATAATTCCATAAACCACCGCAAGCCCCAACCCCACTCCCGATTTGTCTTTTTTTGTACTAAAAAATGGTTCAAATATTTTATCTTTTAAATCTTCCGGTATTCCCGGACCGGTATCGCTTATTTCTATTAGGACGTATTTAGCATCATTATGAGAATTGTGAGCGTGTATTTTCAATCGTCCGCCATCAGGCATGGCTTCCACGGCGTTTACTAAAAGAGCAATAAATGCCTGAAGCAGCTGATCAGGATCGCAGATAATTTTCTCGGTTTGAATTTCGATACGACTGACAACTTCAATTTTAGCTAATTCTATATGGTGATTTACAATTCTAAAGGCGCGATCAATTATTTCGTTAATTACGCATTCCTGAAAATTAGCAACTGTTCCACGAGCAAAAGCCAGTAGATTTCTCACGATATTTCCGCATCGCATGGATTCAGATCGGATAAGTTCTAATTTTTCTACAATGTTATCCTTGTCAATATCCTCTGTAGGATTGTTTTGCATCTTCTTAATTAATAGTTTAGCATAAGTGACGATTCCCGCCAGTGGATTGTTTAGCTCGTGAGCAGCCGAGGCAGCCATTTTACCCAGAGAAGCCATTTTTTCGACTTGTAACATTCCCTGGTGTATCCGTTCCAATTCAGCTGTTTTATCCTCAACCCTCTTTTCCAGCAAAATAGACCAGTTTTTTAATTCAGTCTGCGCAGTTTTAAGATTTGATGCCATATTATTAAACGACCCGGCCAATGTTCCTAATTCATCTTTACGCTGCATTTTTATGCGGTGATCTAAATTGCCTTCTGCCAGCGTGGTGGTGCCGATTTGCAAGTTTCGTATCGGCCGGTAAATGATTAGATAGACAACCATTGCTACAAGAATCGTCGCTAATAAAATAATAACAAAAAATATGAGATAGATTATAGATTTGGTCTTGAACATTGCCTCATCAAGTGCATTCAAAGACATTTGGACGTCGAGCACTCCAAGAATCGTTTGATCCGTTTGATGCGCATGGCAGGCTGCGTTACTACATGCCGGCGCATTTCTTATTGGATTGATCATTCCCATAATTCTGCGGTTATCTGCCGCTCGATAGATACGTGTTCTCTCCTGCATAGGTAAGGCTTGAATAGGTTGATTCGCAGCATGACAATCATAACAGGCTTCTGCTTTCATGTCCACAGTATGCCCGGTTTCAGATTCTTTTGTGGAGAACTTTATCTCACCCTTTTTGTTATAGATTCGAATGCTTTCCACTCCGGGCTCTTCACCCATAAGTAAAATCGTGTGATACAATTCATCCCTTTTGTTTACTAACATTAAACGATAAAGGGATTTCTTTATCATATCACTCTGGCGGTAAGCCCCTAACTTTACAGTATCTTCGAGCATCTGCATTTGTAGTCGTGAACCGATAGTAACATAGAGGCTAAACAGAACAACTAATAAAATTAGTAAAACAAGAAATAATTTAAAACTTAAAGAGTGTAAAAAACTACGGAGATGCTTCTTTGCCTTTGTTTTCATCTCTTTATTACTCTTTTTTTTACAACAAGTTATTAAATTTAATAGCAATATTCAAGTATTTTATGTATTAGAGTGTAATTATTTAGCGAAACTTCGCCTCAAACTGACAGGTTTCATGGATGTTAGTGTTTGACCGAAAACAGTCTTTTCCTGTCATTCCTGCGAGTCCGGAAATCTTACACTAAAGGCAAGTAGACTCCTGCATTTGCAGGAGTGACAAGACGGGCTTAATCGAGTATCGAAAATGATAGCATCCTGAATGGTGGAAAAAATGTAATATTATTCTTATTAATAAGAAAGCAGAGCGTTACGATTATTATTTTTGAGAATTGTCAAAATATTCAGCAAAGAAATTATTGTTTACATTTTGTTGATTTTTAATATCTTAATAACTTTTATCAATTTTGATATTGTTAGTGGCATTGTTTTTGTGTACTTAGATTACTGCTTTGAATGTAAAATTAGAATTTTAGGTTTATTATTTGATTCACGTTTTCTGTATTTGTTTAAACTCCAAATTCTCCGTTTTATTCATTAATAAAGTTACTGCATTATTAGAATAAATATATTTAGCCGTTATACTAAATATGACGAAGGTGAAAGTAATGAATGGCAAAGCTAAGATATTAATTGTTGATGATGATAAAGAGCTGTTATTGAGTTGTTCCAGGATATTTAAGAATAATGGCCATTACCAGGTATGTACAATGCATGACAGCACCCAGGCAGTAAAGGAGATTGAGTCAGGGAATTATGACCTGATAATCAGCGATTTGTCGATGCCAAAAATGAGCGGTATGGATCTCCTGCACAAAGCAAAGTCAGTGATACCGGAAGTGCCGTTTGTAATCTTCAGCGCATACGGAAATGTGGAAAGAGTAGTGGAAGCAATGCGGCTGGGTGCATTTGATTTCATTGAAAAACCATTTAAAGTGGACTACCTGAAAGTTGTAGTAGAAAAGTCATTAAATCATAGAAATTTATATAAAGAAAAACTTGCACTTGAAAATCAGTTGCAGGAAAGATATAACTTTGACAATTTTATAGGTAAAAGTCCTGCGATGCAGCAAGTATTTGAGATGATTTCACGCGTTGCTGAAGGTGAATCTAATGTTGCTATTCTTGGCGAAAGTGGCACCGGCAAGGAATTAGTGGCCCGCAGTATCCATGTAAACAGTCAGAGAAGTAACAAGATCTTTGTTCCAGTTAATTGCGGGGCGTTTCCAGAAAATCTTTTTGAAAGTGAACTTTTTGGGTATGAAAAAGGTGCTTTTACCGGAGCGTCTCGCAGAAAACCAGGGCTTTTAGAATACGCAGACGGGGGAACGTTTTTTCTGGATGAAATTTGCGAGTTGAGCCCAACTTTACAAGTAAAGCTTCTTCGTATGTTGCAGGAAAAAAAAATTCGTCGACTTGGGGGAACGGAACTCATAGACGTTGATGTTCGAATTGTTTCGGCTTCAAACCAGGATTTGGAGGAAGCATTAGCGGAAGGAAGATTACGGGAGGATCTATATTATCGTTTAAACGTTATTTCAATCCACCTGCCTTCCTTAAGAGAAAGACGAGATGATATCCCTCTTTTATGTGATTATTTCATGAATAAATATTTGAAAGGGTCATCTAAAAATATACGAGGTATTTCAGAAGCTGCTTTGAAATGTCTGGAAAACCATTGCTGGCCCGGAAATGTTCGTGAATTGGAAAACGTGATTGAGCGTGCAATTACATTATCCGCCAATGACTGGATTCAGCCGGAAGATTTGCCGGAAAATATTATGTGTATTAAAGATAAAATGCAATTGGTTCATATCGATACGCCGCTAAAGGAAGCTAAGGATAAAATATTAGCTCAGTTTGAAAGTGAATATTTAATTAAAATGCTAATGTGTCACAATGGAAATATAACTCGGGCAGCTAAAAGCAGTGGAATTGATCGCCGATCCTTTCATCGACTGTTAAATCGGCATAAAATAAATTCCAGAGATTGGCGGCAAACCAAATATGCATGAGTTTTCAATTGCAAACTCGATCGTTTCTACAATAACACAGGAAATGGAGCAGCGAAATTTAACAAACCTCAAGGAAGTGGGAGTACGAATAGGCGCTCTTAGTGGGGTAGACCCGGAATCGTTGCGATTCAGCTTTGAAGTGATCATTGCTGAGACACCATTTAGTAATGCCCGGCTTAAAATAGAAAACATACCAGTACAGGGAAAGTGTCATACGTGCAACCGTGAATTTGAGGTGAAAAAATTCATATTTATCTGCCCTCTTTGCGACTCAAGAAACATCGAGGCTATTCATGGTGAGGAATTAGATGTAGCCTATTTGGAAGTGGAAGACGACAGTGAAAATGCATAATTTAATTCTCAGAGTAAAATTACTTAATATTCAACATAAAAAGTTCAGGCATTTTTAGCGTTTTTAACTTTAGACAATGCGCTTTAGGGATATATTATGGCAAAACAAATTTCATTAGAAAAAAAAGTCCTTTCTGAAAACGACCGTTTGGCGGCTGATATCAGGGAGCAATTATCGCAGAATAAAATCGTCGCTCTCAATTTCGTCAGCTCGCCTGGTTCCGGTAAAACCAGCCTTTTGGAGAGAACCCTTGGCGTGCTAAATAACGAAATTCGTATCGGTCTTATTGCCGGGGATGTACAAACCGAAAATGACGCTGACCGTCTTTTACGCGCAGGCGGTAAAATGGTCAGGCCGGTTATCACCGGCGGCGCCTGCCATCTTGATGGAAAAATGATTCTACGGGTCCTGCCCGAGCTAAACCTTGACAACCTTGACTTGCTATTCATTGAAAACGTGGGTAATCTGGTGTGCCCTTCTTCGTATGATCTGGGTGAGGATATGAAAGTTGTGCTCATTAGCACGACAGAAGGGGATGACAAACCATTGAAATACCCTGCCATGTTTCGCCGGTCTTCGGTTATGGTCATAAACAAAATTGATCTGCTGGGAACTTCAGAATTTGATACAGAAAAGGTGAAAGAAAATGCGCTCAGCATAAACGCCAGGTTAAAAATATTTGAAGTTTCCTGCAGGACTGGTGAGGGTTTAGAGGATTGGTATGTCTGGCTCAGGAGTTTGGTTGTTGGCAAGCATGGAGTTTTGGATTAATGGAGTGGTGGAGAATTTTCACTCTGTGCTCTTCGATGCCAAAACTTCACTTCTCCTTAATCGGTATTCCACGTATAAATTATTCCAATCAATCTGTTCTGCAATAGATGATTCTTAAACGCTACAGGATTCACATTAACGGCATTGTCCAGGGGGTTGGATTCCGGCCTTTTGTTTTTCGGTTAGCAAATGAGTGTGGACTCGGTGGATTCGTAAATAATAGCAGTGACGGGGTGTTAATCGAGGTCGAAGGAGCTGCAGAAACTATAAAGACATTTCACAATAAATTAATAACAGAAACGCCGCCGCTGGCAAGTGTAGTCGAGTGTACTCTCGAAGTGGTGAACTTGACTGGTGAGAAGGAGTTTACCATTCAAACCAGCGAACGCCATGAGCGAGCCGTAACCCTCATTTCGCCAGATATTAGTATTTGCGAAGATTGCCTGAAAGAACTTTTTAATCCTACCGACCGTAGATACCGCTATCCATTCATCAACTGCACAAATTGTGGCCCACGCTATACCATTGTAAAAAGTATTCCGTATGATCGTCTATATACCTCAATGGATGTCTTTCCATTGTGTGACGCTTGTTCTCGGGAATACCACGATCCGGCCAATCGCCGCTTTCACGCGCAGCCGAATGCCTGTTCGATTTGCGGTCCAAAGGTTAATCTGTGCAATTGTGCCGGCAAGAAAATTGATACAGCAGATGCTATAATAGATGCGATTAAACTTTTACGCGAGGGAAAGATTATTGCCATTCGGGGAATCGGTGGTTTTCATCTTGCTGTGGATGCTCATAATGAAGCGGCTGTTCAGGAACTGCGTCGCCGCAAAGGCCGGGCAGAGAAACCTTTTGCCATGATGGCGCCGGATATTGAAAGCATCAGGAAATATTGTGTACTATCTTCTAAAGAGGCTGAAGAATTACTGCGACCGACGCGTTCCATTGTGCTACTACGCCAGCTTACCAATCAAGATTTGGCTTCTGCTGTGGCGCCCAATAATCGTTATTTCGGATTCATGCTGCCTTACACTCCGCTGCATTATCTCATTCTAAAAGATAATTTCGATGCTCTGGTTATGACCAGCGGCAATTTGAGTGAAGAACCCATTGCAATTGCTAATGACGAAGCGTTAAAACGACTGTCCTCATTGGCCGATTATTTCCTCCTGCACGACCGGCAGATTCTCCAGCGCAGTGATGATTCCATTGTGCGGGTATCGGCTGGTGAGGTTCGAGCAATCCGGCGTTCACGAGGCTATGTGCCCATACCGGTGTTTTTGTCTTCGCCAACTAAAAAGAGAATTCTGGCCTGCGGCGGTGAATTAAAAAATACCATTGCTTTATCACGCGATAAAACAGTTTTTCTCAGCCAGCATATTGGCGATCTGGATAATCCTTCTGCTTTCGAATTTTTTGAAAATAGTATTGCACATTTACAAAAAATTTTAGAAATTACCCCAGAAGTGCTTGTACATGATCTGCATCCTGAATATCTCTCTACAAAATGGGCTTTACAACAAAAGGAATTGCCCAAAATTGCTGTACAGCACCATCACGCCCATCTGGTTTCGGTGATGGCTGAAAATGGAGTGGAGGAACCGACGATTGGTATTATTCTTGACGGTACAGGATACGGTACGGACGGAACCATCTGGGGTGGCGAAATTTTAGTTGGAGATGCTAAAAGTTTCGAACGTTTTGCCTGGCTTGAACCGATGGCGCTGCCCGGTGGTACAGCAGCCATTCGACAACCATGGCGGATGGCTTTGAGCTATCTCAATCAAGCATTTGGAAACAGTCTCTCCCGAATTGAGATTCCATTTATGCAGAATTTACAGACGCAGCAGGTGAGTATAATTTTGCAAATGATTGAGAAAAAACTCAATGCTCCTTTGACTTCAAGCTGTGGGCGTCTGTTTGATGCGGTGTCGGCCTTATTGAATATCCGTCAGGAGATCAATTTTGAAGCACAGGCGGCCATTGAATTAGAAATGGCTGTTGCAGGGGATATGTTTAATGACTATTATGAAGAAGCACTGGCAAGTGATAATTTAAGAGGCGTTATCCCGGTTGTACCATTAATTTGTGCGATAGTTGAAGATATTCAAAATGGCGTTAAGAAAAGTAAAATAGCCGCTCGTTTTCATCGAACACTGGCAGAGCTTTTTCTACGGGCAGCAAAAAGTGCAAGCGATGTTCATAGTCTCAAACGGATTGGACTGAGCGGCGGCGTATTCCAAAACGATTATTTTTTTTCTTATATTTTAAAGCGGCTTAAGGAGCTGGGGTTTGAAGTACTCACCCACAAACAGGTACCGACCAACGATGGCGGTTTGGCTTTGGGCCAGGTGGTGGTAGCGAATACGGCAATGAAATCAGGGAATTTTAAATAAAGAAATAATGTATTTGGCTCATGTTGATTCGAAAAATAACAAATAGGCCATTATAATGTTAAATAGATTAAGTCGAGGTGAAATATGTGTTTAGCTATTCCCGGAAGAGTTCTTGAAATTTATGAAGAAAACGGATTGAAAATGGGGCGAATAGATTACGCTGGAACCATCAATAAAGCATGTCTTGAATATGTTTCTGAAATAAAAGTCGACCAATATGCAATTGTTCATGCTGGATTTGCGATTAGCATTATTAATGAGGAAGAAGCCCAAAAGACTTATGAGATATGGAATGAACTAATTCAGTCGGCTGCAGAAGAAGGACTGGATATATTTGGGAGGCCTCTTGATGAAGTACCTTGATGAATACCGTAATCCAGAGATAGCCCGGCGTATTCTGGAAGAAATTCATTCCGTTGTCACAAAACCATGGGTTATCATGGAAGTCTGCGGCGGGCAAACCCATGCAATTATTAAAAATGGCATCGACCAGTTGCTGCCAGAAGAAATTGAACTGGTACACGGACCAGGATGCCCGGTTTGTGTAACGCCACTTGAGCAAATTGATAAAGCCATCAAACTTGCCGGCAGGCCGGATGTAATTTTCGCTTCTTTCGGCGATATGCTGCGCGTACCCGGCTCTGAAAAAGATCTCTTTGTAGTAAAATCAGAAGGCGGCGATGTGCGGGTGGTTTACTCTACTCTCGATGCAGTTAAAATCGCGCGTGAAAATCCTGATAAAAAAGTAGTGTTTTTTGCGGTGGGTTTTGAAACCACAGCGCCCAACAACGCCATGGCTGTCTGGCAGGCACATCGTGAGGGGATGAAGAATTTTTCCATCCTTGTTTCCCATGTTCTGGTTCCGCCTGCGATGAAAGCGTTGTTATCATCACCCGAGAATCGCGTGCAGGCTTATCTCGCGGCTGGCCACGTTTGCACTATCATGGGATGGCAGGAATACGAGCCGATTGCAGAACAGTATCAGGTACCCATTGTTGTAACGGGATTTGAGCCCCTGGATATTCTTGAGGGCATTCTAATGGCAGTCAAATTATTAGAAGCTGGCGAAGTTCGGGTTGAAAACCAGTATTCACGGGTGGTGCGGCGAGAAGGAAATCGATCGGCTCAGGAGCTCATCAGCCGAATTTTTCAAGTTTCCAATCGCAAATGGCGGGGAATCGGTGAAATTCCAGATAGTGGTTTCAGCCTGAGGCCAGAGTTTCGAGACTATGACGCTGAGGTTGTTTTCCAACTCGGTGATATTCAAGTAGAAGAGCCTTCTGAATGCATTAGTGGTCTGGTTCTGCAAGGTTTAAAAAAGCCGTTTGAATGTGAAGCTTTTGACAAACAGTGTGCCCCGCAGACGCCGCTGGGAGCGACTATGGTTTCCGCGGAAGGAGCGTGTGCTGCTTACTATTCGTACAGTAGACATATGAAGCAGAATCAGGAATAGTACAATTGTAAATGGGTAAAAAACTGTACTCTAAACCATTGAATTGGAAAACGATTTTCAATGTGCGATTTTCTATTTAAATTTATACAAGCTTAAAAAATACAATAATGATTGACATTCAATAATTCATTCACTAAATTTTTCAAAATAAAAGTCTCTGGATTTTTTGTGTCGCCCGGGGAGCTAACTAGCCTGAATAATTCACAAAAAGTGACAAATGTGCGACGCACTTCTTGAAATGACTGAAGTTATGCCTATTTTTAGCTTCACCGCCAAAAAAACTTAGTTTCCAAGTGCGTCGCACATTTAGGTAATTCATGAATAATTCAGGCTATAATTAAAAGTCACACAAATGCGCATACTTAAACCTGCATCTAACATTTTCGCATTAATTTTATGTTACCATTTTAGTTCATGCGGTACCTCGCCCGAGGAATACCAACCTGAATATCAATTAAAAACACTCTGGGAAAAAGTATATTTTAGTGTCACGGGATTTGATTTCGATAATGACGGTATAGATGAATTGTTTGTAGATCACGGCGAACAAATCAATATCAGTGATACTAAAGGCGGCCATATTTTTACAAGCTTTGTTAAGATTGATTCGAGGTACCTTCAGGCTATCCCAATCAGTACTGGCCGTCTGGATTCATTAGAATTATTAATTCAGCATTCTAACGCAGAAGAAATATCATTCGACCGCTGGCAAATTGGCAGAGCTTTTGAGAAAGAAATCGGACATAAGGATTTCTTGAAATTTACTGGTAAAGATGTTGATGGTAACGGGATTGCCAACCTGAATATCCGATTTGTTGGGAAATTAAAAGTTAGCGAAAGAAAACAGGCAGCGCTTTTTATTCTTGACAGTGATAAAGACGCAGTAAAACGAGGTTTGATGGCGCTGGACATGCAGTCAGGCACGATCTTATGGGAGTTTCTTTGCGGTCCGCAAGTACAGAATATTATTGTAAAAGATCTCGACCAGGACAGTAAACCAGAAATTCTTCTCGGGACTTATGCACCTGATAATGGCGCAGAATTTAACGGAATCAGGGATGACAGCAGTTATGTTTTTTTGTTGAATTCGGAGGGAACTCTACGCTGGAAAAAATCCATTGGCGGGATATTTACCGGCGGTCACATCGAAGCGGGTGATATGACCGGCGATGGTAGATTCGAGATAATCGTTTATCGTTACAGTGTACAACAACCTGAAGAAATTCAGGATGAAGTAATGCTGCTCGACATGGACGATGGCACGATTTTAAAAGATCGTAAAATCGGCGAGTGGTTTACTTCTGAGGGAAGAAAGGAACTCAGGTTTCTGACCGACCTGGATGGTGATGGTCTGGAAGAGTTAGTGGTTGGGAACAAAGATGGACTGGTTCGTACCATCGACTTCAACTTGAAAGTGACTCGAGTCTCTCAGGAGTTTTCCAGCAAAGTTCAGGTTGTTCAAATCGCTGATCTGAATGGTGATCTCATCAATGAAGTGATTTGCACCACGGACGACGGCTATCTTCATATTTTAAACAACCGGCTGCAATTGCTTTTGAGTGAAAAACTTTACCCAAAATCTTACCAGCTAACGGTACAGGGGAAGCGAAAGGCCTACTTGCTTGTTTCTTCGAAACTGCCTGCTTCTAAAAACCTAATTAATTATACATTTTATGAATTCAGCAGAATACCCTTATCAACACAGCTTCTACGAGGTGAAAGACTATACCTGCTTTGGGTGTTCGTGTCGTTTCTTGTTGGAGCCTTGTTGTTTTATGCCCGGGGATTGTTTTATGGCTCATACGGACGCCGTATGCTTATGTCGCTATTGCATCAGGCTGGAATTCTGGACAAAATATTAATTCTTAGAGCTAATGGAAAAGTTTTAAGGATCGGCTCACAGTGGCAGATATTATTTGGACTTAATGAATCCGGTCAGGAAGGTAAACCTTATTCAGAAGTCTTTAAATCTACGTCACATTCGAATACAACTGTGTTCTTAGATAATATTTTGAAAAATAGCAAGATAACGCAAAATATCGAAATCTCATTGGAAAACCATAATAGTAAAAATAACTTGAAATTGAATTCTTTTTATTTACCGATCCTCAAATATTTTTTTATTCAGCTCACTGATTTAACTGAGCAAGAATACCTTAACCGGATTAAATCCTGGGCACCGGTAGCGCAGCGTATGGCGCACGGCATTAAAAATCCATTGACTTCTGTCAAACTCAATGCAGAGGAGTTGCGCCATTTGATTCATAATAAATACAAACTTTCGAACAGTGAGCTCGATGAATATTTCGAAGCAATCATCTCGCAAGTCAAAAAGCTTACCCGCATCAGTGATCGTTTCATGCGCTTTGTGCAGTTAGAAACCCCCGAACTTAAACCTGTTGACATCAATAACCTGGTGCAAGCACAGATATCGCAGTGGCTGCCAGAAAACTACAAAGAAATTAATATCAATTATCAACTTGCGAGCAACCTGCCAAAGGCGATGGTGGATAATGACCAGATTAGTTTTGTACTAAAAACCGTGTTTTATAATGCCCTGGAGAGTATTAAAAATAAGGGGCGCATACAAATAACCACAGCAATTGTTGATGTATTCCCGCAGACTGGAGATCACCTGGGTATGAAATTCATTGAGTTGCAGGTTCGGGATACAGGTTGTGGTATTCCCGCTGAAATTCTCCATAAAATTGGCGAACCGTATGTAACTAACAAACCTGATGGTACCGGACTTGGTATAAGCATCGTAAAAAAGATTATGCAGGACCATGAAGGCGCATTTGTAATAGACAGCGAGGAGAAAATCGGGACTGTTGTGACCTTACGGTTTCGAATTGCAGTTTAGGCAATCATGCTTTCTGGCACAGTGGTTGCAATTATTTTTCCAAGAGAATAATTTAAGTCAATTGGAATTAAATGAAAATCAATAGCCAAAAAATATTGATAGTAGACGATGACGTCGCCATCTGTGATATTCTCCAAAAAATGCTTAAACGCGAAGGCTTCCAAACGGTAGTTGCTACAACTGGCAGTCAGGCCCTGACTCAATTTGCCAAGAATTCTATCGACCTGGTTTTGCTTGATTTGATGATACCAGATGTTTCAGGCTTAGACCTCGCCCGGAAATTTTTAGAAGATAAACCTCAAGTGCCAATTATTCTGCTCTCCGCTTATGGAACTGTTTCAAAAGCTGTTGAAGCTACTAAAATGGGTATTTATGACTTCCTGGAAAAACCGCTTGATCGGGATCGTTTAATTGTCAATGTACACAATGCATTAGCCAGGGGGAAACTCGAACAAGAGCTGGTGCAGTACAAACAGGAAATGTTAGAGAAATTCAAAATGGTCGGACAGTCAAAAGCGATAAAAGAAGTATGTGCTTTGATTGAACGTGTGGCGGCTGCTGACACCCCGGTGCTGATTACGGGAGAAAATGGCACGGGTAAGGAACTGGTAGCGAGCGCTCTACATGCCCGCAGTTTACGATCCGTAAAACCTTTTGTAACAATCAACTGTGCGGCTATTCCCTCTGACATATTGGAGAGCGAGCTGTTTGGCCACACAAAAGGTGCGTTCACTGGCGCGCTTGCGGCAAAACGCGGCCGTTTTGAAATGGCAAATTACGGCACTCTTTTTTTAGATGAAATCGGCGACATGGATGAGAAAATGCAGGTCAAGCTGCTGCGTTTTCTTGAGGAGGGCGAAATCCAGAAAGTAGGCTCTACCGAAATTCAACAACTTGATGTTCGGTTGATTTTTGCCACAAATCACGATCTGAAACAAGCAGTTGCCGAAAAACGCTTTCGGGAAGACTTATATTACCGGGTAAATGTGGTACATATCAATATCCCACCTTTACGAGATCGACGCGGTGATATCCCGCTTTTGGTCGAGCATTTCGCAAAAATATATGCTGAGTCGCATGGCGTTCCTGTACCGCATTTTACACCAGCTTCAATGCGGGTACTTAGATTTCACTCCTGGCCCGGAAACGTCCGCTAGGTGAGAAATTTCATCGAACGAATTCTGGTACTCAATTATCATGAAATTATTGATTTAGAAGATATCAATCCCTATTTAGAAAGTCCAAATTTGGGAAAAGAATCACCATCTAAAAATAATGTTTCTCTGCAAGCAGCCCGCCAGCAATTCGAGCGGGAGTACATTTTAAAAGCGCTGCATGAAGCTCAAGGCAGTGTCAGTCAAGCCGCACAAAACCTCGGCATGGACCGCGCTAACCTTTACCGTAAGATGCGCCAGCTTGGCATCGATCTGGATGAGCTAAGAAGCTGACCATTTTTAAAAAGGTTAGCTTTTGATTTCCTATCAAGCCACCTGATATATTAATGGATGATATCGTGGTTCTGGAATAGGTTTGTTGTTTATTCGTGCAGCTTCTAACCAGGCTTCTTTTGCTTTCATTACTTCTTGAACCGCTTGTTCGGGAGTCACGCCAAACGCAGAGCAGTGCTTCAGGTCAGGTATGTCAGCTATGTAGCCTTTATCTTCTTCACTGTAAAAAACATTAATATGATAATCCTTCATGACTCATCCTTCAACTTTAGATTGTATCTTTCAATGATATTTAGAAATTGCTTGATTTGATATGGTTTCGCTTTTCCCTTAACATTTTGCAAATTAATGAGCTCTGGTACATCGGGATGTATATAAATATGATGGCTGCCTTTAATCCTGTCTAATCTAAATCCCAGAGCTTCAGCACAGTTGGTGACATCAGAAAACTTAACATTTTGTGAGCCTGCAATCAGCTTTTTTAGTAATTTCGTCTTTTTCACAACTCAATTTAGCAAACGTTTTATTTAAATTCAACAAATTTATTGAGGAAGTTTTTTTCTCTAACCATCCCAACCATCCTGGTGTGAGTGCTATCTAAAAACTGACTTTCTAAGAAAGTCAGTTTTTGGAAGCTGTAAGATAGAAGCTGACCATTTTTAAAATGGTTAGCTTCTGCTTTCCTGGGCAATTTAAACGCTAACCTTCTTGAAGAAGGTCAGCGTTTTATTTCGTGTCATTTTGACTACAAACCACGTGTCATTTTTACCACAGCGTTAGGTGTTGATTTTATAGAATTAACTCCATTATGACAAATTTCTGTTCTTGAAATTGAGAGAAAACAGGTTTCATCTTTATTAACTACTAATTTAGTTTACTATCATAAGACTATGAAAATATGAAACTTGCTTTTTCTCGAGCTGCCAGAGTTTAAATGGTATGAAGGTTGTAATATCTGATTGAGGGAGACTATGGCTACTAGGGCGTTCGGTGTATCACTTGGGGGTAGAAGAATGGGAGTCGGACGCCCATGAGTCAATAAGCAAGATTAGGCTGATTTTTTTCTAAAGTCGAGAAGCTCGAAGAAATCTTAATTTTACAACTCTACTCTTGACAATACGAATAAAAATACTAGGAGATGCTATGAATAGTTTAAAGTGTTTTTTGTTCTTTCTTATTTGTGTTCTAATTTCCTCTTGTTCCTCTGTCCATAAAATACAGACTCGATGGGATTATCCACAAGGGGCAAAGATGAGAATCTTGCAAGCGCATAAAAAGTCAAAAGTTATAGAACGTGAAATTCCATCTATTTTAGAATTGAATACAACGAGCAAATATTATCCATATTATGTGGAAATTTTTACGAGGGATGGCAAAAGACTTTATGGTATTCTAGATGTTTTTAATGCTTCTCAAGTTACTGAATTGTCAACTGTAAAAGTAGTTATATCAGGAGATATAATTCAAAGTGTTATGAACGATGAAGTTGCTAAACTTACCATTAATGATCCTTCTGAAGGATATATAATTCTTAGATTGAAACTTGGAAATCGAATTCCACCTGCAATGCAAAAACTATATAACAAAGCACATATATTACCTTATTAAAATAGTATCATGAAAAAAAATATAGTTACTATTCTATTTGTTTTAACTTGCTTTTCGTTGGCCTTAGAAGTCAAAGGCCAGGCGAGAATCATTTTCCAAAATGGTGGCAGTTATTTTAATGAAATTAAATATTCGGATACTCAGAGTTTTTGGGAAAGCTTAAGTTATGGGGAGACTTTAGCCTTTTGGTGGGAATTAGATTTGGGCTATTTTTATGGCCCAACGTTCTCTAATGAAGTCCAAACCGTTTTTTCAGATTCGCTAGAATCGCATGTAGATTATTTAGCAACAGAAAGTGACCTACTAAGTGAAGGAATTACGACTGAAACGACAAGATCTGGATTAGAATACTCTTTATTTTTAAAATCATTGTTGTCTGAACTTGAGAATTCTGGGCAGACCTATCAAGTCTCCTGGGAAAAATTGCATAGTTTGTATGCTGCAACAAAGTTATCTCAAAAACTTACACAGATGGAGTTACTAACGTTTCTACGTATGAATGGTATCATAGATGAGGCTGAATTCAACAGAATTAAGCAGTTATTGTCACAAGACAATTTCCTTGTAAATGTCGTTGGATATAATTTTCTCCAGTTTCTTATTAAGTACAACTTGACACAAGAAGTAGATCTATCTGAATTGCAAACCATATTTAACAAAGCGTCCTTGGTCGAAAGTCTAGATAAAAATGTACTGGAAAAGTCAGTTGATTTGGAAGCCCTTAAACGTGATGTTCGAATTGGTTCACCAAAATTGATATTGACAAAGCAAGTTGTACAACCGTATATACACAGCCTCAACGGTACAATCAATTACAGTTTAAACATCAAAAATGTTGGTCAAAATACTGCAACAGATGTCATTGTAATCGATTGTTTACCAAAGGGTTTGAAATATATGGGCGCCAGGATTCGTGGAAACTTATATACTGTTAAGGTCAAGAAAATAAATCAGAAAGAGGTTGTTATCTGGAAACTGAAAAATAACATGCCGGCCAATGATACCTGTACAATCTATTTTGACACGAAAATAATAATCATGGAAAATTAACAACTTAATGAATAAGATATTTTGATCTACCATATAAGAGGTCAGATAATGAAATCGAAAATTAAGATAGTGGTTTTATTAATGTTCTTGACAGTCATCGGATGTACCCACACTGTAAGCATGCTTCCTAGCGAAAGTATGATATTTGAAGAACGCGGTGGCGGTCCAATCTCGCAAATGTCTGGCCGTTCAAATTTAAATCTGAACGAAGTGATAAAGAATAAAAAAGTCGATGTTATGATGTTGAATGGTCTCAGATTCAGATGTGAAGATGTAGATATAAAGCCGGATACAACTTCGTGGTTTAATATAAGTCGTCAACAAAAGGAAACTGTAAGAACTTCTGAAATATATGAAATTGTTGTTTCCAACTGGATGGTTGGTCTGAACGATGGTATGGAAATAGGTTTTTGGTTAGGTGCGACAGTTGGACTCATAAGCGTTGGTAATGATGAAAGACTGTTAGCTGCCCCCGTTTTCGCAACCGGTGGGTTTTTAGTAAGTGGTATTGTTGGAGCTATTGTGAAGGGTAAGTACAAGTTTCGATTCGTCGATCCCCTCACGGGAAAATAGTTTCAATTTACCCTCAAAGTGACCATAGTATTTACGTGTTTGTTAGAGTATAAAGATCTAATTAAAACAGGAGGATTAATGTTTAAGAAATCAATCTTAGTTATGACAACCTTACTCCTTTCCGCTAAAATTCAAGCCCAGATTCCCCAATTGATCAATTATCAAGGAATACTAACAGATGCGGTTGGTACAGGCATCAATGGTAACCGTACAATAGAATTCAGAATCTATAATTCACCGACCGGTGGAGCAAGTGTTTGGTCTGAGATCCAAACCGTGACTATTGTCGACGGACTGTTCAGCGTGTTGCTCGGTTCGATCACACCTGTGCCTTATACTGTTTTCGATGGCAGCCACAAATATCTTGCTCTGAAAATCGGAAGCGATGCTGAGATGTCGCCGCGCAAGCGACTCGTTAGTGTCGGCTATGCCTTCCATTCATACGATTCTGATAAAATAGACGGTAAAGATGCAGCAGCATTCGTGCAAAAGATTGCGGGTGTTTCATCTGACAATATTGGCAATATCGATCTTGTCGCCGGTGCAAATGTAACCATTACTCCCGATAACAACAATAGTCGCATAACTATATCCGCCTCAGATGGTGGAGGCAACAGCAACATCTCCAAGATTAATGCCGGGAATGGATTGACGGGAGGAGGGACATCTGGTGAGGTAACACTGGATGTCGGTGTGGGAAACGGCCTGATCGTATCCTCTGATGCGGTATCGCTGAACACTGCTTTCACGGACAACCGGTATGTAAATGAGGGCAAAACAACAGCGTTACCAATGGTATGATTCAAAACAATGCCGTGACTCAAGATAAGGTTGTCCCTAATATTCTCAGCAGCCTCGATGGGGTTTCTAACGATGGCGGTAATATCGATTTGGTGGCAGGAAGCAACATCACATTAACGCCGGATGATGTGAACAACCGAATCACAATTTCGGCCTCACAACCAGGCGGCAATGGTGATATAACTGTGGTTAATGCCGGGAATGGCTTGACTGGTGGTGGGTCATCTGGTGAGGTAACATTAGATGTCGGTGTGGGAAACGGCCTGACTGTATCCTCTAACGCGGTATCGCTTAACACTGCTTTCACGGATAACCGGTATGTAAATGAGGGGCAAAACAACAGCGTCAGCAATGGTATGATTCAAAACAATGCCGTGACTCAAGATAAGGTTGTCCCCAATATTCTCAGCAGCCTCGATGGGGTTTCTAACGATGGCGGTAATGTCGATTTGGTGGCAGGAAGCAACATCACCTTGACGCCGGATGATGTGAACAACCGAATCACAATTTCGGCCTCGCAACCAAGCGGCAGTGGTGATATAACTGCTGTCAATGCCGGGAATGGGTTGACGGGTGGTGGGGCATCTGGTGACGTAACATTGAGTGTCGGGTCCGGCACAGGAATCGATGTCTCCGCAAATACAGTATCTTTAAACACTTCTTTTGCAGACAATCGTTATGTGAACGTGAACGAAGAAGATGCCATTAACTCCGACATGATTAGAGATGGAGAAATAGCCGGATCAGATTTAAGTTCAACGATATATAAATCAGCCGTAGTACCAGACGATGCAATGTTCAAAATCGTAAATCAGGCCGTTGGTCAGTCAGCCGCAATTGTAGGTTTCAGCATGGGTTATGGCTACGGAATAAACGGGTATAGCAAGAACAGTCTGGGAGTTTTTGGCAGGAGCGATTCAGATTTTGGCGTCTACGGCTCAACTAATGGAAATTATACGGCTGGAGTTCATGGTTCTGCCGCAAACGCAACCAGTTACGGGGTTTTTGGCCGAAACGACTACGGTGGTAAAGGTGTCTATGGCTTGAGTACTGACGGCGTAGGTGTCTACGGTGAGACAGACGGCAGTGCGACGGCCGCTGTTTTGGGTGTGCAAAAAGGGACAGGCAATGCTGGACGTTTCATTAAAGAAAATAACAGCGTTGGCAGCGCATTATACGTGGAGAACTATGGTCAATCAAGCGCGATAATGGGTAGAAACATGGGCACTGATGTAATTGCAGCAGGCTTTTTTCGTGCTGATAATGAGAATGCAAATACCGAAAACAACTATGCAATGATTGCTACTCAAGTAGGAGGCGGCGACTGTGGTGCTTTTGCAAGTTTTAAAGAAAATGGGTTTGGTAATACAATTCAAAGTAATAATTTTGGAAAAGGTTCTGCAGGCTCCTTTGTAAACTACAATACATCGGTGAACAATCCAGCTCTTTATGTTTCAACATTGGGAAGTGGTTACAGCGCCAGGTTTAGAGGCGGCGCTGGCGTACGCATAGAAGGAGATTATACAGCAACAGGCAGCAAAAGCGCCGTTGTAAAAATCAACAATGAGGAACGCAATGTATACAGTGAGGAATCGACAGAGGTCTGGTTTAGCGATTACGGTTTTGGAAAACTGCTAAATGGCGCTGTCCACATTCCGATTGATCCTGAATTTGCACAGATCACCAATCTGATTGAACCCTATCACGTCTACGTTCAGTTAGAGGGCGATTGCAACGGCGTTTATGTCAACAACAAGACAGAGAGCGGATTTGATGTGCGGGAATTGCAGGGTGGAAAGTCGAACGCCCCATTTTCCTACCGCATCGTTGCTAAGAGAAAGCATTATGAGAATTTACGTTTGGCTGGCAAGGATGACAACTACCGCGCCTACAAGGCGATGGAAGCACAGGTCTGGCCGGAGAAAATAGCGGAAGCGCGTGACCAGAGACAAAGGGCTCTCCAAAAAGCCAGTTTCTTAAAAGAACAACTCGAAATGGAAGTACTACAAAATGGCAGGTCTAAAGGAACTGAAAGGAGGTAGGTGCTCCAGCTAAAAGATGAGAAAAGATCGATCTAAAATTGCGCTTGGATGGCGGTCATTGGTGCTGGTTTGTGTCACATTTTTTACTGCAGGACTCGCGTCTTTCCACTTCAACGGGAATCTTATTCTCAAAAAATCGGCGTTTGGTATTGGTGGAGATTATTCTCAATCAGGTAATCTTGCCCTTGTTGACATCATCGGACAGCCGTCCACGACAGGCGAGGCATTCAGTGCCAACTACCGCGTTAGCTCTGGATTCCTGGCTAACAAAGCTGTTGCCGGCATTCGCATCATTAGGTTGTCCGGTGACCTCGACTTCGGCGACGTAGCGGTTGGTTCGTCTGAGGAAAGAATCTTGACCATTCACAGCGACGGCAATTCGACCCTGCACGTCTCCAGTATCAGCTATCCATCAGGGTTTAGCGGTGCCTGGTCGGGGAACATTTCAGCCCATGGCAGTAGCACCGTCATCATTACGTTCTCTCCGACTGAAGCTAAGGCGTATTCTGGGACCATTACTGTGAATTCTGACAAAACCGTGGGCACGGATACAATCTACGTTTCTGGAACAGGTACCATTGAATCAAATCAGGTTATTGTCTGGCCGGGTGACACCGACAACAATGGAATCGTGAATCAAGCAGATATTTTACCCCTTGGCCTGCACTGGCACAAGACGGGTACTGAACGAACAGCAGGCAACACCTTGCAATGGACCGGGCAATCCGCAACACCCTGGACGCCGGACGAAAGGGCAACCTATGCCGACGCCAACGGCGAAGGTATTGTCAATCAGGCTGACATTCTGGCGGTTGGTTTGAATTGGGGCAAACAGCACACCGCATCCCAGACTGTGCTTGCCAAACAGACCACAACGGAAAGGCCTGCGGGCACATTCAACCTGTCGATTCAGAAAAATGATAGTAAGACAGTGATGCTCAAGGTTGAGGCTCACAATTTCTGCGATGTGTTTGGTTTAGCTTTTGAGTTAGAATATCCCGAAGAGCAGCTCGAGGTTACTGCGGTCGAGCCGGGCGACTTGTTCGGGCCTGCGGTGCTATTCTACCAGAAAATAGACAATGGCAAAATCGGCATGGCGCTGACGCAGAAAGTCAGTCAGTCGTCTACCGGGAAAGGGAACACAGTGGCACGCCTTACATTTCACCTCAAGGCTTCGGCGACAGAGGTGGCAAAAGAGGAGTATGTCATTAAAAGCATTTTTGCTAACGATGCTTTCGGATCATCCTTACAGTTGGACTGGCAGCCACCAACGGATACAGAAGCTCTGGCGGAAGGAGCACTCGACCTGCCGAAGGAGTTTCAGCTTTTTCCAAACTACCCGAATCCATTCAACCCGACAACGACCATTTCGTATGCATTGCCCAAAGCCAGCCATGTGCAGATGCAGATTTTTGATTTGACTGGGCGGCTCGTAAAGAAGCTTCTCGATAAACAGCAAAATGCTGGTATGTTTTCGGTGACCTGGGATGCACGTGAAAAAGACGGATCTGAAGTTGCCAGCGGAATTTATATATGCCGGTTGCAAGCTGGCGCTCGAGTCTTGCATCATAAATTGCTACTAGTGAAGTGAGATACAATCATATTCGTGATGGCTTGCCACATCGACCATAATTATAAATTATGAGGAGTGAGGAAATCAATGAAGAAAAAACGAATGTTTGATGCATTTATAATCTGTGTTTTGTTGAGCAATATTATCTTTGTGAGAGATGTATTCGCCATAAATGACAATTTCGAATCATATTCCAATGGGCAGTATCCAAGTAGTGGTGGTTGGTACAATCTTTTCAGTGGTAAAACTGCTGCTGTTTCAACTGCGTACGCTTATTCAGGTAGCAAATCATTTCGGCTGGAAGGTTATTCTAACTGGTCACGAATAGACGTTATCAATGTGAACACCACTAATGAAATGAGTTACGAGGTAGCTGTTTTCATTCCAGATGCCGCGCGGGGTGCTAGTGTAGGATTTTTTGAGAAGCAAGGTAACCAGGGTCCTTCTTATAATGCCATCGTGTTTCGCAATGACGG
The DNA here is from genome assembly GCA_964539665.1 of uncultured Cytophagia bacterium. Classification (GTDB taxonomy): domain Bacteria; phylum Zhuqueibacterota; class Zhuqueibacteria; order Oceanimicrobiales; family Oceanimicrobiaceae; genus CAZIKB01. The sequence continues at coordinate 25,339 of CAZIKB010000007.1, forward strand.
AACGATTTACACCGGAGGAACAAATGAAAGTAATAGATTTATTCAGTCTTATAACTCAAATACTTGGTACCGAATAAAGGTCACTTTGGATTTTACCCAGAATAAAATGGATGTATATGTAAACGGTTCACTCAAACGCTCCGGGATTTCTGCCAAGGGTGAAAGTTATTGTAAAAAATTTGGTTTGGCAACTAGCAACTTCAGCGGTAGTGGAACTGCTATTACTTATTTTGACGATGTGAAGGTCCTGGATATCACGCCTCCACCACCAGATATAGATGTAAATCCTGATTCGCACAATTTTGGAAATGTGGTCATCAACGATTCTACTTCCTTTTCATTTGAAGTTCTTAATTTGGATGTGGGACTGTTAGTAGTCGCAGAGGTTCTGTTGATTGGTACAGATGCAGAGCAGTTTACGATTCTTAGTGGTGGTGGATTTTTCACACTTGAAGCATTCCAATCACATAACATCGTTGTCATGTTCCAGCCAGACTCACCTGGTACAAAGAGCGCAAAATTACGCTTAACGAGCAACGATCCGGACAAACATTTTTTTGATGTAAACCTCTCCGGCACCGGCGTTAATCCGCCTGAAAGCGTTTCCAAACCCAACAAACCTTCAGGCGCTCCAAATGGCAAGGTTGGTCAAAGTTTGGACTTCAGTACCGGTGGTTCATCGAGCAATCTCGGGCATTCAGTAGAATACCAGTTTGACTGGGGCGATGGGACCACGTCAAGTTGGGATTCTGCAAACCGCAGTCACAGTTACTCCTCGTCTGGGACTTTCGATGTGAAAGCGAGGGCACGCTGCAGTAGCCACACCAGCAAGGTTTCTTCGTGGTCTTCGAGTACATCGGTTTCAATTTCATACTGTCAGCTTTCGATTTCGGTTACTCCTTCTGGTTCAGGAACAGTCAATAAGAATCCAGACAAGACCAATTTTACCTGGAATGAGAATGTACAATTGACGGCCAATGCCAACTCCGGGTATGAATTCGATTATTGGAGCGGTGATTTATCCGGAAGTGCCAATACGAAAAGTCTGACTATGAATGGCGATAAAAATGTGACGGCTCATTTCAAGCAAATTCAGGAAGCGGTTTCCGTCCCCAATCTTCCTTCAGGCGCCTCAAGCGGCAAGGTGGGTCAAAGTTTAAGCTTAAGCGTCGGCGGTTCGTCAAGCAATCTTGGACATTCAATCAAGTACCAGTTTGACTGGGGCGATGGCACAACTTCAAACTGGGATCCAGCCAATCTAAGTCACAGTTACTCCTCATCCGGGACTTTTGATGTGAAAGCCAGAGCCTGCTGCACCAGGCATACCAGCGTGGTTTCTTCCTGGTCTTCCAGCAAGTCGGTCGTAATTTCATTTTGCCAGCTTTCGGTTTCGGTGACGCCTTCAGGTTCGGGTTCGGTTAGTAAGAATCCAGATAAGAACAATTTCAACTGGAATGAAAGTGTGCAACTAACTGCCAATGCCAACGCCGGCTATGAATTCGATTACTGGAGCGGCGCTTTGACGGGCAGCACCAATCCCCAAAATCTGACCATGGATGACGACAAAAGTGTGACTGCATTCTTTAAGGTGGTAATTCAAAATTCTGCTCCATCAAAACCAATCCTGGTTTCGGTCAACAATAACAGCTTTACCATGGATTCTAAACCAGATTTGATGTGGAACGTGCCTTCAGATCCAGATAGCGATCCCCTTCATTTCAAAGTCGAAATCGCCATGGACAACAGTTTTACCAGTCAAATAGCGGGCAGTCCCTTCGAAAGTCAGAACAATTCGGCTAGTTTCAGTCCCACACCGCCCATGGTCCAGGGCAGCGGCACCTGCAGCTTCACGCCGCCGCAGCCACTAGAGGACGGCGACTACTGGTGGCGCGTCACCGCCTGGGACGGTAAAGCACACAGCGCCCCTTCAGCTGCCTGGAAGTTCACCGTAGATGCGGCCAAACCTTACACTGCCGGCCACAACCCCGCTAAAGACGCAACGAACATAGCTGTGAACACCAATATTGTAGTGCATATCAAGGACGACTTAAGCGGCGCGGATATCTCAACAATTGTTCTGAAGGTGAATCTCGTTCAGGTGTCGCCCACCATAACAGGCGATTCAAAGGACGTCACGCTCACATATTCTCCACAGGCTGGCTTCGATAATGACAGCCGCGTGACCGTTATTGTCTCTGCCAAAGACATCGCAGGCAACGAAATGGAAACGGATTATTATTCATTTAATACAGAAAAGAAAGCGCAAAAACCTGCCTTCCTTACCATGGCTGTAAAGGAGCATGGATTATCTGAGCCATTTAATGTTGACATCAACGTTGAGGAAGTGAATGAACTTTTTGGGGTATCGTTTGTATTCAATTATCCTGAAAACCACCTCGAATATCTATCTTTCGAACCAGGTGACTTTATGGGCGGAGATGTCGTACCTTTTACTTCCCCGCCTTCAAATGGTCATTTACCTGTGGCCATCACTAAAAAAGCCGGCCAGGTTGGTTCTAATGGCTCGGGTTTAATAGTGCAAATAAAATTGAAAGAGAGACCAGGAGTAACAACTGGTACAAACATCGAACTATCCTGTACTGAACTTGTAGCCAATGATCCTGCAGGTAAAACCATTTTGCTAACCCCGAACGACACATCTTACGTTACACCATTTCCGACATCAATCGAAATGAAAGACACTCAGATCCCAAAAGATTATGTGCTTTTCCAGAACTACCCCAATCCATTCAACCCAACCACCATTATTGCCTTTGCGCTGCCGAAACCGAGTCAAGTTCGTTTGCAGATTTTTAATTTAAAGGGCAATCTTGTGAAAACCTTGATTAATGCTCAGCAGGAGCAGGGCATGCATTCTGTGCAGTGGAATGGCACGGATGAAAAGCGCAATAAAGTAGCCAGCGGCATTTATATTTACAAATTGACGGCTGGCGATGAAGTCCTGCATCGCCGGTTAGTGCTGATGAAATAAATCCTGCACAAATTCGCAATCCCGCTGTTTACATAGGTAATAAAATCAACATACAACCCTTGGTCGCAGTCTGACTGAGGTTTGTTCTATTTTGCCCGTGTCATCAACTGCCGCGACTATACTGTTGGTTGAAGCCAATCCAATCGTCAGCTTCTTTTATATCCACTTTCCTCAATTACTTTGCTTCTTAGTTTTATTTTTTTTATATTTCGCAAATAAAATGATATTGAAAGGTTCTGCCCATTGGCAGTGGAAGTAAAGGAGCCTTACAAGAAAGAATGGTGTAAATTAAAATATGCCCCGAATTGAAGACATACGTAAGAAGTTTAACACGGAAATGAATTACTCTGACGAGAGACTCAAAGAGCGCCGTGTTACATATACTCTGCAATTCGAAGGAAAATTCTACATTGTGGAGAATGTACCAGCCCGAGTAAATGAAGAAACCGGCGAACAGTTCTTTTCCCCTGCTACAGTAGAACGGTTGCAGAAAACCATTGTGGGTAAATCAAAACCAGGTAAAGTGATTGAGATACCTGTATATTACTACTCAGCTTAGTTGGGAAGTCAAAGTACTTTTTCGACAGTCTCGTTAGCGCTTCGTGGAATTACCCACAGGAATAAGTTGACTTGATGATGAGTTAGACCGTAGTTCGTAAAACGAAAATCGGAATTGGCAAATCGTTAATTATCGGTCTCTGGATTCCGATTTGTGTTTTAGTTACGCTTGAAAGATTGCTCGATTATCAAAAATCTAAAAAAAACAAATGCCTGATTATTTTTACAAATTCTTACAAATTTTAAAAGCGCTTGATAAGTATAAAGTGGATTACATCCTGATCGGGGGCGTGGCAGTGATTCTGCATGGATTGGAAAGATTGACCCGGGATATCGACTTGTTCGTCAAAAACGAAGTTAAGAATATTGAACGGCTGCGACAGGCTCTTTCTTCTGTTTTTAAAGACGCATCTATTGAAGAAATTACCCTGGAAGAATTACAAAAATATCCGGTGATTCGATACGGTACACCCTCAAGTTTTTATATTGATATCATGATGAAATTAGGTGAAAAGATTACGTTTGATAATCTGGAATATGAAATTATCGAACATCAGGGTGTAAGAATTAAAATTGCTACGCCTGAGACCTTAGTTTACTTGAAAAACGAAACCTTGCGGGATAAAGATAAAATCGATGCGTTTTATTTAAAGGAATTGCTAAAGGCACGAAATGCAAATAAAGGTGAATGATGCCCGTTTACAAATATAAATCCTTTGAAGAAGCCGAAAGGGCGCTCTGGAATTTTCATCCTGATGAAGCCTATTTTGAAAGAGTAGCTGAACTATGGGAATTCGCAAATAAGCTCAATCCTATTAGCTATCCACCTGGTATCTTCAAATTTCGAAATATAGAAGAAGCCAATAGACACCGTGAAAAAGTGGAACTTGAGCATGCAAGAAAAATCAGGTTGGAAAGAAGTAAGAATAAACATTATCCGAAAGATTAAATATGAGTAAAAACCTCTCTCCAGAAAACTTCGCCCATTGCCCATTGCCCATTACCGCTCACGATACCATCCAGCTCAGCCACGGCAGCGGCGGCAAAATGATGAACAATCTCATCAGCAAACTCTTTCTTTGGGCGTTTGATAATCCTACTCTCAACAAGCTGGATGACCAGGCCGTGCTGGATATTAATGGTCAGCGTTTGGCTTTCAGCACCGATTCATTTGTGGTGGATCCTATCTTTTTTCCGGGCGGAGATATCGGAGAATTGGCAGTGAACGGCACAATCAATGATGTGAGTATGAGCGGAGCCAAACCACTTTTTCTCAGCGCGGGCTTTATTATTGAGGAAGGTTTCTCTTTAGAGGAGCTTAAGAAAATCGTCGAATCCATGCAGTTCGCGGCTAAAAACGCCGGAGTTGCCATTGTCACCGGCGATACCAAAGTCGTTAATAAAGGCAAGGGTGACAAGGTCTTTATCAACACAGCAGGCATCGGATTAATTGAGCACGATTTTGTGCTCAGTTCAGAAAACCTGCTGCCCGGCGACGTGCTGCTGCTAAACGGAAGTCTCGCCGATCATGGCATGGCTATCCTTTCGCGCCGCGAGGGATTAGCATTTGAGACTCCGATTGCGAGCGACACGGCCGCATTAAATGGGCTGGTTGAAGAAATACTACAAACTGGCGGCGACAAAGTACACGCAATGCGCGATCCAACCAGGGGAGGTCTGGCAGCGACTCTAAATGAATTCGCTGAGGCTTCGAAGGTTGGCATTCAAATAAAAGAAGCTCAAATTCCAATCAAAGAGCCGGTAGCTGGCGCGTGTGAAATTCTTGGTCTTGATCCCCTGTATGTAGCAAACGAGGGGAAACTGGTGGCGGCTGTCGCACGCGAGAAAGCAGAAGACGTGCTTAAAACAATGAGAAAACATCCATTGGGCCGTGATGCGGTTAAGATCGGCGAAGTCGTGAAGGAAAAGCCCGGCCTGGTAACCATGCAAACCCGCATCGGCGGCTGGCGCATCGTGGATATGCTGGTTGGAGAACAGTTGCCGAGAATTTGTTAATATTTTGTACTCAAAGAACCTCACTATTTCTCACAAATTATTTATTTTACATGCCTTATACTCCGATAACAATATAATGCTAACCTGAATTATTCACCGCAGAGGTCGCAGAGTTTAAATAATATCAAATAATTACAGGAATTAATAACTTGAAAATTTCTATTAAACTTCTATTTAAAAATATTGTTTTTAAATTTCATAAAAACAGCTCTGCGACCTTTGCGCTCTCTGCGGTTTATGAATTAATCAGGCTAAAGAATATTAAATATAAAACTGTCTTCATCTGGTTAGTTTTTGGGACCTTCACTGTCCAACCCACGCAACATTTTGCCCAGGAATTGTCGGAAAACGCCCGGCAGGTCGCTAAAAGTCCATTTAGAATTCGCTGGGTAGAACAAATCCCGGCAATCGGTGCAACAAAAAAGAATACAAATATCATTAAGCGCATATTTAAAATTATTGTTGGTGAAAAGAAGCAAAATTTAATCCGGCCATTTAATGCTTTATCTACAGATGACAATTTGATCTGGATTCTGGATCAGGGCAGCCAGTTTCTTACTCGCATTGATCGGGAAAAAGAAAAGATGAAAATATTTAAATCGAAACAGTATCCTGCATTCCCGTCATTAGTCGATATGTGTATTTGGAAATCGGATGTCATCCTTTTCACCGACTCCAAGCTGAATAAAGTATTCTTTCTAAAAAGTAAAGCCAAGTCGCCCGAAATACTAAATAATCATCTACAAATCAATCAACCGACTGGCATTGCTTATTCGAATCGGACGCAGCAAATATGGGTGGCTGAGACTGCCGCTCATAGACTGGTGGTTCTGAACGAGAAGGGCAATTTGGTGAAATACGTGGGAACGCGCGGAACAGAGCCGGGTGAATTTAACTTTCCAACTTTCCTGTGGATTGACCAATTTGGTTTTATTTACATTGTTGATTCTTTGAATTTCAGGGTACAGGTCTATAATCCAGAAAGTGAATCCTTCACAGTATTTGGCGAGCTTGGGGATGCGACTGGCTATTTTGCCCGTCCAAAAGGGATTGCCACGGACTCCTATGGTCATATTTATATCGTGGACGCCTTATTCAATACGGTTCAAATTTTTAATAGAAAAGGTGAGTTCCTGGATAATTTTGGAAAACAGGGTCGGGGGATTGGAGATTTTTGGCTGCCGGTTGGCATATTTATTGCGAAGAATAATCGGATTTTTGTCGCAGATAGTTTCAACGCACGCATTCAGATATTTGAACTGCTTTACGGAGAAGAAAATGAAAATTAGAATGTTGATGATGGTTTTAAATGTCCTTTTCATCGCGAACATTGTTTTACCCCAGTCTATTGTCAACACGGTGCATAATTTATCGGTGAGTGGATCGGGCACAATTAGAGCGAGCAGCGAGAGGGAAATTTGTGTTTTTTGTCATACGCCCCATAGCGGCAGTCCCCGCAAACCGTTATGGAATCGACCGGATGCCGGTTTTAATTACACCCTGTATTACAGTTCAACCATTCAGGCTTCGTCCGGACAACCCGATGGCTCGTCCATATTGTGCCTTTCCTGTCACGATGGAACCATCGCACTTGGAAATGTCATCAGCCGCAATAATCCAATTACTTTTAGCTCAGGCGTCACCACCATTCCGTCTGGCAAGAGCAACGTCACCACCGATTTATCGGACGACCACCCGATTTCCTTTGTTTACAATTCAGCCCTGGCGTCAGCAGACGGTGAATTGGTGCATCCCTCCACTTTGAATGGCCTGGTAACCTTAGAAAATAATAAATTGCAGTGTACATCCTGTCATGATCCGCATAGCAATGCCATCGGTGATTTCTTAGTGGTTTCATCCCAGAATTCGGCATTATGCTTGTACTGCCATGACCGGGATTACTGGAACAGCTCGAGACATAGAACCTCAAATGCCACCTGGAATGGTTCCGGAAATGACCCCTGGTTTCATACGCCTTATTCAAATGTTGCTAACAATGCTTGTGAGAATTGCCACAATCCACATACGGCTGGCAATGATGAACGACTCAGGAATTATCACGCTGAGGAAAGTAACTGTCTTAATTGTCATAACGGCAACGTGGCAAATGAGGATATTCAGGCCATGTTATCTAAGCAATATACGCATGATGTCTACGGTTACAACCAGATCCACGATCCGGAAGAAAATAACATTGTCCAGAATAAACATGTAGAGTGCGAGGATTGCCATAATCCTCATGCCGCCAGAACGGGCTCGGCCTCCGCTCCAAATGCCAGTGGTATGTTAGAAGGCGTCAAAGGTGTGAATTCAGCGGGCAATTCGGTTGAGCCGATTCAGTTTGAATATGAGTTGTGCTACCGCTGCCATGCTGATAGTCCAGATAAGCCGGGTAGTCCAACGTCACGCATAATTGAACAAAATAATGTGCGGTTGGAATTTGATTTAAGTAATCCTTCCTACCATCCGATTGAAGGTCCTGGCAAAAACACCAATGATCCTACTTTGATTTCACCGCTAACAGAATCAAGCGTAATATATTGTACGGACTGTCATGCCAGTGACGGCTCTGGCTCGCCAGCAGGACCGCACGGTTCGATTTATCCACAAATATTAAAATATCAATTCAACAGAATCGACAATGTCCAGGAATCTTACCAAACGTATGAGCTATGTTATCAGTGCCATAACCGTAATTATCTCATTAATGGTAACAATCCCGTGAGTAGAAAAGTTCATAAAAAACACGTCCTCGGTGTAAAGACCTCCTGTAACATATGTCACGATCCGCACGGTGTTAGCAGTTCTCAGGGCAATTCCACGAATAATTCGCATTTAATCAATTTTGATACTTCTGTAGTTTCACCAGATCCGAATTCAGGTAGACTGGAATTTGAGGACCAGGGTGAATTCAAAGGTCAATGTTATTTGGAGTGTCATGGTAAAAAACATGCTCCAAAGGATTATAAGTAAATCAATTGCCCGGTAAAAAAAGCCAGTCGGGTAAACTTTGGGTGTTCACGCTTTAGCGTGTTATTCCCTCTCCACCCGGCAAGCTGAAGCTTGAACACCCCGATTTCCACCGGTCATTAATCACTGAATTCAGGTCCCCTTTACATCCCTGGTGAATGCGTTAAAATTACCCACGATATTAATAATATCGCCAAATGGCGCAGTAAGTGTGCCATTTGGCGCAGTTAATTTGATTGTTTTTGAAATTATTCACGTTCTTACACTTGTAAATGGGAAATAAATCCACACTCACATCAGTTTTGTCTATCCTGCAAATATTTTATTTAATAATAAGATTACTGTTCAGCCTGTCATTCTAACAGAATCTTGTTTGACTTCAAATTGGTCTCATTTTAGCAAAAATGTACTAACCTTAAAAAAGATCCTTACAGGATGACAGAAACAGGCTGAACAGTTACATTATAAGTATTTACAACGGCAGAATTATCAAATATTGAAATGTTAGAGCAATGAACACTATCCCTCAAACTCTCAGATTTGATTAGCCTAATATTTCCTATATTTGAGAAGATTCACAGCATTCTTTTCTTGTAATTAAGAAATGTTCACAACTGTAACTTCTCGTTCATCAAGCAAGGTAAACGACTAAATCTTTTTGTGTTAGTCCAATTTTAGTGGTCGTTAGCCTGGACTTTCCGCCGTGGCATAATACTTGCCTGATTCATGACAAATAAGAAAAAACCACGCAAAAGCTATCCAGGTATTTTCCCCGATTATTTTACATGATGTGAAAAGTCGCAAACACCGAGGTTTAGCAGCAAACTATCAATTACGAGTTCTCTTGATTGGTAGTATGGAATGAAGAACTGAGATATTGAACAGCAATGTATTGTACAGCGGAGAAACATTAATTCAGACTAAGACACATTAAATTTCCGGAAAACATTTTCAAATCTATATAACTTGTTGATATTATTAAACGGAATATTTGTTTAAGAAAAATTAAACATGGCACATCAATTGCTTAACTGACAATTATTTTAAAACTCTCTTTGTGATTAAATTCCATTGAGTAGGCAAAGGGAATAATTAACCATTTATTTTATTCACATTTTTAGTAAACATCTTGGAGGAACCATGAAAAAATTAAGCGCTCTATTTCTAACAGTCGCATTTTTAGTAGCGATGTCGGGAGTCAGCTTAGGGCAAATAACAGGGACAGATCACGATTTCAAGAACAAGTCCTGGAACTCATCTGGCAAAATTTGTATCGTGTGCCATACGCCGCATAATTCCGATCAGACGGTGACAAATTCGCCTCTTTGGAATCACGAAGTCACGGCAGCGACATTCACTCTTTACAGCGGTACCGGTACTCTGGACGCAACTGTCGGACAACCAGATGGAGTTTCAAAATTATGCCTTAGCTGTCATGACGGCACCGTAGCCATGGATAATTTTGGCGGTGCAACAGGTGGAACAGATTTGATGGCAGGCAGTGAAAAGCTTGGAACGGATTTAACTAATGATCACCCTGTTTCATTCACCTACAATACCGCTCTGGCCAATACAGATGGCGAACTGCATGATCCATCTACGACTAATTCCGGGTTGGGTAGCACAATTGACGCAGACATGTTATTCAGCAGCAAATTAGAATGCGGTTCTTGTCACGATGTCCATGATAATACCAATGGCAAGTTTCTGATTATGGCCAATTCGGCAAGTGCAATGTGCTTAACATGTCACAATAAATAACTCATTTAATAATTATCAAAATCATTTAATACTAAACTTATATTATTTCTCTGGTTTAAAATTATTCCCTTTGCCAGTCTTATTAAATTAAAATAATTGTTTCTAATGTTGAATTTAAATTCATGGAATGACAGTATGCGAGACAAAACAGGATTAATAATTTGCAGTTTACTTCTCTTTTTTATCATTTTTGTGGGTTGTTCGGCGAAACTGAACAAACCTGTAAATCAGGATAATCTCATAATTTATCCATCCCCCCCGGATACAACTCGTATTCAATATTTAACCAGTATCAGTACGTCTGATGATGTTGCTAAGAAGCGTTCATCATTTACCAAATTTGTTGTCGGTGAAAATGAATCCCAGAGGATAGTTAAACCTTATGGATTAGCCATTAAAAATGGCAAGCTATATGTCTGTGACACCATACTTGGCGGTCTGGAAATCATTGATCTGGTCAGTGGGGAATTTAAATATTTTACACCCAGCGGATTAGGTGAGTTAAAGAAGCCGATAAATTGTCACGTTGATGAGGATGGAAATTTATATGTGGCGGATGCTAAACGCCGGCAAATTGTCGTGTTTGATGAGAACGGCAAATATATTAATAGTTTTGGCAATGCTGCTGATATCAAACCCACAGATGTTTTTGCTTATCAGGATAAATTGTGGGTGATTGATTTAAATAATCACATGGTGAAAGTCTATTCAAAAGATAATTATGAACTTTTGAATTCTTTTCCAAACGCTTCAGTGGATTCGCCAGAATACTTACGTTCACCTACAAATTTGCATGTAATTGACGATAAAGTTTATGTGAGTGATATTGGCGATTTCAAGATAAAGATTTTTACGACAGATGGCGAGTTCATTAGCGCAATTGGAAGTTATGGCCGAAACATGGGGCAATTTGTGCGGCCAAAAGGGATTGCTGTGGATAATAATCTAAATCTGTTTGTGGTAGACGCTGGTTTTGATAATGTGCAGATATTTGGTGCTGACGGCAGCTTGTTAATGTTTTTCGGCGGCAGCTATAAAAAACCCGGCGATATGTGGCTGCCGGCAAAAGTGATTGTGGATTATGATAATTTAGAGTATTTCGAAAAGTATGTGCATCAGAGCTTCAAACTGAAGTACTTAATTTTTGTAACCAATCAGTATGGTCCAGACAAAATAAATGTCTATGGTTATGTAGGGCCGGAGATGGGACCACGACCGTCAAAAGAACGCATAACCAGAAAAAGGGGTTAGGTTATAATTTGGGATATTAAAATTGGATGTGGAACACCATAGTCAGGAATATACAAATTTTCTGTTTGCTGACGACAATAGTCACTTTGATTACTTGTTCACCTGAAGGTCGGCGTAAAATATACAGAACCCTGTTTGATGGTGTCCCGGCGCCAGAAACGAATGTAGAAGTTGTGGCAGATTCTTTAGTAAGTTCAGATTCAACGACTGGTTTATCGAAAAAGATTGAACCTGAGTGGAATTTACATCCGCCATATCAGGACAAAGAATGTGATACCTGTCATAATAGAAGTCGGGGTAATTTATATATCGAAACTCAGCCCGCGCTTTGTTACAATTGCCACGATGATTTTAAAGAAACATTCGCTTTTTTACATGGACCGGTTGCGTCTGGCTACTGTACAAAATGTCACAGTCCACATAAATCCCAGAATCAAAAATTACTACATCGTAAAGGCCAGGAAATTTGCTTTTATTGTCACGAACCAACAACGGTATTTCAGAATGAAGCCCATGACGGAATTGAAGAATTTCTTTGTACCGAATGTCATAATCCTCATGGTGGTGAGGAGCGATTCTTATTTAACTGAGTGAATGGATGAGGTTTTACTGTTTTTGATAAATTTCAAAATGGTCTTTTGTAAAAATGTTATCACTGTCATTCCAATGGTAATTGTGTTGAATTTTTCGACTGGATACAGCCAGACGCCGCTCATTTCATGGGGTGTTTGGAATTTGCAATCTCTACACGGGAAAATAAACTTTGAGGGGCAATATCGTTCCCAAAAAACCATCTTACTTTCCAGTTTGAGACAGCATCCGAAGAATACTGTTTTTAATGGTGAATTGTTCCTGCAGAGCAACAGTTATTTGTGGCATCCGAACTTCATGCTATTAGATTTAGATTTGGGATTCAGTCCCAGTACTCAGCGCAGTGATTACGCGGTGGCGCCAGACCGTTCTGAGGTTAGAACGGCGGAAAAGATTCGTGTGCAAACCACTTTTTTTAGTCAAAGGCCTTTATCTATAAATTTATTCACAAACTTTCATCACACATTCATCAATCGTGATAATTTAACCAATGTAGAATCCATTCGGACAGACGTGGGCAGTAATGTCATTTTTCCAAATAAAAAACTGCCGCTTACGTTTAGTTATAAATATTCCAATTGGTCACAGAAGGAATTACAAACTGGACGTAAATATTTAAATATGCGACATAATTTACTGGCCATCGCCAACAAATCATTTGGCGAATTAGACGAGCATCGTTTTAGCATTTCTTTTGACGAATATAAGAGAAATTTTTCTCTGAGTCAGCCTATTCAAAACAAAGTTGCCAGAATTGAATTGAAAAATGATGTTGCGTTTGATGAGAATCACGAAAGCAGTCTGAATTCAATGATAGGGTATCATCGTCAAATTGGAACTATACCGTTTGACAGATTTCAAGCGAGCGAGCTCGCATATATTAAATTGCCTAAGAATCTTAAAGTATGGGGCAATTATATGTTTTTGCATTTTAAGCAAAATGCACTTTCTTCCAATCAGCATAGTTTGCGCGCCAGGTTAGAACATAGAATATTTTTAAGTGTAGTTTCAAGTGTTTATTATGAATACGATAATATAAGTCAATCCGATTTTAATCAATTCAATAATGCCTATGGATGGAAAATTGATTACCAGAAGCAGATTTGGAAAGGTAGAATTGCCCTGGACTACGAGTATCGCAAACGTAAAGTAGACCGGAAAAATCAATCTCTATCTGTGAGAATAGTGAACGAAGAACATGTTTTGAGGGATGCTGAAATTGTTTTGTTAAACAATCCTGATGTTGACATAAATAGTGTGATGATTACAGATGAAACACAATCCATCATTTACCAGAAAGATATTGATTACATTTTATTAGAGCGAGACAGCTACCTCGAGATACAGCGATTACCGGGCGGCCTGATTGAAAACGGCGCCACGGTTTATGTCGATTATCTCTCCATGCAGCAAATATCGCCAAGTTATGCTTCAAAGAATCAACTGTTTGGGGCAAGTCTGTCATTATTTGGAAATTTCATGGAATTGTATTATCGCTCCAACGAGCTCGATTTTGAGAATTTGAAAGAGATCAATTTCAGTTCGTTGAAAACGATTTCGCAAAAAATTTACGGGGTAAAATTTTCGTTTGGATTCATAAAGGGCGGCTATGAACTCGACAAATTTGACAGTAATATCATTCCGTATCAATCAAACAGGTATTATTTAACAGTGGCCGGAAATTTTTTTAAGAAACTAAACGTGTCGGTAACAGGCAACCTGCGCGACTTTTTGTTTTTGGATGAAAATGAACATCAAAAATTTGCAAATTTAACAGGAAGAATTCTTCTTTATATTGGCAAAAACACAAATATAAACATTATGGGTGGGTATCGCATTCAGGAAGGAAGAAAAGTGGATCTTAATCTTAAGACCATTCGAGGCGAGCTCACAACCCGCTGGCGTCAATTTATTTTGACTCTTGGGGTGCAGGCATTTTATCGCGATTTTGTTAGTGAAGATGTCGAATTTCAACATGGTTATTTTAGAATCGAACGAGAATTTTAACTGGTAATGCGAAATTTAATTTACAGCTTGATGATAGGATTCAGTTTATATCCCCTGACCACGATGGCTCAGGAAGACACAGATGAAGCCGGATGTATTTCTTCTGCTTGTCACACCAATCTTTTGAGTCACGAAGTCGTACACGCGCCCACAGAAGATGGCTGTGAAACCTGCCATGAAAGCAACGCTGAAAATCATCCCGATGCCAATGGACGTGAATTTTCCCTGACTGAGATTTTACCAGATTTGTGCTATATGTGCCACGATGCGAATGCGGAACAGGTTGTTGTTCATGCCCCTGTAGAAGAGGGAGAATGTACAATTTGTCATTCACCGCATAGCTCTTCGCAGCCATTCTTATTAATATCAGATGAGGAAGACAATTTTTGCGGCACCTGCCATGATTTGGAGAGCGATGGAAATACGGTACAGCATGGCCCGGTGATAAGTAACAGTTGTACCAGTTGTCATGAAGCGCATCAATCAAATACTACGGCATTACTTAAAAAAACAGCGCCTGAATTGTGTTTCGATTGTCATGATCAGATCCAGGAACAATTTCAGGAGTTTTCAAATTTACATGCACCAGTCGAAGATGATTGTTTTGGCTGCCATTTGCCACATAATGCCCCGGCCGCTTTTTTATTATTTGATGAAGATCCGCAATTGTGTTATAATTGTCATGATGGTGTTGAGAGTGATTTAGCACAAAAATCATTTGTCCACACGCCTCTAAAAAATGAAGTGAAATGCCTCGAGTGTCATTCCCCGCATGGCTCTCAGCATGCAGCGCTGTTAGTGGCAGAGCAACCCCAGGTTTGTTACGACTGCCACAGCAAAACCAAAAAAACGAATGATGAATTTAAAACAAAAAAAGAATCGATTCAATCCAAACTGTCAAACAAAAAGAATGTTCATTCACCTGCGGCAGATGGTGAGTGTGGCTCCTGTCATAATCCTCATGCTTCGGACACCTATTCTCAGCTTAGTCTGCCATTTCCTGAAAAAAATTACGCGGACGGCAGGGTAGAGTCCTTTGCTCTTTGTTTTGAATGTCATGATTCGGACCTGTTGGAAAAGCCGGCCTCAACTTCTGCTACTAATTTCAGAAATGGAGAGCAAAATCTCCACTACCTGCATATAAATAAAGAGAAGGGGAGAAGTTGTAAAACCTGTCACGATTTGCACGCATCTGACAATCAGTTTTTAATTGCAAATAAAGTTCTTTTTGGTAAGTGGGAAATGCCTATTAACTTTCATCGAAACGATTCAGGTGGTTCTTGTTTACCAGGTTGTCATGAGAAACAAATTTATGAAAGATAGTCAATCAGTATGATGCGGTACCCCTAAAAAACCTATTGAATAAAGTATGAGCTCACTTTAAAAGTATGTCGGAGGAAAAAAATGAGATCCATTATTTACACCATTGCATTTAGCATAACTTTAATCTGTTTTTTTAACTTTGAAACACTTGGTGATATCAAATCCAGCCACCACGACTTCAGCAACGCATCCTGGAGCAATGGTGAAGTCTGTGTTGTGTGTCACACACCACACAATGCAAATATGGAAGTAGCGAATTCGCCTTTATGGAATCACCAGGTCACCAATGCTACATTCACCGTTTATGATAGTCCCACCATAAATGCGATTCCTGGTCAACCCACTGGAAAATCGAAACTCTGTCTTTCCTGCCATGATGGCACCGTAGCGGTTGAAAATCATAGTGGTAATACATCTGGCACCTGGTATACCAATGCTGGCAATGTTGGTACCAGTTTGAGTAACGATCATCCGATCTCTTTTACCTACAATACAGCCCTGGCAACAGCCGATGGGAAATTAAATGACCCGAGCTCAACACCCTCAGGATTGGGAGGAACCATTGAAGAGGATCTACTGGATAACGGAAATTTAGAATGCTCGTCATGCCACGATGTCCATGTATCACGAAATACTCAGGGTTGTGTAGGCTGTCACAATGTACATGGGCCTGGCGGCGTCATAACAAAAACTTTATCACTTAGAAAGTCGAACGATGGCAGCGCTTTTTGCTTGACCTGTCATGCTAAATAAGCGTAGCAATAAATTAGGATAGTGATCGTGGATAGTTGTTCGTAGTCCGTTGCATGAATCGTATCTACAACTAATTCAATGAATTAACAAAGGTCTGTGACCTAATCATAAATTCAGAGTAAGTATTATAAAATATACACCACTGACAACTAACACCGGACACGACCTAAATTAGTGTCTGAATGATTTTTATATTGAATTTATTTTCAGATACTAAAATGATCTCGGGGGAATTTAAACCTCTTTTGCTTTTTATGAACGCAAAATAATAATTGATTACCAATGAATCATTTTGTATCTTTGGCTCAAATATAATTTGCTTCTGACAAGACCATGCGTCACTAAACTAAAAAGGGAAAGGGATATGGCCAATATTGATTCACTATCTGTTTTGTTAGCTTCGACATTTACAATTGGCGTTGTGCATGCATTAGCGCCTGATCACTGGGTACCATTTGTTGGTATCGGTAAAGCGCAGAAATGGTCTAAAACCAAACTCATCTGGATCACGTTTGTTTCGGGAATCGGACACGTTGGTTCATCTGTTGTTATTGGTATTATTGGTTTGGCACTCGGATTTAGTTTGTCCAGCCTCGAAAGCATTGAATCTCAACGGGCACAGGTGGCTGGATTGCTGCTCATTGGTTTTGGCCTGGCCTATGCGATTTGGGGCATTAAGCACATACGCCATCACCGCCATAAAAAAATAGATCCAAAGCGATCGGTAACTCTATGGACAATAATAGCCATATTTGTTCTTGGCCCATGCGAGCCGCTCATTCCGCTGATGTTTGTCAGCGCCGCCCATGGCTGGAAAGCTGTTTGGCTGGTGTCATTAATTTTTGGCCTGGTCACTTTGTTTATGATGGTTGGACAGGCGTTGTTGGCGTATGTTGGCATCAATCTCGTACGTTTGCATAAGATTGAACATTATACCCATGCCATTGCCGGTCTCGTTATTGCGATAACTGGTGGTATGGTGATGTTTTTGGGGATTTGATGATTCAATTTTAGATAACGGAAACAAGGTTTAGAGACAATTTTACTCGCATATTTGAGTTTTTGGAGCAAGAATAAGCATAAAAAGGTCTTTTAGTCGGTATCCTTGTGATGCTTTCAGGATCAAGGTTTTAAGATACTTCTTAGAAACACCTGAAAAGAGAGTTTTTGCCTCGCAGATTTTATCAATCAATTAAAAGAACTTTTAATAATTTTTATTAATTAAAAATGAGTCGTTTGAATCATGTTAAATTATTTGCTCAAACCGCATCAAACCATTTTAGGGACAATAATTTGTCTATTACTTATTCCTTTCGGTTTCACACAAAGCCAAACTGAGGTGCCGGTAGTAAAGCACAAAATGCGGATTTCACTGGGACTCAAAAGTCCAATCCGTCTGGCGGTGGATAACCAGAATGTAATCTACGTCAGCGATGCCGTGACCGGCAGGATTTCTAAATATGATGCAGCCGGCAATTTTTTAGAAGTGTTGACTGCCACTGGCTCGCCTCTGGCTGTGGCGATAACCTCAAAGCGCTATGTTTACGTTGGCGATTGGCAGACTGGCAAGCTTTCGCTTCTGGATGCACAGGGAAATTTAGTGAAAGAGATTGCCAGTGATTTTAAACTACCGTCGCATGCGGCGCTGGATGACGAAGAACGCCTGTATGTTGTGGACGGTGAAAATAAACATGTAAAGATATTTGACGCTAATGGCAACCTGGTATCTTCGTTTGGGGATAGCATTTTAGTCTTTCCGACCTGTGTGGCCTATGATCGAAAAAATCAACGTATCCTGGTTGCCGAGCATGGAGGTTTGATTGTCCTCGATCGTCCGTGGATGATTCATGCATTTGATAAGCAGGGAAACCTCCTGACCAGTTTCGGCAAACATGGGAGTGAAGAAGGTAAATTTAACCGCATTCATGGTATGGTTGTTGATAAGCTTGGACGAATTTATGTGGCCGACGCTCTTCAGGGAGTGGTGACCCTATTGAGTGAACACGGTGATTTTTTGACCATCGTCAGTGGATTAGGCACCGAGCCCGGCAAATTGCTTGCCCCGATGGATGTTGCAATTGATTCCGATGAGAGGCTCTGGATTGCTTCCATGAACAACAGTAGTCTCGAAGTTTACGAGATGGAAAAAGCGCCGACATTTGTGGAAGAACAATCTACAATTCCCGTTCCTACTAAAAGCGAATTACTGCAGAATTACCCGAATCCATTTAATCCCGGTACGAAAGTACCGTTCATACTTGAAAAAGAAAGCAGTGTTACTATTAAAATTTACAATGAATTAGGACAGCGTGTCCGCACGTTTGAGCTGGGCCGGCAAATTCGTGGCAGCCATTCAATTTATTGGGACGGCAGAGACAGCCGTGGCAAACAAGTCACCAGCGGTGTCTACCTTTATGAAATTCGAGCTAACGGATTTGTTGCCGTGCGCCGAAGAATGGTTTTACTCAAATAATGAGGACGTACAATAGATGAAGTTAATCGAAGTATTTATAAAAGTGACTTCAAGTCGTAATTTTATCCTGGATGTGATTTTGATGACAATGTTAGTCACTGGACGTTCGCTGCTTTTTGCCCAGGGTGTCATTCCCGATGCGCCCCACTGGGGCAATGGTGTGAATTGTCCCTCCTGCCATGTAAGTTATCAGGATTCGGATGCCCAAATATCCAATCTAAAGGGTAATTCAAACCTCTGCATGAGCTGTCATAACCTGGTGAGCATCGCCAATGACAAGCCGTTTTCAAATGCTGATCGGGCATTACCAGGCATATCCGGCACGTCGCATGCCTGGGACGTGCCCGCCCGGAACGATACTTTTGGTGCAGCGCTCCCAACAGGACCAGATATGTTGGAATACGTGTACAGCAATCATGTCACTTGTTCCACCTGCCATAATCCGCATAGACAGACCTATCCGCCATTTTTGCGTGCTTCGAATGTTCAAGACGCGTTATGCAAGGATTGTCATGCGGTTCGTGCGGTAGGTCTTTTTCGAGATTCACCCAATAACAAAGGCAGCCATCCGGTTGGCGTCAACTATCCGACATCTGATTCGCGGTTTTTTACGGCGCCGATGGATACTGCTTTGTCTTTGATCGATTCGACCAGGGTTGAATGTTCCACCTGCCACAAACTTCACTATGCCGACTCAGGGGGCGCAAATGACGGCGCCGGAGACGGTAACATTCTACGGACTGCCAATAACGACTCACTGTGCCAGTCCTGTCACACATACCAGAGTCACATAGGCCAGGGGTGCTTAAAATGCCATCAGCCGCATGATCCGGCCCGCTCAAACATTTTCCTGGTTAAAGGGAAAGTCCCAACCCCGAACTATGGCGAGCAACCGGTTGTCTTTTTAACCGAAACCGGTGTGAACTCTTTTGCCGATGGGGATGGAATGTACGATGGCATCTGCGAGGTTTGTCATTCCAGTACAAATCATCATCGTAAAGATGGCTCGGCTCCGGGTGATTTCTCTCCGGACGGCTCTTACACTGGTCATTTTAATGGGCAAAATTGTACGGCATGTCACGCTCACAGCAATGCGTTCAGACCCGCGGGTGCAAACGTACCGCCGCCGCATAATACATTTGCCTGCGAAGTGTGCCACACCTCGCCGGATACGTATGTAACCGGTGCGCCGATTCCAAATGCAGCTTGCCAGACCTGCCATTCCGAAGGCGTCATCAAAACTCATTTCAGCAATTACACCGATCCCACCACTGGTCAGACCGTGAATCTCAATTGTGTGGAGTGTCACAATCCAATGAGCGTTCAGAAGAATTTCCGTGGCAATGAAAATCTGTACTTTATTCGAAACAAAATCCGCAATCATAAGGTTGTATTTGAAGCTCAAACCGGTCCCTATAGTTTTGCCTATGATTTACCCGATCGTCCTGCCGACATGACGGCTGAAAATTACCTGTGCAACACCTGCCATACCCAGACAAACTACCACCAGACCGATGGGACAGCCGCTATCAGTCAGACGCATAATGACGGCGCGGATTGCACAACCTGCCATCCGCACGGCGACCGGTTTTTTGCGCTTTCCTGTACCCAGTGTCACAATTCCCCGCAGGATAATGGCGATGGTACCCCAGCCGGTGGTCGACGCGAAATTGTAAGTGAGTTTAGTAAAAAGAGCCACCATTTACAGAGCGCGTCTCTGGATATCGCCGATTGCATGGTATGTCATGACATGAGCCAGCACACAAAAGGCAAAGTGAGGCTTCTGGACATCGACAATTCAAATACAATCTACATGCTGCAAAAAAGACCCATGGAAAATCCAGTCGCTGCGTCGACGCTCATGCCATTTTGTGCAAATTGTCATGACGGCGAGGGTGAGAAACCGTTTACCGATAATCAAAATTCGCCAACCATTGATAAGAGTTTGTGGAATGCTGCATCCCACAGCCGCCAGGGTTTGAGCTGTATGGGAGATGGCGAAAGTTTTGGCTGTCATGCGACCGCACACGGATCGGAAAAGTTTAATCTATTGGCTCCGGCGGACGCTTCCCAGCCTTCTATTCCAGGTGACGCGAAACGTGAGGAAGAAGGCATGTGCTACTCCTGTCACGATGCGGATGGTCCCGCTTCGACAAACATTCAGGCGCAGTTTAATTTGTCGCACCGGCACAATGTCAGTTTACTCGATCAGAATGATGGTTCCAAAGTGGAATGTCGGAATTGCCACAACCCGCACGTTTCCAGTTCCGCAAAACCGCTCATCGGTCCGGATTCTGCAAGTGGTAGTCCCTGGAACGGCAGCGGCGAAGCATTCTGTTTAACCTGTCACGACGGAAGCCCGCCCGCCAGCGTCTCATTCCCGGCAAACAGCGCCGGAACAGGTCATGATAAATCGCAATTCACCGGTACCAAACATGAAACTGAACTTGGTGATGCAAGTTGTCAGAGATGCCATGAGCCACACGGCTCTTTTAACATTTCGTTACTCAAAGAAAACTATGTAATAAGAGATAACAACACCTATGCAACCAGAGATTATCAAACCTGTTGGAATTGTCACAACGAAAATGCCATAATCAAACAAAAGAATGCTTTTAAGAAATTGCATGAAAAGCATGTAAAGAAAGAAGATACTCCTTGCATCATGTGCCATGACGCACATGGACCACATGACAAAGGCGAACTTGGTCTGATTAACTTTGATTTTGCGCTCCAAAATGGTTTTGACATTCAGCTTATTGGAGGCAGAAACTCAAGTACCGCTTTCTGGATTAGCGGCGACAAGGGTTATTGCTATCTAAGATGCCACGGTAAGGACCATAAGCCAAAAAGCTATAAACGTTTTGGAAAGGGCGGTGACTGAGATGAGGATTGGTATGTTCTCTTTGTTTGGAATGAAATAAAAATAGCATGTAATTTTTGAAATAATAATTTATTCCCGCTACTCATAACAAGAATTAGTAAAAAGCTTATATATTATGACAGGCCTGACAAAGCTCGCCATTATTATTGGATATTCTCAAAAACGGCCGGAATGTGTTATCATGTGGGTCATGACAACTGGCACACCCGACCTGGGTTAAATTTGATCCATATAAAGGTAAACCGTTGACTATAGCGCCCGATGGCGGTCGAAGATTGGTATTTCTCAAAATGTCATACGTCATTCCGACCGGGTGGTGATCGCGCAAATCCGATCCCATATTCCCGCCTTCAAATGTAATATCTCCGCTTGGATTTGAGATTGTATGGCAGGTGTTGGAACAAACATCGATGGTTACAAGTGAAGCTTTTTCGCCTGTGTGAGTCGGGGGCGCCTGTTTAACGGCATCCAGAGGGCTCGAGTCATCATGGCAGGACAGGCAGCCTAAAGAAGTGCTATCCATCGTCCCGATGGCTGCCGTGTTCCTGGTCTGACCTTTATACAACTGGTAAGTAATCGTTGTTATATTCCGATTCCACAATGGAGTCTGGGGAGTCAAATTCTGAGAATGTTGAATGTGGCAATAAACACAAACATCGCCATAATCACTTATTTCTAAATATTCCATAGAGCCTTGTGTAGCTTTAAGGAGGTTGTGAGGCGTATCTACAACTTTATTTCCAAATTGACCATAAACTTCATTTACCATTAAACTTATGATGATATAAGTAACAAATAATGGTGTATAGTATTTTAACATTTTTCTATCCCTGAATTTTATTGTGTTAGTAAGTTTCCGTAAGATTCCTTGAATTACCGCGGGTAATTACTACTCTGATTTTCTCAAATCTACAAAACTATTTGTATTGGTAGAATGCACTAAAAAAGTCTTTCAACTTCGATAGTGAATCGACGTTCATTAATGAATTTTGGCTCGAAGTCCCAATTGCGTTTTTCATATCTAAACAGGGCTCTGAAAATACGCCAGGTCCTTTGCAGAGTACCGCCATATTCGAAGTTCGTTTCATCTGGTTGAATGGTTTCCCTCCTGAGACGATAATTACCATATACTTGCAAAATGAAGGTGCGTGAAGGCCGCCAGTTGAGCTCTGAACGAAAAAAATAAACTTTATTAATAAGTCTCTGTTTGTAATGATTCAGAAAAGAAATGCCGAAGTTGTTTGAAAGTGTTAAACTGCGAAACGGACTTATAAAAAATGAGTAACGTACATCCACGGCTTTATAATCCAGTGTTCTGGATTGATAAATGCGATGTTCAACCATGAGTGTCGTGCCTGCATATTCTCCTCGCAGGTTTATTTTTAATTGTGCTGCTTTTGTAAACAAATTCTGGAGACTGGAAATATTTTCCAGATCACCCTCCAGAAGATTCTGATCATGTCGATTTTCGCTGTAGTTCATTGATAACCAGCCAAAATTCAGGCCAGCGTTAAAAACAGTTGAATTGGTGGAATACCGCATCGCGGGTATCGTTTGAAAGTGATAATCAACCACGACGACCTCGCCCTCAGTTATCCTGCCAAAGACATTGCGGTATATTTCCACCCGCTCTCCTATAACTCGGAGTACATAGTCTTTATCTTCTCCTTCTTCAAACATCAATTGTCCATCATTGTCAAAAACTAAAATGGTTGAAAGAATGATGTTTCTTTCATTCAACATCACCGGGAAACCGCCGATAAAAACATGGCGTTCGGATACAATCACTTTCTCAGTACTTTCGAGCTTATTATCGTTAATTGAGAAGCCTCGAGTGTAACCTAACATAATTCTCCCAGAGAGGGGAATTTTCTTGCTATAGCTAAAACCACCGCTTGCAGAATAATTGAAGGTTTTACCATCACGCATTTTAAAAAATGAGCCGCCCACTCCAAAATTTGAATTCAGACTGCCGTAAAGACTGTGGAGAATGGCAGCGTAGGCTGTATTCTGTAGGGCGGTACCTGTAACTGTTGAGTGGCTTAATGCCAGCGTATGGTGATACTGGGATGCCAGCGAATATGGATGCTGAAATTTTAGAGACTGTTTTAACCTGGCGCTTTTATGATTACTGAATCCACTGAGAAGGAACAGGTTGAATTTACTATCCAATTGATTTGCCTGTTCTTCGCCAAATGCATGCCTGTAGCGGATATTCGCAGTGTGTTTGCTATAGCTCGATTTGGATCGAATTCGGTCCTGAATGGAATTGAAATCGTAGTTAACATCGTATAAGGAGTTGTCTTCTTCGCGTTTACCCACATATCGGATTGACCGCCTTAATTGATTTCGCGTTGTTTTAAATCCGACACGGCTCCATTCTTCCCACAAATCATGCCAGGTCAGATGCAGCCGGGATGACAGCCAGGAATCTCGCAGGTGCAGTGAGGCTTGAAGTGTATTTGTATCATAACCAGTTCGACCATTTTCATCGATATTGATAACATTTGTATTTTGATTCCACAGAAATATTAAAGATTTTGGATTTGACTGAAATAATGAAGCAGTAATATGGTGACCTAATAACCGACCCTTGGTATTTCTTCGAATATCTTGTGTGAGAAATTGTTGAAGATACAAACCGACGTCTCCACTCCACACGAAATTTAACAAGTCGGGATTGACAATATAGCCGGTGTTGCGTATGATAAACCTGCCGCTATAGCCGCGTTTTTTGCTGATATTTGGCGCTACTCTTTTCTCTCTTTGCATACGGAAGAGCATTGAGCCATGCCATCGCTGCATGCGAAAAAGTCCTATTTCTTGTGAAAACGCAAAATCAGTACAGACATAAATGCTTATGAATGTAAACAGAAATAGAAAGAAAATTTTTAAGTATGAATCGCGCATGAAATTATCACTTTAGATAGAATTTGTTATCTGCGCTGTGTGGATTATGGCATTCGTAACAGACCGTATCCTCAATGCCTTCGTGCATTTCAGATGTTTTAATGCTTGCATCATGGCATTGTAAACAGAGCCCTTGTCCGGATTCTTTTAGCATGTATGGACTTTTTGTACTGTGCGGGTTGTGACAGTCCGAGCAAGCGCCGGTTCTCACAGGTGCATGAACATATTCAGCGTCGGTGGGCCGTATTTGTTCATTATCATGACATAAATAACATATCGCTTCTTTGACCACAACCAACAAGCCCTGGTTTCTTGAACCATGTGGATTATGGCAGTCCAAACAACTTCCCGACTCTAATGGAGCATGTAAAGATAACGCATCCGTTGGGATTACTTCTTCTTGATCATGGCATTGAAAACACAGCTCCTGACCTTTTGCATACAGTAAATGTGGGTTTGCCGTACCATGTGGATTGTGACAGCTAATACACTCACCGGCTTCCACCGGGGCATGAACGATTTCTGCATCAGCTTGATCATGACAATTCAAGCAGAGTTCTTCACGTTCATCGACCAGGCGAAACACTTGTGTTTGATCATGACATGTAACACACTCACTTTTTTCTAATGTTGGATGTGCGAACCAGTCAGGAGATTTTGCAATGGTCGTGTCTGCAAGGATAGCACGCGTATCGATAGCTTGTTTTAAGGAGTCGATTGCTGACGTGGTGTCAGATTGTGACAAGGGCGGGACTTCGTCGAAGAAAAAACTCAGTGTGCGGTGTCTCGCAGTACGACTGCAGCCAACGACCAGACTACTTACTAACAATACAGTTTGCCACAAAACGAGACAAGATAGCAGGCTGGTAACTATTTTTATTATTTTTTGATGCACAACATTAAGTTAAAGCTCGAAGATTTGAATTTCGGACTTTGCTTTTAATTTAGTAATAATTTCCTGCCTCCTGGCTGCAATTCGTTTTTTTTCCAGCTTATTTTTTAAATCATGTAAATTTATTTGGTCAAATGTTAGTTGTAATTGCGGCTGTCTCCCTTCCAGTTTGATGATATGAAATCCGTAAATTGAGCGAACAGGTTCGCTGCTATCTCCAATCTGCATTCCACTTAGAGCTTCTTCTAACTCAGGGATGAGTTGACCTTTGTGAAACCATCCAATATCACCACCATTATCTCGACTGCTTGAATCGGCAGAAACTTCCCGGGCTATTTGTGTAAAATCTTCACCTTCAGACAATCGTGAATATATTTGTTGGCCTTTTTCCAGTCCCGCATTCCACCCAACCGCCATGGCTCCAGGTTTAACCGAGATCAGGATATGCCGAAGCTGAAATTGTTCAGGTTTAATGAATTTTGATTTGTTTGCTTCGTAATATTCTCTGAGGTCGGCGTCAGTCACCGTTACTTTTTCTGTAATTTCTTTTTGCCCTATTCTCTGAATCAACAATTGTCGTTCTAAATGCGCCATCAGCGACGAATTGTTTAATCCGGTTTTGGCTAACTCCTGCTGAAAGGCTTTTTCAGAAGGATAGCCGCTTTTCATTAATGAAATTTGCTGCTCCACTTCAAATAAATCTACGGTCAGTTTTTGTCTTTTAGCTTCCTGATAGAGCAGCTCTTTTTCTATTAAATGCTGTAATGCTTGATTCCGAAATTCAAGCAACTTTTCTTTTGAAATACGGGCATGATAAGAGGCCAGGGGAAGTTTCTTATTTACTTCTGTTGTTAGCGCATCTTCATTTATAACGACATCATTGACTTTGGCTATGACTTTACCATCGGCATAGATATAATTCGTGGTTATAATTGAAAAAGTAAATGCTGCAAATATTAACTTCCAGAGAGATTGATTAAATTTTAACATAAAATTTCCGATTGAAATAAAAAAGGGGGGTGGGTAAAACCCTCACCCCCTTTTAGGTTACACAGTTCTAACATCAGAGCACAAGAATGTTACATTCATTTATTTAAATAGCACCTTGCTCTAATGGTTATGCACTTTTAAATGTCATGACAAGCGAGACACATGGCACTATTTTCATTTGATATTCGCAAAAACGGTCGATTCGAGTTATCGTGTGGATTGTGACAAGAAGCACATTCCACGCGATGATTAGTTCCATATAATGGCATTCCATTAATCTCGTTATCAACCATAGCATGAAATTTCGGATCTTTGCTAGGATCAAACTCGACTGAAATCGGATGATCATTCCTCAAGTCTGTATCAAGAAAAGTGCCTTCAAAGTTTAAGCCGTCAACTGGATTGCTTCCGACATGACACTGGGTAGCACAAGTCTGGATGCCTATGCCAGACGCATTAAGATTAGCAGTGGCGCTTGGTCGGTTTATGATTTGATCCAGCGCAATTGAGTTGTCATGGCACGACAAACAGGCGAGCGATACACCTACAGGACTTGTAGCAATATCCATATCGAGTGATGGACTGTCATACATTTGGTACTGCCCAGCCGCTGGTGTACTGCGGTTCCACAACGGTACTTCGATATCAATGTTATTGTTGTGAGGAGTATGGCAATACACACAAATTTCACCATAGTCAGTCAGAGTCATGCCGCTAACTGTTGCTTCTCGCATGTTATGTGGTGTGTCTGATACTTTGTTACCGAACTGTGCATAAACATTCCCAACCACAACAAAGCATGCAATTAGCGCCAATGTACCAAGGATTACAAGCCTTTTTTTCATATTCATTCACCTCCTTTCTTTTTTGTAATCAGGTCTTTATCTTTAATGGGTTCACTACCCAAAAACTGATAGACCTGTATTCTATTATTGAATTGATCTACAACATGTACTTGATCCTGCTGGTCAATGTACATACCAGCAGGCAGACGTAAATTAGCAAGACCGGCTCCAAATGAACCAAAACTCAATAGAAGACTGCCATTCTTATCAAATATTTGGACATTACTGAATGCGGCGTCTGTTACGTAGATGTTGCCTTCACTGTCTAAACCGATTCCTTTGGGTCTGTAGAATGTGCCGGGAACATTCCCGACCTTCCCGAACGATTTTTCAAACTTTCCGTCTGAAGACAGAATTTGTATGCGGTGATTAAGAGAATCGACAATATAGAGCCGGCCATCAGGTCCTATAGTTATTTGTGTGGGAAAACGAAACTCGGCTTCAGCACTGCCACGGTTCCAGGTCTGGTCCAGGGCGCCTTCAATAATCTTATCGGACTTCTGCTTTTTTCTACCGATAACGAAAAGTAAGCTGCCAGAATTGCAGTCGAACGCTTTAACTTGATGAGCCCAGGTATCTACAACGTAAACTCTATTTAACTTTGAGTTTACGGCAATTCCTGATGGCCGTTCTAATATATTTTTACCGCCAAAAGCAGTCAGAAATTTGCCATTGGTGTCATAAACCATAATTCGTTGGCCGCCGGCGTCGGCGACAAAAATACGTCCTGAATTGTCAGTTGTCACACCAAGCGGATTGAGTGTGCGCCCTTTGCCACGACTTCCTAAAATATCCAGGCTTTTATTTTTATAATCGAATATTAACACTTTGCGCCAACCCGTGTCGGCCACAAACAAACGGCCGGATTTGTCGGCGTGAACAGATATCGGCTTCTTGAGTGCTCGTAATGGCCCCCTGCCGAATATACTCTCAAAAATTCGCTTTGCCAGTGACCGCTTACGGCCTACATCCAGTTCGGAATGAATGCTTTTAACGTATTGAATTTTTGGTGGGTCCGGAGGCAAAGGCCAAACGAATTCTTCAGCGTCGCCCGCATTCATGCGACCACGAGTGCCGCCACAAGCCATCAAATTCAGTGTAAGCGCTAAAATACAAAATTGAGTTGCCCGATTACTAAGCAACTGGACATAGAACATCATACATTGTTCCTCTAAGTTGAATATCAAAATCCGAACTATGGACTAGATATATTTATGTAGCTACTTTCATATCATTTTGCATAAACATAATTATTTAAATTTGAATGTTTATGAGCTTTTTAAATTTTTATTAAAGTTTTTAGTTTATAGGCCGATAATATCAGATTTGTTAAAAATTCTTCTAAATGCAACCTTAGTGCCATAATGTGGCATCATCAGAATAATCATCATGATCTTCTGTTTAAATTGTAAACCGTATAAAATCAATAAAAAATAGTGAAGAGTCTTTGAATGTTTAAGTAAATAACTACGCGGGTGTTTGTAGAATTGATAAAAATTGCGCCATATTGCACAGTCGATGAGCTATTTGACGCAATATAAATTTATTAATTGCGGAATTTATTTTTATATATCTAATTGAAAATTAATTCAATATGTGATATTTCTTCATTTTATAGCGCAGAGTGTGACGAGAAATTCGCAGCAATTGTGCGGCTTGCGATTGGTTACCGCCGGTTTGTTGCAATGCTTTTTCTAAAAGCGATTTCTCAACTCCATAAAGAGATGTGCCTGTTGCCGGCAGTTGATAATCATCTGGAAGAAAGGAAGAATCTTGCTTCAGGGTGAGCTCCAGTGGAAGGTGCTCAGGTAAGATTTTCTCTTCGCTTTCAAGTATCATGATTCGTTCAAGTACGTTTCGTAATTCCCGAACATTGCCTGGCCAGTGATAATTTTGAAGTAACTTTGAAGCTTCCGGAGAAATTCCGGTTACATGTTTCTTAAATTCATTGTTAAATTGATCAATAAAGTATTTTATCAGTACGGGGATTTCTATAGCACGTTCGCGTAAAGGAGTTAATTTAATAGGAATAACGTTGAGACGATAATAGAGATCAACGCGAAATTTCCCCTCTTTAACCATCTTCTCAAGTGATTTATTTGTTGCAGCTACAATTCGAACGTTGACTTCTATCTCTTTTGTTCCGCCAATGCGTTTGAATGTTTTTTCTTCAATAAATCTTAGTAACCTTATTTGCAGTGAAGGGGATGCATCCCCGATTTCATCCAATAATACGGTACCTTTATCCGCAAGCTCCAGAAGCCCTTTTTTCGTAACTTTGGCATCCGTAAAAGCTCCCCTTTCATGTCCAAAGAGTTCACTTTCCAGCAGTGTGTCAGGGAGCGAACCACAATTCACTGCCATGAACGGATATTGAAAGCGTTGACTATCATAGTGAATTGCTTTGGCAATTAAATCTTTACCAGTCCCACTTTCACCCAGGATTAGAACCGTAGTCGTATCACTTCGGACTATTTTTTGGATGAGTCTAAATACCTTTTGCATGTTTGGTGAATTGCCAATAATGTTGCTGATGCCATGTTTTTCTTTGAGACGCTGCCGTATCTCGGCAACTTCCTGGCTTAGCTGGTGTCTTTGCAGCGCGCGCTCCAGAATAACCTTCAGCTCATCATAAGTAAATGGTTTTTTTATAAATTCGGTAGCCCCCATTTTGACTGCCTGGACTGCTGTTTGCACCGTTGCATAAGCTGTCATCATAATAATGATGGCTTCCGGTGTTACTTTCCTTAATCTTTTTAAAACTTCCAGACCGTCGATGTCAGGCAGCTTCAGGTCGAGAAGAACAACGTCTGGTGCGTTTTCGCGAAAGGCTTCTACAGCGCTCTCGCCATTAACCGTAACAGCAACATCACAGCCATCACTTGTCAGGTCCTGGGAAAGCGACCACGCCACAAGTTTATCATCATCAACAATTAGAATCTTGTAAGGACACATAATAATTTCATGTTTAATAATCCCCTGTTTATTGTTAACAACATATTTATTTATCAGAAGCGGTTAGAGCGTCTCCAGGCTTCGAATTGGCAGCTCCACTGTAAAAGTCGTACCCAAATCTTGCCCACTATTGAAAAATATTGTTCCGCTATGACGTATCACAATTTCTTTGCTTAGCGTCAATCCTAATCCAGTGCCATTAGCTTTGGTTGTATAGAATGGTTGGAAAATTTTATCCTGCAATTTCTCAGGAACACCCAGACCTGAATCTCGAACTGTCAGGCTAACCTTATTGTTTGCCACATGATTACGTGTACTGACTGTCAGTTGGCCTCCATTTGGCATTGCCTGCACAGCATTAATAATAAGATTCAACATTACCTTTTCAATCTGTTTTGGATCAGCCATTATTTCTGGTAAATTTTCATCCAGCTCATTTTCTACAATTATTAATTTCATATCAGTCTGTTGACTGACAAATAACAATATTCGTTCTACAATTGCGTTGAGGTTGGTTGGAATAGGTTCAAGATGAGTGTGCCTGGCGAA
Source organism: uncultured Cytophagia bacterium (assembly GCA_964539665.1). Taxonomy (GTDB): domain Bacteria; phylum Zhuqueibacterota; class Zhuqueibacteria; order Oceanimicrobiales; family Oceanimicrobiaceae; genus CAZIKB01. The sequence goes on from CAZIKB010000007.1 coordinate 56,059, forward strand.
CGTCAGCAATGCTTCGAGATTTTGTTCAACCCGGTGCGCCTGTTCCACTATTTCTTCGAAAATTTCTTTACGATTATCGCTTAACTCCGTGTCCCTCAAAATAGAATTCACTGCAAAAACAATGCCTGAAATTGGATTTTTGATTTCATGAGCCATACCGGCTGCCATTTCGCCGATTTTTGCAAGTGATTCTGCCTGCAGTATTTCCTGTCGATGATGTTCCAGTAACTGACTACGTGTCTTTTGCAGTTTCTCGGCCATTTCATTAATGCCAAGCGTTAATTGACCCAATTCATCTTGCCGTGATGGCTTCATGCGGGTAGTAAAATCACCCTGCTTAATGGTATTCATTGTAGCTCTAAGCTGTTGAACTGGTCGATCTATCGACTGAATAAACAATACTACAGTTGCTAATGAAAGGAGTACAATTACCCCAAAGGCAATTCCACCGAATACTAAATAATCTGATTTGAGAGCAGTTATTGACAGTGTGGCAGATGTTTCAACCCACAAAATACCAGTTACTGATTGTGATGGATTGTGGCATTGTTGACAGCTTTGCTCGTTCTTTATTTTGCTCATTTTGAGAAAAGTTGCATTATTTCCTTCATGAAAATGATGTTCAAAATTATCTTTTGGTTGAGCTAAAAAGTCATTGAAAATGCTTTGCTTGATAAGCTCATTATTTTCTTTCACAAAAGATGAAAATGCAATACGACCATTGGGACGTACAATGCGAATTGTTTTTATGTGTTCGAGCCGAGAGAGATCGAGCAAAAAATTATGCAGGACAAATGGTTCTTTGTGGCGCATTGCATTGAGCAATATATCTTTGAAGATCCCAATAGTTACTGCAGCATCTCTCTGCAGGTGATATTGAGTAGATTTTTCATGTAATTTGTATACGAAAATGAATGTCACAATTACGACAGCGGCCACAATCCATATTATGTGAACAATCATCCGCGTGCGTAGTTTTTGGAAAATCATGTCTTAACTCAAAGTATAGTGGGATAATAAATCATTTACAAAAGCTGTGCCTCAAATAAAAAAACTTGCGCTGAAGAACATAAATTATTTAGAATTTCAACATGTAAGATATGAAATGTGCTATTGGAAGTCAAGGCTCAATAAATGTATACTTATGCTGGAACCAGGTGTGCCAAATAACACACCTGATGCGCCACAGGCAAGTAATCATAAGTTGAATGTGCTTAATTAATCACAGCCTGGAATTAGATTCTATGTTTATCAATCTTTAAAAACAAGATATTATAATGTGTGGTCTTAAGATAGAGGTTTTTTTCAAAAATTCTTCAAGAGTTAGGTATAGTAATTGCACGTTAATATAATGGAGGTGGAACTAAATACTTCTTCGAACTTGAAAAAATACCTAGAACCGCATAAATATTAAAAAACTTATGTAGTAATAATTTTATCATATTTTTGAATTAATTTATGTGTGATATTTTTTAGAAGTCTTGTGTTAACGGGATTGCAGCGTTGAGCCTAATTTCCATTGTTTTTTTTGCGCAATAAAATAATAAAGAAGGTATTTACAGACGAGATGCAGGTGTCGCTAATAATTAATCCAGTTAAATTCAAAGCATCTGCCGGTTCATGAAATCTTGCTTCATAATACACGACAAAAACGAAAGAATGGTGCATATCTAATCCACAACAAACTTACAGATGTTTTTTATGAAAATAGTAATTAGTAAGTTTCTGTCATGATTTCTTATCATACTACTAAATTTAATAGCTGTGTAAAACTCATGAGTTTGGTTAAATTACCAAAGCAGTTTCATTTATTTATTCTATTTCTTCTTTTGTTCATAGTGCAAATTAGTGTTGCCGGTGATTCAGGGAATCCATTATCGATAAAATACAAATTTAGCATAACCGAAGGTCTGCGGGCTCCATTGCGAATTGCCATTGATGACCAGGATGTTGTTTATGTTAGCGATGCGATAGGGGGGATTATTAGCAGGTACGATTCATCAGGCAATTTTTTGGGCGATTTTGATGCTGGTGGTTCACCACTGGCCATCGCAGTCACTCGTCAGCACCTCCTGTATGTGGGTGATAAGGTCAGTGGTGAGCTTCAGCTCTACACTGTTGGCGGCCAGCTATTAAAGAAAATATCTAATGACATTGGAGGTTTTGACCTGGCTTCATGTGCGGTAATGGATGATGAAAATCGCCTTTATGTGGTTGATGGCAGAAAGAGATGTGTTTTCCTGTTTGATCCTGACGGTAATTTTATGACAGCATTTGGTGACAGCCAGTTAGTCTTTCCGACCGGTATCGCATTTGATCGGAAGAATCAGCGGATATTAGTCGCTGAGCATGGGGGCTTGAATATTAATGACAGCAATGAACCAGTCAATATGATCCATGCTTTTAATAAGGATGGAGTTTGGCAGGCGAGCTTTGGTGAATCCGGGAGTGAAGAAGGTCAATTTTCGCGTATCCAGGGTTTGGCAGTAGATGGTTTCGGCCGGATTTACGCGGCTGACACTTATCAGGGAGTTGTCACGGTTTTAAACGAACAAGGAGAATATCTGGCCACAGTGGGACAGTTTGGCGTCGAACCTGGGGAACTGCTGGCACCTATGGACGTAGCGTTGGATTCTCGCGGTCGTCTTTGGGTCGCCTCGATGAATAACGGCAGCCTTGAAGTTTATGATATTGGCGATATCCCGACCTCGGTCGGAATTCAGCAGGAATCGGAGCCTGTGATACCTGCTCGAAGTGAACTGCTGCAAAATTATCCAAATCCTTTCAATCCGGGCACCTGGATACCGTTTGTGCTTGAGAAGGATTGTGATGTGGTTATTCATATTTACAATGAGATGGGGCAGCTTATCCGCACTTATGATTTGGGACACCGCAAGCGTGGTAGCTACACGGGTGAAGGTGCTTCGATATATTGGGATGGACGGAACAGACGGGGCGAGGTCGTAGCGAGTGGCGTTTACATTTATGAAATTCGTTCAGAAAATTTTGTTGCTGTGCGGCGTATGTTGCTGATTAAATAGTGACAAATGGAAGCCCAAATTCATTTGGGGAATCACTCCTCGTTGAATCGAGGATTCTATTCAGATGTAGGGGCATGTAATCCTGTCAAAAATGGCTGGTGTCTGTAACTGATAAGCTTACTTTTTTGAATTGTAATTGTGCATAACGTACACAAATGTTGGATTAACGAGAAAATGACACTGAATTTAAGTAGTTTTAGTACAAAATTCATATTGTTCACTTTGCTCGTCGCCAATCCTAACTACATCATGAGCCAGAACAAAGTGCCTCTTCCAGCGCTTTCTGGTAAATGTGAGGAAGCTTCACTGCTGTTAGTCGATGCACCTCATTGGGATAATGGCATTGCATGCTGTTCATGTCATGTTCCTCATCAGAGCGCCGATGTCCAGTTGACTAATGTTGAAGGAAATGCTAACCTGTGTATGAGCTGCCACAATCCAGCCGGTTTGGCCAGCAACAAGCCATTCACAAATTCTGATCGGGCTGATCCGGGCGTTTCTGGTACATCGCATGCCTGGGAGGTTCAGGCTGCCAACTCGACACACGGGGCTGAACCTCCGAGTAATCCTGAAATGGCCCGTCGAATTTACAGCAATAAGATAGTCTGCTCGTCTTGTCACAATCAACACTCACAGACATTTTCACCCTTTCTACGAGCTACGAATTATCAGAATGCCCTCTGCAAAAATTGTCATGCCATTCGAAATGTGGGCAGCTACCGCGTGTCAACGGATAATAAGGGCAGCCATCCGGTTGGAATTGTTTATGCAACTTCGGATGATCGATTTCACAGCTCGCCGCAGAATCCGGATATACCCTTAATCGATCCTGATCGGGTGGAGTGCACAACCTGTCACAGTCCGCATTATGCTGATTCAGGCGGAGCAAACGGGGGCGCGGGAGACGGTTACATTCTGCGTGCGGCCAACGATGAAGCTTTATGTCAGGCATGTCATACTTACGAAGAGCATATGGGACAGAGCTGTCTAAAGTGCCACCAGCCACATGATCCCAATCGCATAAACATATTCCTGGTTAATGATGGAGTCACTACTCCAAACAGTGGTGGGCGGCTGGTTATGTTTATAGCTGAAACCGGGGATAATTCATTTGCTGATGGTGATTCCAATTACGATGGTATTTGTGAAGTATGTCACACACTGACCACACATCACAGGAATGATGGCAGCGGAAGTTCTGGGCATCATCCTCGTAAGAACTGCGTGAGTTGTCATAAACATGAGGATGCATTTCACTTCTCGATGCCTACCAATCCCTCCCACATCACCCATATTGAAGTGAATTCAAAGGGGCCGACTCCACTTGCATGTGAATACTGCCATGGTGCAGGAGTTTATGATATTGAGGTAATAGTAGACAACGGAACTTGTGATAGCTGTCACAGTCCAGGTGGTTTTGATGGTGTTCAAATGGCCAAGACGAATTGGCAGAGTGGTGTCTACCAGGGAAATGGTCTGAATTTGAAACCCGGAAATGAGCAGTGGTGTGTTACCTGCCATGATGGTGGTACTTCAGTTTGCGACGGTGCAAGCGCTCCTAATCTAGAACGCTTCTATGGCAGCGGTCATGGAAGGAGCGGGGCAAACCGCGAATGTCTGGACTGTCATGATGTGACAAATACGCACATTGATGGGGAAGCCAGGACATACGCCTTTGACTCCGCTTACTACGGTCCCAGTCAATCGGGAGTTGTCTTTGCTTCCAGTTATCGATTGCGGTACGTCGGTGGTGAGGTGCCATTGATGATCCCGTGTAACTACAACCTCACCTTCAGTTATAATGCCCAAACCATGCGGGATAATGCCTTCAGGCTATGCTTCGATTGTCATAATGCTTCGAACACTTTCGACAACACGCCTGGCGATGGCATTAACAGCAATTTTAAGGCCAGCTTGCCGAATCCTCCCCGCAACTACTCCTACGCCTGGGGAAGTGGAGCGGATGTTAATGAGCACGTTTCACACATCTTGAATTATGTTGGGCCATTCTGGGATTCCGATTGGGACATGAGTACTAATGGTCCAGGTGGTTGGAATGGCAACGATTGTCTGATGGCATGCTCTTCCTGCCACAATGTTCATGGCGCGGCTGGCGTCGAAGGCTCGACTAACGAAGCGATGCTCCGGGATGGAAGTCTGGTCGGGAGGACTGGCTATGGTTTTAGTTACCTGGTTGAGGATGCCGGGAGTGGAGGCTACCCGCAGGTGACTTCCGCTGGCGCCACTCAGTCAACCAGCGTTGGCGCCATTTTCAGAAATAACACGTCCAATATGTGTGGTGGTTCAATGTGTCATGGAAATCCTGCTTCACCTCCTGCCAGCAGTTATAATGCACTTGGCAGTAGCTGGGGTACGTACATTGAATACTATCGGCCATATAATGCTTATTAGTTGTATATTGCAATTATCGAATTTATTTTGATGGAAAATAATAATTTTAGTGAAGAAAAAAACCTGCGAGTATATCCAATAGTCGGTTGGCTTAATAAATTTCCCACTAAATAAATAAATCGTATATTAATTGTTTGGCAATCAAATGAAAAAATGTGTTCTAAATAAAATCCATAAATTCCATAATATCAAGAATATCAAGAATATCCAGAATAGCTATTTTATCTGGAATATTGTGAGATCCTAACATTTATGTCGAAAGAATTTCTTACTACCGGGGAAGTTGCAGTGATGATTTCGGTAACTCCTGATGCCGTTTTAAAATGGATTAAGACCGGAAAAATACCTGCATCACGAACGATTGGGGGCCACTTTAGGATCCACCGAAATGCGATACCTTCCTATCTATTCGATAAGGAGATGCCGCAGCGTGTAGAAGAGCAAAACAATCTTTTCCAATACTGTTGGGAGTTCAATACAAAAAATGAGGAAGATCTTGAGGAATGTCGCGGCTGTATAGTATACAGAGCCAGGGCTAAATGCTGTTTTGAAATGATCAAACTTCCTGCTGAAGCGGGTCATTTTAAGAAATTTTGTTTGAAATCTTGTGAAGATTGCGATTACTATAAAGTTCATAATGATTGAAAAAAGGTAAATATTAGTTCTTTCTATTAAATGGCCTATTTTTCCGATTAATCGAGCGTTGCGATTAAAATGACATGAATTAGAGAAGAAATCGTCACTGTGAAGATTGGAGGCATCGTGATAAAATGAAGCTGAATGTAAAATTAAAATCAACACCAAGAGGGACTATTATTCGGTCAATGTATCTTGTTTTGCTAATTGTCAGCCCAATCTGTTTGTTTGGTCAGAATAAAGTACCTATCCCAAATTTCTCACCAACAGACAAAGAGACGTCACTGTTAGTAGATGCGCCTCACTGGGGTAATGGCATAGACTGTATGTCCTGTCATGTAGTTCATAATAGCGCTGACGCCCAGTTGACTAAGCTTGCGGGGAATGCTAACCTGTGCATGAGCTGTCACAATCCCGCTGGTATGGCCAGTAACAAGCCGTTCACGAATGCTGATCGAGCCGATCCAGGAGTGTCAGGTACCTCACATGCCTGGGCAGCACCGGCAACTAATCCGACCCATGGAGCAGAGCCGCCGGTTGATCCTGAAATGGCTCTTCGAATTTACAGCGATAATATTGTTTGTTCAACCTGTCATAATCAACACTCACAGACAATTACACCCTTTCTAAGAGCTACGAATTATCAGAATGCCCTCTGCAAAGATTGTCATGCGGTTCGTGATGTGGGCAGCTATCGCACTTCCACGACTAATAAGGGTAGCCATCCAGTCGGAATTGCATACCCGTCTTCGGATGACCGATTTCACAGTTCCCCGCAGAATCCAGATTTACCTCTGGTCGATCCTAACCGTGTTGAGTGTACGACCTGTCACAGTCCGCATTATGCTGACTCTGGCGGTGCAAACGGAGGAGCAGGAGATGGTTTCATCCTCCGGGCGGCAAATGACAAAACTCTGTGTGAGGCGTGTCATACCTACCCAGATCATGAGGGTATGGATTGTAGCAAATGCCATCAACCACATGATCCTAATCGCAACAACATCCTTTTGGTTCGGGACAATGTCCAAACTCCTGACAGTGGAAATCTGGATGTAGTTTTTACATCTGAATCTGGTTCAAATTCCTTTGCCGATGGTGATGGAGTATACAACGGTATCTGCGAGGTATGCCACACCGGTACTGGTCATCATCGGAATAATAGTAGTGGCGATCATGCGCATTTTGCCGGGACAAATTGTACCGAATGCCATCCTCATAATAAAGGTTTCAAACCACAGGGCTGTACTGGTTGTCACCAATTTCCGAGAGACAATGGCGATAATGTACCGCCTGGCGGAAGAAGAGCCATAGTCTCGGAGTTTGAACAGGGAAGTCATCATGTCCAGGGAGTCGAATTAAATGATGAGGGCGATGACTGCGTAGTATGCCATGAAATGAGTGAACATACGCAAGGACATGTCAGGCTTGTTGATCGAGATAATCCACAAACTGTTTACGAATTGACCAATCGGCCGATGGATGATCCGGCAGAAGCTGCCAAGCTGGTACCATTTTGTTTGAACTGCCATGACGGTGATAACGATGTACCTTTTACCGATGGTAAAACTCCGCCGTATGTTAGTAAAAATAAGTGGAATGCTTCAGCGCACAAATTAGGGGGCGGGGTGAACATGCCCCTCAGTTGCATCGGGGATGGTGACAATTTTGGCTGTCATGCCACCGGCCATGGTTCACCCAACATCAAAATATTAAATGTCAGTAGTGGAGTGGGCCTGGAAACTTTTTGCTATAATTGCCATACCGATGGCAGGATTACCAATAATGCACTATCAGGAAGTGGATTGGCAAATGATATACAGCAGGCATTTAGTATGGGTGAGAAACACAATCTTGGCACTAATTTTACAATTGGCAGCAAGACCTTTACACTGCAATGTACGACTTGCCACAACCCACATGTGGTAACCGGAAAGCATTGGAATGTCAATAATGGTGTTACGCCGATTACGAGACCCAACCTCGGAGCAAATCCGACAAAAAATCCCAGAGCAATGGGTACGGATCTCTGGGGTGATGGTGGCGGTGAGAAAATGGACAATTTTGCTGCCCTGGGTTCGGGCACCGGCGGTTGGTACTACAGCACGGCCCGTGGTGGAAAAATTATCTGGGATCAACCGGCTGTTTATCAACCTCCCAAAACAGGATCAGGTTATAATTTCGAATTTGATGGGAATGTGTTGCCGGATTATGCCACCTTTTGTCTGGATTGTCATACTAATCGGGTGAGCTCTGCTAATCCGCCGGTCAACTGGGGCCAGGGCATTGCCTGTACAGATAACAGCGTTGATCCACCCAATCAACGAATAGAATGCGGCGCCCAGCACGGCCTGGCACCTGCCAATAAACCCAGTTACGTAAGTGACTCAGGTACAGCAGGTTTTTGGGGCAGCAGCGGAAATCCTGATGTTCTTTTTCAGATGAACTATGTAACGCGTGGCCGTGGAGTTGGACATTTCATGCGCTGGCCGTACGATTCAGCGGATAGGAGTGCAGGCATTAACTTTGTGATGTCGTGCACCGACTGCCATGAAGCGCATGGATCCGGCGTGTCGTCTATGCTCAGATCTACTATTAACGCCACTGGTCCTGGTACCGTTATATGGAATACCATGTGCAACAACTGCCATTACTATTATGGTGGTCAGCATGCTGGCATGAGTTGTGGCAACGCATCCTGCCATGAAGTTAATTCCATTCACCGGATTATCCATGTAACACACAGCGGCGGCACACAACTTCAACTCACTGCAAGTGGTTATCAGGGTAATTATCAACGACCGGATTTCACACCAGAAATAGTTTCTGCCAGAGGTGCAGTTGGCAGCAACGAACTTGAGGTAACCTTTGTTAGAGGGGCCTGGGCTAAAAGCAGTCTCTCTGGTTCTTTAACTAAAAATGATTTCTGGTTGTTTGATGAAGGCGGTAATAATCCGAGAAGTATCACCGGAGTGTCTCACAGTGGCGGCGAGGCTTCGGCTACAATTACAATGAGTTCTGCATTGGAATCCGCTGATTTAAATACCGATCTTCTGGCAACAACAGGAAAATCTGTCTGGGCCTGGTATGAGGGAGGATATAATAATCCTGCCACCGGTATTGTACCTGCTCAGGCTGTTTCCGCTGGACCGTGGCCGGCTGTAATTACTCCCGGGTGTCCTACTGGTACCGTGACTTTTCCACTTAACGAGCCAGCTGGCAGTTTCATTGTCACGGATGACCAGAGTACATTAATTGGTACAGTAGGTAATCCATCTTATTCGATGCTGGGTGATGGAACTTTCCATGGCGCCGAAGGCCAGGGCACCTATATTGATTTTACAAATAACAATTCATGCCTCAACTCGCCCGGGGAAGTTACCATTGAGGCGCGGGTTAAACCTACAGAGGTAGATAGAGGTGTAGGTGATAACACATTCAATAGAATATTCGAGAGAAGGAGAACTATCTTAGTCACAATCTTGAACACCGACTACAGGGGTGATGACATACCGGAAAGAGCTGGCAAGGCCAGCATTGAAGTCAAGTATCGTGTTGAAAACTTCTTTGGTCCTGGCGGCAGGCATACTTGTCCGGATCCTCAATGGCCTGACGACCCATATGTCGGGAATGATGTCCGTATGCACCAAATTTCATCCAATATTGATTTATGGCCAATCGTGAACAATCACTGGTACAAGATAAAGGTCGTCTTTAATTCCGATAAGTCAGGCATTCCGGGATCAAATGGAACTCCTGTCGACATTTTTATAGACGATCAAGGGCCAAATGGGAACGATTCTGGTCAAAACTGGTCAGGATATGTAAACGCCTCGAAGACCATTAACGAAAGTTCGAGCTGTAGATGGGGATCGCTGCCTGGTGACGTTATAAACGATAGAGACGACACTGTTCACATTGGCGCTTCCTGGAATTATAATCAGCCTTTTGCTGGGCAGATAGACTGGGTGACATGGAAACCAAATGCTGATTATTCAGGTGTTAGTGATCCTCCGCATTAATCGTGAGCGATTTTTTGTGAGAAAACGGATTGTGGTATGAATGGGTTGAAAAATGAAATACTGTAAATTTAAAGTTGACTTGTGCAAAATATTCTACTGGAAACGAGTCCAGGTTCTGTCATGGCTCATGCCTGATCTTTTTTCAATTTTGCAGAAGTCTGGATTATATTGCCGACTAACGTAGAATGTTCTGGCGTTGATGATCCGCAATTACGGCCCCAAAGGACTATGGGGCGTGCAACTCAGAGCAAAAATAGACTGGGCTGATTAACTTTGAGCTGCCAATTAGATGGTGTATGTCATCAATTCAAGCGGCGGGCTCAACGCCAGATTTTTATTACTGTTTGACCGATGATTTTATCGACAAAAAAGTAATTGCATTAATAAAAGAATCCGTACTCAGTAAAACACATTTTGAAAATATAATTGAAGAAACAAAGAGGGCGTATCGCGAAGAAGACCAAAAAACTCGAAAAGATAACTCTCGGTTAGAAAAACGTGTTATTGAGGTAGATGAAAAACTCATAAAAAACTACATAGATCGATTTGAAAAACTTTTGAATAAATCAAATATCGAATTAATGAGAGAATTCTTAAGAACGTTTATTGCCAAGATTGAACTTTGGGGTCGTGAAAAGGGCAAAATAAGAGGCCGGAAAGTCCATATTCATGGTCAAATTCCGGCCTTTACAATGATAGGCATGGCGTCCCCAAGGGGAGTCGAACCCCTGTTGCAGGAATGAAAATCCTGAGTCCTGGGCCACTAGACGATGGGGACGTTAGTGGTCTTCAGGGTGAGCGAGGGGACTTGAACCCCCAACGACCAGATCCACAATCTGGTGCTCTGCCAGTTGAGCTACGCCCACCAAAACAGCTTTTAAATTTAATAAAATTTTAAGAAAATGCAAGCTTTTTGTTAAGTAAATTCTGCTTTGAGTGTTAATCAACGATTGATGTTTATCAAGTCACAGCCGTTTTGTCAATTAATCAAGCTAAATAATCGCAAAACGAATACCGGAATTCGAGCCAGCGCCACATTTTTTACGAATTACGATTTTAAAATCCTGCTTATTCATCGGAATCTAAATAATTTAATATTCTGAGTAATTCTGATTCTTTTGGATCAGGCAAGGTATGCCCAATGCCTTCATAAGAAATATACTTTACAGGTATACCTAAATCTCGTAGTCTTTTAGCAGCAGTTTTTGCATGTTGAGCAAGACTTTCCTCTAAAGCGCCATGACTGATATAAACTTTAAATTTATGAGGAATTATTTTAGTCTCTGGCAGTAAGCTATCATTGAACGGTGCACTTAAAGCAGCCAGGCCATGAAAAAAATGTGAGTATTTCAAACCTAACAAATAAGACAGTCTTCCCCCGGCAGAAAATCCAGTTATATAAACTCTTTTGGGATTAATGTGAACTGATTTTCGAACAATATCCATACTTGTCAGGACAGCTTGTTCAGCATGGTCTCCCCAGGTCCATCCAAATTCCTCAGGCATCTGTTTCTCACCTTGAGGAGTTAACAAAACAAATCCCAGCGAATCTGTCACTGGTTTCCATAAATCGTGAAAGGCCGCTGCATTGCTGCCACCGCCGTGCAGGCACACAATCAGAGGCCATGATTTTTCAGGAGTATATTTTGGGGGAACCGAATATAGAAGGGAGACTGACTCTTTATTGCCATCTGTTCCTGAAAAATTCACCTGGCCCTGAATAATAACAGCAGGCTGCAACTCTTCATAATTATTTCCGCATCCGTTGAATGTGAAAGCAAACAGTATGGATATGATGATGCAACGATATGTTGGAGTTCTTATAAGCAAGTAATTCAGAAATATAAAGTATTGCAAATAATTACTTAATAACATTAAAATAACGCCGCCCTTTACCAGGCTTATTTGCGACTCATCTCAAAGATGAGTTACAAATGCTCTTAAGTAAAACTTTATGATCAAAATGAAAAAGCTCACTGAACTTGTGAGCTTAAGGTTTATTAAGAAACTGCACGCCCGGCAGGATTCGAACCTGCGACCTACGGATTAGAAGTCCGTTGCTCTATCCAGCTGAGCTACGAGCGCAAATAGAACATTTGAATCTAATGAAATCTTGCAATTTAGTCAAGCTATTTTTGAACTAATACCGGACTCTAATGCGAGGTACTTCAACCAAAAGTAACTTGCCATGAAAGTGCTGAAACTCTTTATGAGTCAATATATTGTTATTGACTCTGTTTATTATTTGCGCAATAATTTCAGAAGTTTTAAGGCAACAGTTCCCTACTTCGCCGCTGTGGCCGGACAAACCTCAGAAAACGCACAGTATTTGCAGTGAAATGCATTCGGCTTAGGCGTGTAATCCCTGCTTCGAATACCTCTGGCAGCTTCCTCAATTCTATCCACAGATTTCGCCAGTGTCTTTTCGGTTACTTCGGTTTGGCCAACCAGGCCTGTATCTAAAAAGTGCAGTTCCACAGTTTTAGGCAATTGCCCTTCGGTTTGTTGGTACGCCATGGCATAAATCGACAACTGCAGACTACCCTTAGCACGCTTATCCGCAGCTTCCTGGGTGCGGATTTCGGATGATTTAAAATCCACGATGTAAACATCTTCATTCCGGATATCCACCCGGTCCCAGCGGCCGATGATGCGGTTGTTTTTAAGTACAAAACTGAAGTCTTTTTCCACAAATGCAGGCTGCCAGGGGGAGGCTTCCTGTTCATGGTAAAATCGCGTTAATGTTTTCCGGCCGACTCGTAATCTTTCATCTTCATGCTCGCGGGTGAGAAACCCTTCACTTATCCAGTTTTTCTCAAATATTGCGATGAGCTCTTCAACAGTGATTTCCTGGCCGGACATTTTTCTACGGTGATATTCCTTAATGGCTTCATGAATGGCGCGGCCGTAGACAACCGAGTGGTGCAGCAGAATGGGTACTTTTAAAATATGAACATATTTGTATTTCAGAGGACAGGTTTGATAATCGTCTATCTGGTAATGACTTAAACTTATGACTTCGTTCTCTGGTATCTGTCCTGGTTCCAGTGGTGACTCTGGAGTAACTGGCGCGAATCGTTCAATAGCTTCCAGAGGCGAGGTTTTCGTGTACTGGTCATCGGCCCTTGGTTTATCCAGCGCTTCCAGAACAAACTGGCTGACTTTTCGGGGCCGGGCGCCGCCGTAGTCACGGGCGCTTGTTAGGTAGAGTTCTTTTTCAGCACGGGTCATCCCCACATAAAACAATCGTCTTTCTTCCTGCAAGTGAAAATCACCAGCAGGAAGCTCATCCTTAATCAATTCATCAGGCAGGTTCAGGGCGTCGCTTCGCCGCCGCGTTGGAAATTTTTGGTCCACCAGGCTAACCATAAAAACTACCGGGAATTCCAGGCCTTTGGCTTTGTGGTAAGTGAGAATATTTACTGCATCCTCGTCGCTATCGGCTTCGGCTGTGGCAGGATCGTCACCGGCTTCAATCAAAGAGTCGAGGTGTTTGACGAATTCATGAACATGGTCTTTGCCCGCAACTTCTGAGTAATTTTTTACTAGATTAAAAAATTTGGCTATATTCTGAATTTTTAGATCCGATTCAATAGAATCAACAGAGGTTAATTGTTCCAAAAAACCACTGTCTTTTAAAAAGCGATACAAAACCACAAAGGGCGGATCTTTGCGTGACAACTGGATATACTTATTAATATCTTCCAGAAGTTTTTTCAAAGTCACCAGACTTTCCGGACTGAGCTCTGCCAATTCCGAGTAATTTTCAATATGTTTTAAAACAGTGTGCAAAATTCTTTTCTTACGGTCAGCCACATTCAGACACAAAGCGATGTCTTGCATGGGAAATCGGTAAACATCAGAAATGGCTAGATGGTACAAACTTATGTAATCTCTGATATCGCTGATGACGCGCAAAAATGATATGAGTAGTCGAATTTCATCCCGTTGATACAAACCCCGGTTGCCGGTAAAATGGAAAGGCAGACCATGATAGTGCAGAATGCGTAAAAACGGATCGGCGTTGCTATTCGCTCGTACTAAAATGGCAAAATCTTTGTATTGATAATCTTCCGCTGCAACCTTCTCCTTGATTATTTCAGCGACGCCTTCTGCTTCACTGGTCAGCGCATCAAAGTGTAAATGTTCTGCTGTTTTTTCACCGGCGGCAAGGGCTACAAGTTTTTTATTTATATTATTTCTGATTTCCAGGCGATCCGGATTATTGTGACAAATAAGCTTGTAAGCCGCGTCTAAAATCTGCTGCGTTGAGCGGTAATTTTGAGTGAGTATCACCTGTTTAGCATCAGGAAACACCTTGGTGAAGTTTAGAATATTACTGATAGCCGCCCCGCGGAATTTGTAAATAGACTGGTCATCGTCTGCAACAACCGTGATATTTTCATGGTTCCTGGCTAAAAGCTGCACCAGTTGAAATTGCGCGTAATTGGTATCCTGAAATTCATCCACCAGAATATATTTGTAACGGTTCTGAATTTGCTGCAGGGCTAACGGGTGCTCTCGAAATAATTTAAGAATAAGGCTAATCTGGTCACCGAAGTCCATTTTACCGTGCTCTGCCAGTTGCTGTTGATACTTGTGAAATGTTTGCGCTAACTCCATTTGCTGGGCAGCTAATTCAGCCAGCTCCTGATTTTCTGGCTCGGATGCAGATTGAACGTTTAGTTTTTCTGAATAGGCCAGATATTCTGCAGGCGTTATATCCTCATCCTTGGCCCGGCTGTAAAGTCGTATCAGGGAGTTAATGAATTTGTCTGGATTACCCAGAGGGCGATAGTAATTCAACTGGAATTCAAACAGCCGGTCTTTAAAAAAAATGATTTGTTCTGGCTGGGAAAGTACCTGAAAATCCGTACTCATTCCTAAATCAAGGGCATACTCGCGCAATATGCGGTCGCCAAAAGCATGAAAGGTTAATATCCACACAGCCGCGAAGCCGTAGGGGAGAAGTATGTCTACCCTTTCTTCCATTTCTGCGGCGGCTTTATCCGTGAATGTGAGCGCCAGAATTTCTTCGGGCTTTGCTTTTTTTGCAACGATAAGGTGGGCAATGCGGTTTGTGATAACTTTAGTCTTGCCTGTTCCCGCTCCAGCTACAATCAGCAGCGGCCCTTGATCATGTTTCACTGCCTCTAATTGCGCAGTATTTAAGCCGTCGAGCGGTTGTGTGGGTGCAAAATTTAATGTAGTTTGGTTCATGATAATGAATTGGTGAATTGGTAAAGGTTATAATTTTTTATAATATGCCGCACACTGTTTCCTTTCTGAGTGTCAGTCCCGCATGTTTTCAGCGGGCATCCATGCTCGATGCACATGGATGCCCGATTTTTCCCGATCTTCATTATTATTATATAAAAAGGAAAATCGGGACAGGAATGACATTTTGTGCAAAAAATACATTTTTATAAAAGTGTATGGTTAGTGAATAAAATAAATCATTAATTAATCGAAGTCAAGTAGTAACTTTGTTCAGCTCAGATTTTTAGGTTCAGGTGAGTTATTTGATACTTTGTTTATTTTGTCTGGTATTTCAGTAATAATCCACAAACGTCAAATTTAATTCTTCAATATTCGGTGGGCAAATCAGTTCAGATAGCACAATCTGGTGTTTAACTCAAATATTTTACAATTGATTATATAAGAGTTAGATAAACTTATTACTAATTTTATAAGTCTAATAAGTTTTAGTCATTTAGGTAAAAATTTTATCACAATTCTTGATCTTGAGATGTTAATTAAATATTTTGTTTGAAATTATCTGAATATATCAGATTAAATGGGTTGTAGTCATGATTTGTGTTGGATAAAAGAATTTATTAACTGTATTAAAAATACCTTGACTTATTAATACTAATTATGTTGTTCCTCCGGGCTAAAATATATTTATTAAAAATACGGTATTTCTGTAAAGTTCTAATTGCAGGTGACGACATAAAAAGTTATGTAATTTTAAGAGACCAGTAAATCTAAATTTTTCTTTAATAATAAATCGGATTTTTTTCAAACTATGGGTAGGTTATCCTCATTCCTTATTGACTTTCAAAATGATATTTCATCAGGATAACCGCTAACCAATTCATATCATTTTATCTCATTTTAATTGATATAAACAGGGACGTTCATAACAAAAGCATTCATTAGTAACACATAACAAACCAGAAAGCCTTATTATATTTCTTCTTTAAAATCAAAAAATAAGATTTAGTTGAAATATATAACAGGCAGGATTTTAAAAATCATTAGAAGTTGGAATTCACTCTAAAATGAAAAGGTGAAAACTACTTTGGGAAAAGCGGTTATAAATTTTGTAATATCCAAGGATGTTTTAAATCAGATCATTTGTTGTATGATTATTTTGCTGTCGATAGTTAGCCATGCTATTAGTTCGAGTGGTAAAACGGATAGCATAAATATTAATCTTACGGAAAGTATTGCAAATAATCTAACCAATGAAGGTTTTGAGAGTGTTGTGGTTGTGTTTGGGGAAAATAGCGCCTTAATTACCTATGAAAACAGGGTTTATAGGGATGAATTAAACGCCGCAACCGTAATTTCTAAGCTATTTTTACAAGATGTTAAAGATAAAGAAAAGCTGGTACTTGTACCACAAAACCGAAATATTCCTATCGTAGCCATTGTCATTCCGCTGGATGAATACTCAGCTTACATAGAAGGGGAATCATCTGTTGAGCAATTCAGATCAAAAGTCTATGTAACAATCGACGTTGATTCAATTTGGGATAAATTAAATGTCAGGCAGAGGACAGCACGTTCTTATAAGAAATTAGAATTAAATTTCAAATCTCGGGTACGTGGGCTTTTTCATTCAAGAGAGAGAATCGCCAGTTGGAATGTTGACCTGGCGCCGGAATTATCATTTACCTTTGCAAAAGGAACCCGGTTGATGATGGAGGGTATTTTCCCTTTATTTTATCAGTTTGACCAAAGAAATAAAAAGGTCCAATTAGGTCGTGTCATATTAAACCACACAAGAAGATTCACGCATAATTACTGGTTGTCTGCAAGTGTCGGAGCATTTGACAGAGATCGATATGGCATCTCTGCTGAAAGCATAAAATTCTGGATGAATGGGAAGTTTTACATTACAGCCCGACTGGACTACACCGGGTATTTACGCTACACTCAGGGAACCTGGTATTATTCTAAATTAAATCAGCTATCTTATTGGGGTGGCCTTAACTACCGATTCAGCAAAGTAGATTTATTAATGCGTTTGGGCTGGGGCAGCTATCTGATAGGTGACAAAGCATGGAAAGTGGATGTTTTAAGATCTTTTGGTGAATTCGATTTGGGATTTTATGGTTTATGGGACAATTTTTTACATCCCTCTGAATTTTTGTCTGGAATATATTTTAGAATTCCTTTGCCGTTCTTTAACTCGAGAATTCATAATAAAATTGCTCTTCGCTCTCAACAATATTTTTACTGGGGTATTCAGCCTCATACTGATGTTGCCGGCAGGTTTATTAAATCTGAGAACTTTATTGAGGTTTATCAAAAGAATCTGTCTCCACAGTATTTTAAAAATAATATTATAAATTAATATTTGGATATAATTAAACTAAACTATAAATAACAAAATAATTTCATATAACTAGATATGTAGAGGTAGAATATGGACATGATGAATAAAATATTTCGTTTTAATTTTGGAATAGTATTCGTACTAATCCTGGCCCTTCCGCTATTATTTACGTGTTCGACAAAAGACGTAGGACCGAACACACCGCCGGAGATTGACATTGAAGAACCACCAATAGCGCCACAGGTAGTAGTCGGCAGTGTAGATTATACTCAAGTGGACGACTATATCGGCATAGTTCAAGCTGCGGTTACTGCCGGCCAGGTGACGGCTGAGATTCAGGCTGCACTGGACACGTTTACTACATTAATAAGCGCGGCTGATTTAGATTCTTTAATAGCCATTGATTCTGCTAAATTAAATAACATAACAACTGAATTTGCGGCGACTGGTCAATTTCCGCAATACATAACTAATATTTTAGATAAACTAACAAACTGGAACTATTTAGCGCTTGTGTCTAAATCGTCGGTATCCGGCGGCGGCCAGGGCTCGACGAGCCAATTGCTCAAAATACTGAACAATAAACTTGCAAAACAAGCTGGTCCTTTTGAAGATTGTACAGATTTGGTAACCGTAAGATATGGAGAGGAAATAGCTGCTGCTAAAGAATTAAGAGATGCGGGTAAAACCGCGGCGGCAGAGCAAAAAACAGAGTGTGTTTCTGGTCAACCTGCGCGTCTTGCTCAACTCAACACTGCGATTGTTGCGTTTTGCACAGTTGCTCCCCAAAATATTTGTGAAGCTTTGACCGCAACCTATAATATAATTTATTTAAATGATTTGGCATCCTGTGATTTATTGCGTCTTGGTACTGACCAGGCTTTTGACGACGCCTATAATCAGATTGTAGCCGCTTTAAATGTGTGGCGCGCTGAACAAAATGATCTTTGCCACCAATCATTTGGCGGGAATTAATATTCCGTCTTAATTAAAGAGTAAAATGAGGCAAAGCAGTTTCACTTAATAATATACAAGTGAAATACTTGTGCCAGGTTAAGAGTATAATTAAAAAGGCTTGAATGAAGGTTTGTAACTTCTTGATTCGAAACATGTTAAGAAAAATTAAGTGTGCACGGTCACTATTTATTTTTATATTGATTGTTGTAATTGAATTGCAAAATAGTTATGCTGATGGTTCGATAATAGGTCCGCAAGGATTGATTCTAACCCCTACTGCTACGTTCCCAACTAACAGACAGGTGCACTTTGGAGTGAGCCAGATTGGCGCACCTTATGTGTTTATTGATGGAGATGACGTGTCTGAGAATTTTCTATTTTACTCCAGTCTGGTATATTTGCCGCGTTTAGAGATTACCTTGCTCTTGACAACCGCTCCGGGGCTACCGGGAAATGATGGCTCAAATACATATAAAGATGCGGCCGTTCTTATGCAATACTTTGCTGTAACTGAAAAAGAATATGTTCCTGCGATTGCAATAGGTGCTTATGATTTTTACAGTTATTCTTATTATAACGCTCTGTTTATTGTATTTAGCAAGAATCTAGAATCAGTATCGCGGCTGCCACTACGTGTCCATTTAGGTTATGGGGTTGATTGGATGGATAAACATTACGGCGACACAGGGCCTGACAGAAATGCGGCAGTTCCACACCATCTTGTTGGCATATTTGGGGGATTTGAATTAGAATTATGGAAGCATTTCAATCTTACGGTTGAATATGACTCCAGGAAATTCAACAGTGGAATGCGGATTGATGTTTTTAACCAGGTACAGTTTTTTGGTACTTTATTTAACTTTAATACCTTTTCAGGTGGTTTGAGTTATAGATTTATAATTTAATTTCCGAAACTTATTATAATAATAAGATCACAATAAATATATTAACAATTTAATGAAATCATGCGGAGGCATCCATGAACAATTTAACAAAAAAAACCTATGTTTTTCTTTTACCTGTTTTAATTTTGGGGTTTATCTCTCCGTTAATCGGACAGGTTGGAATTCAATCAGTCGGGGTAAATTTCGGTTGGTACAAGCCTTCATTAGATTATTGGAATGATACATCGAAAATATCCACATGGGATTCCAAATTCAACGGTTCATTTTTAGGACAAATAAATATTGTAGCCAATTTGTATTCACCGTTGAAAGCTAAGTTAGAACTTGGATACTGGAGAGAAAGTGCCAAGCAAAGCAATACTCCAATTGGCCTGGATTTAGGAACTGAAGAAGTATCTTTAAGTTTTATCCCCGTAACTGCAACCCTGTTATTCGATATCCCATTTGGTCCCAGTGACCAGATATCGCCTTACATCGGAGTCGGGGGCTCAGGTCTGTTTATCCGCAAGACCTTTATTAGTTCACCCAACAGTGGCTCCTTTTTGGTGGAAACAGATAGCGGTTTTGATTATACCGCTCATTTTTCTTTAGGAGCAGAACAAACTGTTGCAGAAGGTTTGGCTATAGGATTGGAATTTCGATACGTCTTTGGTACATATACTCAGCAAGTACAAAATTCTGCTGGCGGTCCGATAACATCAGAAAGCGTTTCCATTTCCGGCCCCCAGATAAATTTTACCTGGATTTATCTGCTTAGTAATTGATAAAAGCAAATTCAATAATAATTATTTACTCAAATTAAACGATTTAGATGTATTGTGATGCAAATCTTTAAAACTAACAATATAAATACATCTTTTTGAGCACAAAATCATTGATCGGTTGATTAGGGCACATGAATGCTTTTGATTTACAAGTTATTTATATTAAAATTTCATAGTAATTCTTGCAATTACTGTTGTTTTTATATATTTTAAAACTAAATATTTCAGGAATCGGAACCAGAATTATTAACTAATTAGGAACAAGCTATATGAAAGGCGTGATATTAGCTGGCGGATTAGGTACTCGTCTTCATCCCCTGACCAAAATTACGAATAAACATCTTCTGCCAATTTATGATCGACCAATGATTTATTACCCCCTGGAAACAATCGTTAAAGCAGGCATTGAGGAAATTTTACTTGTTACTGGAGGTAATAATGCAGGCGATTTTTTGAAATTGCTCGGGAATGGCAAAGAATTTGGCCTGAAACATCTTAATTATACCTATCAGGAAGGAGAAGGAGGAATTGCAGAAGCTTTGAGATTGTCAGAATATTTTGTTGATGGGGATTCAGTTGTTGTAATTTTAGGCGATAATATTATTGAAAAAAGTATTGAGAAGGCAGTTCGCAATTTTGGAAAACAATCCAGCGGGGCAAAAATATTACTTAAAGAAGTTGAAGATCCGCAGAGATTTGGAGTTGCTGAACTGGATAGAGACAGGGTTATTAATATTGAAGAGAAACCTAAATATCCGAAATCAAATTATATCGTTACCGGAGTATATATGTACGACTCCGAAGTATTTGATATTATTAAGACTTTAAAGCCTTCGGATCGCGGTGAATTAGAAATAACAGATGTCAACAACTTGTATATTGAAAAAAAGAAAATGACTTTTGAAATTATGGATGGGTGGTGGACAGATGCCGGTACATTTGAGTCACTCTATCGTGCGAGTTCACTAATTGCTCGAAAGAAAAATAAACAAAAATAGTAGAAAGTAAATTAATATAAAAAGTAATAAATGAGTATTAAATATTAATTGGGTGATTAATAATTTAACTTTAATTATAACAACTGTATGGAGAATACTACCATGAAGCAACTAAAATATCTATTTGTTATTTTATTTGGGGTTGGTATTGTAGTACCAGATATACTTGATGCACAGATTAAATTCAATGGAAGTCGAGGCCTGATGTATGTGCATTCCGCCTGGACTTTAGATCCGGGCTTTTTAACTTTAAGTGGAAATTCACGTCTTTTTGGAAAAGTTGCCAATTTTTCGGGCCAGAGTTCGGAAACAATAACAGATATCTCCGGGCGACTGAATATTAGTTATGGCATTAAAAATCATTTTGAAATTGCTGTTTCACCTTTGCTCTATCAAGATACGAATTTTGAGGGTAGTAGCATTAATGCGCCTGATGATTTGTTTCTATCTGCTAAAATTGGCTCCTTCAACTCTCCAGGAAGTTCAATAGCTTATGGTGTTTTGGTAAGCGCCAGATTCCCGACAGGTTTTATTCATAATGTTCCCTTTGAGCCTTATGCTACAAACCGGGCAGGTTTCGGATTAATGGGTTTGCTGTCCTATTCAAAAAATGCATATTATCCAGAGGATGCTGCAAATATTCATCTTAATCTTGGATACTGGTTCCATAATGATGTTGGTGCGGAATTGATAAAAGGTGGATCATCTGATACTGAACCTACTACAATGTCTCAGGAATTTTTGTATGGTATTGGTGTCAAATTCCCGAAAGATAATTTTGACTTTTCTGCTGAAATTTATGGCAACGTGTTCGTGCAAGCCCCACCGCCTGCCGCATATAGTAGAGAAAATTATTTATATTTTTCACCAGCGGTTTATTATCGTGCAAATGAATGGATGACTTTAAATTTCGGTTTTGATGTCAGAATTACTAATTCATCGGACAAAACACTTTATGCGCCTGAGCCGGGCGGAGTAACTCTTCTGTTTCCGGATTCCCAGCCTAATTATCCTGCATGGCGCATTAATATTGGTTCCAATTTTACCCTCATCTCCACAGCAGTCACAAGAGTGGATGAGAGAGAAATTCTCATGAAAAAAGCTCAAACACGTCGGGAATTGTTCGAACAAATTATTCAGGACAGGAAAGAAACCGAAGTGGCAGAGGAAGAACTCCAACGAATTAAAGCGGAACGAATACGCGCTGAAAAGGAATTAGAACGACTCCAGAGAATATTAGAAGGTGAGAAAAGGAAAGCTGAAGAGAAAAAAAGCGAGTCAGAAAAGGCCAAAGATAAGAAGAAAAAAGATAAGAAGAAAAAAGAGAAAAACTAATTTGATTTAAATAAACAAATAAATTGCATTTTTCACGTCAAGGCTCCATGATTCGATGTGAGAAGCGCTAACAAATAATTTGCAGAGCCCTCTGCCACACTGGTTAGAGGGCTTTTTATTTCGTAATAATCTTCGCAATTTCAGTGGTGTTACAGCCTGTTCCTTTCTTGAAATATAAATACCCTTCCCCCCCCCAAAAAAAACATAAGAACCTGATTTATATTTGACCAAAAACTGACAAAAGTGAATTTTTGAGCTGCATCCCACCATAACTGACATATTAAAACTATTGAATCTGGTGGATACAAATTCGTTTTATTTGTTGTTCTCAAATTTAAACATTCAATAAAAATGAGCCGATAAGTATTAAATAACTGGCTAATTTAACAAGTAGGTAAATATAATTTGAGGCATTTGCAAAGTGCAAAATAAGACAGTACTAATTGTTGATGATGAACCCAGAATATTAAGCTCTTTAAGTAAACTTTTAGAGTCTGAATACGAAATTTATTTGGCTCAAAACGGTCTGGATGCGCTGGGAATTTTAAAATCGCAAGACGTCCAAATAATTTTATCTGACCAGAGAATGCCGCAAATGTCCGGTCTTTCCTTTTTATTGCGAGCCCAAAGCTTTTCACCAGCATCTGTTAAAATTCTATTTTCGGGATATAATGACACGGCTACTGTAATTGATGCCATCAATTCCGGGCGTGTATGGCGGTATTTGAATAAACCTATTGATATTAAAGATTTGCATATTGTTTTGGAGCAAGCATTTGAACATTATCAAATGCTGGATGAAAATAACAATTTGACTGATGTTCTGAACCGGGTTAATGAAAAGTTAGAGAAAAATGTTGAGAAGAAGAGTAAAGCGCTGGAACAATCTGAAGAAAAATATCGAAGATTAGTGGAGTCAGCGGTAATTGGTATAGCGATTATCCAGGATAATAAAATCGTCTATTGCAATTCCCGAGCATGCAAGATCCTGGGTTACCGAAAAAAAGAACTCATAAATAAAGACGTTGTAGATTACATAGATAAGGCACAAAGAAAGAGCGTCCTTGAACAATTAAAAGTCTGGGTGAAAAATAAAAAAGGACTCAAAGCAGTAGAAGTGGAATGGTTTCATAAAAATAATCAAAAGATTATTACTGAATTACATGGCACACGGATAGAATACAAAGGTAAACGAGCCATTCAAATAAATTTCATGGATATTACAGAACACAAGTCAGCGTTTGAAGCTCAAAAGCTGAGTGAACAGCGATTTAAGATTCTATTTCAGGAATCTCAGGACGCCATGTTCCTGGTGGATGCTATAACTTGCGAGATTCTGCTGGTGAATAAAACGGCAATAGCACTATTTGATCATAAAGAAAAAAACCTGGTTGGTCAGCCATTTTCGATTTTATTTCCACCATTTTCTGAAAAAATTTACTCAGCATTATTTGCTGATCTGAGCATACAAAATGCAGTATTCGTGGAACAGGAATTTCAAAAAAGAGATGCAGCCGTTATAATAGCCGATTTAACCGCAACAATGATTGATTGGGGAAACAAAAAGGTTGTGTTGGTAAACATACGGGACGTGAGTGACCGTATTCTTATTAAAGAGGCTATTAGCAAGTCAGAAGACCGATATCGTCAATTAGTAGAACGAGTACCAGATGGTATCTATCGAAGCACTCCTGAGGGAAGACTGATTACGGTTAATAATTCTTTTGTGAAAATGCTGGGTTATAATACAAAAGAAGAAGTCACTAAGCTTTCAATCCCCCGTGATTTGTTTTTTAGCAGCCGGGACAGGGGCGCCGCCCTGGAATCATTAAAAAATGGCAATAAGCATGAAAAATTAATTTTTCGATTGAAGAAAAAAAATGGTGAGGAAATTTGGGTTGAGGATAACATGCAAATTGTCTATGATGAATCCGGAAAAATATTGCATTATGAAGGTGTAATTCGGGATATTACAGAAAGAAAGCGGACAGAAGAGGAGTTAAAATCAATTAATGATGAGCTTGTAGCCAGTAAACAGCAATTGGGAGCTGCGTTCCAGGAAATGGTTGTAAATCATAAACAGTTGCTTGAAAATGAAAAGGCCCTGCGGCAGAGTGAAGAAATGTTTCGTCTTATTACTGAAAATGCTGCTGATCTGATCGCTGTTATTGATTGCAAAGAAAACTATCTTTACAATAGCCCATCCTTTGAAACACTATTAGGGTTTTCACCCGAGGAAATGCAAGGTACGTGGTGTTTCGCAACCGTTCACCCGGACGATCAGTCGCAGGCAATCAAAGTTTTTCATCGAGCAATGAAATCAAGGAAGGGATATGTTTTAGAATATCGTATGCGGCATAAAGATAGATCATGGCGGGCATTGGGGATTTCCAGCAATGTGATTTGTAATTCCAAAGGTCAGGCTGTTCGTATGGTCATGGTGGCTCATGACATTACACAGCGGAAACAAGCTTTATTAGAGCTGAAAAAAGCTAAGGATGTTTCCGAGAGAGCAAACCGGGCGAAAAGTGAATTTCTGGCAAATATGAGTCATGAGATACGCACACCTCTCAATGGAATTCTTGGTTATTCAGAACTCTTATTGGAAGACAAGCTGAGTGAAGAACAAAAAGAATTTGCGAGAATCATCCAGGCTTCTGGAAATTTTTTACTTAGTTTAATTAATGAAATATTGGATCTATCTAAAATTGAATTTCAGGGTATAGAATTTGAATCAGAACCATTCATTTTGACAGATGTGATTGAGGACAAAATGCATGTGATTCACCCCCACTTATTTGAGAAAGATGTTGAACTAAACTTAAAAATATCACCCAACATTCCTGAGATACTAATGGGAGATCCAACACGGATTGGTCAGATTTTTCTGAATTTGCTTTCTAATGCTGCTAAATTCACTGAAGCTGGTTTTATTAATATCACTGTGAGTAAAGGTAAACTAAGTTCCTTAAAACCTAATCAGTTACCATTGAAAATTACAGTGAAAGATAGCGGAATTGGAATTCCTGAAAAAGAGCAGGAAAATATTTATCAAACATTTCATCAGGTGGATGGTTCATCAACGAGACAATATCAGGGCACAGGTTTAGGCCTGACAATTACCAAAAAATTAATTGAAAATATGGGTGGTACCATTCATTTAAAAAGCAGGCAAGGGGTAGGTTCAACTTTTACAGTTTGCATCCCATTGATATACTGTTCGGAGAAAAATAAACCTGAGCAAGTTACAAATATCAAAGAAGTTATAACTGTAAATAAAGAAAAAAGTTCTAAGATTCATGCTAAGCTAAAAAAGTGCGACGTAATAAAATTAGATCATTCAAATGCTCCACACATTCTTTTAGCTGAGGATAATGAAATGAATTGGCGTTTGCTTAAGAAAATTTTTACCAGATTGGATTATAAAATTAGCATTGTTGAAAACGGTCAGCAAGTCCTGAGAGCAATCGAAGTAGAAAGCTTTGATTTGGTTTTAATGGATATGCAAATGCCCAAAATGGATGGATTCGAGACTACGAAACGTATTCGTAGTAATCCAAAATTTGAGTCGTTACCAGTAATTGCTTTAACAGCGTGTGCAATGAAAGGCGACGCCGAAAAGTGTCGAAGTGTTGGTTGTGATGACTATCTCATGAAACCCATTAATAAAAAGCGCCTGCTCGAGTGTGTACAAAAGCATATAAAACAGGTTAGAATAGATGCGCCTTCATCTAAACCGCCTTACGAATCAATAGATGAAGAAATTCAGAAAGAAATGGAGAAGCTCAAGGTTGTCTATGTTGAGAATTTAAAAGAGCGTACCGCTGTGCTGGTAGAATCACTGAAAGTCCATAATTTTAATGAAATCTCAATGATAGGACACAGCATGAAAGGAAGCGGTAGTAGTTATGGATTCAAGGAAATCACTCAATTAGGCTTG
Source organism: uncultured Cytophagia bacterium (assembly GCA_964539665.1). Classification (GTDB taxonomy): domain Bacteria; phylum Zhuqueibacterota; class Zhuqueibacteria; order Oceanimicrobiales; family Oceanimicrobiaceae; genus CAZIKB01. The sequence goes on from CAZIKB010000007.1 coordinate 82,633, forward strand.
GAATTAGAGGTTGCTTCAAAAAACCAAAATCTTTCTGAATTAAATAATCTTATTGATCGTTTAAATGGGCTTGTGGAAAATTATTCTGATGCATTTTGCGAGCCAATCAAATGATTAAAAGGTTTATATTCTAGAAAGTTATTTTCAGTTGACATTTGTTTAAAAATGTATTTTATTTTGAAAATGAAGTTGTGGGCTCAATGTCAATTTATATATACCATGAACGATCAGGCTCCAAACTCTGAAAATGAATCTTTCCCACATTTTGCAAAATAGCAGCAGAATATATAACATTTAATCCTCGATTAATCCACGAGAATAATTTTAACTATATTTATGTTTATAAATTATTAGAATATATCATTAACCGTGCGCAGGTAATAACCGGGAGGAATTTTAATGTCAACTGAGATTGTATCTAAATTTATGTCTCAAACAAATCACAACGGTGATACGGATATTGAGGAGACCGGAGAGTGGCTTGAAGCGCTCGAGGAAATTATCCAGATAAAAGGCGATGACCGTACAAAGTTTATATTAAATAGGCTGGTTGAAAAAGGGCAGCAAGAGGGGATACAATTGCCTTTCACAGCCAACACGCCTTACGTGAATACTATTCCAGTTGAAAAACAGCCTGCTTTCCCCGGGAATCGGCAAATTGAACGACGTATGAAAAGTATTATTCGCTGGAATGCGATGGCGCTGGTTGTTCGCGCAAATAAAAATTACCCGGGTATTGGCGGCCATATCTCGACGTACGCATCTGCGGCAACTCTCTATGAAGTCGGATTTAATCATTTTTTTAGGGCACGGGAAAAGGAATTTAACGGCGATCAAATATTTTTTCAGGGACATGCTTCGCCGGGAATCTATGCCCGTGCTTTTATTGAAGGTAGAATAAAACTGACTCAAATGAAAAATTTCCGGCGGGAATTGGCAACAGGTGGTGGTCTTTCATCATATCCGCATCCGTGGTTGATGCCAGATTTTTGGGAATTCCCAACTGTCTCTATGGGATTGTCGCCAATTACAGCCATTTATCAGGCACGCTTTAACCATTATTTGCAGGATCGCGGCATTAAGGATACGGAAGCTAGGCATGTTTGGGCGTTTCTTGGCGACGGTGAAACCGATGAGCCTGAAACCCTGGGCGCCATAACTTTGGCGGCTCGGGAACAGTTGGACAATCTGATATTCGTCATTAACTGTAATCTGCAACGTTTGGATGGTCCGGTCAGGGGTAACGGCAAGATTATCCAGGAGCTGGAAAGAATATTTCGTGGCGCTGGCTGGAATGTCATTAAAGTTATCTGGGGCGATGATTGGGACCCATTACTTGCCCGGGATGCAAAAGGTCTGCTGGTGCAACGCATGAACGAATGCGTGGACGGGCAATATCAGAAATATACAGTTGAGACGGGTGATTTTATCCGTAAGGATTTTTTCGGAAAGTACCCGGAGCTGCTTAGGATGGTTGAACATCATTCAGATGAACAGTTGCAGAAACTCAGACGCGGCGGTCATGATCCAGAGAAAGTCTTCGCGGCATACCAGGCTGCTGTTGAACCTGAAGGAAGCCCGACTGTAATATCAGCCAAAACGGTCAAAGGCTACGGCT
>CAZIKB010000008.1:0-84182 GCA_964539665.1 uncultured Cytophagia bacterium
GTTTTTTAAAGTTTGTGAATTATTCAGGTTAAATTAAAAACTTAATGTTTCCATGTTAATGCTGATGTTCATGTCCATCTGAGTGAATATGCTTTTTTTGCATACTTGAATCAGGTACGGCAGTGCGATTTTCAGGATCCTCATTAGTACTCTTCTCTACATTTGTATGACCGCTCGAACCGTGCTCCACATCTTCAGAAATCGCTTTCACACCCATACCATATTCAAATACCAGCTGGCCGCCTTTGTCTGCCCCGTAAACGAGTAAAGCGCCGATCACCAGAAGAGGTATAATTAGCAGGCGACGTAAATTGCCTTCGCGCAAAGGGCGCACAAACAGCACTGAGAACACAGTGACAAGCAAAATACCGCTCATCCACATCATAACATTCCTGTGTTCGTGTACAAAATCGTGCCCTGGCGCATCATGCCCCAGACTATTCGAAGCCAGGTATCCGGTGATTACCGCCGCCACAGAGAATAGCACACTTAAAACAAGCAAATAAGTGGCGAAATCTCGAAATTTATCCTTTTTAGTCATCCACCAGAATGCTTCAAACAGAAGGGTAGTCAAAATTAAAGCAACAGGAAAATGGACAAATAATGGGTGAATGTTTTGTATGGTTTCTATTCCAGGTAATAAATTCATATTTAATCTCCATATTTTTTTTTGCAAAGGTTAATCCAACCGCTGAATGATAAATCTGCAGAAAGATTCCACCGCTTTTATCATTTCTTTTGAGTTTTAAACTGTTGATTCGGTTCAGCGTATTCCACAAAAGGCTCTTTCTGGCAGTGTGCGATTACGTCTATCAGGCTCTTTTTTGAGGTAATTTTGAACACTCTTAAATTCAACTCTCTGATTTCCTTAATTTGCTGCAGCCCAATTTCTGCGGACATGGAATTGATCTGCGCCTCATCGACATCAGGTTTAAATTTGACAAGAATTTCCAGGCCAACATTTTCGGTTGTTTGTGTTTCGGTCTCCATCATTTTCATCATCGTTGAATGCAAATCTTTATCTTGCACCATTGCATTACACATTTCCATCATTTTACCTTTTTCCCCTTTAGCCGATTGCATCATCTTGTGCAACATCATCATACGCATGTGGTCGTCTTTGGCGATTTGCTTCATCATCATATCCATCATTGTAGAATCTTTCAACATCGACAGCATGTGTGTCTGCGGTCTACGATCGATTGTCTTTTCCTGTGCCAATCCGGCCAGGTTCAAAACAAACAGAATTGCTATAATAGCCGTGAATGACAAGCGTTTCATAATTGATACTCCTTTTGATCAAAATTCTCGAATAGTATCTCCCGCAGGATTTAGACCTGCGGGAGAATAATTTCTGCTTATTTGTTCTTGTGATGTTCTTCGTGATTGTTTTCTTGCTTTTTTTGTTGTTTTATACTGGATGTCTTTTTTGTCTCAATCATCCTGGGTTTAATCTTATCCATTTTCATCATCTTCATCATCATGGGTTGCATGTCCTGGTCTTCCATCATGGCTTTGCACATACCCATCATTTTAGATGTGTCCGATTTACAGGCTATCATCATTTTATTCATCATCTTCATGTGCAAATTGTCATCCTTGGCGATGTTATCCATCATCATGTTCATCATGGTGGAATCCTGCATCATCTGCATCATGTGTTTGTGCATACCGTCATTCATCTTTTTTTCTTGCGGCATAGCCACTGCACTGAAAAGAAAAAGACATGCACTGAGTGTTACTGTGGTTAATGATTTCATAATATATCTCCTTTTGTTTTGTTATGAAATTAGTTTTATATTAAGTGATTTAATTTGTATTCAAGTCTATTTATTTTAAATCAATTCTAAGCTCGAAATCGTTTCAATCGCAGTGAATTGCTGACCACGGAAATTGAACTTGCTGCCATGGCCACTGCTGCAAATACTGGATTGAGTAAAACACCAAAGAAGGGAAATAAAATCCCTGCTGCCACTGGAATAAAGGCGCTATTATAGAAAAATGCCCAAAAGAGATTTTGCTTGATCACGCGCATGGTCTTCTTCGACAACTGGATAGCCGTCACCACCGCGCGCAAGTCATCTGAAATCAGAGTGATGTCCGAGGCTTCCATGGCCACATCTGTGCCAGTGCCAATGGCGATACCGATATCCGATTGAGCTAATGCAGGAGCATCATTGATGCCATCTCCTACCATGGCTACTATCCGGCCTTCATCCTGTAACTTTTTCACTTCCTGTGCTTTATCCTCCGGCAAGACCTCTGCCAGCACCCGATCAATCCCAACCTGACTTGCAATGGCTTCAGCGGTTCTACGATTGTCGCCGGTAATCATAGCCACCTCAATTCCCAATTCATGCAAAGCAGCAACCGCTTTAGCCGACTGTTCTTTAAGCGTGTCCGCAACCGCCACGATTCCAGTTGCTTTGCCATTATCGGCAACAAACATGGGGGTTTTTCCTTCATTAGACAGGGCTTTTGCTTTAGCTTCAAGCGCACCCAATTGTACTGCATGTTTCTGCATCAACTTCAGGTTTCCGAGCAGCACAACTGTGCCATTCACAGTGGCTTCAATACCATGCCCCGGAATGGCATTGAATTCTGAGGGATCGGTGAGGTTAACTCCCAGCTCTTTCGCCCGTTTTACAATGGCCTCTCCAAGTGGATGTTCAGAATATTTTTCAGCAGAAGCGGCCAAATATAAAATCGTTTCCTCTTTGTAATCGTTAAGGGGCACAATATCTGTAACTTCTGGTTCACCTTTAGTTAGAGTCCCTGTTTTGTCAAATATGATGGTATTCAGACGATGTGCAGTTTCGAGACTTTCACCTCCTTTTATCAGAACACCATTTTCCGCTCCTTTACCTGTGCCTACCATGATGGCCGTGGGCGTGGCCAATCCGAGAGCACAAGGGCAGGCGATGATTAGTACAGCAACAAAATTCAATAAGGCAAAAATAAAAGAAGGCGCTGGTCCAAAGATCAACCATGTGATAAAGGTTACCACGGCAAGGCCAATAACAATGGGCACAAAAATACCGCTAATCTTATCCGCTAAACGCTGAATGGGCGCTTTGGAACCCTGTGCATCCTCGACCAACTTAATTATTTGAGCAAGAACAGTATCACTGCCAACTTTAGTCGTTTTAAATTTAAAAGCGCCTGTTTTGTTGATAGTCGCCCCGACAACTTCATCGCCGACAGACTTCTCAACCGGCAGACTCTCTCCTGTCAGCATAGACTCATCTAAAGCCGAACTGCCTTCGATAATTTCGCCATCTACCGGTACTTTTTCTCCCGGTCTTACTACCACAATGTCTCCTATTTCAACCGTTTCTACGGGGATGTCAACCTCTTCCCCGTTCCTGACCACTCTGGCTGTCTTTGCTTGCAAACCCATTAGCTTTTTGATGGCGTCGCTGGTATGTCCTTTTGCCCTGGCTTCTAAATACCGACCCAGGAGAATCAGTGTTATAATGATTGCTGAGGTGTCAAAATAGACTTTAGGCTGCTGACCAGCCGCAATAAAAAAGGCCGGAAACATAGTCGCAGCTAAACTATAAAGGTAAGCTGCAGAGGTACCCACGGCAATCAAAGTGTTCATATCAGCTGACTTATGTTTTAAAGCTGCCCAGAAGCCACGATAGAACTGCCAGCCTACCCAGAACTGCACTGGAGAAGTCATAATGAGCAAAGCCCAAAAACTGGTAAATAATTCAGGAACCCACGTAAACAACTCGGGCATGCTTCCCAGAAAAATTGCTAAACTTAATACTGCGCCCAATAGCAGTTTGGTGCGTAAGGTACGGATTTCATTTTCCTGCGCAATTTTCTCCCAATCCTTCTCTTCCGTATCCTCTTTGACTGCACGCACTTTATAACCTGTGTTGTGGACCACCATTTTCAACTCCTGAAGGCTGACCTGTGATCCCAAATAGCTTACACTGGCTTTTTCTGTAGCAAAGTTGACACTGGCAGAGATGACCCCGGGTGTTTCCATCAGCGCTTTTTCGATCTTTTGCACACAACTGGCACAGCTCATTCCTGAAATAGGCAAAACAGCCTTTTCAGTGATAGAAGAATAACCTGAATCTGACACCTTTTTCACTATCACACTCGGTGATACTCGTTGAGAATCATAAAATATAGTAGCCTTCTTCGTACCGAAATTGACCGAAGCCTGAATGACCCCTTCTTCACTCTGCAATCCTTTCTCGATTTTAGCGACACAACTCGCACAACTTATGCCTTCAATTGGAATAATTAATTTTACCTTTTCTTTTGCTATTTTAGCTCCAGTACTGGTCGCGTCATTTTCTGGCACTTTACAAACCTCGGCATTCATTCCATTTTCCATTTTGTCATAATACATTTGTGGATTAATATCGAACTTTTCCTTGCATGATTCACCACAGAAATAGACAGTAGCGTCTTGATATTTACTGATCACTGGACTATGTTCATCTACTGTCATTCCACAAACTGGATCTATTGGCATTTTAACACCTCCTGATTATTCTGTTTTATTACATTTTCCAGTTCTTTATCAAATTCTGCAATACATTTTTCAGAGCAAAAGTAAAATATTTCCGCGCGATACTGTCTGCTCCCAGCCGCTTTTTTGAATTTTACTTTTCGGCCACATACCGGATCGTATGCTATCTTAAGCCTTACAAACATTTTCATCACCTCCTTTCATTTGAGTTTTGAACCTGTTGTACATCCACATTGTAACTGTCGTAACCGTCACCGTTAGCCCTTAGCAAGCGCAAATTTAAACCGAGTTTTAGTAACGGAATCTTTGGAAATATTAACAGTCCTGAAATGGGTCCGCGTTCTCTGTTCTCTTTTATTAATGGAAGTTCAAGCCAGGTCAAGGGCTTAATAAGCTCTCCTTTATCATCTACAAGAAATGCCTGGGATAGCCAGTCATAAGTGATGTCAATGTGATTTTTTGTTTGAAAGTTAACTTGTACCACATAACAGTTTTCAAGTGGATATTGTTCCCGAATATCAATATTCAGATGCTCTTTACAAAGTGTATGAGCGTCTTGATGAGTAATACATTTAATATGCAATTTCGAATAGTCAGGACTCAAAACATTATTTCTATCGTCAGGTGATTTTGAAACCATCTCAGAGTCAACAATCCTGGGATCTTCAACAACTACGAAAGCAGAGTTTGCAATCGCTTTAAGTGTCGAAAGTATCTTATCCTGACTTACTTTTGAGGCAAAATATCTCACAATGACTTCTTTGGACCTGTAGTTAATCCCAACATAGCGTACTCCATCCATTCTTAACAGAGAATCGGTCTGGAGATATTGTAAACTACCATTCTCATTATTTCCTGAACTCACTTTAAAAATCACTTCCATTAGTGCACAACTATCTGCGATATGGCTGCTAACAGTTGTATTATTTACTTGATTCTCTTTTTGGGTGAAAGCAGATTTTATTGGAAAATTTAATATAAGAATAATGAATCCCCACATTTTTACAAGTCTTTTATATCTAATCATACTCAACTCCTTTTTTATATAATAAAATCTATTTATTTATTTGGTGTTGATTTTTATTCTTAATTCGGCCAAATTTGTCATTGACATCTTTAATTACTTGCTCCTCAGAGAATCCCTCTTTCAAGCGCTCAGAGATGTAGTATAATTCGTAGGTACCGCCTGCACTATTGTTGCAATCACAGTTCACCAATTCCATCTCACAGTCAGGGCAACCGCACATAAATTTTTCGGCGACTGCATAGGTAGCCGGGTGGTAGTTCCTAGTATCATGCATTACCTGGGATTTATTCACAGATGTCACAATCATTACAACTAATCCACCAACAGATAGTCCAAGTAAAGTACCCAAAAGTAGAAACTTAATTTTGCGTAGGTCATTGAACTTTTGGGAATAAGACTTTTTGACTGATTTCTTCTTAGACATCTCAAATTCTCTATTTTCCCAGGTTTTAATCTTGCATTTCTTTAAGAATTAGTTTTAAACCTTTCATCGCTTTTTCACTAATTTTAATCTCAATATTCAATAATTCCAAAATGATCTCATCAAACCAGGCAATGGCTTCCGATTGTGTATTATCCGTATCTACCATTATGGCTATAGCAGAAACCATTTTAGGAGCCTCTCCAAAGAATTTTTCATAGTCCTTCACAAAGTTTCTTTCTTCACGTACCCATTCACCAGCCTGTATGTTGCCACTTTCGACAACAATGGTTCCGACACTTTTTGAATAAGGATTCTTATAGGCGCTTCCCACAGGTTCTTTACCTGCCCAAACGTAGCAAAGAGCACGTGTTTTCCAGCTCAAAAGGTGAGGTTCAAAAACAATAAATAATCTGGCTGCATAGTCATCACCAACTTTTTGCTTTTCTTTCTTATTATGGGTTAAACTTCTATCCACCTTCCATTGCCATTTAATTTTCCCGAATTTAACCGGATGAATATTTAACATGCGCCAGAGCGCTATAACTCCTTCCTTACTCTCCATCTCAAGAACTAAATTTTTCTTATCATCCACGACTCGATATGGAGCAGGCTTTTCAGACGAATTCGTGTCCATCCGATATTGAGTAGGCAGTTGCTTTAAATTCCTCTCGATCCAATGCATGTTCCAACCTTCTTGAAAATCTCCTAATATTTTCAGGGCAATACCTTGCGCGAATGCAGAAGGATTGGAAACAAAAAAGAGCGAGAAAGTACTTACCAGGAAAATTTTATTAATAAAAATAAGTCTTTTCAAAATATATCTTTTCATGACATTTACACCTCCTACGGATTTGACACCCGTTTGAGATTAGTTTTACAACGCTCAGCGTGATCAATCATTTTGTTGTTCCGCCACCGTCCGCCCATAAATGCTACCCAGGACGCATAACCTGTAAGAATAAATGCAAACAATAAAAGACCGTTTCCTATGCTATTCATAACGGCTCCTTTTGAGCTTCATTTGTAACCTAATTTTAAGGTACGGAAATTCGGTACTCTATGAATTTCCTTTCTATTATAAACTATTTTGCTTTGGAATTATGTTGAATAAAAACTTTGAAATAAGCACCAATGAATGTTGATTTGTCCGGAACTAATAATTTCTAAATGTTCAGGTTTACATAAAATTCGGTGCAAATAAAAAAGCTTAAGAAGTAGATCAAATTAGATAAGAGGAAACAAGGCCGTAGATTTTTAAATCTGCAGGGGCTCTCTGTTTAGAGTCAATTTCAAAATGTTTAGAATTATTGATTGAGTCTAAATTTAAAGTTAAATAGGAAGAATTATTTTCAAATTGTTTGTCAATTTTTTTTATGTTCGTTTTTGATAATTCCAGCAATATGGCCATAGGCATCTGTGATTGTGAATTATCTGATATATGGCAAGTGCAGGTTCGCGATGCATGATGTACGTCTGTCAGTTTGACTGTTGAATCCATACCATCACAACATGCCATAAGTTTGATATCACTATCCATTTGGCAAAAACCAGACAATCCAGATGAATTACTCAAAATAAGGATTGGTATAAACAAACACAGTGAAATTATTTTATTTATTTTGCTTAGCATTAGATTATTTTGATGGACTCAATTTTATAATTGTTATAACAATAATTATACCACAGAAATTTTAGATTGTTCAATAAATAATTTTCTTATTTTCAACAAAATCTATGTTTACATTTCTTATTTATAAGAAATTTTACCACTCGCTGATTTGGAATCAACGAGTGGTCACAATTTTATTCTTCCTCCTCTACCCAATTCTTGCGATTCTCCCAGCTCTTATAGAGAAAATAAATTGCTGGAATCACAATAAGCGTGAGCAATGTGGATGAAACCATACCGCCGACCATAGGCGCAGCAATTCGTTTCATAACGTCGGAGCCCGCTCCATGGCCCCACATGATGGGGATCAAACCGGCCATGGTGGAGACCACGGTCATGATTTTGGGACGTACACGATCCACAGCTCCTTCCATAATAGAGCCGTCTAAATGCTTAACAGTCACCATCTTTCCCTGATCTTTCCAATGCTTGAAAGCGTGATCAAGGTAAATTATCATCACCACACCGGTTTCGGCGGCAACTCCGGCCAGGGCGATAAACCCCACCGCCACTGCCACGCTGAAATTATAATCAAGAATATACATGAACCAGATGCCGCCTACCAGGGAAAATGGCAGGCTGCACATCACGATCAAGCTTTCTGTCAAATTTTTGAAATTCATAAAGAGCAGCACGAAGATGATTACCAGGGTGACCGGAATCACCAATTGCATCTTCTCTTTGGCGCGCTGCATATATTCGTATTGACCGCTCCAAATCAGAGTATAGCCTGTGGGCAGCTTTATACGCTCATCTACAATCTTCTGAGCATTTGTCACATACGTACCGACATCGATATCTTTTATATCCACATAAATCCATGCCGTGCGCTTGGCATTTTCGCTCTTAATCCCCGGAGGACCTTTCTTAATTTCGATGTCAGCCACCTGGCTGATAGGAATCTGGGCGCCGGTTGGCGTAGAAATAAGAACTCTTTTCAGCGCTTCGGGATTATCACGAAGTTCCCGGCTGTACCGCACGTTAACCGGATAACGCTCCAGACCTTCTACGGTTTGAGTCACATTCATTCCGCCAATGGCGCTTTTGATGACATCTTGAATATCGCCGACATTCAGCCCGTAGCGCATCGCTTCTTCACGTTTGATTTTGAAATCGAGGTAATTGCCACCCACGGTTTTTTCCGGAAATACGCTCAATGTGCCGGGGACTTCCTGAATGACGCCAGCGACTTCCTGGGCTAAATCTGCCAGTACCTGTAAATCATTTCCCATAAGTTTGATGCCCACCGGCGTTTTAATACCGGTCGCAAGCATGTCGATGCGCGTTTTAATGGGCATGGTCCAGGCGTTTGTCAGACCTGGAAATTGGATGGCGGCATTCATTTCATCGATCAGCTTATCCGGCGTCATGCCGGGCCGCCACTCATCTTCCGGTTTAAGCATAATCGTGGTTTCAATCATAGAAAGAGGTGCCGGGTCGGTAGCTGTTTCAGCCCGACCAATTTTGCCCAAAACATGGTGTACTTCCGGGAATTGCTTGATAATTTTATCGGTCTGCTGCAATAACTCCCGGGCTTTCGTGATGCTGATTCCCGGGTCAGTTGTGGGCATGTAGAGTAGGTCGCCTTCATAAAGAGGAGGCATAAATTCAGAGCCCAACTGGCTTAGTGGAAAAATCGTTATTCCCATAATGACAAAAGCAATAGCTAGCGTCGCTTTCTTGAATTTCAGAACCCATGTTATCACCGGCCTGTAAATCCAAATCAGAAAACGACTCATTGGGTTCTTGCTTTCAGGCATTATATTGCCTCGAACCAAATAACCCAACAACACCGGCACAATGGTTATGGCCAAAAACGCCGAAGCACCCATTGCGTAGGTTTTTGTAAAAGCAAGCGGTTTGAACAAGCGGCCCTCTTGAGCTTCCAGCGCGAAAACCGGAAAAAAGGAAACCACGATAATTAGCAAAGAGTAAAATAATGCCGGGCCTACCTCTTTCGATGAATCGATGATGATTTGCCAATGGTCTTTCTTACCTTTGTCACGTTCAAGATGCTTGTGTGCATTCTCAATCATAACGATGGCTGCATCGACCATGACGCCAATAGCAATTGCGATACCACCCAGGGACATGATATTGGCATTGACGCCCTGCTTAAACATGATTATGAACGAAATGAGGATTGCAACAGGCAGGGTAAAAATAGCTACAAACGCACTGCGAAAATGCAAGAGAAAGATAATGCAAACAAGTGCAACAACTGCAATTTCTTCAATTAGTTTTCCGGTTAAATTGTCAATAGCCCGGTTTATCAATCCGGAGCGATCGTAAACCTGAACAATCTCTACGCCTTCCGGCAAGCTTTTTTTGAGTTCTTCCAGGCGTGCTTTAACGCCGTTAATAGTCTTGAGCGCATTCTCGCCAAAACGCATAATCACTATGCCGCCAACGACCTCGCCTTCACCATTTAGTTCAGTCAGCCCGCGCCGCAACTCAGGGCCGAGGTGAATATTGGCCACATGCTTAAGCGTGATTGGCACACCGCGCGCATCCACGCCCAATGTAACTTTTTCCAAATCACTAATCGATTGAATATAGCCTAAACCGCGCACCATAAACTCGGTTTCACCCATCTCCAGCAGCCGCCCCCCAACATCGCTATTTGCCCTCTGAATCGCTTTGGTTACTTTTTGAAGAGGAATATTGTAAATGAGCAATTTATTCGGATCGACTTCAACCTGATATTGTTTCACATAGCCGCCGATACTCGCCACTTCGGAGACGCCTTTAACAGCGGTGAGCTCATAGCGCAGATACCAATCCTGGATGCTGCGCAGTTGAGCTAAGTCGTGTGTGTCGCTTTTCAAAACGTACTCATAAACCCAACCCACACCGGTGGCGTCCGGACCGAGACTCGGAGTAATACCCTGCGGCAGTTTATTTGAAACATAATTAAGATATTCCAGCACCCGGCTGCGCGCCCAGTACAGATCAGTCCCATCTTCGAAAATGATGTAAACCATGGAAAAGCCAAAAAAAGAATAGCCGCGTACTACCGTTGCGTACGGAACCGCTAACATAGAAGTGGTTAAAGGGTAAGTTACCTGGTCTTCAATCACCTGCGGCGCCTGCCCGGGATATTCGGTGTAAATGATAACCTGAACATCCGACAGGTCGGGTATTGCGTCAATCGGTGTTTGCAGCATGGCTACAACACCCAAAAGTATGGCAAATAGAGTTGCTAAAATAACCATGAAACGATTATTCACTGACCATTCTATAATTTTTTCTAACATTATTAGTCCTCACATATATTTTAATGTTCCGTTCAGAAATATCCTTATAATCCTGCTGGAGTAATGGAGTTTTGGATAAATGGACTCAATCTTCCCATAGAAATTTTTAAAATTCTCCAATACTCCATAAATCCATTACTCCGCAATTATCGATGAAATATTCAGTGAATATGAGCACCTGGAGCTCATTTGCGCGAATCCAGCATCTTTTGAATCGCTTCCCGTAAACGACTTTCAGAATCCAAAAGAAATTGAGCGCTGGTAACAATGCGCTGACCTTCCTGTAATCCAGCAGCAACTTTAACTAAACCGCCATCTCCCTCAGGGCCTATCACAACGTCCTGCGGTTTAAATTTCCCGCCGCCAAGATCAATGAAAACTAAATTGCGTGTCCCTGACCGAATAATCGCTTCACTGGGAATCACCAGTTCATTATCGCCAGCTTTCGATTCGATAGATATATTAGCGTACATTTGCGGCTTTAATTCCAAAGCTGGATTTTCGAACACTAAACGAATTTTAACATCCCGGGTTTTAGAGTCCAGATATGGGTAGATATAATCTACTTTGCCCATAAAGGGTTTGCCTGGAATATATGGTAATTCCATGTGCACCGTTTGCCCTATTTTAATCCAGGGCAGTTCATATTCAAATATGTGTGCATAAACCCAGACAGTTGAAAGATCGGCTATTCGAAATAAATCCATGCCAGCTTTGATGTATGCTCCTTCCACGGCATTTTTATGGAAAACAATGCCGCCTGCTGGCGAGTAATGATTTAATGTTTTACGAACCTGGCCGGCGCTTTCCAAATTCTTGATTTGCGCATCAGAAATATCCCAATATTTCAAACGCTGTTTTGCTGCATCCAAAAGGCTTTTAGCGCCCTGACTAACTTCTTCAAACTCGCTTTCAGCCAGCTTCTGCTGATTTTTATAGGCTAAAAGATACTCTTCCTGGGTGGCAACCAGCTCAGGCGAATAAATCGAAAAGAGTCGCTGGCCTTTTCTGACCAAATCACCTGTTCGATTTACATAAAGCTTTTCAATCCAACCATCAAATTTAAGATTGACGATATAAAGGGTTTCTTCGTTATAATCAATATGCCCTACGGTTCGAATAACCCGGATAAATGGCTGTCGTTTAACGTCAACCGTTCGAACCCCCATATTTTGTACCGTGACCGGATCAATAGAGATGGTCGACCCTGAACTAACTTCTTCCCCTTCATACACCGGAATGAGATCCATCCCCATAGGAGACTTTCCAGGTTTATCCGAAATGTAAGTGGGATCCATTGGGGCGCGCCAGTAAGCAATCTTTTTGTCTTTTTTCTTGACGTCATTTGCTTTGCCAACATCTGTCGTCATCGCACGATGCTCTTCTTCAGAGTGCTCAGGCTCTGCACTGGTAACTGCCATTGTCTCGGATTTCAATGGGGTTAATTTCATACCACAAATGGGGCAATTCCCCGGTTCTTCCAGGATTACCTGTGGGTGCATGCCGCAGGTCCAGAGCTGATTTTCACCGGCAGCCGTTTCCTCGCTAGTATCATTTTTCCCACAAGCAATGAAAAAGGTAGTCGAGATTAGAAAGGTAAAAAAAAGCATTAATAAAACGGTATCGTAGGTTCTCTTTTTGCACAATTTTTGTCTAAACATGACTATGTTCTCCTAAATTAATATTTTAAAGCAAAATAATCTAAATTACCTTTAAATCATTATGGCAATTGGCCACCAACAGTTCGTTCCATGGCCGCTACTTGTTTCTGGTAATTCGACTGCTCTTTCACATATCCCAAATTCAGGTTCAAAAGCATGCGCTCGGCATCTAATAGATTGAGAAAATCCAACCTGCCGGTTCGATAGCTGGCCATGGCCGACTCTAAGCTGCTTTCCGCTTGTATAAGTAGACCTTGTTCGTACAGGTCCAGGGTCTGACCAGATATTTGTATCTGATAATATAAATCTTTGATTTCCGATTTCACCTGATTTTCTAAATTTTCATAATAAAGTTTGTTTGACGAAATCACCTCGTCTGCTTCTCGCACAGCAGCTTTGCGTTTACCAAGCCAAATTGGTAAGTTAATACCAACCATTAATGACCAGGCGTTCTTGCCAGCATCAGGCGCAACACTCATACCTCGTGAAATATCCACATAATTAGCTTGAAAATTGAAATCAGGGAAGTAATTCTTTTTTGCCAGGCTTTTCATAAATTCACTTTTGCCAATCATTGCCTGTACTGCTTGCAGCTCTTCCCGTTGTGACATTGCTTGTGTGACTAAAGCTTCTTCATCCAATTGGATTCTGCTGGAATCTATCATGGCTGCCTGGCTCAGCTCCGTATTCTGCGGACTATCTAATAGTGCTTTTATGCGGGCTGCCGCTCCTCGTCGCATCTTCTCAAATCCAAGCCTATTTTTTATAACGTTAGAAATTTCTACCTGTGATTTGAGCACGTTAGCTTGAATGCCCTGACCCGTAGCGTACTTTTGTTCTGCCACCCGGGTAAAATCCTGTAAAAGCGACAGGTATTCAGTCAAAGTCGCAATGGACTGATCAATCCAATACAAATCAAAGTACGCCTGTTTAACTTTAAATGTAACATCTCTTTTTGTTGCTTCATATCTTTGTTGTTCAGCCAACGCGTCCTGACCGGCCATTTTGCTCTTTAAGCCCAGTTTCCCTGGAAAAGGAATTCTTTGAGAGAGGACGAATACGTTCTCCTGTGGTCCTACCCGTGTTTCCACGCTGGAGCCAAAACGCGCATAACTGAGCATGGGATCCGGCATCGCTGATACTTGCGAGGGTCTTTGAAGGTATGCTCGCCATTTCCGTTCAGCCGATTGAATTTCCGGGTTTTTTTCCAAAGCCTCCTGAATCAGTTGTTCTAATGAGAGAAAACGTCCATTTTCCTGTGCTACGGAAAAATCGACTAAAGAGGTAATTGAAAAGAACATTAGCGTCCAACCAATAATAATTTTTATCATTTTCTGCCTCACACACATTCGTAATTAAATTAATTACATTTTATAATATCAGAACCAAATACTGCTAAATAAATTTCTTTTTCTTTGATTACTTTAAATATAGCAATCAAATAAACAAAAACAAACTATTAATTTATAACATAATCAATAACTTAGTCTAACAAGTAAATGAAATTACTACTAAAATAAATGAATTTTTATAAATAAGATATTTGGGAAATCTATGAAAAGATCAAATGAGATATGCTGAGATGAGGATGTATATTCTTTTATCAGAAGATGAACCTGGTTGAAATATAATGTTAAAATTTGATTCAAATAATGAAGGTTTGAATAAGAACTTATTTAAATGTGAAATGCTTTCAGATTTAGCATTATTTTCTTTTAAATTGGGTGCAGGATCAAAAAAAGACTTAATAAAAGGTATTTCTGAATTTTGATAACTGAACATGCCGCATCCACAGGGCTGAGACGATATACTTTCCTTATTTTTTTCAATAGCTGAGTTAATAGCAGAGCAACAGGCCCTTTTCACCATCGTGGGATTGGTCATGCAAGAATTTTGATAGCCAGCCGGTATATTCACTATCAGGATGAGTAAAAATATAAATAGTGTGATTGTTTTATTATATCTGGTCATTTTACCTTTCTTTTTTCAATTAGACACTATAACGTTTTTGGATTTGGAATTGTTCCATTATAAGCAATAAGTGTGATAGAATCCATTTATAATGGTTTTTATTAAATTAGAATTAATTGCCATTCAATGGAACTTGATTCCAATAACATGCGTATAGTAATATATATTAACTATATTATTACTATTCGTAGGTTTCAAAATGAATGAAGTTGACGGCAAAATTATCGATATGTTGACTATAGATGCACGTACACCGCATGCACAAATTGCTGAAGAAGTCGGATTATCTCGGCCGGCTGTTACAGAACGAGTAAAAAAATTGGAAAACACCGACATCATCAAAGGGTACAGCGCTATTCTCAATCCAGCGGCTTTGGGGCAAGCCATAACTGCTTTCATTTCGGCCAAGCATCCTGGAATTCCTGCCGAGGAAACTCAGGAAGCCCTTAAGAGATTGTCGGATAGCAAAGAAATTCTGGAAATTCACACCATTGCTGGAGAAGACTGCTTCTTTATCAAAGTACGCACAGCCGGCATGGCGTCATTAAACAACATCGTCAATAGCTTAAAAAAATCTCCTCTCAACATGATTACCAAAACAACCATTGTGCTCGAAACTTACTTTGAGAAAGTTGGAGGCACTATGCTGACACCCTGAAATTAGTGATAATTCGTTTAATTACCGTGTACTTTTTCCTTTCCATTGGGTAACATAAAACAAAATGCAATTAGTCAGCAACAATAATAAATTCAAAATACCAAAATGAACAAAAATGAAAACATAAAGGCGTATGCTGCCTGGAGCGCGGTTTGCTTTTTCTGGGGTACAACATATTTAGCCATTCGTATCGGAGTTGGCGTGCTGCCCCCCGCCCTGTTCGCAGGAGTTCGCTTTTTTATAGCTGGATTGATATTTATCAGCTTTTTGTTGTTTAGAGGCTACTCACTACCGAGCCGAAGAGACTTGATAGACATAGCCATAGTGGGAATTTCACTTTTAGCTGTTGCAAATGGTACAGTAGTGTGGGGTTTACAGTGGGTACCAAGCGGTTTAGCAGCGCTCATTGTATCTACGCTGCCTTTTTGGATTGTGGGAATCGAATCTGCCTTACCTCACGGCGATAAACTGAATATTAAAAAAGTTGCCGGAATCCTTGTTGGATTTTCAGGCATAGTACTTTTACTATGGCCCGACATAAAAGGCTCGATAGATCCGGCCTATCTAAAAGGTATTTTTGCAATATTTATTGCTCCAATGGCCTGGGGAGCCGGCTCAATTTATTCAAAGTATCGAAAAATAAAAACGCGCCCGCTGATGTCGGCTGCTATTCAGATGCTCATTGCAGGAGTAATTCTAATAATTGTTGGAACCATTAATGGTGAATTCAATCGATTTACATTTAGTCTGTCAGGTTTGGCAGCTATTGGCTATCTCACAGTTTTTGGATCTATTGTCGGGTATGGATCTTATATCTACGCCCTGGACAAGTTACCTGCATCAATTGTTTCCATGTATGCATATATAAATCCTGTAATAGCAGTATTTTTGGGCTGGCTGGTACTCGGCGAACGACTGGATTGGTTTATTATTACAGCTACAGCAGTTATTCTGTTAGGCGTAATGCTGGTTAAAACATCTGCAAAAAAATCCGTTACAAAACTGCTGTAAATGCCAAAAAGATGCTTCAAAAGAGCGGGAATTTAATTTAAACGTATGCGACACACAGTTTAAAATTCTAATTTCTCTGCGGCATCAGGAGGTTTGTAATCCAATGGTAGCACTTCGGCGAATCTTTCCCATGCCCAGTAACCATAAGTTTCAAAGTTAAATAGTCCGCCTACACGATTGCCAGACGAATTAACAGTTACAGAGCCAACAGGCAAGTTAATCCAGGAGGTTTGTTTAAGAACTTTCCTGACTTCACTACCCCAAAAAAGTCTATAATTATAGAAGTTCCTTTCTTCCAATTCATTTTTGTAAACTATTTTAAGATAATCAGTAAATGAAATTTTTCTTTCAAAATGAGAGAGTGTATCAATCATATCGGCTGGTACCGGTTGAAGAAAATTAGTATTGTTGATGTCATTCCAATATGGGTAATCAGTTTGATACATTTCATATCCTTCTTCAACCAACCTGCCTGCAACCATTGAACTCAGAAAATGTCTAATAGATCCTTTGTAAGCTTGCAGACGTTTTTTGTGCCAGGTCTGTTTCATCTCTTCATTTTCAGGAGTGAGTTCTTTGAATTGAGTTTGTAATAAGTATCGCATTTTTCCATTTTCATTCGCCATAAAATCTATTATATAAAATAAAATCTGATATCCAAGAGCCCAGTTCTCAAATTTAAGCCAACTAATGGCTTTTGCAGAAAACTCCCCAGTCATATTACTAACCTTAAAATCCAGAACTTCAGGATTTAAAATTTTACATTTAGATGCATTTTCAGATGTTCCAACAAAGAATTTCTTAAACTTTTTCAAGTTTTTTTGCCAATTATTTGGTTGGATTCCAACAATCTCAACTTCTCCGAGTTTAAGGACCCTGAGTTTTAATCTGAAATTATTTTTCACATCAACAGGCTGGGCTAATCTAATAGACTTCTTTTGCATATGATAGCCAATCATTGAAACAACGATTTCATAAGTTCCTAACAGTACATCCGGTATATAGTAAAATCCTTTTTTATCCGTTGCACCGCCAAGTGTGGTATTGTTGAGAAAAACATTAACCCCAACAAGCGGGCTGTTGTCAGAGTCATCTTTTACATAGCCAGATAATGTAATCTCCGGAAAGGTCTGAGATGACACTGGATTGCCAGTGAAATAAAAAGTCGCACAAATAACAATATTAAATTTTACAATAGCACGTTTCATATAACAGGTAATTTACAGCTATGACGTCTTTCTTATCAGTATTCCTGGAATCATCCTCTTTGTGAAAATTACATAAACGTAATAGTAAAATAAATATTAATTACATTATTTGCAAGAAATTTTATACTTTGACTTGGCAAGAATATTAGGACATGAAATTTGAGAAATTGGAAAGTATCTATTGAATTGTAAATGTAATGACAAATCCACCAATATCGCCGTTCAAATCTGGATATAAGTCTGAAACAAATTCACCACCTTCTGTTTTTTGTCTTTGAGAAAAATAATCAAGTTTTTTGAACATTAATTCCGCTCCAACACCAAAGTGATTTGAAAAAAAGTAATCTACACCAAAAGCCAGATTGACTCCTGCGCCAGTCAAAGAAACATCAGAATCCTTCTCTTCCAAACTATATATGCCAAAACCAACCTTGCCATAGGGCTGTAGTCGCGAATGAGTTTCGAATTTTTGTTGAATATTTAATTCAAATCCACTGAACTCAGATATCAAATTATTTTTATCAATCTGCGAATGTTCAGTTCCTGTAATCGATAACCAGAGAGAAAATCTGTCAGTAAACCCATAGCCAAGGCTTATTAACGAGCCTTCCCCCTCTTCAAGTTGCCGCTCAGAAGACATATCAAATGAACCTGAGGCTAATGCCACTTTAACACCTCTATGAGAAAACCTTGATGTAGAGTTTTCAGGCTGAGTATAACCGGAATAAACACTAATCAATACGAATAAGTTTGCAAATAAGAACACATTTAAAATATTCGATTTCATATTATCCTCCAAATAATTAAATAATTAGACTTCTGCAAAATGCTCTTTTTCTGTCGTTCTGAGAAACGAAGTGACGAAGAATTTGTGACCACAAAACTTTCAGTTTTACAGTATGTTAGTGTTCTAAGATTCTTCGCTCCCAAAGGTCGCTCAGAATGAGATTTATATATATTTTGCAGAAGTCTGTTAAATAATAAGAATGCGGGTTTGCACTTTTAATATCTGTTTATTGGTCTTTACAAAGCATATGCCATAATATTATATGGCATTAATATCTTGTAAAACATTGAATTAGAACTCCCTGTTAATATTTTAAGTGTGTGAAATAAAACAACAAGTGTGGTTTAAGAACAACGAATCATCCTATTTAGTGTTTGACCGAAAACTATCCCAAACTGTCATTTCGAGCGCAGTGAGAAATCTGGTGGCCTTGAAATTATTGGAGTTACAGATATTTCTTTTCAGTCGAAATGACAAAAAGAGGTGTTTTGGTTCAAACACTATTTATGATAATTCACTTAGTGAGCGCAATAAATTATTCACCTGTATGGTCTGATAGGAGATATTTTTTAGAATTAGATTTCTATATTTATTCTGCTTCTAATTGTGGCACAAAAATTGAATATAAAATTAGTATTAATCTAATGGCTTATTCTACTGATATAATTTAATTTCTTATATTTCAATAATTTACAAAGTTATTTCTTAGTTAGGCAAAATTAATATCTTACAAAATTGCAATTAGATCTTACAACTTAGGAGAAAAATAACATGCTTATCTTTTCAAGGTCACATGAAAAACACTATACTTCATTTCATATAAAATAAAGGAGAGTAAAATTGGTCAGTCATGTAGCTTTAAGGATTACTAATGTCGAGATGCAAGAAATCAATAATCTTAATTCAGAAATATGCACAGTGAACAATCTAAGTTATCATGATGATATCATAGAAAAAGAACAGGGGATTAATGATTATATTGTTACTGTAAGTCCAGCAGATTTACAAAAAGTAAAGGATACCTTACGTGTAATTTTGAAGGTCGTGGAGTCGGAAAGAGTTGCTATTGAAACTTAGTAGATTAATATCGCGAAAATTTCTAAACAGTACAATAATCTATTTGTCAGGCTCGATACTAATATACATATAAAACAAATGCTTCGAATTTTGATTCAGCCCATAAGTAAAACACCATTCAGATCCAATAATATTTTTCATTTAGTGAACTCATTTTCATTTAACGAAGCATTCTTATTGCACTCAGATTGAGTTAATTATTGAGGCAAAGAGGATTCGCTTTCAAATTTTGCTAAATAGTCCTCCAGTAGCGGCTTAAAGGCGCTTTGGGGATTATATTGCATTAAATTCTTAAATTCGGATTTTGCTTTTAGATAATGTCCTGCTTTCCAAAAACTCAGCCCCAACATCATTTTTGATGTCTCAAGTTTAAAAGAATCAGGGGCTTTTTCTAACGCTGCTTCAAAAGCTTCAATGGCGGCATCATAATCTTGCTTGTTATAATAGCTTTCACCAATCCAATACCAACAATTACTGGCAAAAATATTATTTGGAAATTCATGTAATATACTCTTAAAAGTAAAAGCTGCATCGTCATATAGTTCGGCTGCAAAATATTTCAAACCACCACGAAATCGTTTGATCAATAAATTGTCAACATCCTTGCCTGTATGACTCGAAGGATCGATTCCTGCATTGGATAATTTTCCTTCTAACATTTTTGTATGTTCATCTACTGAATTTAGCTTTACCCGAAGAAGATTTAATATTTCTTCTTTTTCTTCAATTGATTTTAAAAGACGATCTTTCTGTTCACTAACTATCTCAGTTTCAGGCTCGGATTTGCTGCTTACTGTTTGTACTAGATCTATTTCCTCAACACCGCTTGCTGAAATCTCTTCAAATGGCGATTCTTGTTCAGGTATATTTTCAACCAGTTCCGGGCTTCCCAAGAACCTGGTACGACTACCTAAATAGTAATTTATTCCAAATCCGATATTTAAAAATCCATCTTTACCGTTGCTCGTATTCCCACCGTCAAAATCATCGTTTGAAGAATACCTGTAATCGCCAGTTATATTTAAGCCAAGAAAATCATTTATGAAAAATTCTATTCCAGCACCAACTGTTCCATACCCAGCTAATGTGCCAGAGCCATTACTTTTCTGGAAACTGATAAATCCCAGTCCTATAGCCAGAGTTGGATTGATTTTCTTTTCAGCCAAAAATCGAAATCCAAATTTCATTCCCAGGTTAAGCATTTCTGAATTGAGTTCTACACCAGCAGCATCAGTTGGTATTTGCTGATATCCAAAATCAGATTCTAAAAACACAAAAGGTTTAAAATTATACCGTAAGATAAGCGGGCTTACGCCATACCCAAAACTACCCGTGTAAGTGTCCCCAATTAATTTCTGGCTGTTAATAGAAAAACCAATGCCAAGTTTATCCCTGATTTCACCAGCGAACAAATTGCTTAACAAAAATATGATTAAGTAAATAATAGTGAGTTGAATCATTTTCTTCATGACGTCATTCCTATCCATAAATAAATCTCAAAAAATTTTAACTACTTTATTCATTGTAACCTTATCGACAATAATGTTCAATATCTTGAGTTCTGGTACGAAAAATTCCGACCGGAGTCTAATCTTGCAAGTGAAAATGTGTCAGTTTTATTGGGATGAAGTTCATACATAGATTTTGATCAGCAGAAAGTGTGATTGGGCTCATAAGTCAGCTTCCCGAAGAAATTTAGGGAAACCTGGATTTTGCGAATTCCACACCATAACTGACATATTACTGCAAGAGTAATTTTTTTATTGACCTTTAAAATCAATAGATGTAAATTTGCGGTATAAGAAGTTAGAAGTAATCATTTAAAAATTATATGCAAAAATTCCAAATCGCTCCTTACGGTTCCTGGAAATCACCCATTAGCAGCGATATGATTGTATCTAAAGCTGTTAGACTCGGTCAGGTTGAACTGGATGGCGCGGATATTTACTGGGTAGAAATGAGACCCGAAGAAGCTGGCCGCAACGTGATTGTACGACGAACGCCATCAGGACAGACAACCGACATCACGCCGGCTCGCTTTAATGTCCGAAGCCGAGCGCATGAATATGGCGGTGGAGCATTGGCCGTTTATAACGCCGTGGTGTACTTTTCAAATTTTGAAGATCAGCGCATCTACCGTCAAACCGATGGAGCAACACCGCACCCTGTCACTCCCAAAGGTGCATATCGATATGCTGACGGGATTATGGATTTTCAAAGGGATCGTATGATTTGCATTCGGGAAGATCACAGTAACAGCAATCAGGAGGCAGTGAATACGATTGTGAGTTTAAAACTTGATGGCAAAGATTCCGGACAAATCCTGGTATCTGGCAATGATTTTTACTCTTCCCCTCGCATAAGTCCGGATGGTTTGAATTTAGCATGGCTAAGCTGGAACCATCCTAACATGCCTTGGGATGGCACAGAGTTATGGATTGGGGAAATACAAAACAACGGCTCTCTAAGTCGACTAAAAAAGATAGCCGGTGGTGAAGAGGAATCGATCTTTCAGCCACAATGGTCGCCGGATGGAGTTCTCTACTTCATTTCCGATAAATCCGGCTGGTGGAATCCTTACCGCTGGCGAGACGGGTCTGTTGAATCCCTCATTAGCAAAACCGCTGAATTTGGATTGCCGCAGTGGATTTTCGGTATGTCCATCTATGCTTTCGAATCGAGCGACAGAATGATCTGCGCTTTTCATGAAAATGGCGCCTGGCAGCTTGCCAGTATAAATTTATATTCTGGAAAATTTCAATCGATCAATATTCCTTATTCAAATATTGAAGAGGTTCGGGGGTCATCAGGTCAGGTGGTTTTCAAAGCAGGTTCTGCAGACCGACCCACTTCAATTGTGCGACTGGATTTGACCACTCATCAATTTGAGGTACTTCGTCAATCAACTGAATTATCAATTGAACCTGGTTTTCTCTCCGGACCCGAAACCATTGAATTCCCAACTGAGAGTGGTTTAACGGCCTATGGCTATTTCTATCCGCCCCAAAATCGCAATTTTCGTGCAAAAGAAGGAGAACTCCCACCGCTCATTGTGAAAAGCCATGGTGGCCCCACAGCTGCAACTTCAACCACTCTTGAATTAAAAATCCAGTTTTGGACCAGCCGTGGATTCGCAATACTGGATGTAAATTACGGTGGCAGTACAGGTTACGGTCGTGTGTATCGCCAACGATTAGATAGTAAATGGGGCATTGTAGATGTAGATGATTGTGTGAATGGTGCTAAATATCTCGTAGAAAGAGGTTTAGTTGATGGCAATCGACTTGCCATCGTTGGCGGTAGTGCAGGCGGCTATACTACCTTGGCAGCTTTGACTTTCCGAAACTTTTTTAAAGCAGGCGCTAGCTACTATGGCATTAGCGATTTAGAGGGATTGGTAAAAGATACCCATAAATTCGAGTCGAGATACTTAGATCGATTGATTGGGCCCTATCCGGCAAAGCGTGAACTCTACCGGGAACGCTCACCAATCCATTTCACAGATCAATTATCATGCCCAATTATTATTTTTCAGGGAAGTGAAGATGTTGTGGTTCCGCCCAATCAAGCCGAAATGATGGTGACAGCCTTACGTAAGAATGGATTGCCTGTTGCTTATGTCCTGTTTGAAGAAGAACAGCACGGTTTTCGTAAAGCAGAAAATATAAAACGTGCAATAGAAAGCGAACTTTATTTTTATTCGAATATCTTTAAGTTCAAATTGATTGAAATGATTGGAGGTCTGCAAATCGATAATCTTTAATTTTTAAGACGATTAATGTTAAAATCAAATCGTTTTACTTGTGAAGGTTTAGCTTATGAATAATCAAGATATTTTCAGGATGGCAGAAAATCCGAATTTAATATCGGGTATTTACAACTACTGCGATCGTTGGTGTGAACGCTGTTCCATGACTAACCACTGCCTGCTTTATGCCATGGAAGAAGAAGAAAGAGACGACCCTGACAGATTCGATATAAACAACCGGGAATTCTGGGAAAAGCTACAATCCATTTTTCAGCAAACTTTAGAGATGATAGGTGACCTTGCGCACGAGCAGAACTTCTGCCTGGATTCAGTTGATATTGAATCTGAAATGGAAAAAGAAAAATATATGCGTCAAGAGGCTGAAAACAATGAACTTGCTCAGGCTGCACTTCGCTATTCGAATATGGTTGAAAATTGGTTTAAAACTGAAAAATATCTTTTTACCCAAAAAGACGATGAACTTAACGAAAAGTTGGATTTGGGAGTTGATGAATCGGAAATAAATATCGAAACAGAAAAAATTCAGGATGCTGTGAAAGTCATCCGCTGGTATCAACCCCAGATCTATGTAAAAGTCATGCGTGGGCTTCTTAAAGATGATTTCGATGAGAAGGAAGATTTGCATGATTTCCCAAAGGATTCCGATGGTTCGGTCAAAGTAGCTTTAATTGGCATGGATCGTTCAATTGGTGCCTGGGGGCAATTGCAAATTTTATTTCCTGAAAAAACTGATGATATTTTGACAATCCTTCTGCACCTGGATCGGCTTCGCCGTAAAACTGAGAAAGAATTTCCAGAAGCGCGAAGTTTTGTGCGGCCTGGCTTTGATGCATCTCGATAAAAGGTTGTTTATTTAAAACTAATAATTATTTTTCAATGCAATTTTATTTGGGAGGACTAAATGACATCAAATGAGAAAATTAAGATTGGTATTATTGGTGCGGGTAGAATTGGCAAGTTACACGCAGAACATCTGGCATATCGCATTAATAATGCTGAACCTGTGGCCATTACAGATATATTTCGAACAGCGGCAGAAGATACGGCAAAAAAACTTAATATTGCCACAGTAACCGATGATTACACTGACATTCTCAATGATGCTTCTATCCAGGCTGTGTTTATTTGTTCGTCCACCGATACCCATGCTCAATTAATTCAAGAATCTGCATCCGCTGGTAAACACATTTTTTGCGAAAAACCAATCGATTTGGATTTGGATAAAATAAATCAGGCAATCAAGACGGTTGAAGAAACCAGTGTAAAATTGCAGGTTGGTTTTAATCGAAGGTTTGATCCCAACTTCCTGCGGGTGAAAGAGTTGGTTTTAGAAGGCGAAATTGGCCAGCCTCACGTTCTCAGAATTACCAGCAGGGATCCCGAACCCCCACCAATCGAGTATGTGCGCGTTTCTGGTGGCATGTTTCTCGATATGACTATACACGATTTCGATATGGCTCGCTATCTCATGGATTCAGAAGTCGAAGAAGTTTTTGCTGCTGGTAATGTGTTGATTGAACCCCTGTTTCGCGATGCTAATGACGTTGATACTGCAATAATCACTTTGAAATTTGAAAATGGCGCAATAGGAACCATTGACAACAGCAGAAAGGCTGTTTATGGATATGATCAACGCGTGGAGGTGTTCGGCTCAAAAGGTATGGTCAAGGCCGATAACAACACACCAGATAACCACGTCTTCCTGAATGCCGAAACTGTGCAGTCTTCAAAACCACTGTACTTTTTTCTCGAAAGATATGAGGCTTCATTCATAGCAGAGGTTCAGGCATTCATTGATGCTATCCGAGACGATACTGAAACCCCTGTTTGCGGAAAAGATGGGCTCATGCCTGTTAAGATAGGTCTCGCTGCAACAAAATCTCTGCAAGAGAACCGACCAGTGAAGGTAAGCGAGATTGGTTAAATAGCACGAGGAAACCAGGTTCAACACGGTGTATTCCATCAATAACTAATCGGCCTCAGCTTTACTAAACATTCAAAGTTTAGTAAAGCTCCACATACCTCCAATTTTAAGCTTGTAGGACGTGGTTTTGTTTTGGGTATATGTTGTTTCAAAACAATGGATTCCGGGAATAAAGAAAAATCAAACCGATGATTCTTATTGACTGGAATGTTATTATCGCATAGCTATCTTTAAATACGCCCTCCTGCAATCTCCCTAGCGAAACATTCAAAGACAAGTTTAATGCTGGAATCTGTCCGCCAATTGAGGAATTACATAGATTTCCTATTTTGTTTTATTATTCTTTCTTATTTAACTGAGATATTTTAATGCAAAAATGTATCTATTCCTAAAAGAGTATCCGAGATAAAAATTTAAACAAGGAGGACTATAATCATGGATAAAGCTTTTGTTCTAAGTGGTGGTTCAATCAGGGGAGCGTTTCAGGCTGGAGCCATTGCGGAAATTCTTACATCAGGTAGCTTTGTGCCTGATGCTGTTTATGGAACTTCGGTAGGCAGTCTTAATGGCGCTTTTATCGCTGATCGCGCAGGTCAGGCGGTTGCTGCCGGAGAATTGCCAGACTGGGTGGGAATCGGCAACGAGCTGCAGAATTTCTGGCTGCAAGAAATAACTTCCTTTGATAAAATTGCTAAAAAGCGAGGCGCGCTGGGATTGCTGGGATCGTTGCTCTTCAACAAATTCGACGGTTTTATTGATACTTCCCCGTTATGTGATTTGGTGAAAAGGGAAATTAAGATAGAAAACCTTTTAAGCAGCCCGGTTAAATTCTACGCATGTTCTGTCAACGCTGTTACAGGGGAGCCGGTCTATGCCTCTGCTGATGATTACCCAAACATTCATGATTACATTATTGCCAGCACAGCCATCCCGATAGTCATGCCTTTGCGAGTAATTGCAACTGAGCCTTACGTTGACGGTGGTATTCGGGAAGTCGCACCCCTGGCGCAGGCAATTAAGGATGGTGCAAGCGAGATATTTTGCATTCTCTGTCAAACCAAAGATATGCAGAAGAAAGAGTTTAACTACAAAAATGTTATTGAGCTTATGGATCGGCTTATGGACATTGTTACCAATGAAACTGTGACTAATGATATCGAACAATGCATTGAGATTAATGAGTTAATCGAGCAAATTCAACAACCCATCACTTACGGCCCATTAGCAGAAAAACGCCATATCGACCTGAATATAATTCGTCCATCCGTGCCGGTAGATATTGATCTGGAAACTTTTGATGCTGTGCAAATACGCAAAGCGCTTAAAGCCGGCTGGGATGCATCACAGGAAGTTCGCAACACCACAATGGTTACGGCGTGAGAGTACATTCATGAAAACATGAAGACACTCATCTCAGATTCAGAATCCTTATGAGTCTGAAATTCAGATTACAGAGATCTTATTATTCTTAACCTTGTGAGTATAAGGTTCAGGGAAATTTGGCGACAATGAAATGGCAGTGAAATTCCTCATTTCCCAGTACCTTATACCTCTATTCCCCATTTTGATTAACACCAAAATTTCAATTAATACTTGTTGATACAAAGAGTGTAAAGCTTGCCTCCATCCTATTCCGACATTTCAACCGTGCACCTGTCGCAATATTATTTTAAGCAAAAGACAGAAATTCCTTGCATTTATACAGAATGAATGTTAATTTTTTATAATTAATCAATCATTACCAACCTTACTTCTATCACCTGTGAGGGGTGCAATTCAATATATTTATTTATAATAGAACTGAAAGACCAATCCGGGTATCACTACTTGATTTAGTAGTGTAATCCAATTAATTAAATCCAATAAGGAGGATGCAATGACTTTAAAATCAGAAAACAAAAATAATCACAATTTCCGCAATCTGAGGTTCTTTACCTGTTTGGCGGTTATAGTTATACTATTCATTATTTCACACGCCGCTACCTCTTTCACTCAGGAAAAGCCTGTAAAAGAAAAAAAGGAAAATCAAGAACAACTTAAACCAGCGCCGGATAGAAAATCCGGAGAAGGTGAAGGGCCGTTCAAACGATTAATTATACGAGGCGCCATTGTTATTAATGGTACCGGCGCGCCACCACAAGGTCCTGTGGATATTGTTATTGCAGGTAACCGTATCGAAGAAGTTAAAAGTGTCGGAGCTCCAAAGGTGAAAATCAATGAGGATAGACGCCCAAAAGATGCAACGAAGGAAATTGATGCTCGCGGATCTTATGTCCTCCCCGGCTTCATAGATACGCACGTCCATAATGGTGGTATTCCTAAAGCTCCGGAAGCAGAATATGCTTACAAACTCTGGTTGGCAAACGGCATCACTACTGTGCGGGGCGTGCCATTCAGCGATCTGGAATGGTCACTCAGTGAAAGAGAACGAAGCGCACGCAATGAAATTGTAGCGCCCCGTCTTGTCTGCTACCATCGGCCTGGAAGCGGAAAAGAATGGAAAGGCAGGAGAATTCTGACGCCTGAAGACGCACGTGAATGGGTGCGCTACGCTGCTAAAAAAGGCATAGATGGACTTAAGCTCTTCACACATCCACCAGAGATCGTGCAGGCTTTACTCGATGAAGGGAAAAAAATCGGTCTTGGTTCAACAGCCCACCTTGCCCAGATGGGGGTAGCCCAGATGAACGCAATTGATGTAGCTCGGCTTGGACTGGGTTCCGCAACCCACTTCTACGGACTTTTTGAATCCCTTTACAAGGACCACGATGTTCAACCATGGCCGGTCGAAATGAACTACAACGACGAGCAATTCCGCTTCGGACAGGTAGCCCGTCAGTGGAACAAGATTCATCCTCGTGGCAGCGACGAATGGAACGCTCTGCTCAAGGAGTTTCTTGAGCTCGATTTTATTCTAAACCCAACCATGACCATCTATTCAGCCAGCCGTGATTTAATGCGTGCCCGCAACGCGGACTGGCATGCAAAATACACCCTCCCCTCTCTCTGGGATTATTTCGAACCCAGCCGGAAAGACCATGGCTCTTACTGGTACTACTGGACGACCGCGGATGAAATCGCCTGAAAAAAATTTTACAACGTGTGGATGCAATTTCTTAACGATTACAAAAACCTTGGCGGGAAAGTTACTCTCGGTTCAGATTCAGGCTTCATTTACCAGCTTTACGGCTTTGGGACTATCCTTGAGATGGAGCTTCTGCAGGAAGCCGGCTTCCATCCCCTGGAAGTTATTCGAGCTTCTACCATGCACAGCGCTGAAGAGATCTTTCAAGCGCAGGGGAAACCGATCGAATATGGAGTCATCCGGCCAGGATTACTCGCCGATCTGGTCATCGTGGATGAAAATCCGCTTGCGAACCTGAAAGTGCTCTACGGAACTGGCGCACTAAAACTCAACGATGAAACTGGCAAGCCCGAGCGAATTGGAGGAGTAAAGTACACTATTAAAGACGGCATCATTTATGACGCGAAACAACTACTGAAAGATGTTGAAGAAATGGTAAACAAACAAAAAAGGGAAAGATCAGAAATAGAGGAATTAACTAAAAAGGGTTCTGAATAGCTAATTTATCCAGCATAATTCATAATCATTTTTCACAAACATAGCATTCTTTTGGTGAAAGTTGTTAATAATAAATAGATTGTTGGAGTCATGGAGTAATGGAATATTTGGGGAGAGTGGTTAATATTCCAAAACTCCATGACTCCTTTGACATAACAATTGCAGAGAATATGAACGATATAAATGAAATTCTTGATTGTCTAAAATCAACTCCATTCATGAACATGCTTGTCACATTGTTTCTGTACAACCAATGATAATTGATCGATTCAGATTATTCATTCGCGAAGACGAACCTGAATTCACGCCGTACATTCCTGGAAAAACTGACTCTGATGTTAATCTGTTAGAGATGGATTTAGAAGCAACTCTTGAATTGTTTCCAGGGCGCCGAAATGATTTAATCGAATTATTTAAAAATATGCCGTCAGATTTTTGGCATAAACAAGGAAGACACAGGGAATATTTAGAATATACTCCTTATATTTTACTTCGTCATGTTTTAATGCATGCTCATTTTCACATGTATAAAATAGAAGAGCTCTGGTTAACTACAGATGAATACTTACCTGAATAAAACATTCTGCAGAACTTCTCTGAAAGGGATACCAATTTATATGTCATACAACGCTATTATAAACTTTATGAAAACAATATAAATGAGCAAAATCGCCCGTATTGAACTTTTCCATGTAGCGATTCCTCTCCCTGCTACATTTTACCCGAGCTGGATTCCAGGCTTTCCACAGACCGAAAACCGCTTTACACTGATCAAAGTTATAACAAGCGATGGTGTGGAGGGTTATAGCGCTGGTCCGGCAATGGGTCGAGAAAGAGCTGGCCTCGGTGAACTGCTTGGTCCATATTTAATCGGGGAGGAAGCCACGGATATTGACTTAATCCAGCAGCGACTGCGCGAAATAGCCTATCTCGGCTGGCGCAACTACTGGGTAGAACCAGCTTTCTGGGACATTAAAGGCAAGCTTGCAAGTAAACCAGTTTATGAGCTGTTAGGCGGTAAGCCTTGCACCATCAATCTTTATGCCTCGACTGGTGAGATTAAAACGCCAGAAGACCGTATTAAAGAAGCAGAAGCGCGCTATGAAGAAGGATTTCGTTCCATAAAATTACGAGTTCATGACTTTGATGAGGCCGTGGATAAACGGCAGGTTGTTGAAACCGCTAAAGCTATCGGCCACAAAATGAAGATCGGCGTCGATGCGAATCAAGCCTGGCGGGTTACTATCATTGGCGATTCTCCGCAATGGGACCTGGAGCGGGCAAAACGATTCGCTGATGTGTGCGCGGATTCTGGAGTCGCATGGCTGGAAGAACCTCTGCCAATGGATGCATACGAAGATTTAAGCGCACTTACTGCTAACAGTCGTGTTCCCATAGCCGGTGGAGAGCTGCATACTTCGGGATATCCTGAGCTCAAGATGATGATTGAGAGGCGCTGCTATAATATATTCCAGCCTGACGCAACCTTCACCGGAGGCATTGCCCAGACCTTTGAAGTTGCAAAATTATGCCGTAAGCATGGTCTGGAGTATACACCACATACCTGGACAAACGGTATTGGTTTCGCGATTAATTTGCAATTAATGGCAGCCAGTAGTTTCGCAGATAAAAAGGAGCTCGAGTACCCGATTAGCCTGCCGGGTTGGACTGTAGAAGCCCGCGATGCCATCCTGGAAAAGCCCTTTGAGCATGAGCACGGCACACTGCAAACGCCAACCAAACCCGGATTGGGATTTACCATCAACCAGAGAACATTACGTAAATACGCCAAACGCTTTTTTGTGATGGACCGCAAACGTCTCATCTGGTTTTCGTTGAAAAATCGTGGTCAAAAAGTTTCCAGAGAAATTGATCAGGTCCGGAAGCAGAAAAGCATAAAAACCTCAGGCATAGTTACTAATAACGAACAGGTCGAAATGAAAAGTACCTAACCTGAATAATTCATACAAAGAGAACAAAGTCAATATAATTAGAGTCAAAATGCTTGTTTATTAATGCTTTAATTATTTTGACCAAAATCATTTTGACATTTTGTATTAAAATTTAGTCTTCATCCTGATATTATGCTTACAGACTTGTTATACCAGGAATTACAACTGTTCTTATGAATGGAGAATTGAAATGTATCGACGAATTGATGATTTTCTGAAAGTTTATGAAAACTTAACTCAAAGCACGTCAAGGATTTTCGATAAACTCACTGATGACAATCTTAATCAGTCTGTAGAGGACGACCATCGCATACTTGGACAAATTGCCTGGCACATTGTAGTGACCGTTCCAGAGATGATGAGCAAAACGGATTTAACTGTTTCATCAATCGACCATGACTTACCACCACCTAAATCTGCCGCAGAAATTGTTGAAGGTTATAAGAAGGTGACGGAGGAACTCATTAAGGCGCTTAAGGCAAGTTGGAGCAATGAAACATTAGAACAAACTGATGAAATGTATGGCCAGCAATGGCCTCGCGGGATGACTTTAACCGCACTGGTGAATCATGAGATTCATCATCGCGGCCAGATGACTATTCTCTTGCGTCAAGCAGGACAGAAGGTGCCTGGAGTTTTCGGGCCAGCCAAAGAAGAGTGGTCACAGTACGGAATGGATGCACCACCGTATTAATAAATATTGGGGCACTGATGAGTGCATAGATTTCGAAAAGATTGAAACGTTTTTCCCACAACTGAGGAAATGATAAATCACAAATCACAAAATACAAAAAAATACCAATACCCAAAATATCAAACATTTTAGGAACGCTGACATTCTTCAATAAGGTTAGTGCTTGTTTGGTAAAAAAGAAACTAACCTTTTGTGAAAAGGTCAGTTTCTTAGTTGTTTTAATGAAAATAAATTATATCCGTGAGATTCTGTGGTAAATTAGAACAAACAACTTTAGGAGTATTTATGCATTTTGAAAAACATCTATTTCACAACGCTGCCTTGCGCATCCTGGTTCTGTGCTTATTCCTGCTCACTGCGAATAACAACCTCCTAGGTGAAGAAAAGAATTTATCAATTCTGAAAACCCGTGCAGAAACAAGCAATTATGAAGAAACCACCAGGTACGATGAGGTCATGTCTTTCTTAAATATCGTTACTGCTACCTCGGAAAGAATGCATTTAACCAGTTTTGGTTACACAACAGAGGGAAGAAAGCTCCCGCTGGTTATTTACGGAGACGTCGCAAATGCCGGTGCTGAAGCTGTTCTGCAATCTGGGAAGACACGTATTTTTGTCCAGGCAAATATTCATGCCGGTGAAGTCTGCGGCAAAGAAGCCATGCTTATACTTCTGCGAGCACTTGCTAATGGCGAGCATGCTGCCTGGTCGGAAAATCTAGTGCTGCTCTTTGCGCCTATTTACAATGCCGACGGCAATGAACGCATCAGTTTGTACAATCGGAGACGCCAGCATGGTCCAATCGCCGGTATGGGGCAGCGAGCCAATGCCCAGGGCTATGACCTCAACCGCGACCACATAAAGCTTGATTCACCTGAAGCGCGCTCCCTCATCCGTTTGATGAATGATTACGACCCACATGTGCTGTTAGATATCCATACCACCAATGGAACCAGGCACGCTTATCATTTAACCTACTCCCCCGCTCTCAATCCCAATACACATCAACCAATGGATTCATTTGTGCGTAAAGACTGGCTGCCCACTGTTACAAAAGCAGTGAATGATAAATATAACTGGCGCTTCTATTATTACGGCAACCTGCCCTGGCCCGGTATGAAGGTTGAACGCGGCTGGTACACATTTGATCATCGCCCCCGTTTTAATAATAATTATATTGGATTAAGGAATCGCTTTGCATTTTTAGGTGAAGCCTATTCATACGCAACATTTGAGGAGCGCATTCTTGCGGCACGCTATTTCGTTGAAGAAATTTTAAACTTTGCACACGAAAATGCTGACACAATTCGGGAAATGACAGCCACCGCAGATAATGCCGACATAATTGGCACGCAGGGTGCGCTTAGAGCAAAGCTTGCCAGTTCAAAGGAAAAGGTTGAAATTCTGTTTGGCGAAGTATCAGAAGAAAAGAATCCGTACACAGGCAGAACCATTCTTCGCCGTAAAGACGTCAGCAGACCGGAACAAATGTATGAATACGGCACCTTTGAGCCAACAGAGACCGAAATCGTTCCTGAAAAATATTTCATTCCCGATACGCTGGTCAAAGTTGTAGATATTTTAGAAACACAGGGAATTAAGTTTAATATTCTCGAAAAAGAGCAAACCGTACAGGTTGAACGCTTTCGAATTGATTCCACAATAGTAGCTAAAAGGGAATTCCAGAAGCACAAACCGCGCACTGTTTTTGGCCACTACGAAAAGGTGGGAGTACAATTGCCGGCTGGCGCCCTGATCGTCCCAATGGACCAGCCTCTGGCTCGACTGGCATTTTACCTGCTTGAGCCCCGTTCCGATGACGGGCTGGTTAACTGGAATTTTTTGGATGAAGATTTGGAAGATGCACAATATTATCCAATTTTTCGAAAATTGCGAAGTCGCTAAAAATATTTAGCGTTTGACCCAAGCTGAGGAGTTCAAATGAAACTTTTATTTCACTATTTAATGTTGTTTTGTTGTTTTGAAATCGCAACTGGTCAAGAGTCCTCCGGCACTTTAGAAGGATTTGTCTTAAAAAGTCAATCCGATATACCCTTTCAAGGCGCCAATGTTATCCTTGTTGGCACCACGTGGGGTGACGCTACCGATAAGAATGGTTATTTTAAAATCGAGCATATCTCCCCTGGAGAATATGAAATAGAAGTTCAATTTATAGGTTATGAAGTAAGCCGTCAAAAACTCCACATCAAGCCAGATGAAACGCTTAAGATAGTAGTTAATCTTGAACCCAAGGCTCTTGAAGGAGCTGAAGTTACGGTTGAAGGTGAACGAGCCGGAGACATCCGCCTGGAAATTACCCCTCCATCATATAAATTGAAACCTGAAGAAATGACAGAGATGTCCGGGACCCTCGAAGATGTCATTCGCTCGGTTTTCAGCTTGCCAGGTGTGCAGTCAACCAATGATTTCTCGAATCAATTTATTGTTCGGGGCGGCGGGCCGGACCAAAACTTAATTCTCTTAGATGACGTGGAAATCTTCAATCCTTATCGAAACAGTGGCATGCCAAGTTTAATCAATCCAGATATCATT
This sequence comes from uncultured Cytophagia bacterium, assembly GCA_964539665.1. Classification (GTDB taxonomy): domain Bacteria; phylum Zhuqueibacterota; class Zhuqueibacteria; order Oceanimicrobiales; family Oceanimicrobiaceae; genus CAZIKB01. Next base: position 33,721 of record CAZIKB010000008.1, read on the forward strand.
AAGGAAGTAAATCTTTATGCCGGTGCCTATCCAGCGATTTTTGGTGATCGCCTTTCATCTGTATTGACCATCCACTCCCGCGATGGCTCGAGGCAGAAATGGTTTAAAGGTAAGCTCGGTTTGAATTTAGCCAATGCAAGCTTCCTGTTTGAAGGGAAAGTGCCGGTTTGGAACGGTTCATGGTTGATCAGCAGCCGCAAGACATACAATCAAGTGTTCGCAAAATCTTTTGTTAAGCAGCGTACTCCCAATAATGTTGCCCTTCCCGATTTTGAGGATTGGCATGTCAAAGTTGCCCTGCACCCATCCTCAAAACATCGGCTTCAATTCCATAGTATTTTAGCGCGAAACAATCAGGATTTCCTGGTAAAGGACGAATTAGGGGAACAAGACACAGAACGTGATAATTTTGATGGGGAGGATAAAATAAAGACGAATGTAGTCGGTGCATCCTGGAACTATTTACCGTCTCCGAACTTTCAAACAAGAATTCATGCTAACTTCTATGGCAATAGAGGTAACAGCAGCTTCGCGGGTGATTTTATCCCTAGCAACGACGCTAACATCAGTCCTGCTGCAGAAGCCAGCGGTATAATTCCGCCAGTATTCGCCGGAGGAGACTCGACTTTTCTGTTTGACCACAATCAACAGTTTAGTTTTCGTAAACTTTCGTTCGGGGGTTGGTTAGTTTATGAACTCGGCAAGCATACCATTGAATCAGGATTCGGATTTGATTTTTTTAACAATTCAGTCAGCAGTGAATTGAATTTAAATGAGTTTGGTGAGGTTGTGTTCGACGCCTTGCAAGCAGCTCCGAATTGGTTTGGTGCTCTTGGTGACAGCATTGATCAAAGAAAGTCATACAGGCGATCTTATTTCTACCTGCAGGACAAGTGGACGGTGTTCGGCAGCAAATTTATCATTCAGCCGGGATTACGTTTTGATTATTATGACTTAATTGGGCGCGGGTACATATCGCCGAGGTTGAAGGTTTCATATGAATTAGATCCCTTAACTTCGATCAGCGGTGCGTGGGGCATCTATCGGCAAAGTCCGGGCTTTGAGAAACTGCTCGATGGCGGCCGGATGTTTGATCTTTTAAGGTTTGAAGACTTATCAGGATTATCTGCCGAACGGGCCATTCACAGCATTTTCAGTGTTCAGCGTTGGCTTACTGATCAATGGCATTTAACATTCGAAGCCTATCACAAGAGATTTTACGATCTGATTGAGCAAACGACTGAGCTTGTTGAGCATCCGGTTGCTAACTACAATTACGGTGCTCCGGCTCTCGCGGCGTCCTATCTTGTGCAGAATCGTATGGTGTACAGAAAAATCCCTATACCCACAAACGATGTCACCGGCAATGCTTACGGTCTGGATGTTCGACTTGAAAAACGGGTCAATGACCCATCGGATTCTTTTTTTGGTTGGCTATCCTATTCTCTTGGAAAGTCAACGAGAAAGCAGACATTCGACGGCCTCCGAATATCCTACCCCTATGACTATGACCGACGCCATAGTTTAGATTTGGTGCTAAACTATCGAATAGACTCCAACTTGCACAAAAACGACAAATTTATCGTCGGCCTGACCTGGCGTTACGGAACAGGCTTCCCATATACTCCAGCGCTTTCAGTTGAACCATTGGTTGGTACGATAGCCCCGGACACCACGAATCCCGACGTTCTCAAAAATTTCATTCTTTCTGATCCTGAAACGGGTACCGCACGTTTCGTCCCGACTTTTGGAGGCCCGGAAAACATCAACTCACTTCGCTATCCGGACTACCAAAGATTGGACGCACGAATCACTTATGAAACAAAAATCTTCAAAGCAAATTGGCGAATCTACCTGGACTTTATAAATATCCTTGCTCGGAAAAATGTGCTCTTTTACCGCACCATCATCAAGACTGAGGTTAATTCCAACCTGCCGCCGTCCTTGCAGTTTCAAAATATTAGGGCGTTCGAGGAACCCGTCTACATGTATCCGTTTTTTCCATCTTTAGGAGTCAGTATTACCTTTTAGTTTACAGTATTGTTTATAAACCGGTAGAAATATTACAATAAATACCTTGAATATTTTAATATTATTTTGCAAATTATTGTTCATTAAAATCATACCAATATTTTCCATCATAAAGATATGTAAGTACGGGTGGGAAGGCTTACATCGTAATAAGTATAAATTGTTTTCACTTGATTCCACGGGATATATTATTTATCTTTAACAAATTTTTGTACAGGGACGAGATAAGATTTACTAATTTTGCCATTTTCTAATATTATCTGGGAGTTTATCCTTCCTAATGCATCTTTATTAGAAGGGCTTTATAGGTGTTGTTGGGAAGAATAAACCTGAGTTAGCTGAATACGAAAACCAGGAAGTTAGTAGCACTGTAAAAATTCCAAAACGCTTGACCTTTTATTTCTTTTTTCTAAGCTTAATTATGGTGAGGCGGAGTTGAGATGTATCCAGCGTTTCCTATGGATGATATGCAGTTGCACAAAGACAGATATCATTACAAATTACTGCTTATACTGTTAGAAGGTAAATTAATTTTCGGATATCATGACATTTGGTATGATATCCTGATCAGTAGACTTATATGTTCTCAGCGCTGACTTCGTCAAGTGCCGCGATTATACCTTTCAATGCTTATAAATATAAGGTTTAGTTAATGAAAATATTTGTTTCGCATTCAAATAAAGATAAAACATTTGTTAAAGCGATAATAGACAATTTACCAAAATCATATCACAGTTGGATTGATGAAAGAAAAATTATCGCAGGGGAAAATTTTGAAAACAAAATTACACAAGCGATTATTGATGATAATACGATATTAGTTTTGTTTGTAAGTGATCATTCGGTAAAATCTAAGTGGGTACAAAAAGAATTACAATTGGCTAAACAAAATAGCATTCCTATAATCCCAATAATTCTTGACAATTCTGCAATTGAATTATTACCTACATGGATAAAAAAAATACATCATTTAAAATGTTATGACCAAAGTGATTCTCAGATTTATAACACTTCCAATGAATTAACTAAACATCTGTCATTGTGGATTTCAAAAAACGATAACGCGGATACTAATCATCTTCAAGATATTTCAGAAGATATAATAACAGAGTTCGCTCAAGAAACCATTAAAAAGGGATTAGCAGATGAAGCCACAATGGTTTCGTTTACACCTCTTCTTTTTATAAATATGGCATTCAAAATTAGGAAATGGTATTCACTTTATTGGGATAATGAAAAATCTAAATTATTAAGTGGTAAAATACCAAAAGGCAAAGATTTGGAATACTTTTTATTTTTAGATCCTGTTTGGGGATTTCATTTACAAAATTTTAGAGAAGTTGGATTTATTAATAAAATCGCACTACCTCATGGTAATTCTGAAACTGACGTTGATATAGCATGGCATAAATTTATGGACTATTATATGCCTGAGCATATCCTTAAAGATCAAAATGACATACTAATTCCATATCTATCAGAATATTTTTTAAAAAAAGGGCTTGTATCTACGGAGATTGAACTACCTTCAGAAATTATTGAATCCATAATAGAATTGAGAATTGATGCTTTTACAATTGGTATACATGCGTATAAATTTTTAAATTTAGGTCCAATAAAATCTTTACAATAAGTATAACAATCAAAATTAAGCGGACTGCAAGGGCTATATTTCAAATTGTTGTTTCTGAGCGCCGTTTAAAAACCTTAAATATTTGAAAGTATGGTGCGCTGTAAACCTTGCAGCCTCTTATTTTGGACGTTAGACTCTCTTGGATATTATGAATTGCACCCATAAACATTTAAGACTTATAAATCCTTATGAAATAATATGGAAGTATAAATGTCTTTCCTGTGGTGAAGTAATGATGTGTTCTTGTGAATCTGAAATTGCAAACTATTATGTACCACATCAAACAAAGAGAGGAAAGGAGTTAGAATCTCAAAACTATGTCCCTGTCACATTCGGATTCCAGAAAAACATTTGTAAAAAATGTAGAGGAGAGGAACTAGAGGCTTATCCCAAAAATGAATTATATGGTGCTTCAAGTAAGATAAAAAGATATTATTGGCGTGAAATAGTCTTTACTACTTTAAAGTATTTCAAAGATTATGCTGAAAAAAACAACTTTTATAATTATGATGACGCTATTAAAGCATTTCCTGAAAAATATAAAGAATTTGAAAATAAAGCTTTACAATGCATAAAACATCAACATGACGAAAAGCCTCTTTATGATTTTCACGAAACTAGCCAGGCAGAACTTATATCTAAATATAACATAGATATAATCAATTATGATTGTGAATATAAAAAGAGACCGAATGAACGAAAGGTCAAATTAATCTACCAAAACGCTGAATATACTGCTGAAGATTATGCAGCAACAAGATGGAAAGAAGCAGGATATAGCGTTGTAATGCTAGAAAGTATTCCATTCCATTTTCTTTTTGGAACTTTTATGTATCAATTAATACAGGATGATTCAGATCCCTGTGTAAGATTCTGTTCATTCGGAGATAGAGTAGAAAAAGGGAAAATGATCTACACACTCTTACCTAGCGATTTTGGAACAGCTGGGTATTATATGAGAAGACAAAAAGAGATAAAAGAATACTTTAATAGCATAAAATTTCTTAGAGGAGAACTTCTATGGCTTTTTGATTATTGGTCTGGTGATGATTACAGTGGAAATTTTAGACAATATTTATGGGCAACAGATTCTGAAGCGAAGTCTACAGCAAGAGAGTTGATAGAGATTCTTCCTAGTAATTGTATCAAGGATATTTTATTCTATCTTATTAAATATTATTGGAAAAGGTATTGTGGTTGGCCAGATTTATTATGCTATAGAAATGATGAATACATTTTAATAGAAGTTAAATCAAGTAATGACAAATTAAGTATAGATCAAAAAAACTGGATAAAGGGAAATTTTGAAGAACTACAATTACCTTTTAAAATAGCAAAGCTACATAAACAGAAATGTTAATTCTTTATAATTATTATAATTGTTATCAAAAAAAGTCTAACTCAAAACTCCACCGGAACACGGGTATCGAGCGTGATTTTAGCGTTTTGTGGTGTGGCAAATTTAATTTCTATTTATAACTTATGTGCACATTCATCCAGTGTCCAGTGAGTTTGGTTGTTATGAGTAAAAGAGAAATCACTGATGGCGACACTCATAGAGTATTATAAGAAAGACCAAAGCCAATCTCTTGGAATTGGCCGTGATGTTGCTCTCAGAGATCAATTAGGCAATTCACTTCTAGACGTTCCAACAAGGCTGAACGCGAATTTTGAAACTAATTCATTATATGTATCTTTCTATATTCCACGCCAAACAAGCGTTGAGTGCCCCTCTCGAATACTATTAAATTCAATTGACGATATCCTCACCTGGAAGAACGAAGTTCTTGTGACATCTGGATTTGTTGGTGAAGATCACACCTCCATTAATGACATGGTGTTCACAGGTAGAATTTACATCTATTCTGAGGATTGTATAAGTAAAAATGATAAGGAATACATCTTTAAGCGTGCTAAGGAGCTAGGTCAAAGTATTGTTATTAGAGAGCAGCAATATGCTGATGAGCGGAACAAATATGAAAAACCACTTGCATTTATTTCACATGACTCACGTGATAAAGAAGATATAGCAGGGCCATTGGCAATCCAATTACAGAAATTTATGTGTCCGGTTTGGTATGATGAATATTCATTAAAAGTAGGTCAAAGCTTAAGAGAACAAATAGAAAAAGGATTAAAGGAATGCAAGAAATGCATCCTAATACTTACACCAAATTATTTATCTAACAAAGGTTGGGGCAAAAAGGAATTCGACTCTGTATTTACACGGGAGCTTCTTGAAAAACAAAATGTCGTATTGCCTGTTTGGCATAATGTATCACCAGCGGATATATATGAGTATTCGCCATCTCTTGCGGATCGTGTTGCATTGCACTGGGTCACTGGAATAGAAGAAGTTGCAAGGAAACTAAAACATGCTGTTGAAAGCGAGTAAACTCATAACCATAAAATTCAGCCGACGCAAAAAGCCGCGCGGCTGATTTGCGCCGTTATACCTAATTGTATTTACAAAACACACGAAATAAAATGGAAGGAGGCAAATTATGAAACACATCATTTCCTTTATTATGAGCATTTTGTTTGTCATTGGGTCTCAAGTCTTTGCCCAAATCGAGGAGATTCATGAATTTGGTGCAACAAATACCCAGCACTATATCTATTCCGATGGGAAAACATGGGAATTTATTGCCCAAAATACTATGACAGTGAAAACCGTTGAAGTAAAATCTGTGCTGGCTTCTAATAGTAAGGGTACTTTTCATATTGAACTCAGTATTCAAGACAGCCTGATTGCGAAATGGGATCAATATGTAGTCACAGCGCAATATCTACCGTATTACCATACCAAACAGGTCGCATACTCGCTAACACAAGGGGACACCATTGTTTATAAAATATATGGTAATTTATTTTACACTCCTGAGGGCGGGCTGTTAGGAATTAATTATGTAAAATTAACGGATGAAGAAATAACGCATGTTGAATTCGTTGATAGCGCCCCATCGGAATTTCTACTCAGCCAGAACTACCCTAATCCGTTCAATCCAGTGACCACCATTGAATTCAGTGTCAAACAAAAAAGCCCGGTTTCTCTGAAAGTTTTCGATATCAGTGGCCGAGAATTGTCAATCCTTGTTGATCAAGTTTATACTCCGGGAAATTATAAAGTGAGGTTTAATGGAGAAAGCCTGCCTTCAGGTGTTTACATCTATCGGATTCAAATGAATGGGTTTCAGCAAGTACAGAAAATGACACTGATAAAATGACAATCTATTATAAAATATGCATAACGATGTCATGCAGTGGATCGAACCGCTATCTCCAATTGAGATTTCAGGAAAATTCAGTAAAACAATAACATTGTCAAGTAATCGTTTAACGGTTCGACCACTGATGACACCAACGTTCTCGGCGCTTACTTCGTCAAGTGCCGCGATTAGACAGCTCATGAAATTAGAATATGCCCAGCCGTTACTTGTGGGCGAACAAAAACTCGAGGGTGCCCTCGAAAGGAGTATCACAATGGAACCAAGACATTTTTCGATCCCAGACGTTATTATTGCACTTGTCCTAAGCATTGGGTTGTTGGCGCTAGTGTCCAGCCCGGCACAGGTCATGGGCCAGCAGATTCCCTCGCCGGAGGACTTTTTCGGCTTTGAAATGGGAGCGGATCGCAAGCTCGCCCATTGGGAACAGTTAGTCGAGTACTATAACCTGCTCGGGAACGATAGCCCGAGATTGAAAGTGGTAAACATGGGACCATCCACTTTGGGCAATCCTTTTCTGGTATTGTTCATTTCGTCCCCAGAAAATCTGGCAAAACTAGATGAGCTTCGCCAAATCAATGCCACTCTGAGTGATCCTGGCAACGCGACGGAGCAGGAAATCGATCAGGCCCGCGCCCAAGGCAAGGTTGTGGTTGTACAGTCTTTCGGATTACACTCCTCGGAGGTCGCCGCAAGTCAAGCGGTTGCGGAACTGGCATACGATATGGTCACGCGCGATGATGAAGAAATGCTGCGTATCCTGAATAACACAATCGCTATAATGATCCCATGCTTCAATCCCGATGGTGAAATAATGGTGACCGACTGGTACAACCGGACAGTGGGGACAGAGTTCGAGGGCGCCAGCATGCCGTGGCTTTATCATCACTACATCGGCCATGACAATAATCGCGACGCCTACATGCAGAACACTGTCGAGTCCCGCTACGGGGCAAAGATTATTTTCCAGGACTGGATTCCGCAGGCTTACATCGATCACCATCAGATGGGGGCTTATGGACCTCGACTCTACGTGCCACCCTATGCAGAACCGATTCGGCCTGATGGCGACCCTTTGGTCTGGCGCGAGATGGCCTGGTACGGCGCCCACATCGCCTATAAAGAAGAAGAAGCGGCGATATCAGGTGTTGCGAATGCAGCGATTTATTCCGGCTGGGGCCATTTCGGGTTTCACTGGATTACACCTTTCCACAACATCGCGGGCATGCTGACCGAATCTGCAAGCACGCGGCTGGCAACTCCGATCTTTGTACACCCTGATCAACTTCAAGGCGGACGGCGAGGCCTGCCCGAATATAAAGCACAGACATCATTCCCGAATCCGTGGACAGGAGGCTGGTGGCATGTGCGGGACATTGTCAAGCAGCAGAAGATTGCGGCCTTGGCGGTGTTGGATATCGCTGCGCGGAACCGGAAGACAGTACTTCACAACGCGTACCTCAAGGCCTCACGGCAAACAGAGCGCGGGGCGAATGGGAAACCTGCCGCATTTATCATCCCGGCGACGCAACACGATCCTCTCACCGCTAAAAAAATGGTGAATACATTGCTGGGTCAAGGCATAAAAGTGCAGAAAACATCCTTGGGATTCATTCACGAAGGCCGGATTTACGGAGCGGATTCATATGTCGTGTCCATGGCCCAGCCCAAGCAGGGGGTAATCCGTTGGGTACTTGGCCGTACCTTCTATCCCGATAACACTTACACGCGAGACCGCGACGGGAAACCGATCCGTCCCTATGATATGTCCACCGACAACATTGCCGAATACATGGGAGTTCGCGTTGATCCTGTCGACGCTATGGTGGCTGCGGATCTGACGCCAGTAGATGGCACGGTTGTTCCTGTCGGCCACGTTGCGAAAGGGCAGTTCGGATACGTTTTGGACGGACGTCTGAATGACAGTTTCAAAGCTGTAAATCTACTCTGGAACGGTAAAGTCGCCGTGCGTCGCGTTGATCAACCGGCCTCCGGCTTACGTCCCGGAGACTTTATTATTTCTGCTTCAGAATCGGAAGCCTTGCTTGCTGAAATCGCAAAGAAAACCGGTGTCGATTTCAACGCGCTCAACACGGATGGGGCGTCTGTGAGTCGCCCGCTTAAACGCTTCCGGATCGGGATGTATCAGCGCTATCTCGGTGGTAATATGGACGAAGGGTGGACCCGGTTGCTGCTCGAGAATTTCGAATTTCCGTATTCCTCACTCAAAGACAAAGAGCTTAAAGCCGGTAACCTTCTCAAGAAGTACGACGCAATCATCCTGCCGGACGATAACGTCGCCAGGATGACAGGAAAGTATCCAGAAGGCAGTGACCATGATTTTTCCAGCCGCCGGCCGGAGGCGTATCCACTTGAGTACCGCAGTGGGTTCGGACAAGATGGCGTCGATGAGCTCAAAGCATTCGTCGAGAAAGGCGGCGTTCTAGTGACGTTCGCAGAAGCGGGGGCGCTTCCGATGGAGAAGTTTAAGTTGCCGGTTCGCAATGTTGTCGCCAACACGTCGACAAAGAAATTCTGGTCGCCGGGCTCGACGCTCAGAATGAAATTCGACAACACCAATCCCCTGGCCTACGGTATGCCCGAAGAAGGGCTGGGTTTGTTCCTGCGCAGCAACCATGTCTACCAGGTCATCCCGAGCGACCGCAACCATCGTACAGAAAGAATCGTGACCTTCGTGGATCGCGACATTCTGCAGAGCGGATGGCTGGTTGGCGAGGCGGTGATTGCTGAGAAGGCGGCGATGGTATCGGTAGAACACGGCCAGGGCAAAGTCGTTCTCATCGGCTTCCGGGCTCAGCACCGGATGCAGACACATGGCACGTTCAAGCTGGTCTTTAACGCCCTTGTGAGTGGACCGGCCAATCCTGGCAACGGAGCAAAGGAGAAATAGTGAATTTTTGGGCCATCAAATCACATGTTATATTTCTTTTGAGTCACAATTTTGGGGCGAATTAGAAGAAGAATTCTAATAAAAGATTGAGTGCAGCTATAAGGGTTGAATTATTTTAAGTGAATGCTTACACAAAAAGGGTCTGCATCTAACTCATTGTTCCACCGGATTGCCATTAACTGAGCGTGAATTTAGGGATTTCAGATTATTAAGCTCAGTTCGTTTTTAAAGTTCAAATTCAATGGCACAGGTGAACATTGTGTTAGGATGTCCAAAATGAATTATTATAATGGCAGAAACTAAATTTACGTACGAGTTTAAACATAATCTCATCAAATATTTAAACATTATTCTAATTAGCATTTTGAATAGATTACACAATACCATTCACTGACATTAACTAAAAAGGAGGATCATTATGGTTACAATCGGAGCGTTATGGCTTGCAATACTTTTATCCGGAGTATTAGTTTGGATCGCAAGTTTTTTGGTTTGGGTCGTACTACCACATCACAAATCGGACTTCAAAGCATTGCCGGATGAAGATGCTGCAAGGAAAGCGCTCACACCTCAGGATCTTGCGCCCGGACAATACAATATTCCCCACTGTGTGTCCCAGGCTGAACTCAAAAAACCTGAGATGCAAAAGAAATTTGAGGAAGGCCCGGCTGGTTTCTTTACTGTTGTTCCCAAAGGCCTGCCGGCGATGGGTAAAAACATGGCGCTGTCGTTCGTTTATTACCTCGTCATTGGCTTCCTGGTGGCGTATGTTGCGAGTCGCTTCTTAGAACCGGACACTGAATACCTCAGGGTGTTCCGCCTGACTGGCACGGTCGCGTGGCTGGCTTACGGAACCGGAGTCATCCCACTCTCAGTGTGGTTCGGACGGCCGTGGAGCGCAGCCTGGAAAGATCTGGCTGACGCGCTACTCTATGGCCTGTTGACCGCAGGAGTCTTCGGCTGGCTGTGGCCGCCTGCGTGAGGTATGTGGTTATACAGTAACCAATCACAGGGATTATCAAAGAAGTGGCATAATTTGACAGGATAACAGGATTCTCAAGATGGACAGGATTTCAATTTCAAGAATGTTAAAATATTAATCAGTAGAGGTTTTAAAATAGAATTCAAAGAGTTTACAGAAAAAATTATAGACTTTTCCAACAATGTAGAAGTAAAAAGAAAAGTTGGAGTTTTAACTGGAGAGGAGTGATCCTGTAAATCCGGTTTATCCTGTTATCCTGTCAAAAAAAAGATTGCCATCCTGCGATCAGTTACGAAAATATTATTCAACTTTGTGATAAATTCAGGCAAAAAAACGGAGCGGAGGACATTATGAGTACAAATCAAGACAGGGTCAGCAACGGTATTGTGGTTTTTAGTCCTGAAACCGCAACAGTTGCCAAAACACGGGGGATATTTTTCTTCATTGTTTTTTGCCTGATTATTCTGAGTCAGGCCTTTTATTGGTTGTTTGCTAATTCAGCCGAACCAATAATTCTGGGGATGCCTTTCGGTATGTTCGTTATCGTGTGTTTAATTGCAATTGAATTTCTAACGCTACTCATTCTTTTCTTTTTAGAAGCGAGAGATAGTTTAAACAGTGGGGGTGCCTGATGGACTGGATCATAGTTACCACAATAATCTTTATCTATTTGTTCTTTATTCTCTTTTTAGGATCCTGGGCCGGTCGCGGCAGGGAAAAATCTGTGGTTGAATATATCGCGGCCAGCAGGAGCCTTGGCTTTATAGTGATGTACTTCTTGATGGGAGGAGCTATTTTTAGCGCTTTCGCCTATTTAGGCGGCCCTGGCTGGGCTTTCTCAAAAGGAGCGGCATCTTTTTACATATTAGGTTACTGCGCTCTTGGTCTGGTGCCATGGTGGCTTTGGGGGCCCCGAGCGTTTCGAGCGGGTATTAAATTTCATTATGTAACGCAGGCCCAACTTTTCAGGGATCGGTTCCAATCTGATGCTTTATCCGTGATTGTAGCTGTCGTTTCTGTTCTTGCATTCATCCAATATATCACCCTGCAGATGAAAGGCAGCGCATATATTTTCGAAATCGCCTCGGGTGGCCGCATTCCCTTTTGGGCAGGAGCGCTCATTGCCTATGTGGTGGTTCTGGCTTATGTTTTCTATGGCGGCGTGCGCGGTGTAGCCTGGACCAATGTCTTCCAGGGCGTGTTCATGATTGTCACAGCCTGGACCGTAGGGCTTTATCTGGCTTTCAAGCTTTATGGCGGTCCAACTGAAATGTTTAGTAAAATTTTGGCGGCCAAACCAACTCATCTACTCATCGGCCCCGGCACAAAAATGGGTTTTGCTGAATATAGCACGGCTTTACTGGTTTCAGTATTAGGCTTTTCCATGTGGCCGCATTTATTTATGAAAGCCTATACGGCGGAAAGCGAAAAGGTACTTAAAAAGACTATCATGGTGTATCCCACATTTGCCATCTTTTTAGTGCCGGTTCTCTTTATCGGATTTGCTGGAATAATGCAGGTGACTCCCGAACAATTGGGCGAGCCAGATCGGATTTTGCCGTGGATGTTCCTCCACATGAAGTTTCCAGCCGTAACAGTGGGTTTGATTTTAGCTGCTGCCCTCGCCGCAGCCATGTCTACCCAGGACACCATTACTCACGCAGCGGGCTCTATTTTCGCTCAGGACCTTGTAGAGCCGCTTAAAAAGGAAAAACACTCGGATAAAGATGCAACCCTGTGGATCCGCATTTCGGTAGTTGGATTTGGAGCGTTTTCGTATCTCGTAGCTATCTTAGGGGGGCAGACTCTGGTATCACTATTGCTTGGAGCATACGGCTCAATTGTGCAACTGCTGCCATTGGTCGCAGCAACATTTTTCTGGCCCAGGGCGACGAAAGCAGGAGCTATATCTGGACTCCTGGTTGGAGTGCTGTTCAATTTTGGCATTACTCTTAAAATTATCCCGCAGCTCTGGGGCATCCATTCAGGAATACAGGGACTGGTTCTAAATTTTTTTGTGCTGATTGTGGTTTCACTGCTCACCCGCCCGATGGACAGGGAGCATGTTTATAAATTTGTAAGATTATAGGGAATATCAGGAGATTTACAATGTTAGAGTTCAAAAAACTGGTAAATGAGCACAAAGACCTATTCATCAAAATCCGTCGCGACCTGCATCGCATACCGGAAACTGCTTTTACCGAAAAGAAGACTTCAGCTTATGTGGCAGATTACTTAAAACGAGAAGGTCTGGAAGTACAGACAGGAATTGCTCAAACAGGTGTGGTAGCCCTGATGAAACGTGCAGATGCTGGTAAAACCTTGCTGATTCGTTCTGACATGGACGCCCTGCCAATAACCGAAGCCACAGGTCTGCCCTTTTCCTCGCAGCATGAGGGAATTATGCATGCTTGCGGCCATGATGCCCATATGGCTATGGTACTCGGCGCGGCCACGATTCTCAATAAGGTCAGGGTCAAATTGAACGGTAATATCAAATTCCTGTTTCAACCTGCTGAAGAAGGGCCAGGCGGTGCAAAAGCTATGATTGAAGCAGGTGTGATGGAAAATCCACACGTGGATTATTCGGTTGGTTGTCACGTTTGGCCGGCGATACCTGAAGGAAAGATAGGCGTGAAAGCCGGATACCTTATGGCAGCCACGGATAAATTTGATCTTAAAATAATCGGGAAAGAAGGCCACGGCGCCATGCCACATCAATGTGTGGATGCACTCGAAGTGGGTACGCAGGTCATCAACGCATTGCAACGCCTCATAAGCCGGCAGATGAATCCATTGGAGCCAGCGGTTGTAACGGTTGGCAGTTTTCACGCTGGTCGAGCCGATAATATTATTCCAGGCGAGGCAACCATGAGTGGCACAACCAGAACGTTTAATCGGGATATTTGGGATTCCTGGCACGAACGCATTGAAAAGATTGTCAGCGGTATCTGTCAATCCATGGGCGCCAATTATGAATTGAAATTTACAAAAGGATATCCGCCCCTGTTTAACGAAGAGTCGATGGCTGAGGTTGTTCGCAAATGTGCAGGAGAAGTTGTGGGCGACGAGCAAGTTATTGAACCTGAGCAGACAATGGGCGGTGAGGATATGGCGTTCTACCTGGAGAAATCAAAAGGCTGCTTCTTCTTTTTGGGCGCAGGACGTCCGGGCGGAGCCCCTATTCACAATCCTAAATTTGACTTAAATGAAGATGTGTTATTGACCGGTGTCGAAATGTATTGCCGGATTGCATTTGAATTACTGAGTTAGCAGGCCTAATGCAGTCGTTATGACTCAACTCATATTAATGGACATGCATTGTATCCTTTTTCTTTCAATAATCGTTTAATAATAATAGATGCGTAAATTTATGAAAGATTCAAATACCCCTGCCGCAATAAGAATAAAACTATTTGAGAAATTGGACTGTTAAAATATGACAAGAATGAGTAATTTTAAGCCTAAAGACAAACAATAATCAGGGTATTTCTATGAACGATTCCAGACAGCTTTGCTTTTTCAAATTACTTCACCATAACTAACCAGGAAACTCTGTACCTGCAAAATCCATTTCTTTCTCCGCCCATTTTTGAACTACTATCCAAAACAACTATATACAGAAAATAATAAAACCCAAAATAAATACGCAGATTGTATCCTTTTTCAAAACGACTTCGTCTACATTTGTAGAAATAAGTGTTTTAAAATAATATAATGAAGGAGGTGAAAATAATGGCTGAGTCAAAACAAAAAGAATCAAAGACAAAAGAACAGTCGCAGGCATCAGGGACTTGTTGTAATATTGAAGATATGTTCAAAAAGATGCAAAATTTTTGTGGTGGCGACGAAGGTTCTTTTAACTGTGATACAATGATGCAACGGATGTGTCAGGGTGAATCCAAGGGAACAGAAAAGTAATAAGCTAATTTGTGGTAGATGATAGTAATTTATGATGCTTTCATCTACCACATTTAATTTAAATAAAAGAAAGGATGATGATAATGGGAAATACAATTGTGCAAAATGTTTTAAAGCCGCAAGAGTAAAAAACTTTATCAGTTGGATTCCTGCTTGTTGGATTGGCGATTGCTATTACAGCAGTGAGCTATATCCTGAACATGACTTTCATTTATCAGTGGCTTGTTTGGATAATCGGTCTGGCGTTTTTTGTCGTAGCAACATTGAGTTTCGAGTGGCCGCGAGCATTTAATCGTCAGGGCGATGTACCAGATGGAAGATTCCGACAAATTCTTCATCTGTCCATACCTTTTGCTTTTCTCTTAAGCAGTCAGGTGTGTGCGGATTGGCACCGGACTTGGTTTACCAATCTGCTATGCTATAGTCAAAGAACATCACGGCAACACTGACATCAAGTCAAAAGTAAGCGTCGGGACAACCGTTACAGTTAGCCTACCGACGGATTTGGCGGCTAGGCTCATGAATTATCAAAGAGTTAGGTTTCAAGATTATCTAAAACAATACACTTTTTAAAAGCGTTATTTTTTGTACAAATGTATGCCCGAATGTTTTTGTCGGGCATACATTTGGCAGCGAAGGACTGGATTCCCGCTTAAACATGCGGGAATGACTAAAGAAAGTAAGGAAGGAAAAAGTGTTCAACTGTGAAAATGAAATAGAATTAATTTTGTAAAAATAATAAAATTGTTGACATAGTCGAGTTTAATTCGTATTATTGTTAGGACACTAACTATTAGGTAGTTTACTTATAAAATTAATACAATGGAACAAAATTGTTGTCAACCCGGAACGTATGATATCGATCTTGATGATTTTAGCGCTGTCACAGATTCGATTGATAAAATTAACAAAAAACTGTTTCGAATTCATAATGCATATATCACTGCCATTGGGATAACTCCTCAGCAATATTTCATCTTAGACTATCTGTGGAAAAAAGATGGTACTCCGCTTAATGAGCTGGCTAAAGTACATGGAACCGCAAAAAGCACCATAACCGGAATAGTAGACACAATGGAAAAAAATAAACTTGTCTACCGAGACCGCGGTAGCGATGACCGCCGGGTTATTCTGATTCGCTTGACTAAAAAAGGAAAGTCGATGCAGAATAAAACTGTCGACTTAAATGCAATTACAAATAAATGTTGTGCCAACATAAATAGAGATGAAATCAGACAGCTTCGAAAACTTTTAACCAAATTTAATCAACAAATTACTGTTTAAAAGCAGGCTATAAAAGTCTATTTTTTTATATTATTAATTAGGTTCATAACAATCAATCACCTTACCAAATTAAAAGGAAAATTAAAATGGAAGATTCAAAAAAGTCAGCAATCAAAGAAAAAGTAAAAAATCATTATTCAGGCTTGATTTCTAATTCAAACAAAGAACCAGCAAGCTGTTGCTCACCTTCCTCAGAGACTGCAAGTTGTTGTGGTCCAGAATCTGCGACGGTAACAACGTTAATATCTGGTTGGGCAGAATCAATTGGATATGATAAGAAGGACCTTTCTGATTTACCAGAGGAAGCTGTTGGAAATACATTCGGTTGCGGCACACCTCTCGCGAATACTGAAATTAAAGAAGGCGATGTCGTTCTGGATTTAGGTTCAGGAGCGGGATTAGATATACTGCTTGCTTCCAAACAAGTCGGCAAGACTGGAAAAGCTATCGGCCTGGATATGACACCTGAGATGATTGAAAAAGCAACGGAAAATACCCACAAAATGGGTGTGGATAATGTAGAATTCAGACTTGGTGAAATGGAAAATATGCCCATCGATGATAACAGTGTTAACCTGGTAATTTCAAATTGTGTGATTAATCTTTCGCCAGATAAACCTCAGGTTTTCAAAGAGACATTTCGGGTACTCAAACCTGGAGGCAAGCTCGTTGTTTCAGATATTGTAGCCGATGGTTTATCAGATGAGCTGAAAAATGACCTTTCTGCCTGGGTCAGTTGTGTTGCTGGGGCCCTTAGTGAAAAAGAGTATTTACTAGCAATAGAAGATGCTGGTTTTGAAAAAGTCGAAGTTTTGAATCGCGCTTTTATGAATGAAGAAATAATCTCTCAAACGGGATTCAAATTCGATGGAAAAATTGCCAGCATCAAAGTGAAAGCGATAAAATCATGAGCCTCAGAAATATATAATTGAACAAAGTCAGCAAAACTTGAATAATCACTTGTAATCGAGGAGAAATCACTTTATGTTTCTTTCGGTTGTTCTACTATTCTTCGATAATTCTCGCGCGCTGATAGGTATTCAGATTCCGGTTTCCTCAAAACTGAAGTTTGGCAGTGAAGCACTGTTTGCACTTTCAAATTATATGGAACTCAAATCAGGAGATTTGAAAAAACATTCATTTAACCCACCGATGATTAAGTGGAATTTTACGATCAGGTATGAAATGTTATAAAATGTGTGTCCATTTTTAAATGAATTCGTCGAAATAATAAAGACGATTTTTTTAAATATTATAATTAGGCAGCTTACTATTAGGACGGTAATTTATTAATTAAAACTTCTAAAACTCAATAGACTGATGCAAAATGCAACTTTTCATCGGATGGGTAACTCGGCGGCCGCTGCCACCTAGTCAGCAAGATAGTGGCAGACGCCACTACCCTACCCTTCTTCGGTTTTGCAGAAGTCTAAAAATTCAACAGAAAGGCTGTAAAATTTTATGAAGCGTTTTCAGGTACCTCGTATCGCAAACTGCAGTGACGGCTGCTGAATTTGGTCCGGTGCAAGACGGTAAACTGTTCCTGCATATCGGTCCCAATCATAGCAAAATAGTTATCACAAGACAGATGGGCAGTTGATAAACTTCATCACACAATAAGACCGACGCCATCTCTTTATCAGGTGGCGTCGGCCTTGATTGCACTCTGAGAAGTCAAATAATTTAGTGACACTCCAAAAATCGAGTTACTTTTCTCCTTTTTTAAATTATATTTGTTAAATTGGCCCAGGCCTGTAAATGCAAAAACAATTTACAGATTAATGTTTTTACTTGACTATTCATTCATATTTTTTAAAATAGTGTAATAATCATTTTTTGAGCATGAACTTTTAATTGAGTGCAGAGTTAGTGAAAAATCTTGGATAAAGATCAGGATAATTGTGTCCCATGAAGAAAACTTCTTCAGATTTGGCCAGGTCCATTACCTGGACTGGCAGCAAGCAAACTTATTTCACAGCCCGTCTTTTGGTGGATAAAGATTTAGTAAACGACTTCTACCGGGCTTATGCCTATCTTCGCTGGGTTGACGATTTTATAGACATAGAATCACAAGCTGATGTTGAGCGTATTTCGTTCATTAAAAAGCAAAGACTATTGATTGAAGGCCTTTACAGCAGTGAGATACCGAACGACCTGATTCCTGAAGAAGAAATAATTGCTGACTTAATAAGGCATGATAACACAGAAAATAGCGGACTCCAGTCTTTTATACGCAATATGTTTAACATAATAGAGTTTGATGCTCATCGAAAAGGGCGACTCATCAGCGAACAAGAATTGACGTGGTATTCGGATTGCGTGGCGAAATCAGTAACTGACGGAATCCAATATTTCATTGGCAAATCTCATCCTTATCCAAACACTGAAAACCGTTATCTGGCAGGTAATGCCGCCCATATAACGCACTTACTTCGCGATATGCTGCAGGACACAGCAGATGGTTTTATAAATATTCCACGGGAACACCTTGAAAAACACAGCATTAGCCCGGAGGATATATCCAGTCACAAGTTACAAGCCTGGGTACAGAAACGAGTAAAACAAGCCAGGCAATACTTCCACGAGGGCAGACGCTATTTAGATGGACTGGATTTATTACGCTGTAAAATTGTTGGCCTCTGGTATTGCGCCCGATTTGAAAGCGTTTTGGATACGATCGAGCAGGACGACTACATCCTTAGAGAGTCTTACAACGAGCGTCGACAGTTTGCCACATGGATCAAAATTGCCTGGTTAGGCGTCACTATCACCCTTCGTCACATCGCCCGTCGAGTTTTGTCAGGTTGGCGCTGATGCGTGGTTCAGAAGAAATTGACTTGAGCCAGAAATGATAAATAAATCTAAATCGTTGATAACTAACTATCTTTGAACCAAAAGACTTATTTCATTAAAAGGAGAACTTACTTATGAAAAAACATTTTGTATTCTTTTATTTTATGAAAAACTCACCTGACAAAATTCGAGAGACTGTTCCTGCACATGTTGAGTACTGGAAAAACAGCAATGTAGAAAAATATAAGGGAGGTCCTTTTGCTGATAGAACAGGTGGACTGATATCATTCGTAACTACAAGCCTGGAGGAGGCAACAACAATTATAATGCAGGATCCATTTCTAACTGAGGACCTTATTGAAAACAAATGGATAAAAGAGTGGATTGTTGAATAAATAAAACTAATTCCTTGCATATACAGACTATTTTTTTTATACTGGACGATTCAGGCTTTATCCAAATTACAATGTTCTGATTAAAGAACGGGTCAACTTTTTTTTATATGGTATTTTGCCCTACACACAGGGGGGAAAAAGTGAGATGCAGTTTATCCAACTTATAAAACTACTACCCATTGTATTGATTTATATATGCAATCAAGCAATATTTTCACAACCATATCATATTCAGGGTCAATTATCTGGCTGGACTTTCCTTAAGGAAAAATCCATTTCCAGCAGTCAGGTTGGACTTCGATATATTCCGGAGCTTTCCATGGAAAAATCTTTTAGCAATGGTCTGACTGTTGATTCTGAGCTCTCGCTGAAAATATTTAGTTCACAGCAATTTGATTCAATTGACAGAATAGTTGATGATGGTGACGCCAAACCTTACCGTTTCTGGCTTCGGTTAACATCATCGCAATTAGAAGTCCGCATAGGGCTGCAGAAGATCAACTTCGGTTCGGCCACGCTTTTGCGCCCATTGATGTGGTTTGACCAAATCGATTCACGCGATCCGTTACAACTCACGGACGGCGTTTATGGAATCCTGGCAAGATATTATTTTCTGAACAATGCCAATATCTGGCTTTGGGGACTATATGGCCAGGATGACACAAAAGGATGGGAAGTGATTTCCACTTCTGACAAAACCGTTGAATATGGTGGACGTATTCAGTATCCACTATTCAAAGGTGAAATTGCAATGACGTACCATCACAGGCGCCTGGATATAATTAAATTTTCATTTGCTCCGGATTTATCCGTTGCGAACGAACCGGCTGAAAACCGCCTGGCAGTGGACGCGAAGTGGGATCTCGGTGTTGGATTCTGGTTTGAAAGCGTGTTCATTCATCAGGATATGAACATTTTACCTTTTAAATACAGAAAGTTCATCAACTTTGGAATAGATTATACCTTGCCAATAGGATCGGGGTTAAATGTGCTGGGAGAACATTTACATATCGCGTTAACAAACAAACCTTTTGGTACCGGGGAAAGTTTTAATCTATCCGCACTGTTAATGAACTACAATCTGGGATTGTTAGATCGTATTACCGCCATTACCTTTTTTGATTGGGAGAATCATCAGTTTTCTCGTTATATTAGCTGGGGTCGTATTTATGACAACTGGAGCTTTTATCTTAATGGTTTTTGGAATCCTGATGAGACAAATTTTTTAGGCTTTGAAAGTGAAACCCGGAGTAATTTTGGTGCGGGCAAAGGAATACAAGTAATAGTGGTGTTTAATCACTAATCTTAACATAGAACACGGATTGGACAGATCGAACGGATTATCGCGGATTTCCATTCGTATGATTTATGTTTTTTTTAAACAGCGCTTTAAAAGATACGATTGAAAAGGAGAAATCATGTTACATGAGGAAATTACTGAGAAAATCATAAAAGCCTATTACAATGTTTATAATACCTTTAAGATATAAAGGAGAAACTTCCATGAACAATTCAGTTCTAATCAATACAAAAAATTTGGTTAAGACCTTTCCAATGGGCCAGTATAAAATTGTGGCTTTGAATAATATAAATCTGACATTTAAGAAAGGCGAATTCTGTGGTCTGGTTGGACCGAGCGGTTCAGGGAAAACAACTCTCCTTAACATCATTGGCTCTCTTGATAATCCTTCAGAAGGCAGCGCTGTTGTTATGAATCAAGCTGTGGAAAGTCTCAGTCATAAGCAGGCGGCAAAATTAAGAAATGAGTACATAGGATTTATTTTTCAGACTTTCAATTTATTGCCCGTGTACACAGTCTTCGAAAATGTTGAATTTCCGCTTCTACTTCAGAATGTCCCAACATCACAAAGAAAGAAAGCAGTCATGCAAGCGCTGGAATGGGTGCACTTAGCCGATCGTGCCAGTTCCAAGCCAGCTCAGCTTTCAGGAGGGCAAAGCCAGCGAGTTGCAATTGCCAGAGCTATGGTCAAGCAACCGCAGGTTGTGTTAGCAGACGAGCCAACTGCAAACCTGGATGCAGAAAACTCACATAACATTTTAAAAACCATGGACCGCCTCAATCGTGAGTTACAAACCACGTTTATCTTTGCAACCCACGATGAAAAGGTTATCCGCTACCTCCACCGCAAAATCCTGCTTATTGATGGAGAAGTGGCTGAGGATGAACAGGTTAATCGAAAATTGTAAATAGTAAATGTTAAATTGTAATTTCAAATGGAAAAATATAAATTATAAACGAGGAGTAAGTACGTGACAAAAGGAGATGACATTCAGGAAAGATTAATAGATTTTGCAGTAGCAATAATTAAGCTTTGTGCGTCTTTACCACATACTCTTTCTGGAAAACATATTGCAGGTCAATTACTCCGTTGTGGTACATCACCCGCTCCAAATTATGCAGAGGCGCGAGGTGCATAAAGTCGGAAAGATTTCATTCATAAGCTAAGAATTGTCTTAAAGGAATTACACGAATCTGCAGTTTGGCTTGAAATAATTAGAAGAAGTGAGATGCTCCCTGGCGAATCATTAAAGCCGAACAGTACTGAATGCACTGAACTATGTAAAATAATTGGCTCAAGTATTCAAACTGCTCAAAGAAATAAGAAGTAAATTAAATGGAAAATTGAAAATGGCAAATTGTAAATGATATATAAACAAGTTTTCAATTTACCATTTTCAATTTATAATTTACAATTAGAAAGGTTATTTCATGATAATCCCCAAATTAGCGCTTAAAAATTTACAGGGCGCCGGTCTCCGCACCTGGTTAAATGCTATTGTATTGTCGTTAGCGTACGTAGTTATTATCATGTCAATGGGGCTCAATCAAGGTCTTCTTGAACAGGTCAGCAATGCAATGATAAACTCTGAAATTGGCGGCGGACAATACTGGCACAGCGATTACGATCCATACGATCCTTTCACACTGGAAGATGCACATGCAAAAATTCCGGCTGCAATTGATGAATTAATCGATCAGCAACAAGCCACCCCAATACTCATCACCCAGGGAACGATTTACCCGGAAGGCCGCATAGTACCTGTATTACTAAAAGGCATAAATCCGACACAAAAAATATTAGATATTCCAGGTCACTTTTTAAATTCCAATGAAGAAATTATTCCAGCGTTGATAGGAAATCGCATGGCAAAAAATACTAATCTAAATATTGGCGATTACATCACAATTCGCTGGCGTGATGTTAATGGTACTTTTGATGCCCGGGAGGCAGTTATCGTTCAGATAATGAATACCAGCGTACAAACCATTGACTCCGGGCAGATTTGGCTGCCCTTGCAAATCCTGCAACACATCACAGGTATGATCAATGAAGCCACACTTGTTATTGTTGACAAATCTGTCACATCCACACCCGAAATACAAGGGTGGGAATTTAAAGATTTGGATTTGTTATTGAAAGATTTCAGGGAACTGATCAAAACAAGAATTATTGCCCGCTCTATTTTATATGTCATATTGCTTTTTCTGGCTATGATTGCTATTTTTAATACTCAGATTCTGGCAGTTTTCCGAAGACGTAAGGAAATCGGCACACTTATGTCTTTAGGAATGACCCGGACAAAGGTCATTCAACTTTTTACATTCGAGGGAGGACTCACAGGTGTGCTGGCAACCATTGTCGGAGCCGTGTACGGCATCCCGCTATTAAGCTATCTTGCTACCCGAGGAATTGATATGATGCAATCAACAGATCAATTTGGACTGGCAATTGGCAGAACACTCTATCCCAAATATGGCCTGGTATTAGTCATCGCAACAACTGCATTTATATTGTTAACTGTTACTTTTGTTAGTTATTTGCCAACGCGAAGAATTTCTAAATTAAAGCCTACGGATGCATTGAGAGGTAAATTACCATGATACATTTTTTATTAAAAGGCTTATTACGAGATCGTTCACGAAGTACATTTCCAATTCTCGTGATCGTTATGGGAGTTGCTTTAACTGTCTTTTTACATGCCTGGCTTGGAGGATTTCTGAGTGATATGGTTTGGTCGAATGCCAGTATCCAAACCGGCCATGTGAAAATTATGACATCAGCCTATGCACAGCAGGCTGAGCAAATGCCCAATGATCTCGCTCTAATAGGTATCGATTCAGTATTAGTAACGGCCAATAAATCATTTCCGGACGTCATTTGGCTGCCTCGAATTCGTTTTGGCGGACTGTTGGACATACCAGACGAAGCTGGTGAAACACGTTCACAAGGGCCGGCATTTGGATTAGCGGTAGAGCTGCTCCGGCCTGATAGCCGCGAACCCGATATATTGAATTTAAGCCAGGCATTAGTTAGCGGCAGATTACCTGAAAAGTCCAGTGAAATTCTTATAAGCAATGATTTTGCACAGAATTTAAATATTGAGTTAGGGCAGACCGCGACTCTCATCAGTTCAACCATGTATGGTGGTCTGGCAATGCATAATTTCGAAGTCGTCGGTACTATTCGTTTTGGGATTACAGCTTTGGATCGCGGCGCAATCATCGCGGATATCAATGATATTCAAATAGCTTTGGACATGCAAAACGCCTCTGGAGAAATATTAGGTATTTTCAATGACTTTCAATTTCATGAACAAAGAGCAGAAGAGATAAAAAAATCCTTTAATGCTCGTTATCAAATTCCGGAAGACGAATTCTCTCCTATCCTGGAAACACTGCGCGATCAGAATGGACTGGCGGAAATGCTGGATTTATTTAATTTTTTCATAGCGATTCTTCTTGGTATTTTTATTTTCGTAATGTTTCTTGTTTTATGGAACGCTGGCTTAATAGGAAGCCTCCGACGCTATGGTGAGGTCGGTGTACGATTAGCAATAGGAGAAAACAAAGGGCAGGTTTACCGTTCAATGATTTATGAATCTTTTATGATCAGTCTTGCTGGCTCAGTAATTGGAACTACAGTAGGTTTGATAATTTCGTATTTTTTACAAAATCATGGCATTGATTTCAGCTCGATGATGCGAAATTCCACACTACTCATGTCCAATGTGATGCGGGCAAAAGTTACACCTGTAAGTTATGTTATTGGCTTCGTTCCAGGCATACTGGCAACTGTATTTGGTACACTCGTTGCTGGTATCGGCATTTACAAACGGCAAACTTCACAATTATTTAAGGAGTTAGAAGTATGATTGAGCTATTCAAAATTCGTAGCACTTTTCAATTTTTTAGAAAACATGTAACTGGTGGCCTAAAGAATCAAATCTTCGAATTACTACTTGCCTGCTGCCTACTGTCAACTGTCAACTGTGTCACACCGGTTTTTGCTCAAAATCCAACTGGTGAAGAAATATTAAATCTGATAGATCAGAACTACCGGGCAGAGAATAGAGTATCGACCTCCAAAATGGTAATCCACGGCCGAAGAGGGAGCCGCACCCTTGAAGCCAAATCATGGATTCAGGGAACTGAAAAATCTTTTACCGAATATTTAGCTCCCGCTCGTGAAAAAGGTACCAAGATGTTAAAGTTAGAGGAGCAACTGTGGACTTATTCTCCTTCCACCGACCGCACCATTAAAATTTCAGGTCACATGCTACGGCAATCAGTTATGGGCTCGGATTTGTCCTATGAAGATTTTATGGAAGACCCGGAATTGCATAAGCTGTACTCCGCAGAAATTATAGCCGAAGAAAATTTCAACGAACGACCGTGTTGGGTACTTGAATTAACAGCGATAAAAAAAGATGTTTCTTATCATTCCAGAAAAATCTGGGTGGATAGAGAACGATATATCCCGTTACAAGAAAATCGTTATGCTAAAAGCGGTAAACTCTTAAAAACCACTGAAATCAAAGAAATAATGAGAAAGGCAAATCGCTGGGTGGCCAAACATGTGATATTCAAAGATGTACTAAAGAAAGGTAAAGGAACTGAATTATTCATAGAATCTATTGATTTTGACGCAGATATTCCAAACCATATTTTTTCCAAGGCCGCGTTAAGGAAATAATTTTCTTTGGAATAAAAAAGGTGAAATCACTCCTCTTTTTTATAGTTTTTCTAATATGGATGAAGACATAATTAGTATTCAACTTGAGCACCAAACTATTGAAACCAACGGTATTAAATTGCATGTGGTTCAGGCGGGCCCGGAAGATGGACAGCTAATATTATTGCTGCATGGCTTCCCGGAGTTTTGGTACGCATGGAAAAGACAAATTCAATTCCTGGCCTTAGGATATCGAGTTGTCGTGCCAGACCAGCGTGGTTACAATCTCAGTGAAAAGCCCGGTGATAAATCAGCATATAATATTGACGAATTGGCCTTAGATGTAATTGGGCTTATTGATGCAGCAGGCCACAAACGTGCCACTATTATCGGCCACGATTGGGGTGGAATGGTTGCGTGGTGGATTGCTATCAAATACCCTGAGCGCTTGAATAAACTAATCAACATCAATATACCTCATCCGCAAGTAATGAAACGTACTTTGGCAAAAAGCTGGAAACAAAAACGCAAAAGTTGGTATATCTTTTTCTTCCAAATACCCTGGCTGCCTGAGTTCTTGTTAAGCAAGGGGAATTACTCTGTTCTTCGAAGAACTTTAACACGGAGTAGTCGAGCTGGTACTTTCTCCAATTCAGATCTAAAACAATATTGTAAGGCATGGTCCCGGATAAATGCACTCAAGTCTATGATTAATTGGTACCGAGCGAGACGTCGAACCGGCACAAATAAAACCAGGAAACCACGCATTGATGTCCCAACATTACTTATTTGGGGGACAAAAGATGCGTTTTTGGGAAGAAAGATGGCTCAACCGAGTATCGATTGGTGTAACAAAGGTCGTTTAGTTCTCATTGAAGAAGCAAGTCACTGGGTGCACCACGAAGAACCCAACCGGGTAAATTCACTGATTAGCGGTTTTCTAAATGATACAATTGAGCTTAAATGAATTATGTAACTTATCTTATCACTTTATAATTGTATCCCTCAAATCATTTGGCATATTTAGGTGTTTATCATTTTTGATAATAAATCTAACAACAATTGCTGTGAGGTGATCTTTAGCCCCTTTATTATAGCAATTATCTTTAAAAACCTGGCAAATTTTCTTCAGATCATCTCTATTTTTTTTTACATTAGATAACATCTCATCATTGGAATTGTGGATATAAATTCCATCGGTGCACAAGATGAAAATATCGTCGTTTTTAAGCATTACTTTTTGAACTTCCGGCTCTACATTGGCCTCTGCGCCGAGGGCTTTAGTGATTACATGCCCGTCTTTAAAGTCCTTTCTATTAAGTGATTTTTTTTGGGGATGGTTGTCAATCAGTGTTTGAAGAATTGAATGATCTTTTGTTACCTGCATTAATTTATTATCCCTGGCAATATATATTCTGCTGTCGCCAACATTTCCTAAAATAGCATAATCATTCGCCACTATCATAATAGCAATTGTGGTTGCCATTTTTTTTCGTCTTTGCCTGCCGATTTGATATATATTACTATTACCAGCGCTTATCAGCTCTTTTATGATTCCTATCGAATTTTTTACATTTTGGCCTTTTGGTAGATCTAAATTGAATACCATCTTTTTTATAGTGTCTAATGCCGATTGACTCGCGACATCTCCTGCATGTGCACCGCCAACACCATCAGCGACAGCAAAAACTCGTTCATTTTTCATGCTTAAGTAGCTGTCTTCGTTGGTCGATTTGACAGGATTTAATCCTTTATCAGTCACGCTGGCTGTTTCAATAATAACACTCATTATGTACTCAACCTTTGGCCATTTCTATGAGAAAGCCCCATCAAGAATCCGATGATGATTAAAGATATGAGAAAAGAAAAACCACCTCGACTGATAAAAGGCAGCGTAATTCCAGTTAATGGAATGAGTTTTATCACACCACCGATATTAACGAATACCTGAATGGCAAGCATTGTAGTGAAACCGCCTGCAAGCAATTTCTCAAAATCATCAACAGATTCAATTACTATTCTCATACCCTGAAAAAACAGAAGCAGGTACAATAATATAATTAATACAGCCCCCACAAAGCCTAATTCTTCAGCAATCGCAGAATAAGCAAAATCAGAAACCACAAGCGGTATATTTGTAGGATAGCCTAATCCTAATCCAGTGCCTGTCCAGCCTCCGGCATTCAAAGCAAAAAATGAATTCATGATTTGATAAACATTATCCCACCAGGCTTCATTATGCGGTAAAGCCCAGATATTTGACCATATTAAAAAGCGTTGAATTACATGCGAAGGCACAATTCCCTCAAGTAATAGAATTAACTTCGAAGTGGCAATTGTGATTGCAATTCCGCCAAACAAATAAATATATTTTTTGGTAATTACAAATATCATAATTATAACCAGACCACCGTAGATAATAACCTGACCGAAATCTTTCAGTAAAATAAATAATACTTGTGGTATCAGCCAAATAAGAATAAAAGGGCCCCAAAGCATAAGTAATCTTTGAATTCTTTTGCCCCTAATTTTTGGAGCTTTACGCGTAAAATCATCTTTATATTTTGCAAAGAAACCCGCCAGGAAAATTATAATAGTAATCTTAAATGCTTCCCAGGGCGTCATTTGATAAACAAACCTGCCTCGCGTTTTAACTTCACTCAACGCAACGAAAACAATTAGCAGGATTATTGTGACCGTTACCCAAAAAAATGGTTTTGCCAGAGATTCCATGAATTGATCATTAGAACATTTCCTAACGAGATAGACAATTGAAAATAGAGCAATTAGATATGAAATAATTAATCTGGACCAACCGGGCAGGCTATCTATAAAATCTTGGAACAATTGAATCGATTTCAACTTCTCCAGTTTGAGTAGTTGTTTAGCTTCCTCCTTAATTGAATCCAGGCTCCTTTCTGCCACAGCTCCACTAACAAGGCTATCCGCGTCTGTAATATCGGTTGACAAGCTATCACTTTCCATTTTATTCAAGGCGGCCGCAGAATATTGATTCACGAGCGTTTGTTGAAAATTGACATTAATTGCAGAACTAATCCTATACTGAATAACAAATCCAATACCTGTTAGCAATGCCACCACTACCAGTATTTCAAAATCGCCTTTATAATTTTTCTTTAGCATAAAATAGACAACCAGGAAAATACACATGAGTATGACATTTCGCACTAAAACGGTCATACTTGGATCGTATCCTCTTGCATTGCCTGCAATATAAACAGATATCATCCCAATAGATGTGATGATAATCGCGAGAATTATTCCGAATAAGGGATTAATTTTTGTTGGTTTCTTTTTTGCTTCTTCCATTCTCAAAGTAACCTAATTCGTGAGCCTTTAAATATATTTCTTTGGCTATTGGCGCAGCAGCAGCCCCACCATAACCAGCGCCTTCAGCTACAACAGCCACAGCAATCTTTGGATTATCTACAGGCGCAAAAGAAATAAATACTGCATTGTTCACAATGTTTGGAGTGAAGGTGCCATCTTCATTTTTGATAGGTTGACTTACTTCTGCGGTGCCAGTTTTTCCAGCAACTTCAACCTCTTTCATGCGCATTCTCCATGCTGTCCCACCTTGTGCCCAAACGACTTCACGCATCATCTTTTGAACCTTTTTCGCTGTCTCTTCAGAAACCACACGATGCCACAGTTCGGGGGGTTCATTTAGCTCAAGCTTCGGCTTCATGAGTACGCCATTATTAGCAATGGCTGCAGCTACCATGGCCAATTGCAAGGGAGTCGCCAAAACCTTTTCCTGACCAATACTCGACCACGCTAGTTCATGGGCATTTTCAGTTGGGGGAAAAGAACTCCTGAATATCGCAATTCCACTTAAAATCTCCGGATGCGAGCTATTCCATTCAACGGGTTGATTAAAGCCAAAACGATAGGCTATCTCATGCATTAATGAATCGCCGGTGGTAACTCCTAATCTGGCAAAATAAGCGTTACTTGACTTAACCAGCGCCCTGGTCATATTTAGCTCTCCCTGTCCTCGCCAGACGCGTCCTCGATTGCGATAGCTTGCTCGCTCGTGGTCAAAGACTCTTTTTCTTCGCACACCTGGAGGCAGGTATCCCTCAGGCCCAATCCGCCATACCGGGTCAAGTCCTTTTTCGACAGCGGCAGATGCTACAACCGTTTTAAAAGTTGAACCTGGTGGATAGCGACCTTTTAATGCTCGATTATATAGCCGCTTGCCTACCTCATCTTTAACAATACGAACCCAGGCTTCATCAACCGAAACAGAATCTGGATGGAAACTTGGGGCGCTAACCAACACCAGGACATCTCCCGATGATGGTTCAATAGCAACGACTGCCCCTATTTTGTCCCCAAATGCTTCATACGCGGTCTTTTGTAAATCATAATCGATGGTGAGTATTATATCATTACCAGCAGGCTTAACTCGGAAATATTTATTATTTATGTAGTTATTTCTTTCCTCCTCACTATCGCGGGTCCACCCCATTAAACGTTCAAAATAGAATTTTTCCAAACCAGCCTTGTCACGTTCGACGTCAGAATAACCTATCAGGTGCGAAGTTGCCTCGCCAAGAGGATACGAACGTCTTGGCAGGGTACCATCGGTAGGATTTGTATATCCAGCCAGAAGTTTAGAATCATCATGCTTGCGGTCATAAATCTTCCCTTTGATCGTCGTTGCTTCAATTATCCAGGGACGGGGATCATGCAGTTTTTTCGTTGCCGCGAAGTATTCATTATTAATAAATAATTGCCAATAGGCCTGATAGATAATTAAATTGACGAAAACCAGGATGAATACCCATAATACCACGGATATTTCTTTTCGACGTTTGAAGGTGAATACGCCTTGTAAATTCTTCATAGTAACTATGAAGATGCGTACAATAAAAATGGCGAGTACCGTGAGGATGAGGAATTTAGTAATAATCAGTACAAACAACATTATTAATTACTCTTCAGAAAGGGTTAGAATAATAGGATCAAGCTTACAAAATTGAATTTTGCTGTCAACAGTCAACTCTCTGCTACCTTTGAGCGGATTGTCTTCGTCATTAATAAAAGTACCATTAGCGCTGCCTTCATCAACAATTGTAATTTTAGAATCTGAAATGAAATACAAAGTTGCTTGTGTTTTTGAAATATTTTCGAATGGTAAACAAATATTTGACGTTGAAATCCGGCCAATTTTGTAAGTATTCCCTGGTATCAGATTCCAGGTTAAGCCCTTTCCTTCTCCTTGAACAACTTTAAGCGTAAACTTTTTATTACCCTGTAAAACCTCGGCATCCTCTTGCGAAAACCAACAACGAATGTCTGCTTTATGCCTTGAAATAGTGGCTGAAGAGGCAATTTGAATTTTTATTCTTGGGTGTGGTAATTCATAATCCTTATTAGCCACGTATTTTTGCAATCTTTCCTGAAGAGAAGTCTCAAGTTTTTTTATTGCATGTGAATGCTTAATAAAAACCGTATTATTAACGGATACTTCAAAATTATCGGGTGCTGTTAAATAATCAGGATTATTCTCGTCGAGGTTTCTTTCTAACACATCAGTCAGCTCACCATAAAGTCTTTCCTGGTCTAATGGATCTATAAACCACCAAAAAATCGAAAAAATAATCTTCCTTATCCCATGGTCAATTGTTTTTATGACACGCATTGTAATTCCAGCATTTATGATTAATAGAGTGAATTACCAATAAAGTTAATTATTGAATTAGCTTCAATGTGAAATGCATAATCTTGATTTCATCGCCAGGTGTTATTTGTACTTCCTTTTTTAATTCCAATTCTTCACCATTCAAGGAAGTACCATTAATACCCAGCGACGTTAAGTAACACTCGCCATCTCTGACTTCAATTACGGCGTGGGACCTGGAAATTGCATAATCAGGACTGGGTAAAATAACATCATCCTTACTACCTCTCCCAATTGAAATAGTGTCCTTTGTAAAATTGACTTCCTTTGTGTCCTCTCCTGAATCTACTACTAATTTATACTGAACCGCACTCTCTGGTTTTCTAATAATTGTTACCTGCTCATCATCCGTGATAGGTTGTGGTGCTTGTTCAATTATGGTTTCTTTAAAATCACTTTCGACATCTACTGGTGGCTCAGGCACAGTTGGTTCTATTTTGACAATTTTTTCCTTCTCTTCCTCCGCAGTAGGTTTTTTCATTCCATGTATTATTCTAAATTGTCCCCTCTCGAGCGAAGAATCCGTTTTAATTTCAATGGTTATTTCACGTTTATTCTGCTCGGGATTAATTTTTCGCATCTCCGGAAATAGTTCCTCTTTGAGCTCATCGCAGAGGACATTTTCTACATCAACTCGCCTTTTTCTATCTAACTCATTAAAATAAATAGCGTAATAGCTCGGGATAAGTATTCTTCTACCTACCACATCTACATTTTGCTTCATTACCTCTTTTAATTTCTTCGAAATTTCTTTATACGGAATCCTGTCATTTTCCTTAGCCTGATTCTCAGCGCCTTCACTTTCATCATCAAGATCAGCTACTCGTTTCCAGGCATTTTTTATATTATCTTTTAAACCCATAATAAATATCCTTAAATTAGTTTAAAAAACTCAATTAAGAAAATGAATTTCAAATATTAAATAATATCTTAAATATTAATAAAAGTGTCAAGTAAAAAATTTGAATTATAAAATGTAAAGATAAATCCGGTAGAAATCGTACTAAGGACAATTAATATGATTGAACATTGCAGGTAACAAGAAAAATCCCTGCATTTCTGTATGGGGTCATCGAAAGAACTCCGACCGACACGGTGGGCGCCGCCTGAACGTTTTTTGCGTCCACTATCCTGCGTAAACAGGATGAGGCTTGCAATACACGCTCAGAGCTAAACTCCCATATTAAAGGTGTTAGCTCTTTAATTTTTATCCACACCGAATAATGCAGGGATTTATTTTCTATTGAATATTAGTAAAATTCATTTTAAAAGTCAAGGATAAAATAAAGCAATTTGGAATTCCCGCATTCAATATATATTAAATAAAAGTTGATTTTCGTTCAACAAATTATTAAGTTGCTTTTACCAAATATTAACTTAATAATATAAACATATAATCTGAATATGAATCCTTTTCGCCCATTAAAAATGATAATATCATTTTTAATATTATTCTTTATAACTTCAACACTAACAACTGAGACTCTGAGCGCTGGAAACAACAAACGTCTGCGTGCGCGCGATATTGGTATTCAAATTGGAGTACTCAGACCTGGCAAATGGAATGCCATTACAGATGTTAAAGGCGTCAAAGTTGGACATGCAACACTTATAAAAAGCGACAACATTAGAACTGGTGTGACGGCAATTTTACCCCATGGAGGTAATCTTTTTCAACTAAAAGTACCGGCGGCAATTTTTACTGGAAATGGTTTCGGCAAATTAGCCGGTTCCACTCAAGTAGAAGAATTAGGAAATATTGAACCGCCTGTTCTTTTAACCAATACTTTAAATGTGCCAAAAGTTGCTGATGCTCTTATTGATTATATGCTCCAACTCGATGGCAATGAAAAAGTAAGTTCTGTTAATCCAGTTGTCGGGGAGACTAATGATAGCTACCTCAATGATATTCGCGGGCGACACGTTTCAAAAACTGAAGTGTTCCAGGCTATAACCAATGCGAAAGATGGCCCTGTAGAGGAAGGTTCAGTGGGCGCCGGAACAGGTACAATTTGCTTCGGCTTCAAAGGCGGAATCGGGACATCATCAAGAATCTTACCACAAAATTTAGGCGGCTATTCAGTTGGCGTATTAGTTCAAACTAACTTTGGCGGAATTTTAGAAATTAATGGCGCGCCCGTGGGCAGAGAATTAAATAAATACTCCTTTTCGAACAAAATAATCTATGCTGATGGCGATGGGTCATGCATGATCGTTGTTGCAACCGATGCCCCGCTAACGTCACGGAATTTGAAAAGACTGGCAAAGCGAGCCTATTTGGCATTTTCTAAAACCGGTGCATTTTCCTCAAACGGCAGTGGAGATTATATAATTGCCTTTTCAAACAATAAAACTAATCTGATTGCTCAAAACGAGAAAAACAATGTAAAAAAAATTGATTCCCTCAACAATGACCAACTATCTCCCTTATTTTTGGCTGTGGTTGAAGCTACTCAGGAAGCCATCTACAACTCCTTATTCAAAGCCACGACGATTAAAGGTAGAGATGGTCATAAAATTGAAGCGATTCCTATTGACAAAGTAGTTGATATTTGTAACAAATATAACGTATTAAACTGGCAGCAATCTCTGCCTACAAACAAAAATCAAAATGACTAAGAAATGAAAAAACCAAGAAAATCTTTCTGTTTCAAAATTATAAACTGCATAGCTTTTATTTTCTTATTAACTCTGGTTGCGATAATTAATTCTGCTGGACAAGAAGACGTTAGCGAGAGATCTTTAGTCCATGTTATAGAGGTAGAAAGTATTATCACGCCGGTTTCCTCTGAGTTTATAATAAAATCAATTGAGAAAGCAGAGGATGAAAATGCGCACTGCCTGATTATTGAATTGGATACGCCCGGGGGATTGTTAGAATCAACCAGACAGATAACAAAAAGTTTTTTAGCTTCAAATATCCCTGTAATTGTTTATGTGTCTCCACAGGGCTCACGGGCAGCCTCTGCCGGAGTTTTTATTTCCTACGCCGCTCACATTGTGGCTATGGCCCCAAGCACTAATATTGGAGCAGCCCATCCAGTGAATATTGGCGGTGGATCGGACACATCATCAGTTATGACCGATAAAATCACCAATGATGCTGTTGCCCAAATAAAGGCGCTGGCAGAAAAAAGTGGTCGAAATGTTGAATGGGCGGAAAAAGCCGTTAGAGAAAGTGTCTCAATTACAGAAAAAGAAGCTCTCGAATTAAATGTCATTAATTTTATTTCGCCGACAGTAGATAGTTTACTTAATCAAATCGATGGCATGCAGGTAGAAGTTGCGACTGGAAAATACACTCTGAAAACAAAAAATACGAGAATAATATATCGCGAAATGAATTTCAGATATAGAATTCTTGAAAAAATTTCAAATCCCAATGTAGCTTATATTTTGTTAATGTTGGGCATTTATGGTCTTTTTTTCGAATTATCTAATCCGGGTTCCATCTTCCCCGGAGTTGTAGGCGCTATATTTATAATATTAGCC
The DNA here is from genome assembly GCA_964539665.1 of uncultured Cytophagia bacterium. Taxonomy (GTDB): domain Bacteria; phylum Zhuqueibacterota; class Zhuqueibacteria; order Oceanimicrobiales; family Oceanimicrobiaceae; genus CAZIKB01. The sequence continues at coordinate 68,075 of CAZIKB010000008.1, forward strand.
TTTTATGCACTACAAACACTGCCTGTCAATTATGCAGGATTACTTTTAATTCTTCTTGCAATTGTTCTTTTTATTTTAGAAGTAAAAATAACGAGTTATGGATTACTAACCATTGGTGGAATAATAGCTATGACATTAGGTTCTTTAATGTTGATTGAACAGCCTCCAGATAATTTTCAACCGGCCCTTTCTATATCATTGAGTTTGATTCTTACATTCGTGATCATCACAGCAGCATTTTTTATATTTGCATTCAGCATGGTATTTAAAACACACCTTAAAAAAGTTACGACTGGAACCGCGGGCATTATTGGAGAAAAAGGTGCGACTCAAACTAAAATTAATCCGGAAGGTAATGTTCTTATACACGGGGAAATTTGGAAAGCCATAAGTGACCAAAAAATAAAAAAAGGGGAAAAAATACATGTAGTATCTGTCGAAGGCTTAATGCTCAAAGTAGAGAAGACCACTTAAACATATTTCTCTACATATTATTCACAAATTACTTATTAACTAAGGAGGACTAAGTATGCCTATTCCTATTCTATATTTAGTTACTATTGTTGCGGCTATACTTATAGCCAGTGCGGTTCGGGTTTTGCGAGAATATGAAAGAGGTGTAATTTTTCGATTGGGTCGCCTGGTAGGTTCAAAAGGACCTGGGCTTATAATTTTAATCCCAATTATCGATCGCATGGTAAAAGTTAGTCTGCGAACCGTGGCCATGGACATTCCACCCCAGGATGTAATTACTAAAGACAATGTCTCTGTGAAGGTAAATGCTGTATTATATTTCAGAGTTATGGATCCAGCTAAAGCGATAACCGAAGTTGAAGATTTTCTATATGCTACTTCTCAATTAGCACAGACCACATTAAGAAGCGTATTGGGTGGAGCCGAATTAGATGAAATGCTGGCTGAAAGAGAACAAATTAATACCAGCCTGCAAGAAATAATTGACAGACACAGCGATCCCTGGGGTATGAAGGTCTCTCTGGTTGAGATTAAGCATGTAGACCTGCCGCAAGAAATGCAGCGTGTCATTGCAAAACAGGCGGAAGCAGAAAGAGAAAGACGGGCTAAAATTATTCATTCAGAAGGTGAGTTTCAAGCATCGCAAAAATTAAGAGATGCTGCTGAAGTCATCAGTGAATTTCCACAGGCGCTGCAATTGCGATTTCTACAAACATTAACTGAGGTGGGCGCTGAAAACAACTCAACAATTGTATTTCCATTGCCCATCGATTTGTTTAAGCATTTTTTCACTGAGGAAGACAAAAAATAAGGCTAAGGCTAAGAAGTTAATATGACCCCAGATTCAGAAATCAGGACAGAAGAAAAAAATTATCATTTGGCACATAGATTTACTGTTCCATTGCTTTATTGTTATATTGTTTGATTATTGACAGGGTAACAATTAGACAATGTAGCAATTATTTCGCTTTCAATTTAGAATCTAATAATTCATATTTGCGGCTTGCCGCGCTGGGAATAATGCAGGTTAAAAATTTCCATCATTGATTAAATGAATATTAAAGATAAGCTGCGCCAGATCGAATCAATACATCTAAAAAAGGAAATTTCTGCAAAGCCGAACACTACCTCAATTTCTGATCATCAAATCGAAGTAGTTATAAACGGAAAAACTAAAGAAACACCATTTGGCTCTTATTTTTACTATGAAAAAGATTTCCCTTTTGAGTACTCTCAGGGAATCATTCAAATATCATCTTTTCTTAAACGATCTTCTGCAACTTTATCGTTTGTCGGCAAAAACTCTGGTTTCGACGATGTTGATTTAAGAAAAGTTCTTTTTATCGACACTGAAACAACCGGCTTATCTGGTGGGCTTGGTACATGTGCATTTTTAATCGGTGTTGGATATTTCGTTGAGGACAGCTTTCGACTGGCGCAGTATTTTTTTAATGACTTAAATGAAGAGTATGCTCTCCTGCACGACTTTAATCAACTTATTGAACAACACCAACTGATAGTTAGCTACAACGGTAAATGTTTTGATATCCCTTTACTAATAACAAGGAATGTGTACCATCGCCTGGACACTCCTTTAACCCGTATTTTACATTTAGACCTGTTACACACTGTCCGGCGAATGTACAAACACAGGCTTTCAGATTGCTCGCTTGGAACCGCAGAGGAGATTATTTTAAAAGTTTCGAGAAACGGCGACATTCCAGGTTACATGATTCCCCAAATCTATTTTCACTATCTAAAGGATAGAGATGCACGGCCACTCAGGCCAGTATTTTATCACAATCAGCAGGATATTCTTTCTTTGGCTGCTTTACTTACTAAAATAATGCTGGTATTTGAAAATCCATTAGTAGAATCTGAAAGCTCCTACGATTTACTTTCTGTAGGAAAAACATACGAGGGGATGGTTCAGCTTGAGCGTTCTATTGAATTGTATAATAAAGTTCTGGCAAATAAGTCAATACAAAATAACCGCTTGGAACTTCTTTTTCGGACAGCTTTCAATTATAAAAAATTGAAAAAGTGGTCACAAGCTGTAAAAATCTGGAATGAATGTTTGTCCACAGAAGCTTATCATCCTATTCCATATATAGAACTGGCTAAGCACTATGAACATAGAGAAAAGAACTTTCCTAAAGCTAAAGACATAGTTGAAAAAGCATTACAAGAAATAAATATACTCTTGTCTCTAAACAACAGCAGTACCGAGTGGTCAAATTATAAACAAGACTTAGATTATCGCTGTCGCAGATTAATTCAGAAAATGAATAATCAGATGCTACTTAAAGAGTAATTTGGGAATTTTATATCAAAGGACAAATTCAATTTTGGATCAATAAATATTCAAATTGAACGCCGATAAAGGCAACTAATTACTAATATTTAGAATCTTTTACAGTGACTTTTTCAATCTGCGGCCATCAGTGCAAATCAGCTCCAATAAAACAAACTTCTTACATAGTAAATGATTTTTTCAATAATCCCGAATTATATTATTAAGCCTTCTTACCTTTATTTTACTCTTTTGAAAATATGATAGCCAACATTACTTTTAATAATTGTACTAATTTCACTAGGCTTTAAGTTTAATATGACCGCTTCAAAATCAGCTTGAAAATCGCCTTTGTTGAAATAACCCAAATCTCCACCCTTTTTAGCAGCAGGTCCTATTGATTTACTTTTAGCTATTTTTTCAAAATCTCCTCCAGCCTGCAGCTCGCTTAAAATACTCTCAGCCATGGCTTGTGTTTTCACAACTATCTGAAGAGCCCTATAACCATCACCACTCAGGCCTATTTTACTATCAGTAACCGAATCTTTCCATATCCATCCTTCGATTCTGACTTTTACCCATTTCGGTGAGTCTTCCACGACAACCATAGAGACACCTTTTTCCAGAAGACCTATTTTTTTTCCTTGCGGTTCCATTCTGAGATTTTCAGTTTTTCTAACATATATGACCTTCCCTTCAGGAAAATCAATAAATGCAAATGCAAATGCAAGACAAACGCTTAAAAAAATAAATACCAAAACAATACTAAGAATAATTTTTCTTTCCATTTTCCATTCACTCACTTTTAATTATAGATACCATTGGTTACTTTTGTTTGTTTGTTTGTTATGTAATCCCACCTCTAAGTTTACATATTTTCCTTTACGAACTGTAACATTTTTAATAATTTTCAGGTGATATCCCGGGCTACGAATGGCCAATGTGAAATTCCCTGGATAAAGTAATCGATAAAAACTGCCAAATTTTAAATCGGTTTTCCTGGGTTTTACATAATCACTGGAAAACTCAATAACCTCTACTTCCGCCAGAAGTGGCTTTTTTGTGTCCATATCGAAAACATGTCCTCTTACACCTGTGCCTAAAACTCTATCAAAAAGGTAGTAGGCTCCTTTTAGATTTTCCTGTAAAATAAAAGGTATCTTATCTTCTGCCGGGAAATATTCGGTTCCCACTTCTACTATATAATCAAGAATCCGTAATTGGCCATACATCCATATTGAACTTTGTCCGACTCTTCCATTTAGCGGGAGAATTGAATACTTCCCATTTCCAGATACCTTTTTAATATTCGATGCCAACTCGCTCGCAATTTCCACAATTAAATCTAAATCCGGTGGACGTTTATAATTTCCCCAGGGAAATAATATTGACTCACCATAACTATGATATGAAATTCCCATTACAAAGTTTTCCCGGATCGCTAATTCCATTATTGCTCGAATTTCTTTCTCCGAAAATGGTTTCGGGCCGCGATAAAACCAACTGCTGGGGTGTCCATCACCTCCTTCGTCCCAATTATAATCATAGTTACGATTTAAATCAACGCCGTCATATAGTGGATTAAATTCTCCATTATTATCATTATCACGCAAATTTTTTCGCCACCACGGAAAACCAAGATTGTTATCTAACACATATTTGTATCCATCGGGATTAATGACAGGGACAAACCATATTTCCATGTTATTCACCCATTTCGTAATATTTTTGTCGTTACCGTAGCTATTACACAATGTTTTAATAATATTTAAACAAATATTTGCTCCAATTGGTTCTCTTGCATGGTGAACTCCTGTAAATAAAATCCCTGGCTCATCTTCTTTTAAATCAGCATTATCAGATATTTTTATTCCCCAAATTGGCTGCCTTAATGTTTCAGTTATACCGATTTTCTCAATAGATAAAATATCAGGATATTTTGTTTTTAAATTCTTGATATTATCTTCAATTTCATCTAAAGGTCTGTATGAACGTGGACTTCCTGAATAATTAGGTATTGAAGCAAGCAGAGCCACCTCAAAACCTTTATTTTTAATTCTTCCTAATTCATCCTCAGATACAGTTGCATCTGTATAACTTCCGTCATTTTCTCCTCTAATTTTTAAATCTAATTTTTTTAATCTGGTAGAATCCCTCGATGTAGGTGTAAAAATTCTTACTTGCAGGTTTCCACCTGGCTTTCTGGAACTAAGTCCTGCTAATAACAAAATGCCAGACATTAGCGCTATACAACGCAATGAAAATTTTCGCAAAGTATGCAGTGCATGATACTTCATAATATGTGATAAATATAATTAAATAACGATGTGTGAATTTTAGGCCTTAAATGTAATTAAACGCTTTAGAATTACTGAAAATTCAAATAGCGGAAATTAGAGCGCTTTAAAAAACTCAACAGAGTAACTGGCAAAATCAGCCAATGGTGCCCAATAAACACCGAGTAAAATGGTAGGAATAACTAAAACCACTAGTAGAGTAATGTAAAACGGAGAAACAGTTAATCCACTTGATGCAATATCATCAGCTTTATCCAGAAACATCGCTTTTAAAATGCGAGCATAGTAATAAAGCGCAATCACACTATTCAATATGCCAACAACAGCTAACCAATAATAATTGGTGCCACCTTTTATCAATGCTGCAAAAAGGTAAAACTTACCAATAAATCCTGCAGTAGGTGGTAACCCTGTCAGAGAGAATAAAAATACGCCCATCGCAATCGCCGGGATTGGTGCTCTCCACCCTAAGCCTTTATAATCATTTATATCCTCACTTCCTATGAGTTCCTGATTTACTATTACTACCAAAAATGCTCCAATATTCATAATATAATATACAACCAAATAATACATTGTTGCGGAAACACCCTGCTCAGAAAGCAAGACTACACCCATTAACGCGTATCCAGCATGGGCGATACTTGAATAAGCCAGCAAACGTTTTATATTATTTTGCACAATCGCGATGAGGTTACCTAATGTCATTGTTGCCGCAGAGATGACAGCCAAAAGTTGAGGCCAATCAAGCCCCCTTATTGAAAGCCATGCTGATGAGTCACCATTTGTTCCGCTTGAAACCAAAGCTACATTAAAAAATCGAATCAAAAGGGCAAAACCTGCCGCCTTGGGACCAATGGATAAAAAAGCAGTAATGGGCGTCGGAGCTCCTTCGTAAACATCTGGCGCCCAAAAATGAAACGGCACCGCGGCAATTTTATATCCAAAACCTGCAAATATTAACAGAGCTGAAATAAACAAAGTTAATTTATCCGGATTCGAGGCATTTAAGACTTCGCTGATCTCATAAATATTTAATGTGCCCGTTAATCCATAAATCAACGATATTCCATATAACATTAAACCAGATGAAAATGCTCCATATATGGCATATTTCAATCCCGCTTCACTTGATCGTCTACGTGTTTTTAAGTAAGTAGCAAGTATAAATGAAGTCACACTTACCATTTCAATAGAAATAAAAATAGTAAGTAAATTTGTGGCCGAAGCCATAAGAAACATACCTAAAGTAGTAGCTACGATTAATGTAAAATATTCTCCAACTGGCCTTCCCGATAGTTCAATTGATCCAATAGATAGAAAAATAACCATAACAGTTGAAGCTAAAAATAATATCTTGAAAAAAAGCGAAAATGGATCAACAACTAACATATTATTAAAAATTGAACGGCTACCCATCTTATATTGGGCGAATACTGCTATAAATGCTATAGCTAATCCAATCAACGCAATGATAGAAGTCCAGTGAGAATTATCTTTTTTAAGGATTAAATCCGCTATAATCAAAATTAAAATGACGCTGGTTAAAATTAATTCGGGTACAAAATAACTGATACTACTGATGTTATTTTGTAAAGATGTGGTGTATTCCATATTTATTGTCTTTTATTGCAATCCTAATAAAGTAGGTGTTCCTGTTGTTAATACAATATGAACCAAATTATTTAAAGACGTCTTTATCAAATCGAGTAACGGTGCAGGATAGACACCTAATATTATGATAACTATTCCAATTGGAATAAGAGTAAAGAGTTCCCGGCCATTAATCTCGGGTAAATCCTTGTATTTTGGATTTAGCTCACCTAAAAACATGCGTTGAAAAGTCCACAAAAAATAGCCCGCGGTCAAAACTATACCAATTGTTGATATAATTGTAATAGCCTTCAAGTTGAAAATTTCAGATCCAAAAGCTCCAAGGAAGGCAAAGGCCTCGCTGATAAAACTCGATAGTCCTGGCAGGCCCAGTCCGGCAAAAAATGCTAAACTCATCACAGCAGCATAGATTGGCATTCGAACGGCAAGTCCGCCAAAGCCATCAATGTCCCGATGGTGCGCTCTGTCATATATAACGCCTACCAACAGAAAGAGCATAGCTGTGCCTGTGCCATGATTGAACATTTGCATCACTGCACCATTCATGCCCAGAGAGGTCAACCCGGACATACCAAGTAGCACGATTCCCATATGGCTTATACTTGAATACGCTACCAGTTTTTTCAAGTCTTTTTGAGCCATGGCGCAAAAAGCGCCGTAGATTATATTTACCAATCCCAAAATAGCCAGTCCATAAGCGAAATATTCAAATTTCATAGCATCCGGCAGCATGGGGAAACTAATTCTAAGCATGCCGTAAGTTCCCATTTTTAATAACACGCCTGCTAAAATCACACTTACCGCAGTTGGCGCTTCAACGTGTGCGTCCGGTAACCACGTATGAAACGGAAATACTGGCACTTTGATAGCAAAACCAATGAAAAGTGCGCCATAAAGGATCAATCGAATATTGAAATTATTGAGAACTCCGCCATGATTAGCCTGATTCATAATATGTAACATATTGAAGGTGTGGCCGCCAGTAACTGGATCGCTTACATTGAAATAAAAGACCAGCATAGCCAACAGCATAAAAACACTTCCAAAAAGAGTATACAGGAAGAATTTAATAGCTGCATAAGGGCCTCCTCTTACCATTCCGTCCGGATCTTTTCGAGAGGGGCTGCCCCAGACGCCTATCAGGAAATACATGGGCAGGAGCATAACCTCCCAGAAAATATAAAACAGGAAAAAATCCATAGAACAAAAAACGCCCATCATGCCGGTATCAAGAAGCAGAAACATTGAAAAATAGCCCTTAACTCCCTTGTTTATACCCCAGGAAGCGAAAATGCAAATAAATGATAAAAATGCCGTTAGAAGAACCATAGGGACACTTAAACCATCAATTCCCATGAAGTAGTCAATATTAAAAGACGGAATCCATTTGTATTGTTCTGTAAATTGAATCTCAGTTGTACTACGATCAAAGTTCATGAAAATCCATATTGCTACAATTAATTGTAAGCCGGTGGCTATTGCAGCAATAATTCTGACAAAATTTTTATTTTCTTTTGGAACCACCAAAATAAAAAGAACACCAACAATTGGAAGAAAAGTTATTAAGGTTAATATGATTTTTTCCATCTTTTAAATATCCTTTCAACCTCCAAAATTAAAATAGCTGAATGATGAAGAGTACAACTACTCCGGCCAATGCCATAAGTATGTAGCTTTGAATTCTCCCAGTCTGAATCTCTCGTAGTTGCGACCCAATAAAATTAACAATTCTGCCTACCCCATTGACTATTCCATCAATAATTTTAAGATCAAAACGTCCTTCTGCAATAGCGATGAGAGCGGTTAACCTGGCTACACCATTGACAATTCCATCGATAATTTTAAGATCGAAAGCTCCGGATATGCGACTGACAACAAGTGTAGCTTTAATTGCCGTGGCATTATAAAGTTCATCAAAATAGTACTTATTCCACAATAGCTTATAAACAGGTTTCAAACGCTCGCCCCATGCTTCAGCGGATATTTTCTTCCAATAATAAACCACAGTCGCAAATAAGATACCTGCTCCAGCTACAATAACCGAAAGTATTAGTGCAATATTGTGAGCCAGATGAGCTGAACCCTGAGTATTTTCAGGTGTAATAATACTACTTGTCGCAGCGCTGGCAAAAGATGCAAGTTCAGGTTTAGCTATCAAATGCTCATACCATCCCCACGAAATTGTGCCAATAGAAAATACAGCGAGAACAGAAAGCGGAACTGTCATCACCCAGGGCGATTCATGTGCTTGATCATATTTTTCTTTTTCCCGTGCATTCCCTGTGAACGTTAAATAAACTAATCGGAACATGTAAAACGCTGTAATTCCGGCAGACAACAGCATGACAATAAAAATGATTATATGCTGTGGATGCTCCATCCCAAATCCTAAAGACGCTGCAAGTATTGCATCTTTACTCCAGAAGCCTGAAAACGGTGGTACACCAGAAATGGCTAATGTGGCAATCAGAAAGGTAATGAAAGTAATCGGCATTTTCTTTCGAAGCCCCCCCATCTCACTCATGTCTTGCGTGTGCACTGCATGAATAACGCTTCCTGATCCTAAAAATAACAGCGCTTTGAAAAAGGCATGCGTAGTAAGATGGAAGAGGCCTGCGGTATACCCTCCGGTACCGAGGCCAACCATCATGTATCCTAACTGGCTAATAGTAGAATATGCCAATACTCTTTTTATATCCTTTTGTACAATGGCAATAGTAGCAGCCATAAATGCTGTAATTGTGCCAATATAAGCAATGACTAAAAGAGCATCTGCGGTGAAAAATACAAAAACTCTTCCGACCATATAAACGCCGGCTGCCACCATTGTTGCGGCATGAATTAAAGCGCTAACAGGGGTGGGGCCTTCCATTGCATCAGGTAACCAAACATGAAGTGGGAATTGGGCAGATTTACCAATTGCACCACAAAAAATTAAAATGCCGGCAGCAGTTAATAAACCGCCGCTGAGCTGTTTATCCGCAACTGCTCTAAAAACTTCCTCAAAATTTAAAACCCCTAAAGTACTAAATATTATTAAAATACCTGCAAACATCCCAACATCGCCAATCCGATTGGTAATGAATGCTTTTTTGCCAGCATTTGCAGCCGAATCTTTCTCAAACCAAAAACCGATAAGTAGATATGAACAAAGCCCAACTAATTCCCAAAAAATGTATATACCAAAGAAGTTATCCACTGAAATCAAACCAAGCATTGAAAAAGAAAATAATGACAGATAAGCGAAATATCTGCTGTATCGAGGGTCGCCATGCATATAACCAATTGAATACAAATGAATTAAAGCGCTAATCAATGTAACCATAAACAGCATGATTGCGGTTAAATTGTCAATATGTATTCCAAATGAAATTGTAATTGGTCCAAAATTTATCCAATTCCAACTTTGCGTAATTTTGAAATTTGGATCATATTGGGTTAAAGCTTGTACGAAAATCGGGACGGCCAACAAGAATGCAGCAAACATTGCCCCGGTTGGCAACCATGCTCCCTGTTTTGGCAAGCGTTTACCCACAAAAATTTGAATCACAAAAGCAATTAATGGTAACAGTACTATTAATATGGTATTGGTAATTGGATCAGTGAACATAAATTTCTGCTTTCCGTCTAATTTTAGTCAAAATTTAAATTGCCCTAATCATCTAGCCAAAGAATCCGCTTCGTCAAGATCAATAGAATTAAGACGTTCATGTAAATTCAATACGATTGCCAGGGCAACAGCGGCAGAGGCAGCGGCCGTAACAATTACAAATATAGCAAAGATTTGCCCATCAAAATCCGTGTCAACAAATCGGGCAAAAGCTATAAAATTAATGTTGGCGGCATTTAATATTAATTCGATTCCCATAAGAACAGTGACCGCATTTTTCTTTGTGATTACACACATAAGACCTAAAGAAAAAAGAATCACGCTTATTGTTAAATAATGAGTTAATGTAATAGACATTAACTTTTCTCCTTTCTGGCAATAAAAGCTGCTCCAATCAGGGCGGCCAACAATAGAACTGAAACAATTTCAAATGGGATTAAAAAATCGGTCATTAATAAGGTGCCTATGATTTTTGAGGTTGGCACATATTCTGTAACCGCAGTGGTATTCCATGAAGTTTTGTATACGACTCTTAACAAAATTGCAAATATGCCGCCGACTACAAGCAATGCTGGCAAAAATTGCATAGTCCCTGTTCGTAATTCAACACTGGTTACGCGTTGGGAAAGCATTACTCCAAATAATAGTAGTATTAAAATTCCACCAGCATAAATTAATATTTGCACCACGGCTAAAAAGTCTGCTGCTAAAAGCACATATATTCCCGCTACTCCAAAGAATGTAAACAACAAACCAACGGCGGAATATATCACATTTCGTGAAAACACCATAATCACAGCCGAGCCGACGGTCAATGCTGCAAATGCGTAAAATACTATGCCAAATAGTTCCATAACGTTAAATTACCATATAAATTCCGGCGCCAACCAAAGCCACGAAGGCAAAAGGCGTGAGTACTTTCCAACAAGTATACATAAGCTGATCAACCCGCACTCTTGGTAGAGTCCACCGCAGCCACATTTGTAAAAAGATTAAAGCAAAGGCTTTCAGAAAAATCCAGAAAACTGGAAAAAGGCCTCCATTTAAAAATGAACCAAATGGGCTTTGCCAGCCTCCGAGAAAAAGAGTTACAGCCAGTACGCCCACTAAAAACATATTGGCATATTCAGCTAAAAAAAACATCGCCCACTTCATGCCGCTATATTCAGTATGGAATCCTGCAACAATTTCAGACTCTGCTTCTGGCATATCAAATGGCGCACGATTTACCTCAGCCAATGTCGCTACAAAATAAACTAAAAAAGCGATTAGGTTAAATGGGAAAAATTTAAAAACTAACCAATTTAGAATTCCGCCGCGCTGATATTCAACTATTTCGCCTAAATTCATAGAACCAACAGCCATAATAACGACCAGAACGGCTAATGCGGCGGGTATTTCAAAACTTACAATTTGTGCGGCAGAACGCATGCCTCCCAAAAGAGACCACTTATTATTTGATGCCCAACCAGCCAGTATAATTCCCACAACAATAAAAGAGGATATAGCAATCACATATAATATACCGACATTCAGGTTGCTGATTATAAGATCTCTGCCAAAGGGCAGGACAACAAAAGCTGCAAGCGTGGAAACAAACACAATAAATGGCGCTAAAAGATGAAGCTTCTTATCAGCAGCCTTAGGAACGATATCTTCTTTTAAAAGAAGTTTTAAGGAATCAGCAATGGTTTGCGCCCAGCCATGCCAACCGCCTACATACATGGGACCTAACCGATCTTGCATGTGTGCAGATATTTTTCTTTCCAGATAAACGCCGATAAGCGCTAACAAAGCTGCCATGCCAGTAATTGCAGCGGCACCAATTACCATTAAAATAATTGCGAGTAATGTTTGGGGGAAATGTTCTAAAAATGTAAAATTGTTTGTTAAGTACGAAATGAGTTCACGCATTAAATAGTGTGTCTTCCTTTCTCCTCAAAATCAGGAAACCATTTCTTCAGCAAGTCCTCTTTGTGTATGAGGAGATGTAAGTTCTGGGGCCGGCACTTTTTTTGGTTTATCCCATTCTAAGTCGCCTTTAACCCACACATAAGCCAGGCCAATTAATAAAATGAATACAAAAATCATCATTTCAATAAAAGCGAACGCACCCAATTCTTTAAATACTACCGCCCATGGAAATAGAAAAACTATCTCCACATCGAAAATTAAAAATATAAGTGCGATAACATAAAATCGAATATTAAATTTTATCCAGCCTCCACCGACTGGAATTTCACCACACTCATATGTACTAATTTTTCCGGGAAAAGGATTGCGTGTCTGGATAATCCGGGAGAGAACAAAAACAAAACCTACAAATAAAATACCAAAAAGCAAAAATACTAATATATTCGCAAAATTAAATAGCATAAAATTCCGTTCTAATCAGTGAGCTCTAAAATCAAGTAGGTTCATTTTGACGGGTGTATATTAAGAATTTTTTGACATTTAGTCAAGCGAAAAATTAATGGAATTTTATCTTTTTTATGAAAATTTTAGAATAGTGAAAAACAATGGTAAAAAAAAGCCCAGAATTTCTTTCCGGGCGATAAAAAAAGTTTAGATTTTATTTATTCTGTCGATAAACTCTATTAATTAGATGTTCCTCCTTAATTTAAATCGGTCTCGGTATTATATTCCTGCATCTTGCCTGGCCCCCTGTTAATGCCGAGGCCATATATATTTCATACTCCTTGTAATACTTTATTGAATTTTAAACTGAAATCCTCCAGACAATCCAAAATACTGTTTACTAGTTTGGTCAAAATAATTATGTATTCTTCCTTTTAAAGTAAAACCGGCATACTCACTGGTTGGAACAAAAAAACCGGTTCCTCCAAATATACCAAAATTTGATGTTGAATATATGGACTCGTAATTATCTGTGGAAATCATGCGGATCTTTGGTCTAAAAATACCACCACCAGTCTCAATGAAAAAATTATTCCCGAAATATTTCTGAAATACCACAAATACTTCCAATATGGATGAAGATGCGATGCTTTTAAAACCAACTAAATTATTGTTATCGAAAGAAGCTTCCGAAAAAATAGTCTTATTAATTTCTATGCCTAACTTAAAAGTTCTACTGGCCGAAATCATATAACTTGCACCGAATTTATAACTGGGCGAGTAAGAATTTGCTAACTCACCATCAGGAAAAATTGCACCGAAATTTATACTCAGCCACGGATTTTTTAGTTTGTAATTACGAGAGTAATACCTATTGGGAGTTTGCAGAGCAGCATCGTTCTTTTTGTGAGCTGGTTCGATTATTGGATCAATTTTGCTGGTTGAAATAACAGATTGTTTTGACGATGTTTTAGGGCGAGGAGGAATATTTTTAGTTCTATTTTGATTTGTGTTTGAGTTCAAGAGATTGTCTGTATACAGTTTATCACCTTTTTTTAGCGAATATTTTTCATTTTTTGATATTTGTTCCACGGCAGCCCTGTTTGCAGTAGTACGAATAACTTTCACCTGCGCGATATTAGTTAATTTATAATTAACCACTCTTTTAACATATAGTATCTGACCATTCTTTAATCCTTGATTGACGCCTTTATTTATGATACCATAAGAACCAGTAACTTTAATAATAAATGCAGTTTCAACAGCATGTGCCTTAATTATTAAAGCGACACAAAAAAGGCATATCGTAAAGATTGATTTAATTTTAAACATAACTCCTCCTCATGAATCTTTTGGATTATCGACATTTGGCGATCAACAATAAATATTCAATATCGAAACAGGCAAATGCTGTACCAATAGAATATAAATAAAGTTTCCACTGTAATTTAAAAAGTTAACATCTTACTAACAGAAAATTATCTGTATAATTTACCCTAAAATTACAAAATGGAATTTCATTTCTGTAAGTAACGGAAAATTGACCCAATAATGAAAGGGAGGCCGGAGATATTTATTAATAATGTTGGAAAAATGTATTCACATCAAGATTCTGTATTGCAACAAACTTCGCCAGGAATAAAAAGGGACCTGGCGAAATTGCCAAAGTCCCTTAATTTCGATTCAAACAGAGTTGTGGTTATTATAAATAGAATAATGAACCAGCACCACCTAATGCTAATGCAGAAGCAATCGCTCCAATGATTATCCAAACAATTATTGAAACAATTACATTGGCAACTGTATAAACGAGTGTTTTTTCCTGCGGAGTTTCCATCAAGATGGGAAGTCCAATATAAAGAATGTAAAGCCCATAAAATGCACCGAGAAGGGATAAGACCTGCATTCCTGGAATAATATTAAATATGCCAGCTACAAATGCAGGTGTCCAGGAGTAAATTGCAAGTTTAAAAGCATTTAAATCGTTCTTGTTTGAGTTAAAATTTGGCGCTAATGCATTAATAATTTTCCCAAACACAATAACTCCTAAAAGGGTAAAAACATAAGATATGGCTGCAAAGATTAACATTCGAAAAATATTTTCCCGACCAAAAACAGGGTGCCCTACCAAAGCTCTTCCAACAAAATGTGCTACCGCAGGAATAGCAGCTAAAATTGCCACATACTCCTTCATGGTACCCACAACAGTCATCTCTTCGGTTTTAACTTCGTTCAACGCATCTTTCGGAGATAAAATTATTTTTTTAACTCTTTCTATTATTTTCTCCATATGCTTCTCCTTTCTTCCAATGAAATACAAAGTTTTATTTATTAATTAATTAATTCACAACAATAAAGGTTTATAATTCGACCAAAAACAAAATGTGGATCGCAAAAGTCCACTTTTGCCAATTTTCGGTCACTCACTGACTACCCTTCCATCCAAACATTTTCCTGCCCCAAGAGAGTACGTAATTCCATGATTACTTTAGGTACAGGATTTACTTTAATTTTTTTTGATTTAATTATTTGTTTCTTTTCCTTTGGAGTTATCAAGTTAATATATAAATTACATTTTCCCGGATATTTCAGTAAAATTTCATTTACCTGATTTAATTTTGGATCATCGACCCCGATAATTTCCATATTAAGATACAAATTATTAGCATAAATTTCCCAAACCTTTTGCAACGATATGACTTCATTGCACATTATTTTTGTTTCTTCATCCTCCCTGGTACTTGTTCGTCCTGAAATGACAATCATCGAATCCGGGTTTAATAATTCACGATATGACTCATAAGCTTTAGAAAAGACAATGACCTCAGCCGTACCATAAAAATCTTCCAGGGTTATAAACGCCATGGGTTTATTTTTTCGATCCAGGATATTCTTACATTCGGTTACTATTCCACAAACTTTAACTTCTGACCCATCGTTTATGCTATCTAAAGAATCTAAAGTTACGGAAGAAAACACTTTTACTTCATCATTGTACTTGTTCAAAGGATGTCCGGTAAGATAAAATCCTAACATTTCCTTTTCCAATGCCAGTGATTCAGAATTTTTCCACTGTGCAACCGAGCGAAGTGGTGGATAATGATGATTTGAGTTGTCATCCAGCTCGAAAAGACCGGTCTGTCCGTTTAATTTATTTTTTTGCGTCGTTTGGGCAAAACTAACTGCTTGTTCAACTGCCTGCATTTTTTGCGCACGATGGCCTTCCAAGGAATCCATTGCGCCGGCCTGTATAAGGCTTTCTAACACTTTTTTATTAACTAATCGGGAATCAATGCGTTCACAAAATTCAAAAATATTTCTAACCGGGCCTTCTTCCTCGCGTGCATTGATAATGGATTCTATCGCAGTTTTACCTACATTTTTCACGGCACCTAATCCAAATCGGATACCATGATCTTTAACAATAAAATCCGCATAACTTTCATTTACATCTGGAGGGAA
>CAZIKB010000009.1:0-83283 GCA_964539665.1 uncultured Cytophagia bacterium
TTTTATATTTTAGCGCCCATTTGATTTGTGGTCTGTTGTTAGGCTCAGGATTAGTTAATTTGACTGTAATGATTCATTTTGATTTACAGGATTAAATCGATTCCATCCTGTTTGTCTTGTTAATCCTGTCAATTTGTTTATGTTACTGTATTTATGAAATTGGGTGCTAAATTGCGGTTTTGGTGTGAAAACCGTATATCAATTTTGAAATTTCAGCTATCAGGTTGACGGATTGTTTCTGTTCTGCTATTCCCTTTGTCAGAACCACTAAAATATATGGCGGGGAATTGAAAGGATAAACAATCGCGCAGTCATGGCTGATTTTTGTTATCCAACCCGTTTTATGGGCGACTTTCACAGAATCGGGTAACAGGGCGGGGATTTTTTCTTTAAATTTTTGCTCAAGCAAAATCTCAATCATTTGCTCACAAACTTCGGCCGAGACAAATCTTTTATTCGCTATCGCTTGCATGACTAACATCAAATCAAAAGCGCTGGTTCTGTTGTTCTTTCCTGCACTGTAGGCTTTGATGTCCTCAACACCACGCAGTACCTGAATGTCGTGTGCGCCAATTTCCTGCATGGTTTTCATGACATTTTGGGCGTCAACCAAATCGATTAAAATATTCGTTGCTAAATTGCTGGATACCGTGATCATCTGATAAGTCAAATCCAGAATCGCCATCTGGTGTCCAATCTGGTTGTAAATTGACTCATCTGAATCCTCACCAATGTCCATTGCATACAGGCTGCCATCGATGATACTTTTGAATTCATTATTAACCAGAAGAGAATCTGTGAGAGTAAACTCGCCTTTCTCTGCCTGTTTAAAGACTTCCATCATTACGGGCACTTTCATTGTGCTGGCCGCGTGCATCATTTCTTTTTCGTTGATTAGTAACGTGCCATTTGTGGCTACGTTTTTATATGCAACTGCCACGGTTGCCTCAGGGAATGAGCCAACCTTTTTAAGAATCTCTTTCTGAAGCTGGCTCATATTATCTGATTGGTTTGATGAATTACAGGCAAACAAAAATAAAAATACAGAGTAGGCAATGGATTGCTTGATCATAATTTACTGAATATCTCCTCATGATCCGGGAATCTACCCAAATTCTTTTTTGAGAATATTAAATTTCCATCTTTTACAACCTCAAAAACACCATCCTTGCCTTTGATAAGTGACACAGATGCGTCTGGAAATTTTTTTTCAATATCAGCCTTCAAACTGAGGGCTTTTGGATCGTAGTTTCAGACTACGCAATATTCGATTGAAATTTGCATGGCTTCTGTCCTTATATTTTTAGTATTAATAAAAAGATTAATTTATCCTAAAGAACTTTTTTATAACATGTCGAGCTATCTGGGGATTTTCTTTTAGACGACGAGTGGAGTATTCATACCACTGCTGGCCAAATGGAACATATACCCGGAGTTTGTATCCGTCTTTTAAAATCAGATTTCGGAGTTCTTCATCGACTCCGAGCAACATTTGAAACTCAAAATTGTTGTTAGAGAGATTGAGCTCATCTATGGCTTTGTAAGCAGCCCAAACAAGTTTTTCGTCGTGGGTGGCGATTCCAACATAGTGCCCATTTTTGAGCATTTCGCGCATAAGTAATATAAAATTGGAGTTGATAATCTCCGGGTCTTTATAAGCAATTTCCCGCGATTCGACATAAATACCTTTACAGAGTCGGACATTAATTTCCGGGTTGTTGTTCATATTGTCCCGGATATCTTTCAGACTCCTGCGCATGTATGATTGTATGACAAAGCCAACATTATTGAATTCCTTTTTCAAATCATGATAAATTTTTAAGGTGTCAGTTGTACAGGTGGCGTCTTCCATATCAATGCGGACGAAATTATCGAATTCCCCGGCTTTCGCAACAAGCCTGCGAATATTTTCGAAACAGAAATCCAGATCCAATTTCAATCCTAACATAGTTGGTTTCACAGAGATGTTCGAATCTAAATTTTCCTGATTGATTCTTTCAAGGGCTTGCAGATATACCTGAACTGCTGATTCCGCTTCTTCTTTTTTAGTAATGTGTTCACCTAAAACATCCAATGTCGCACAACATCCGGCCGCGTTCAGGTTCTTAACCACGCTCACGGCATTATCCAAAGCAGAGCCAGCAATGTAACGGGCAGAAACTCGTTTAACAAAAAATTTAGGTACCAGTGGGATCGTCAAAACAACCAGCTTATCGAATACACTCAATGTAATTTTCCCTTCAGTTAATCAAAGTCATAATGTAATTTGAAAATCTAATTTTATAGTATCACCAGTGAACTTTTGCATTTCGGTTGCGGCTTCGTCGTGTTAAGTTTATGCGGTTAAGCCGCACTGAGAAATTAATATATCTTACTTCATTATTTTATTAAATCAAACGCCTCCGGATTCAGCAAATTAGCCGGCCTTTTACCGTGCAGGCCGTCCACTAAATTTTGCGCAGACATGGTTGCCATTTTATTTCTGGTTTCTATTGTCGCACTGGCGATGTGCGGTGTTAAAACCGCATTATCTAAAGAAATTAACTCAGGATTTATTTTGGGTTCATCTTCAAAGACATCAAGTCCTGCGCCGGCGATTTCGTCATTTTTGAGAGCCCGAACCAGCGCTACTTCTTCCACAACAGGTCCGCGCGAGGTATTAATCAGATATGCTGTCTTTTTCATGAGTTTAAAAGCGTTATCGTTAAATAAATGACGGGTGCTTTCAAGAAGCGGGACATGGATGGAAATAAAATCTGATTCTTTGAGAAGGTCTTCAAAAGTTACCTTTTTCGCGCCCAATTCATTTTCAAACTTTGGATTTGCCAAATGGTCAGAATATAGTATTCGCATTTTGAAGCAAAGAGCTTTTTCAGCTACTGCCGAACCGATTCTACCAGCTCCGACAATGCCAAGTGTTCTACCTGTGATATCCCCGCCCAGAAACAGCATCGGCCCCCATGCATTATATCTGCCTGCTCTGGTAAATTTATCTGATTCAACTATTCGACGCGTTACCGCAAAAACCAAGGCCCAGGCGTGATCGGCGGTGGCTTCGGTGAGTACCCCGGGCGTATTGGTTACCATTATTCCTCTTTCGGAGGCAGCGTTGATATCTATATTGTCAAAACCAACAGCGTAATTGGCAATGATTTTCAATTGCTCACCCGCCGCATCCATTACCTCAGCATTAATGATTTCTGTTAATAGCGGTAATATTCCATCACGTCCTTTTACTTTTATTAACAACTCATCTCGGCTGAGTAACTGCTCGTTTGTGTTAACCTCCACATTCGAAATGTTTTGCCGCAATATTTTTAGCCCGGATTCTGGAATAACTCTTGTTACGTAGATATTAAATGGCTTTTCTGGCATAATTTATTTTAATGTAGCAGTTAGAATTCTATTTTTTATTTGAAAAAGTATTTTCAATCATTTCTCTCAGGATATTAGCGTGATTAAAATCAGGATCCTGATTGCCGTATAAAAGTGTAATTGTTTCGTCTTGTGAGTTCTCTGCCAGTTCCTGCAATTTACTTTTCTTGTGATTTTCAGAAAGTAATTCTTCTGTATATTTTGTTTTGTACTTGTCCCAATTTGATTTACTAAGATGGAATCTTTGCAGATCGTAGGTTGGACCCAATTCACGCAGCCATACGTCTACAAGAGCTTCCTGGGTTTTTAAGCCTTCAGGCCAAAACAAATCAACCAGAATTCTCTTTCCATCTTCTTTGGAGGCTTTTGTGTAAACGCTTTTTATTTTAATCATGTAACTAAGGGCAGTCCAGCATTTTGCCAGGTTTCTTTGTACTATTGATGAGGCTTTAGTCCTGGAGATTGATAATTTATTAATCGGTAAAATATAATAAAATGATTTGATTTGTGCAACAGGAAAGTTGGATAACTCAACGTCCGAACAATTCAAATGCTAATAAAAAATTGGCACAAATCATTATTTCTCCATTTTCAGTTGCATGTTTAAATTAAATAATCTATATTTTTAGTTCTTTAATAATTGCCAATGTGATTTAATGGTTTTAGCATGTTTATCACCCTTCAATATCATCTGCCTTACTTTATTCGAAAGAAACATTTATCCGGTGTTCAAACTTCAGTTTGAGAGCAAAGCAAAACAAACAAGCTATAACTTGAACATCCAAAACGGGAGCGTTTCCTAAAAGTCAATGTAACACGCAATATAGTTTTAGCAAGAAAAGGATTGGAAAAGTATATATGGAATATTCTGTTGAGGTTTGTAGAAAATTAGAGGATGAATTTCGCACGGCTAAAATACACAGGCCAATGCAAGTTGAGCAGTACGAAGCCCAAACTGAATTAGAATATGATATAACTGCTGTAGCTGGTGCGAATGAAGGGAAAATACGTCTGGTTGTAGTGAAGTTTGTCGGCGGAGGATTTGCAGGACAGGTTTATCAGGTAAAAGTTTTGAATATTGAATCTGCTGACGGACCAGTAGGAGGATTAGAAGCCGGTGGGATTTTCGCAATGAAAATATTAATCCCCCCTTCAGGATTTTCTCTGTTTTTTCGAAATACACTTTACGGAATTGGATTCCAGGGTGCATTTCAGCTACAGTCAAATCCTGTTGCGGCAAGGTCTGGTGCACTCTGGCAAAAATTCATTCGACGAGCGGCAAAAATGCGGTTTGGTAATGAAGGAGCAGTTGCAGATATTCACGCAACATTCGTAGATAGTACACTGGGAAGTTGCGGTGAATTAAGTGAATGGATAGAGGGACGAACCTGGTGGTTAGAGGTGGATGATCGCTTAGATTTACTGAAACGGTGGCGTAAAGGCCAGCTGACTGATGATGATAGTCCTGGTTCACCTGAATACAGAGCGAAGCATGAGTTCATGCACAGGTTTGTTAAATTATTACATGAGATGGGGGCTCACGAATTTGCAAGACAGTATGAGTGGTCCACCTGGAAAAGCCAGCCAAATTGTTTGAAACGTAAAGATACAGAGGGTAATCCAGCCGAAGGACTGGTAGCTGTTGATTTTCGAGCGGGGCTGGCGCTGCTGCCATTTTTACCCATGAGTCCCGGGGATGTCATGCTGATAGGTAAAGGTTTGATGCGAGGAAGCCTTGTGCAATTCGACCGGGGTGATATTGGCAAGCTTGAGCGGTTTATTGAGGCGCACAGTGATGAGTTTATTGAAATGCATGGCCAGTTGCAGGAGTTGAAGGAAGTTGAACAGGTATACAGGAATTCCGTCCCGGATATTACCCACAATCACTTTCGCCTGTTTTACAGCGCGCAATTGTGGTCAACCATCTTTGAAAGAGCAATTACTGGATGGGGGATCCGGAACCTGATTGACGAGCGGTCGCAGGAGAAATTACATAATTACAAAACTCTGACGCTTCTGTTTTGGCTGATTGGAATAATCCCACTGATTGGCCGTTATTTCAGGAGAATTTGGGGTCAGGCCTATTGGCGGAAACATTATTGGGCAATGTTGAAGAGTTGGAGGTACTTAAAACGGTCAGTCCGGGCAAAGGCTGCAGAAAAGATTATTGGCTGGCACCGGGCAGGTCGGATTGATGAAAAGCATGCTTTAAACCTGGTGAAGCATATTTGGCGTTTTCATTTTCAGGTGCCGTTTTCAATTTTACCTGCGGGTCTGCACAGGTTCATAACCGATTGGCAATATTTGAAAGAACGGCTGGATTTTGTGATTCGCCGGCCAATCCGACTCTATTTTAATACGCAAGTGCGGGAACAATGGCTTCGTGATATGGTGGCGGAGGGAAAGACAAAACACATATTGACCGATGAAGACGCGAATATTATTCTTTCACAGATTCGGGAGCCGTTCATTCAAAAGTATCTCAAAAGCCTGGCCGTACACGTGTGCACTGTGCCGGTTACCCAGATTGTATCTTTAATCGTAGCTGTTATTTATATTTTGATGCATCCTGATATGCCCCGCGCCCAGGCGTATGGAATTGGGCTGGGAATTATCGCGCTGTTTCAGGTGGTGCCGGTCTCACCCGGCTCTCTGGTTCGAGGATTATATGTGGTGTACCTGGTAATAAAAGAACGAAATTTTAAGGATTACAATATCGCCGTATTTCTTGGATTTTTTAAGTACGTGGGATATTTAGCCTTTCCCATCCAGATGACTTATCGGTATCCTGCTTTGGCAAGGTTCATGGCAGGACACTGGGCTACCGAAGCTGTTCATATTGTACCCGTATTTGGCGAACGAGGAGCCTTATTAGAGCACAAGGTGTTTAGTCTGTTTTATAATTGGCCTTTGACCATACGCCGCCGGATGAGCAAACGAAGTCAGGTACGATCTGCTATGAAGCCTCGATACTGGCATGTTCTGCTATGTGCAATTGCCGGTTCGGCCTTATTTGGATTTGTTGACTGGACTTATTTCAGAAAGTTCGGAGAGCAGCCGGGTTTGGTAGATTTATGGATGTTCGTACTATTAATTCCTTTATTGTTTGGTAGTATTGTGACTGCTGGCGCAGGCGGAGCAACACTTACGAAGAGAGTTATTAGCGGGATTGCCTGTGGTAGTATTATCGGCGTACTTTTTACGGCGATTTCTGCAATATTAGGCTATGATGGGACAATTGATGTGGCCGAGACAACAACAAATTTTTTGTGGAGAGTTTTTATCTTTCCAATTATGTCAACTATTGGTGTGCTCGTTACGGAAGTGATGTTGCCGGAGCCGAGGAAAACATAAAAGAAATTTCTTTTAGCCTGATCCGGATTTGGAAATTAAATCTTGACAGAACCTGATCAGTACTTTTTACAAATAGAACTATAATTTGATCTTACTGCCGAACACTTTTTCCTTTCTTTCTTTAAATATGTCATTCCCGTATTTTGACGCGGGAATCCAGGCTTCTTGCATATGGATGCCCGATTTATCTCGACATTCATTATTATTATATAAAGGAAAATCGGGACGGGAATGACATTTTGTGCGAATCATAACATGTTCAAAAAGTGTACCGTTGTGAAAATTTGCTAAATAATATTTTAAGGACAAGACAGTATTGAAAATCTTACTAATCTATAATCCAAAAGCAGACCATGGTCAGGCAGAAAAGCTACTTCCCCAGGTGCAGGAGCTTTTCCAGCAGAATAATATTGCCACAGATGTTCACTTGACTAAATATCCCCAAAATGCAATGGAAATTGTGAAGAAAGCAGATTTTTCACATTATGGCGGAGTTGTGGCAGCGGGTGGCGATGGCACACTCTTCGAAGTTCTCAACGGCTGTTTTCAGAATAAGAGCGAAGAACGTATTCCAATTGGCGTCATCCCTGTGGGTACAGGTAATTCTTTTGCAAAGGATTTGAATTTAGATTCAGGTTGCTGGGAAGAGGCGGTGAAAATTATTAGCCAGAACAAGCCAGGAAAAATTGACGTTGGATATTTTAATGCAAACGGTGAGGATTATTATTTTATCAATATTCTTGGGCTGGGCTTTGTAACGCAGGTCATGGAAACATCCGTAAAATTAAAACGCTTGGGGAATTTGTGTTATACTTTAGGAGTGTTGTATGAAACCGCATTTTTGAAAAGTTATCCTCTGAAAATTGAAATGGATGGTCAAAGATTGGAAGTGGATACGTCAATGATTGAAATTTCAAATACTCGCTATACAGGTCGCAGTTTTCTGATGGCTCCGAATGCTGAATTTGATGATGGTTATCTGGATGTTACTTTGGTGAAAAAACTTTCCCGTACGCGCCTACTGCGGCTTTTCCCCAAACTGTTTACGGGAGAGCATATCTTTGCGGACGAGGTTGAAACATTCAAAGTGAAAACGATAAACATTGACGCCCCTGAACCATTATCACTTGGTTCTGATGGTGAAATTATCGGTTCCACGCCTTTAAGAGTAGAATGTCTGCATCAGGCTATTGAGGTCTTCAAGCCATGAAGTATCTAATTTCGATTTACCTATGGGCAGCCGCGCTGATTTCTTTCTCACTGTTCGTGTTCATAGGATTTATTTTCACCTTTCTGTTTCCACAAAAAACTTATGATCCCTGGTTTAAGGCGCTACTGCGAGTCTTTTTCAAAATATTACATATAAAAGTCATAGTAGCCGGAAACAATAATCTTGATCCAAAGTCCACCTATTTATTTATGTCGAATCATGTCAGCCTTTTTGATCTGCCGCTTTTAGGGGGCTATATACCTGTTTTTTTTCGAGGTGTTGAAGCTCACAATCAATTTAGCTGGTTTTTTTATGGATGGTTTATACGGCGCTATGGCAACATCCCAATTAATAGAAGTAACATCCGTTGTTCCATAGCCAGTATTCGCCAAGCAGAAAAATTCTTGCAGGATGGTAATTCGATTGCTATTATGCCAGAAGGGCATCGCACACTTGATGGAAAAATGGGTCGATTTAAAAAGCTGCCTTTTTTTCTCGCAAAACAAGCTGGAGTCGACATCGTTCCAATTGGTCTGTCTGGTTTATTCGAGCTAAAACGAAAGGGCAGTTGGCTGATTCGCCCAACCACCGTTAATATTAAGTTTGGAGCAATTATTCCTGCTAAAAAAGTGAAATCACTGTCAAACCAAGAATTACTCGATTTGACGAGGTGTGCGATTCAAAGTTTAATAGAACGGTCATAAGGGAATAAGGTGTTCTGTCTTATACACTTATGCCTTATACCCCTAAAACCCTAAATCGTAGCACCTCAAACTTTGCTTAGTAAAAATCATGCCTGAGAAAAACAATATTCGGTTAGTTTTTTTAGCTGATACTCATCTGGGTTTCGATTATCCGATTAGACCGCGCGTGGATAGAAGAAGGAGAGGACAGGATTTTTTTGATAATTTTCAACGAGTGCTGTCGTTTGCCATTGATAAAAAGGTGGATATGGTAATTCACGGCGGTGATTTTTTCTTCCGAAGTCGCATTCCTCCCAAAATTGTTGACATGGCATATCAATTGTTATTTGAATTTGCAG
Organism: uncultured Cytophagia bacterium; assembly: GCA_964539665.1. Taxonomy (GTDB): domain Bacteria; phylum Zhuqueibacterota; class Zhuqueibacteria; order Oceanimicrobiales; family Oceanimicrobiaceae; genus CAZIKB01. The sequence continues at coordinate 8,982 of CAZIKB010000009.1, forward strand.
ATATGGGCATTCCAATTTTTATCGTTCCCGGAAACCATGAACGCTCAAAGCTGCCTGAATCTTTGTTTCTTTCTCATCCGAATATTTATATTTTTCATAAGCCGCAAACTTACTCGATGGTAATCTCAGAAACCAGTGTGTGCATAGCAGGATTTCCATCTGAGCGTGATAATATCAGATATCGTTTTACTTCAACAGTAGAAAAAACCAGGCTTAATACTCACTCTGCAGATATTAAATTGTTGTGCTTGCATCAGGCAGTCGAAGGCGCCAGAGTCGGGCCTTCAAATTATACCTTTCAGAATGGTCAGGATGTTATCCGAAAGCAGGATTTACCGGCGGAGTGTCTCGCTATCTTGTGCGGCCACATTCATCGCAAGCAAATTCTGATGCATTATCCGGATCAGAACCCAAAGGGGATTCCGGTTATTTATCCGGGTTCTACAGAGCGAACCTCATTTGCTGAAAAATCTGAAGAGAAAGGATTTTTTGATATTAAATTCAGTTATTCAGATGAAAAAAAATGGAAAATTCAATCTCAGAATTTCAGGCTATTGCCAACCCGGCCAATGGTGGATCTTTATCTTGAAGGTCATATTAAAATTGAAAATCTAAAACCTTACCTTCTCTCAAAGCTCTCGGGAATAAATTCAGATGCCATTGTCAGACTTAAATGTAACGGTGAATTAGATGAAAAAATAAAAATAATGCTGACAAGCCGCTTCTTGAGGGAGAATTTTCTTGCGACGCTGAATTTTCAATTAAGCTCTGATTTTTATTCATTTCGTAGAGCGAGCCGTTTCAAATGAATAGCCTGAAAATACATAGTGAAATTATCTCTTCCATACGAGAGAGTGTGCCACAGAAACCAGGCGTGTATCTTTTTCATGACAAATATGGAAACATAATGTATGTTGGAAAGTCAGTGAATTTAAGGAACCGAATTTTGAGCTACTTTCGATCCAGTAATTCAGGAATCGAGTACCGAATTCAACAAATGATCTTCAACATTCGAGATTATACATATTATGAAACAGATTCTGAACTCCTGGCTTTGTTACTCGAAGATGAGCTAATTAAAATCCATCTGCCGAATTACAATATTAGGCAGCAGGAGTTCCTCCAATATCAATATATTTTATTAACCGATGATTTATATCCAACTTGCAAGATGATTGATCGTTCAGGAGTTAATGGTCAAATGCAAATATTTGGACCGTTTCGCGATAAATATTTTGTAGAAAATATATTAGAGATAATCTATAAATTTTATCATGTTCGTTCCTGTATTGAGCCGTATCCCATAAAAAAATGTTTGAACTTTAAATTCAACCTTTGTACGGGACCGTGCAGAAAGAACATTTCTATCCCTGACTATGCTGAAATCATTGCAAAAGTCAAAAATTTTCTGAACGGCAAAGAATCATTGATTGTGAACAAATTAACAAAGGCCATGGATGAAAGTTCTGCGGTACGTGATTTTGAACAAGCTCTGGAAATTAAAAGTCAATTGTCCTTTTGTAAGAAATTTTGTGAGCGGCAGCGTTTTATTCATAAATTCAAGACTCAGACTTTACAAATTTTTGAAAACGGGGCGAATAAATCCGCTTATTTTTTTAGGCGTGGTGCATTAAAATTGCCGGACAAAGAAAACACTGCAGAAAAAAGAAGCAATTTTTTTCAAAGCCCCTCAAAATTGTTGGGAGCGGATGAAGATGATCGGTATTTATTAGACCGGGCCAATATTATTTTCGGGTGGATGAAAAAGAGAAAGAATGATTGTACTTTTAATTTCGAATAAAATGCTTCAAAGCGCTGTGCATTAATATAATATTCTTATAATAAATAGGAATAGCACAGCAAACCAAAATCGTTTACTTATATATCAGGAGAAATCAATTTTGGAAATAATTGCATCCATTCTTTATTCCTTACTGGCCTTTATTTAAAATATTTAACGTTTATAAAAAATATGAAAATTTCTCTTGCACTTGAATGAGAATTTATTTATCTACTTATGTTACTCCAAGGTCATTTTCATTATTTTCCGTACAACAAGATTTATCACTTCGTTCGAAATGACATATTTAATCGGTTTTCAGTCAATAACTCATCAGGTTTGCATTAACTTTAGAATTGGAATCATCCTGTTTTTGTGATTTGTTAGAGATGGATTTTTTATATGTTACCGTTAAAACGTTCGCAATCTGAACAATTTTTAGATAGATATTTACAAGAAATTGGTGAAGTACCTTTGTTGTCACCCAATGAAGAGATTGAACTTGCCAAGTCGGCCCAGGATGGCAATATGAAAGCGCTTGATAAAATAACAAAAGCTAATTTACGCTTTGTTGTAAGCGTTGCTAAAAATTATCAAAACAAAGGTTTATCTTTGGGTGATTTGATAAATGAAGGCAATTTGGGTCTGATAAAAGCTGCTTATCGATTTGATGTTACTAGAGGATTTAAGTTTATCTCCTATGCGGTTTGGTGGATCAGACAATCAATTCTTCAAGCATTAGCTGAACAGGCTCGAGTGGTTCGTTTACCATTAAATCGAATTGGTACAATCCATAAGATTGGCAAGGCTTTAAGTCTCCTTGAGCAGGAATTTGAACGAGAGCCGTCTGCTTCAGAAATTGCAGATGAACTTGAAATGTCAATGCTTGAAATTAATGAAACATTGAAAATGTCTGGCAGACAAATCTCACTTGACGCGCCTTTAAATCGGGATGCCGAGAATCGACTTCTGGATGTTCTGCAAAGTGCAGATCTTCCTGCACCAGACACATTTTTGATGGATGAATCATTAAGAATGGAGATTGAAAAAATCCTCCGAGATTTGACGAGTAGAGAGGCTGAAATTATCAGGCTCTATTTTGGCCTGGAAGAGGAAAATTCACTCACGTTGGAGGAGATAGGCGAACGTTTTAATATAACTCGGGAAAGGGTGAGACAAATAAAAGAAAAAGCCATAAAACGGCTCAGACATTCTTCGAGAAGTAATATGTTAAAAGGATATTTAGGCTAAATACAACATAGCGCGCTAAAGCACATTGTCCAAAAAATTGTCAATGAAAATAAACCGAATTCTATTGATGCTTGATGGATATTTGTGTTCAGCATCATGTAAACAGTAACATTTATTTTTTTTGATAAATAGCCTTCAGTTTTTTGTATAGAAACATATATTTTTTGAATAATATAAATTTCGAGTAATTATTACTTAGCATCTCTAAATAATTTTAATAAAATGAAGTTAAAGTAATATATTGCTTGACAAAATGAATATTTTTTAGTAAATTTATTTTGTAAGTTTTATCTTCAGATAGTCCTACCTTTATTCGAGGAAACGTTTTGAATTAATATTCATAATGTTATTATATTAACAGGCTTTTTAAAGCATTATGTAAAGTATCTCCGGCGTAAACAATGGTTTGTGATTGTTGTTGTGTTTTCTATCGGATCTTACAAAATTATTGAGGAAGGGTTTTGAAAGATGCTAAATAAAAAAGTAAAAGTAATTTATTTTTCCGTAAATGATTCTGCTGCCAGGCAGTTGGAGCTCTCATGGGGGAAGTTTTTTTCATTAATATTTTCGACCTTCATTGTGTTATTAGTACTGGTTTCTACTACAATTGCAGTCTTCACAGATTTCTATCAAAATATAGAAATTGCGTCGCTTTCAAAACTTAATACTTTACTTAAGGTACAATTAGTTGATATGGGAAGCAAGATTCATCAAATTGAATCTAAAATAAAAAATATTGAAAATGAAGATGATGATTTGAGAATATTTGCTAAGCTACCAACAATTGATTCAGATACGCGTAGTGTGGGTGTGGGTGGTTTTTTAGACGTAAATTATGAAATGCCATTGGTTTCTGAAGAAATCTCGGATCATGTATTAGAATATAAGAATATCCTTGATAAAATGGAAAGGAGAATTGAGCTTACGAAAGTCAGCCGCGATGAAATTAAAACTAAAGTTGAAGAAAATAAAATCATGATGAAACACACCCCATCCATTAAACCTCTCATTGATGGAAGAATTACAGATAAATTCGGCTTTAGATTACATCCTATCATTGATAAAATTCAACGTCATCCCGGGATAGATATTGGTGCGGCAACAGGAACAGAAGTTTTTGCCACAGCCTCTGGTGTGGTTGAAAAGGTGGTGACAAAATACACTGTAAATCGTAGTTATGGCAAGTACATAATTATAAATCATGGCTTTGGAATTAAAACTAAATATGGTCATCTTTCAAAAATATTGGTGAGAAAGGGCCAAAAAATAGATCGGTGGAATCCTATTGGATTGGTAGGAGAAACTGGTTTAGCAACTGGCCCCCACTTGCATTATGAAGTGATACAGGAAGGCCTACAAAAAGATCCTTTAATATTTATTTTAAATTGAAAACTTGAATTTAAGTTATAGATTTAAAGCGTCTTGAGTGATATTTACTCAAGGCGCTTTTTTTTTAATATTGATTAACTGGTGATGCTCAAGCAACGAATTTTCAGCATTGTGTTTCTAAGTATATTTTTATCCTTTTCAAGTGTGCAATCTCAAGTTGTTCTGACCGAGATAATGTTTGATGCATCTGGAAGTGAAAACCATGATGAGTTTATAGAGATCTTTAATTTATCTGAATCTGAGTCTGTTAATCTCGCTGGTTGGCAAATTAGTGATGGCAACGGTATCGACAATATCATTGAAGTCGATGAAGGTGTTTTGTTAAAACCCGGACAATTTGCAATTATTCTCGACCAGTCGTATTTTGATAATTCAGATATTTATAATGAGCTTATTCCAGAAAGCGCATTAATATTAACAATTGATAATCTGACGTTTGGAAGCGGAGGCTTATCAAACTCATCCCCTGAAACGATTTCTTTGATCAATTCTAATGATGACATTGTTTCAGAATATACTTATTCCACGGGAAATGAGCCGGGTAAATCTGATGAGAAAATTATTTTATCAGGGCCCAACTCACTTGAAAACTGGGCGGACAGTCAAGTGTTTCCTGGTACACCAGGCAGCCCGAACAGCGTTACTCCTTTGAAGTATGATTTGGCTGTTTTACCTGGAGACTTAAACTTTACTCCAGAAAAACTCGAAGCCGGGGATTCGGCAACCCTCCAGGCTACTATTCGTAATTTTGGTCTTCTTCCTGCCAATGATTTTTATGTTACTTTTTTTGAGGCTTTGGATGGAGATTCACTGATTGAGACAGACGATATGTTAGCAGCTCCTTTCGAATTCGAAGGTGAGCTTTTGAAAGGCGATTCAACGTCATTTACCATTGTTTATAATAATCTTTTACCAGATCGACATTTGATGGTTGTCAAAGTTGATTTTGAGCTTGATGAAGATACCACGAATAATGTAATTTATAAAGAGTTACTTGTTGGGTATTCAGAAAAATCTGTTGTCATTAATGAAATAATGTATTCGCCTTTAACCAATCAAGCAGAATGGATCGAAATTTATAATCGAAGTTCTTATGCAATTAATCTAAATCACTGGTCAATCTCTGATTCAGAGCAGAATAGCCGGGGATATGTCGAGGATAATGTCGTGCTTCCATCAAACAGTTATTTTGTTTTCGCAGAAGATTCATCCATTTCGAATTTTATTAAACCACCGCCTGGTTCTTTCATTGTTTTGAAAAATTGGTCAGCGCTAAATAACAATTTTGATAGTGTCGTTCTATATGATTTAACAGGAGTTGCAATAGACCGCGTTAATTATAACCAAGACTGGGGAGGTTCATCGGGGATATCTTTAGAAAAAATTAACCCGGAACTCGCCTCAAATGATAGTTCAAATTGGAGCTCAGCCGTTGTTTACGAGGGTGGGACGCCTAGTGAACAAAACAGTATTTTCACGGATATTCTACCTTCTGAGGCAGCAATAACTGTTAGTCCCAATCCTTTTTCTCCAGACGGTGACAGTGTTGATGACTTTACGGTAATCAGTTATAAATTACCTGTAAACACGGCGGCTGTTAATTTGAAAATATTTGATTTACGAGGAAGGCTTATTCGGTTTTTGGCCAACAACCAGCCTTCGGGCTCGCAGAATGCAATTATCTGGAATGGCAGAGATGATCAAAATCAAATCGTCCGGATGGGGATCTATATAGTATTTATGCAAGCTTTGAATGCACAGACCGGAATCTTGAAAACAGAAAAAAAGACGGTTGTTTTAGCAAGAAAGCTATAATCAGTCTCAATAGCATTATCTCTCCCAAATTGCAGCAGACATTTCACAGTTTTAATCAGCACTTTTTTACTTTCATAACGAATTAATACACTACATATTTCTGTTGATTTTTATACACCAATAGCGTATATTAGTCACTTATTTTATTTAGAAAGATTGAATTAAGATGATTAAATTACTAAAGATAGTATTAATTGGATTCAATAAAGAATTTAGTGCAAATGGTTGATGCTTATGTTTATTTTTGCAAATCTATTTGAAGCAATGGCAAAATTGATCGACATTATTTTAACTGTGTATATCTGGTTGATAGTCGGTCGCGCAATTTTATCGTGGTTTAACTTTGATCCGTACAGTCCAATTGTCCAATTCCTGGTTAAGATTACTGAGCCATTACTGAGTAGAATCCGAAGAGTTGTTCCTGATTTTGGCGGATTGGATATTTCTCCTCTGATTTTGATTGTTGGTTTATATATCGCGGAGTCATTTTTTGTAAACACATTCCGAGATTTAGCCTTCGCATTGAAATAGGGCATGAATATTTTAAATTTAAACAGGAGGTGAGTAATTTGCAATTAACACCATTGGACATAAAAAAACAGGAATTCAAAAAATCATTTCGAGGCTTTGACCCAATAGAAGTTGAAGCATTCCTTGAGATGATTTCTGAAGAATATGAAAGTGTAATTCGTGAAAAAAACGTACTTGCTGATGAGAGGATAAAACTCAAAACACAATTACAAGATTATCAGGAAGTAGAAAAGACTCTACAAGACACCTTGATGAGTGCACAGCAATCGATAAAAGACTCGAAAGAGACTTCAAAACGCGAAGCTGAAGCTATTATTCGCGAAGCTGAATTGAAATCGGAAAAAATTCTACAGGAAACCAAATTAAAATTAGCAGAATTAAAGAATGATTTAGTAATTATCAAAGCACAGAAAGATTCTTTCGCGCGCAGGTTCAAGCATTTATTAGACTCACAACTGGATTTATTGGAAGTACTGGACCTGGATGACCTGGGTTTTGATAAATACCAAGAAAAGCGAATCATTAGAAAAAAGCCTTCAGCAAAGCAAAAGGAAGAAATTGAGTTCGAAGGTATCGATGATGTGCTGCCCGATGAGCAGGTTTCAGAGATAGAGTCCACTGAAGCAATTCAGGCAGAAGATCGGGAAAGTTCAGGTTGGCTGGAGCAACAAACTCAAAATAAAACTGAGCAAAAAGCAAATGGTATAGATGAAAAAAAATCTCGTATATCAGATCAACTAATATTTTAGAGAGGGTGGATGCAGGACTTAAACACAAAAATAAAAGAAGCCAGTAATTTTATCGCGGAAAGAACAAAAACTAATCCTGAGATTGGAATCATTTTGGGGACTGGATTGGGAGCATTAGCGGATGAAATAGAAAAGGAATCGGTGATTTCTTATGAGCAAATCCCGCATTTTCCAGTTTCTACTGTGGAAAGCCATGCCGGGCGCCTTATCTTCGGTAAAATCGGGAAAAGGTCTGTAATAGCAATGCAGGGTCGATTCCATTACTACGAAGGCTATTCAATGAAGCAAATTACTTTTCCTGTTCGTGTGATGAAATTTATGGGAGCACACACACTTCTGGTTTCAAACGCTTGCGGTGGCATGAATCCTTTGTTCGCACCAGGTGATATTATGATTATTAATGACCATATAAATCTATTCGGAGATAATCCATTAATCGGCAGCAACGATGCTTCTCTTGGGCCGCGTTTCCCGGATATGTCTGAGCCTTACTCTTTGGAACTAATAAATTTAGCTGAACAAATTGCACTTGAAGAAAAAATTAAAGTACAAAAAGGCGTTTATGTCGCGGTGAGCGGGCCTAATTTAGAAACGCGAGCAGAGTACAGGTTTTTACGCGCAATTGGTGCAGATGTAGTCGGTATGTCAACCATCCCTGAAGTGATAGCTGCAGTTCATAGTTCTATGCGTGTGTTGGGTTTTTCTGTTGTTACGGACGCTTGTTTCCCGGATTCTTTGAAACCTGTAAACATTCAGAAAATACTGAAAATAGCAGCCGGAGCTGAACCTAAATTAACTTTGCTCATGAAGAAGGTTGTTGAAAGAATATAAAGCCGGAAATAATAAATTTAATATCATTGCTTATTTATTAATAAAATAGAAAGGTCTCTGGTAGTCTCATACGGATGAATGAAAAATGTATAAAGAATTATCTACACAATTAGATTTCCCAAAACTTGAAAATGAAATTCTCGACTACTGGGACAAAAACGATATATTTGAAAAAAGTATCGAAAGCAGAGACCCGGAAAGGTCATTTATATTTTATGAAGGACCGCCAACAGCGAACGGCCGGCCTGGAATTCACCATGTGATTTCTCGAACAATTAAAGATTTCGTCTGTCGATTTAAGACAATGGAAGGCTATCGGGTTGAACGCAAAGCTGGCTGGGATACCCACGGCCTGCCGGTCGAAATAGAAGTTGAAAAAGAGTTAGGTTTTTCGAGCAAAGAAGAAATTGAAGCGTTTGGTGTGGGAAAATTTAACGAAAAGTGTAAACAAAGCGTTTGGAGGTACAAAAAGGAATGGGATGAACTCACTCGCCGTATTGGATTTTGGTTGGATTTAGACCACCCTTATATTACCTATGAAAATAACTATATCGAATCTGTTTGGTGGATATTAAGCGAATTCTGGAAAAAAGGCCTGATCTATCTGGGGCATAAAATATTGCCTTATTGCCCACGTTGCGAAACCCCTTTATCAAGCCATGAAGTTTCACAAGGCTATCAAAACGTTGAAGAGCCATCAGTATATGTACGCATGCTTATCAAAGATGAAGAGAAAACGTCCTTTTTAGTCTGGACTACAACACCCTGGACTTTAATCTCAAACGTGGCTTTAGCTTTTAATCCTGAAATAGAATATGTGAAAGTAGAATACTCTGGAGAATTTTTAATTCTGGCGAAGGCGCGTCTGTCGGTTTTAGACGGGCCTTATGAAATAGTTAAAGAATTTCGGGGAAAAGATCTGATAGGTAAAAATTATGAACCACTTTTCCCTTTTGACATGTCCAATAAAAAATGCTATTACACGGTCGAAGGAAATTTTGTTTCTACAGAAGAGGGCACTGGAATTGTTCATATTGCTCCTGCATTTGGAGAAGACGACTACCAGTTAGGATTAAAATATGAATTACCCGTTCTTCAACCTGTGGATAAAAGTGGCAAATTTACGCAAGATGTAGCTCTTTTCTCGGACAAATTCGTAAAGACCGCGGACCCTGAAATCATCAATAATTTAGAAGAACGAGGATTATTATATAAATCTGAACTATATGAGCATAGTTATCCCCATTGCTGGCGATGCAGCTCGCCGCTTCTTTACTATGCTAAAAAATCCTGGTTCTTGCAAACTACGGCCATGAAAGAGCGGCTCATAAATAATAATAAAAAAATTAACTGGTATCCTAAGGAAGTCGGCGAGGGCAGGTTTGGTGAGTGGCTGCAAAATAATGTTGATTGGTCTCTGTCACGCGAGCGATATTGGGGAACACCTCTGCCGATTTGGATCTGTACCGAATGCCAACATGCTCACTGTATCGGAAGTGTAGATGAGCTTAAAAAGTTGTCTGGTTTAACCGCGGATATCGATCTTCATAAACCACACATAGATGAAGTGCAAATTACTTGCTCAAAGTGCAATAATAAAATGAACCGGGTTCCGGAAGTGATTGATTGCTGGTTTGATTCCGGAAGTATGCCAATTGCACAATGGCACTATCCTTTTGAAAATCAAGAGATATTTGAAAAAAAATTTCCAGCAGATTTTATTTCAGAAGGGGTAGATCAAACAAGAGGTTGGTTTTACTCGCTTTTAACAATTGCTGCATTGCTGTTTGATAAACCTTGCTACAAAATTTGTATTTCGCATGATTTGATTTTGGATAAATTAGGCCAGAAAATGTCCAAGTCAAAAGGAAACACCGTGGTTCCAGAGACAGTTTTAAGCGAATATGGTGCAGATGCTCTGCGTTGGTATCTTTTGACGGTAAGCCCGCCCTGGGTTTCTACCCGTTTTGACACGGAAGGCGTTAAAGAAGTCCTGCGAAAGTTTCTTGGTACACTGGTTAATGTCTATTCGTTTTTTACTATGTATGCCAATATTGATAACTTTTCGTATGACAAAGCCAAAATCGCCATCGATAAACGCGCTGAAATAGATCGCTGGCTTGTGAATAATCTCAATGCGCTTGTGGAAAAAGTCAATAATTATTTATCCTGTTACGATTTAACCAAAGCCGCACGGGCGATTTCCGAATATGTTATTGACGATTTATCTAATTGGTATGTCCGCAGATGTCGTCGTAGATTCTGGAAATCGGAGATGGGAGATGATAAGTTGGCAGCCTTTGAAACCCTTTATGAAGTTTTATATACACTGTCTAAGCTTATGGCTCCGTTCACACCTTTTATCGCAGATGAAATATATTTAAATCTCACCAGAGATAGAAATGACGAATCAGAAAGCGTTCATTTAACAAATTATCCCCAGTATAGTACTGCCGATTATTCATTTCGAGATCTGGAACTGGAAGAGAGAATGGATTTGATTAGGAGGGTAGTCTATCTTGGCAGGTCGCTTCGAAATGAAACGGGAATTAAAGTCCGTCAACCTCTTTCAAGAATCATAGTTGTAACAACAGAAAGTAAAGTCAAAAAGTACCTTGAGGGAATGGCCAGGTTGGTGTTAGAGGAGCTGAACATTAAAGGAATAGATTTTGTCTCTGATGAGAAAAAACTGACATCAAAAAAAGCTATACCACAATTTAAACAACTCGGACCAAAATTTGGCAAAAATGCAAATAAAGTATCTGATATTATAAGAAATTTAAGCGATGAAGAATTAGAATCATTTGCGGAGAAAGAGGGAATTGGTATCGAAATTCAAGGACAGAAGGTGCTTATTTCTATGAATGATGTTGAGATTATTACTCAAAGTGCCGAAGGATTAGCTGTACAGAAGGATAGTGATTTAACTGTTGCATTAGATTTAAAAATAACTCAAGATCTCCAAATTGAAGGACTGGCCAGAGAATTTGTGAATAGAGTTCAGAATATGCGTAAAAATGCGGGATTTGATGTTATTGATCGTATAAACATTTATTACCAGACAACAGATATATTAAAAAAGGCCATTGACACGCAATCATCATATATCTGTCATGAAACACTGGCCGAAAATCTCGCTTCCAATTCAGGAAATGCTACCTATACTGAAGATTGGAAAATTGATGAGATAGAAATTAAGATTGGAATTGAAAAAATTTCATAAACGCTATCACCGTAATTTTCAAGATATTGTGAAACAAAACTTTACATTGTATTGGAGGTTGTTATGAACAAAGAGGAATTGGTCTATTTTAAAAATATTCTCATGGGAAAAAGAGATGAGATCCTCAAGGATTTGGGCCAATTAAAAGAAGGTGAAATGTCTGCAACGCTAAAAGATGCATCTGGTGAAAATTCAGCATATGCATTTCATATGGCAGATGTTGGAACAGATAATATGGAACGGGAAAAAGCTTTCATTTTTGCGACTAAGGAAGGCAGATTCCTTTATCATATTGATCAGGCCCTTGAAAGGATTGCGAAAGAAACTTTTGGTGCATGCCATGAATGCGGCAATGATATTGCAAAAGAACGCCTGGAAGCAGTCCCGCATGCGCGTTTTTGCATTACTTGTAAATCGAATGAAGAAAAAAACAAGAAATCTGCTTAAAAACAACACAGGATAGATTTGAGAGTATTATTATTATCTTTAGTAATTGTTTGTCTCGACCAAATCACTAAATTTGTTGTTAAATTACAATTTAATTTGGGAGTCTCTATTGATATTGTCGGTGATGTGGTACGTTTAACTTATATTGAAAATCCCGGTATGGCATTTGGTATCCAGATCGGTGGACAAATGTTTTTTACCGTATTCGCTACTATTGCTACTTTTGTAATATTTATTTATATCGTCAAAGCACGAGAGGAGAATATTACCTTACGTATTTCTCTTGCACTTATTTTAGGCGGCGCGATAGGAAATTTAATTGATCGTTTTCTTTATGGTAAAGTAGTTGATTTCATTGATATTGGTATAGGTAATACACGTTGGCCGATATTTAATGCTGCGGACAGCGCGGTCACAATTGGTATGGTAATTCTGGGTTGGGTCGTCTTAAAGAGCCATAAAGAAGAAAAGAAGAATGAATTAACAGCAGAAAAAGAAGCTTGCCCGTAATTTCCTCTCAAGGTCCTATAAATAATCCTTCATGATATGTTATAATGTTAAAGGATGAACATATTGAAGTTGTTGTTCCTGCAAATAAAGAAAAAGAACGTCTTGATAAATTTCTGACCCGTTTTATTGGCTCTGTTTCCCGAGCTCGATTGCAAAAAGTAATTGAAGAGGGCAAAGTACTGGTGAACGGTAAAATAGCCAAAGCAAGCCACCTTGTCTTACCAAATGAAAAAATAGAAGTCTGTATTCCCAAACCGCAAAAAGTCGATATCCTACCAGAAAATATCCCTTTAAATATTCTATTTGAAGATAAGCATTTAATCGTCTTAAATAAAGTAGCTGGGATGGTTGTGCACCCGGCCTTTGCTAATTATACTGGTACTTTGGTCAATGCTCTATTGTTTTATTGTGGAGATTTATCTTCTATCGGTGGCAAGCAGAGACCGGGCATTGTTCACCGACTTGATAAGGACACGTCTGGTGTAATGGTGGTAGCCAAAGATGATCTAACCCACAGACATTTATCTTTTCAGTTTTCATCAAAAGAAACAGAAAGAATTTATTCCGCCATTGCCTGGGGTCGATTTAAAAAAAAGAAAGATAGAATTGAAACATATATCGCTCGAAGTCCAAAAGATAGGATCCGCATGACGGTTCAATTAAAAGGCAAAGTGGCTATTACAAATTATAATGTGATGGAGGAATTCAGATTACTTTCATCAGTCAGGCTTAAATTGGGAACCGGCAGGACGCATCAAATCAGAGTACATTTATCCTATATTGAGCATCCGGTATTTGGAGATATGACTTATGGCGGCAGAAACCGGCAGTTAGGTGCGCTTTCTAATCCAGATCGCGAGTTTGCAGTTGAACTTTTGGAAATAATGGACAGACAAGCCCTGCATGCCAGCTCGTTAGGTTTCACTCATCCCATTACAAATGAGTTTTTCAGGTTTGATTCAGATTTGCCTGTGGATATGAAACTTTTGCTTGAACGCCTTCGTAAAGAAATGGCATAAACTTAATTCTGTATTTGTAACTTAAAGTTGAACAATAATTTACTGCCTTCCTGACACAGTCTTGATTTAATCTGTTGAATCGATCATTAATGAGGATGAAGCAATATTTCATTTCATTCATATTGTTATTTTGAAGATTTTTTTAAAAAAATATGATATTATTTGGAGGTTTATAATGCTTAAAAAACTAAGTTGGATAATTTTTTTAGGATGTTTGATGCTTATCAGATCCAATTCAATGCTTGCTCAATATAAGGATATCAAACAGTTTAAAGAAAAATACAAAATCCAATCAGGTAAAATTTTTCATGTTTATGTAGATATTGATGCTGCAGAAGTGAAGTTTAATATTTCACCGCGTAACTATGAGGCTCGAGTTACAATTTTTTATACTGAAGATGAATTCAAAGTATATTCAGGTTTCGATGAAAGGCGGTCCAGATTAGATGTTGAATTTGAGAAAAAGGGTTGGGTAGACTCAGGACACAATGATGTGAAAGCTGAAGTAATAATAGATTTGCCTCCTAAAATTGATATCGATCTGAATGCGAAGATTAAAGCAGGTGACATTGAAATCGATTTAGGAGGCTTGGCATTGGTCAACCTTGATTTGACTACCTGGGCCGGTGAAGTGTTGGTTGAATTCTCTGAACCCAACAAAGCTGTAATGGAATTTCTGAAAATAAACACTAAAATTGGAGAAACCGATATCGTGAGACTGGGTAATGCGCGCTTCAAAGAAGCTGAAATCAATGGCGGAATTGGTGAAATGGATATCGATTTTCGTGGTAAATATTTAACTGACGCTGAAGCTAATATAGATTTGGATATCGGTGAAACAAAGCTTTACCTGCCAGATGAAGTTGGAATAAAATTATCTATTTCAAAATTTCTATTTATGTCTAAAATTGATCTTCCACGTAGATTTAAGAAGTCGGGAAGATATTATTATAGCCATAATTACGATGACTCAAAAAATGAACTGGTATTAAGAGTCAGTCCTGGATTGGGAGAACTAAAAATCGATTATTAATGAGTATGTAGTATCACCAATATATAATATGGAAATATTTATTTTAAGAAAAATTAATTTTTAAAAAAGGAGAATTGATTTATGCGCTATAGAAATTTATCAATTTACAGTCTAATATTTGTAAGTTTGTTTGGCTCCTTGAACGCAGGTACTATTCGGGAAAAATATGAAGAGACATTTAAATTTAAACCAGGGGGACAACTAATTCTTACAAATACGAATGGCAGTATAATAATTGAATCCTGGGACAAAGAGCAAATAAGAGTTGAAGCAGAAAAGACGGTAAAAGCAAGTAATCGTCGGACTGCGGAACAAATAATGGAGAAGATTGAAATTGAAATAAAGCACGAAGATAATTTCCTGGAAATTAAAACACATCTTCCAAGACGTCGAGGTGGTTTTTGGGATTCTGTTTTTGGTGAGGGAGTTAATATGAGTGTCCGATATCGATTATATGTTCCAAGGGAACTCAAATTGGATATTGGCACAGTTAATGGTGGTGTCGATGTCTCAGAGGTTTCGGGTAAAATACGTGTCAGATCTACGAATGGTCACGTTCATATATATGAAGCTGGAGGGAGTGTGAATGCAAAAACTACCAATGGTGGTATCGAAGTTGAGTTGCTCGAATTTGATGATGATGAGGATATGTCTTTTAAAACCACCAATGGCGGCATAAAAGTTTACTTTCCTGCAAATTTTCATGCATATATTGATGCACGTACAACAAACGGCAGTATCAAAACGGATTTCCCGATCAAAGTGCGTGGCGAAATAAGTAAAAGAAGATTACGCGGATCGATTAATAGCGGCGGCGGCAATATTGATCTTCATACAACAAACGGAGGAATTAAAATTTTAGAACGATAAAACCAAAACGGCGGAACTTTAATTCCGCCGTTTAGGGAAAGGAGGGGTGGATGGAGAAATTCTATTTTAAAAGCAAGATTCGTAATCTTGCTTTCTTTATTTCAAAAAGTTAATGTTTAATTAACAATTATTGTGCCATTTAGATAGTAACAATAATTCACATTGATTAATCCTGCTTAACTATCATATAATACTTGTAATTATATTTATATTAATATTTTTGATTTATATCAAAAATGGTTTAAATTCGCAATATATGGCGTTGTATAGTATTACACTGTCTCATTCTGAAACATCGATACATTTATTTAAAAGGTAAAACTGCTCTTGCAATTATTGCGGGAGCACTGTTTGAGCTGATGTTTGTGCATGATAAAAATGTTAAAAGTTAATATCAGCGATTGACAAAGCAATATGTCAATAATAGTGGGGTGGAAATCATACTTCGACTTCGCTCAGTATGAAGAGTGATTGTTTTCATGAGTTAGCTTCATGGTGAGTCCCGAAAAAATATCGCATGTGCGTCAACTTAAGGGTGTTGAGTAGAACCTCCCGAAGGTTTTGACGTAAATTTGGGCACTGTTTCAAGCCTTTCGTTGCATTTATAAGTTGAATTTAGATATCGAAACAAACCTTCGGGAGGTTAAGTTGAGGCGCATGCGAAGAAATATCGGGAAACCATGATTTTGTTTAAATCCCCACCACAAATGACATATTACTTGACTTTTAGAAGAAAATATTTTACACTGAAGTTAAAAAATTATAACATACTACCGCTATGACAGAATACTGTAATAATCATCCACAAATTCCAACGAAACGCAAATGTTTTAACTGTCACGAGTTCATTTGTCGTGATTGTCAAATTTTGATCAAGCATCACTATTTTTGTAACTTTAAATGTTATAAAAAATATTATAGCTTGAGTTTCATAAATACTACTTCTGTGTGGATGAAGAAAGTTTTTGAATTACCGGTATTTTTACTCAGGGATGTGAGAAAGGTCAGTAAAACGGTAAAATGGAGCTTTATTTTCAATTTATTTCTCGTAGCGGCATTAGCTATCACTATATCATTACTCATCAATTTAAAAAACCGACTTCATACATTGGAGCAAAGAACTTATTTTGCTAATCAAAATAACAATAATTTAAAAATGGAGCCAGGTCCCGCAAAAAAGAATCATTTTTCAATTCAAAAACCCGTAAATGGCGGTATGGTCCTCACCAACCGTATTGATGTTGAGGGTGTGGCTGAAAATAATCAAATTATCAGTTTAGAGATGAATGGAGAAATTGAGGCTGTAACCTTACCGGTAAAGGGTAAATTTGAATTTCTAAACATACATGCAAAAAGAGGCAATAATTTATTCACGATTAAGTCGATTTCTGAAAGCGGAGAAGTAACCTCCCTTGAGACCATTAATATTGAATATAATAATCCCACTCTGAGATACCTTTCGATGAACGTTGCTCGCGGCAATTTTAGTGTACCGAAAATAGCTTTAACCTTTGATGGCGGCTACCTGGATAATGCGTGTGAAGAAATATTAGATATATTAAAACAAAGAAAGATTTGGTGTACTTTTTTCTTAACAGGATATTTTATAAAGAAATATCCTGCAATTGTTAATAGAATGGTTGAAGATGGACATGAAGTTGGCAACCATACCTGGAGTCACCCGCATTTGACCGAATTTGAAGAAAAAAGAGTACACGTGACTAAATCAACAGTTAGCAGTGTATTTCTGCAAAATCAATTAAATAAAACAGCGCTTGCCTTTCAAGCCTGTACTGGGAGAAAACTGATCCCTTTCTGGCGGGCGCCGTATGGTGAGCATAATCTTGAGATTCGCGAATGGGCTGCAGAATTAGGGTATCGTCACATCGGATGGACTGTTGGTCCGAGTTGGGAAAATAACATGGATACTATGGACTGGGTGGCGGATTCAACATTACCTGCTTATCATACTGCTGATGAAATTCTGGATAAAGTACTAAATTTCGGTCATGGCGCACTACTCGGAGCCAGCGGTTCAATTGTTATCATGCACTTAGGAACATTGCGTAAAACTGATTTTCCTCATAAAAAACTGCCTGAAATTATTGATGGATTAAGAGAAAAGGGTTATGAGTTGGTGTGTATTTCTGAGATGCTTTATTAATGTATTACTAAAAAGGTAATCAAATTATGGCGCTAAAAGTCGAATCCGAAAGTTTGTTTTCAATTAATCCCAGGACTGGCGATACCATTGGTGAATTTGTTAGCAGCAATACCGATGATATTCCTTCTATAATTAAAAAAGTACAAACTGCTTACGAGCACTGGGCTAATTTGAGTCTGAAGACTCGTCTCGAGCTCATGCGTAAAGCTTACCGGCAATTTTATCATTATCAGGATGAAATTGCTCAAATCATTTCTGATGAAACCGGCAAGCCACTTGCAGAAGCGTATTCCAGTGAAATTCTGCCTGTATTAGACTGCTTCAAATATTATCTTAAGTATTTACCAAAATTGTTAAAAAGCAGCCGTATCGGATCAATGAATCCAATCCTCAAGCTGAGAAAAGGAATCGTGCGATATGAGCCCTTGGGTATCATCGTGGTTATATCTCCCTGGAATTTTCCTTTCATTTTGGCTATGCAGCACATCATTCCAGCTATATTTGCTGGTAATGCTGTTATACATAAACCATCTGAACACACAACCCTGACAGGGTTAAAAATAAGGGAAATTTTCGATAGGGCTTATTTACCTAAAGGTGTATTAGAAATAGTAACCGGATTAGCAGATGTTGGTAAAACGTTAGTTAATGCAAAAGTCGATAAAATTATATTCACCGGTAGCACAGAAGTCGGGAAAAAAATTTATTCTTCGGCTGCACAAAACTTGATTCCTGTAAATATGGAATTAGGCGGCAGCGATCCCATGATTGTTTTGGAGGATGCCAACCTTGAGCGAGCTGCGAATGGCGCGTTATGGGGCACATTTTGTAATGCCGGACAAGCTTGCCTTTCAGTGGAGCGACTCTTTGTGCACGAATCTATCATTGACCACTTTGTTGAAATGTTGGTCAGGAAGGCTCAAAATATCCGATTTCATCATAAAAAAATTATGGAAGGCGATATATCATGTCTTGCCAATGAGGTTCAATTTGAAAAAATAAGCAGCATTGTAAATGATGCCGTAAAAAAAGGAGCGATAATAAAATTTGGCGGTAAAGCCCGCGAGGATTTAGGTGAATGGTACTACGAACCAACAGTTTTGACCAATGTTGATAGCTCGACAGAGATTTTGAAACAAGAGATCTTCGGGCCTGTGTTAGCAGTAACTTCATTTCTTTCCGATGATGAAGCTGTTTTTCTTGCGAATAATTCTGAGTTTGGACTTGGAGCAAGCGTATGGACTCAAAACAAAAAAAGAGGTCTGAGATTAGCCAGGCAGATTCAGGCCGGCAGTGTGCTTGTCAATGACTTAATCATCCAGGTCGCGCAGATAGAAGCTCCATATACTGGTTATAAAAACAGCGGGATTGGGATCAGTCATGGGCCCTGGGGTGTTATGGGAGTAACTAAACCTAAATATATTAACAGCGACCGACCATTTGTCAGAGCGATCCTTAAAATAATTTCAAAAAATTTAGTAAATAACGATGTTTGGTGGTTTAAATATGATGAAAAATTTGTTGACAATTTTAAAGCATTCACAACTTTTCTACATGGTGATTCTGTCTGGAGAAAAATAAAATCTATCCCGGCTACTATTAAAGCAGTATTCAGAAAAGGTTATTTATAAATGCAGCTTTGAATTATTGGATAAATTCATTAACAGTAAGATGGTCACAATATCCAAGTAGTTGTGTTTTTAATAGATATCAAAAAAGTGTAACACTAATTGATTTCGCGAAATTATTGAAACTGCAATGTTAAACTATGTTTACTTTTTGAAACAATTTAAAGAGATTTCTTGACATACTGTAAAAGATTTTGTATATTTCCGTCTTAAATTTGGAAAATATTGTAATTATATTATTTTATAAAATATATACGAGGGTGGGATAGCGTTTAGTTGAGAATCTAAGCGGTTTTAATATTTTTATTTTTTGTCAATTACCGGAGCGGAGGAAAAATGTCATTGAATTTACGAAGTGATACGCCTTATTCAACCTACTTGCCTGAAGTAAATTCCTCTTCTATTAATACTGATTTATTAGAAAATCAAAAATCAATCACGAAGGCTGTTATTATTGCAGCGGGCAACGGAAGTCGTTTACATGGATATCAGAATAATTGTCCAAAACCCATAGTGAAGGTCGGAGGTATGCCGTTGCTGAAGCGTGTTATTTTAGCTGCTAAAAAAGCCGGGGTTGAGGAGTTTGTGATTGTTTTAGGCTATCAAGCTGCACGAATTCGAAAATCTATCACTGCAAAAAAGTTGGGTGTGAAAATTACCTGGGTACGCAACCTGGACTGGCGTAATCCAAATGGAATTTCAGTTTTAAAAGCTGAAAAATATGTGGATGGTAAATTTTTACTTTTTATGTCTGACCATGTGTTTGATCCTGCCATTTTGAAAAAACTTGAAAAAGTTAATCTTGGCAACGACCATGGTTTGTTATGTGTAGATTACGCTTTAAACAGAGTTCCGAATCTTGATGACGCGACTAAAGTTAGAACAGAACAAAATCGGCTTATAAATTTGGGGAAAAGTCTTACGGATTTTAACGCGATTGATGTCGGAATATTTGTTTGCACACCTCACATCTTCAATGCCTTAAGACAAAGTCAGGAAAATGGTGATTATACTTTGTCTGGTGGTGTTCGTGTTTTGTCTCAGGAAAACAGAATGAGAACATTCAATATTGAGGATTCCTACTGGCAGGATGTTGATACTATACCGGATGTTCATCATGCAGAAAGAATTTTGCTGCGTTCCACCCGGTCGAGCGGCGATGGCATCATTGCAAAAGCCATAAATCGCAATATTTCAAATAGAATAACCAAATGGTTGATTAAAACCCCGATTACGCCAAATCAAATTTCAATATTTAATTTGCTTTTCTCAGTATTCATTGCGTGGTTGGTCTCCTTTGGTAAACCCTTGAATACCATTATCGGCGGCGTATTGTTCCAATTCGCTTCTATTCTTGATGGTTGTGATGGCGAAGTTGCAAAAATTAAATTAAGAACCTCAAAAGCCGGAGCATTTATAGATACAATTACTGATCAAATATCATACTTTATTTTTATAATCGGTGTAACGATAGGCGCTTATAATGCGACGGGTGATTTTAGAATAATTTATATAGCAGGTGTAAGTATAATATTTTTAATATTTGCTTTGAAATACGGTATGAATTATGTCAAGAAGAGGGGTTCGGGGAGTATGCGGGCTTTAGATAAAGACATTTCTGCTTTTAGTCACTCTAAGCAAAAAGTATGGTATTTAAGATTGTTTGGATCGCTGCATCAATTCGGTCGTAGAGATATGTTTTCGTTTATCGGTTTTATAATTATGCTTTTCGGGAATATTACTGTATTCTTCTGGGCTTTGATGGGAGCAGTAAATATTCTTAGCGCTGGTATCACAATTTCAGTTACATCAATACTGTCGCAAAGACGTGAGATTTCAGTAATTGATCCTTTTAAAAAGATAGTTAAATTATTGAAGAGCGGCCGTTCAAGTTATCTGACTAAACAGAAAGAGCAGCTTGTCGAGGAAAATTTATGAAAATAAATGAAATATTTATTTTCTTGAAATTCCTGATACGCGCATGTATTTCTAATGGTCATCCTCTTTTAGTCCACCTGGTTGTTACAAGACGCTGTAATTTAAGTTGCACTTATTGTAATGAATTCGATAAGTTTTCCAAGCCCATTGATTTTGAATTATTGAAGCAACGTATCGAGGCTTTGGTTAGGATGAAGATCTCTGTAATAACCTGCACAGGAGGTGAGGCTCTGCTACATCCTGACCTTGATTTGATTATAAAATTAATTCGGAGTCACGGGATAGTTGTTACGTTAATCACTAATGGCTATTTACTGACAAAAGAACGAATCCAAAAGCTGAATGAAGCTGGCTTGCAAGAATTGCAAATTAGCATCGACAATGTTGAACCGGATGAAGTTTCTCATAAAAGTCTGAAGGTGCTGGACCGCAAGCTGCAACTTTTAGCCGAGAATGCAAAATTCAAGGTAAATATCAACTCGGTGTTAGCGCTTAATGATGAACGGGCACAAGATGCAATAATTATTGCTAAACGAGCCAAGAGTTATGGTTTGTCAGTTACAGTTGGATTATTGCACGATGAAAATGGCATTCTCAAACCACTAAGTGAAAAACAACGTAAAGTATATAATGAAGTTGGCAGAATTTCCAGGTCATATATTCATTATGCTAATTATGCTATTTTTCAAAAAAATCTTATTCAAGGTCAAACCAACAACTGGCAATGTCGGGCTGGAGCACGCTACCTTTATATTTGTGAATTCGGGCTGGTACATTGGTGTTCGCAGCAGCGTGGTTACCCCGGCATACCAGTAGAGAATTATACTTCTGAAGACCGCAAACGTGAGTACAATACTCAAAAAGATTGTAGTAATTATTGTACAGTTAATTGTGTTCATCAGATGAGCTTTGTTGACGCCTGGCGTTCGAAACAGACCATACCAGATCCTCATGTTGCCGCTTTAAACGATTACCAATTAATGGATGCAGCAAACCTGTAACAGACATTCATGACAAACACTTCAAATCGGAAAAATATTACACCAAAAGATTGCATTTATCTCGGACAAGCGGTTCGATGGACCATTTTTATTTTTTAACTGGAGAAAAAATATGGCGTTTTGGCTAAAAATGGCAAAACGTGAGTTTGATGATATACCGATTGCCTGTCATTTCTATGTGACCGATCAATGCAATCTCGACTGCCATTATTGTACAGAATACGACAACAGCATACCACATCCCAGCCTGGATGATGTGAAAAAATGGGCTAACAAAATCAAAGAATTGGGATGCATTCGAATTGGCCTTCAGGGTGGTGAGCCGTTGTTACATCCTGACATCATCGAAATCGCTCGTTATTGTAAGAAGCTGGATTTACGCACCAGCATGTCCACCAACGGTTTCAAGCTAACGCCATCGATAATTGAAGGTCTGGAGGATGCTGGACTCGATTCATTGCATATTTCTGTCGATCGCATGACGCCGATTTCCTCTACGCGAAAATCCTTGAAAACCATTATTCCCAAAATTGAGCTGTTAAAAAAATCCAAACTGAAATTTAATATTTCTGGAGTGCTGTTTAAAGATTCTCTCGAAGAAGCCAGAGAGGTTCTGGAATATGGGCTTTCAAATGACATATCCACACATGCGCGATTAGTACATGCAGGTCCAGGTGGCAAATATGGTGTGAATAATGGCGAAAAAGAAACATTGGAATCCTTGCTCGATTTTCAGATCGAGGCCAAGAAAAAAGGCCGAAAGATTCACACCACGGGCTTTTTATTTGATTATCAAAAAGCTCTTCTCAATGGTGGTGGCCGTGATTGGACTTGTATGGCGGGGTATAAATATTTCTTCGTATCTGCCCGAGGGAAATTTTGGTTGTGCAGCATGAACCGCCAACCCAACTTCAACTTGTTAGATGTGACACCTGAACTTTTAAAAAGCTACTATCATAAAAAAGATTGCCAGGACGGGTGTGGCGTCTATTGTGTGGTTTCAGATTCGTTGGCAAACAAATATCCCCTGCAGTTTGTGGCTCGCGAAGTTAAAGAAGGTTTACAGACGAAAACCGCGCGGTTACTGAACGGTAAAGTAACATGAGAGAATTATCTTTAATAGCTGACCACCATATCTCCCTTAATCCCTCTTCCGAGAGGGGATAGACTTGTCTTAAATACCAATTGGTGAACACACTCTTTTTCCCGCTTAACGATGGGGATCCTTTTCAGATTTCCACCGTACCCTATCTGAATCAGGTACTCATAATGACAAAATTAAATTTAACAGAATGGACAATTTTACCATACATCGAATCCCATTTTGTTATAATCTCTCCAGTGGAAATCTTCAACGAAACCTTTCCTGTTTCTTTGAAAGCCAGTGCCCCAGTCTCTCAAAAATTCAAGCTTTTACATTTTAATTGAATATTTTATACTGCAGTTGAAAATACTGCAAAAACAGTTGCATCTAAATACTGGTTTATCTATATTTTTGCACTCTTTCATGCTTTATTAGAGATAGTTGAATTGTACTAAAATCCATAACAGGTATTTGTTAATTAATTCAATTTCAAAAAAGAAAATAGCCTACATTTCTGATCATCAATTTTCTCTCGACCGTTCGGACGCCGGGGCAGAGCAGGTCATCAATACGGTTTCGAATTTAGCTGCCGAAGGTTTGACGATCAGGCTGATCATTCCAAAAAGATGGCGAAACCTCGGTGTGGACATGAAGCGAAGGTTGGAAAATATTTGTCATTATTATCAGGTCAGGGATAAATTTGAATTGAAAGAGTTGCTGCATTTACCGCTTCTGCCGTTAAGACTGGAAAAGTATTCGCACGCCTTGCTGGCCACGCCTTATGCGAAATTTACCAATCACGATCTCATATATACCCGGCATCGAGCCACGGCATTGATGGCTTTGAATGCAGGCCTACAGTTGGTTTTCGAAACTTATCGGATTTATGCTCGTTCACCCCTGAACTGGGCCTGGATTATGGCCAGGCTTACTCACCGACCCAATTTCCTGGGTCTGATCACGCATTCGGCGCCATCAAAAGAGCGTTTAGTGGAATCGGGCGCAGATGCAAACAAAATAAAAGTCATTGAGAATGGTTTTAACTCCGAACACCTGAAACCAAGGTTCACTAAATTAGAAGCCCGCCGGCAATTGGGTTGGGATAAAAAGGAAAAGATCGTTTGCTACACCGGCCGATTGGACAAAATGAAAGGGATAGAGACCGTTTTAGAATTAGCAGAAAGGCTGCGCGGCATCCAGTTCTATCTCGTGGGCAAAACAGTTTCGAACAATGAAAGTTGGATTCAAAAAGCAGCACAAAGAAAAAAATTGCGCAATATAAAACAGTTGCCCTATGTGGTTTCCAAGGAATTACCTAAATATCTCTTTGCGTCAGACGTGTTGCTGATTCCTCCCACTGCCAAACCTCTCATGAAGTACCGCAAAACGGTTTTGCCCATCAAAACATTTCTCTACATGGCGGCCGGAGTGCCGATTTTAGCCCCGGACCTGCCGGATACTAAAGGTGTTTTAACTAACAACAATGCTGCTTTAGTTACACCGGATGACCTGAACTCTGCAGAAGCGGCCATGCAAAGGATTTTTGACGACCGATCTTGGGCACAATCCATCGGCAAGCAGGTGCAACTGGATTCAAAAAAATATACCTGGGAGCAGAGAGCGAAAAGGATAACTAAATTCTTAAACAAAAGATTAAATGAGCGTGAAAAAGCAAAGTCAGAATAATTTGAAAGTCTGTATGGTTGTAAACCGGCTTTGTGAATAGTCTCAGGATTTTATCACCCGCTAAATGAAAAACCAAATTAGATTTCTTCCCTGGCCCAATCCGGTTAAGAGAGAAAACTCTTATCAAAGACTCATGTACGCCGGATTAGAAGCAAATGGTATCAAGATATTGTCCACTCCGCCCGCATTTGCCATGATACGTCTTGTGAGAAGAGTCGATTGGTTGCATCTAAACTGGCCGGACAGAATTTATGATTCAAAGATTGCACAAAAGCGAGAAAAGAAGTACGAGAAATTTATCAATGTGCTGTCCTCCCTAAAGTGCAGAGGCGTCAAAATCATTTGGACAATGCACAATGAGGTGCCACACGACACGGCCGATATTGCATTTCATGAAATGGTATCCAGAGAAATTGCCAAACTGTCGGATATTATTCATGTTCACTTTCCGGAGGCTTGCACATTGTTAACCGAAAAATATGACGTAAGACCTGAAAAAATCCATCTCATGCCACACGGAGTCTATGAGGATTGTTATGGCGAAAAGCTGCCTAAGGCAGAGGCCAGAAAACAATTAGGTCTTCCAGAGGATGGGTTAATCATTCTTAATCTCGGTAACCTTAAGTGGTATAAAGGAATAGATAAAGCGATCGAGGCATTTAATGAATCTCACGACAGTTCCCTTTATTTGCTGATTGCCGGTAAACCTACCGACAACAAAATGAAAAACTTTTTGAGAGCCTCCTGTGAGAAGCAGCCCAGAATCATTTTGAAACAGGGCAAAATAAGGGACAAACATATTTCATTGTTCTTATCAGCTGCAGATGTCTTTATCTTCCCCACCAGCAGATTTTTCACAAGCGGTTCGGTTCTTCTTGCATTGACCTATAACCTCCCCGTCATAGGCATTCCTAAAAATCACCTGAAGCTATTTGAAGGCAAATCGTATTTTATTCCCTGGGCGCCCGATAATCAGGATACCCTGATTTCTATATTGAATAATCTTGATGACCGGCTCCAGAAAGTAAATTACCGAGAACTAAACGACCTGAAAAGAACTCTGAATTGGAAAGACTTAACCGTTGCTCTAAGTCGAAAATTGAAAGAGATCTAACATTTCATTTAATGTTTTTGTTCGAATCCAATTATTTGTTTAAAGTATTGCCAGTCCTCCTTTTTCAGAATCTTCATGACTGTGGCAACCAATAAAAAAGTCAGTAAATATGCGATAATTTTCCACGCCAGAGCAAATTCGTGAGAAGTTACTGTCTTTAGGCTAATTACTATTACTGGAATCGCTGATAAAATTGCCAGCATTAAGGTTTTCAAATAAATCCTGAACGGGAACACTTCGCTAAGATTTATTCCCAGGGCAGTGCGAATTTTCAACAAAATATATCCCCAGCTAAATATATTAGCCACTAAGGTTGCTGTGGGCGGCCCGGCTACACCCCACATCATTATAAATGGAAAATTTAACGCAAGATTTATAGCAGTCATAAAAATAGCCGAATACGTAATGAATTTCGTTTCGCCAACAGCTTTAAGAAGCGATGTGTATGAAGCAACGCGATGTAATAAAATGAGCGTATATATTCGAAATGGAATGGCTGCTGCCATGTAATTCTCTGAAAAAGCAACGGCAATAAGATCCTCAGCGATGATTAATAACAGAATTGTCAAAGGTAAAACTATCAAAGAGACCTTCTTTATGGATTTGAACCACAGGGAAAGAATCTCCGCTTTATCGCCTTTGAGATGAGAAGAGACAAACAGAGGCATCATCACAGAAGCCACAGAATAAGCTATGGTCGGAATAATTGGTATTTCCCAGGCTCCAACAGCATATTCAGCAAGCACAGTCATCGGGAAAAAAGCTGCCACAACATATTTATCGATTTGACGATTCAGTCCCCATAAAATTTGCGCAAGCGCCAGTGGAACCGAATACTGAAACTGTTCCCGAACTATCCCTTTGGGTAAAGACCCGGCTGTAACTTTGAAATTTATTAAAAACAGAAATGCACTCAAGGCAAACCGGACGATACCGTAGCCCAGCAGACAATATATTATTACTTTTAATGGTTGCCCTAATGCTGCCGGCAAAATTAAGGCCGTAAACTGGAATATACTTGCTATTATATTTAACCAGGCAGCTTGCTTCGCCCGGTCGATAGCAATCAAAATATTAGGCATAGGGATGGTCGGCAGCTCCAACAATGCTAAAAATATCATTGGTATAAACAAACCATTGACCGGGTAACCCAGACGCGGAGCTAATATTGTCAAAATAATTAATATTAGTGAAGATCCCAAACCTACGAGAAACAACATTTTCCCGGTTAACAGGGCAAAACTTTTTCTGGATTCTTCAGGTACTCTTTCAAAAAAGTAAAAGATGCTTTCCGGTAAACCTAATTGTGAAATCGTTATAACAGTCGAATAAGCGAGTAACACAAAGGTTAACAGGCCAAAATCATCTTTAGTAAGAATGCGGGTGAGAACCATTATGGACGCCATTTGAACTAATATGGTAATGGCCCGGCTGAACACCATGATGGTCGCTTTATTGGCTACATCTGTATGACTTTTTTCGACGGGAGTTTTACTGGAACCTAAAATGTTTTTGTCGGAATTAGATATTTCTTTCAATTTCCAAACCTTGATTGAGTTCGTCTAATTTTAAATTACAGGTGCTAATTTAAAATTTTCTATTAAGCATTGCAAGAAATAATTTTAGTAAACTTTTGTTTAAATTGTACGTTAAAATTTTGTTTAATTTCAAAAGAAACTAACTCTAGGATTCTATCGTTAGCAGGCGTAGTTTTTACTGTTCATCAGAGCAATTTTATATATAAAACAAATTATTGCATCTGATTGAGAAAAATGCTAAATTCCATGTTTACAAAGGGGCATAGTAATAATCTTTAATATACGGGACATCAGGGCTTCATCATGATGAATCAATAACAAGTAAACGATAAGGGAAAAACATGTGGTTAAAGTTGTCGGCAAAGCATTATGTTGTTTATAAATACTATATTCTCATTATAATCATCGCGCTAATAACGGGCAGTATCGGTGGCTACTATAGTTCGAAATTGACTTTAGTAAGCGATTTAGCGGAGCTCTTGCCTGACAGTTTTGAAAGTGTTAAAGTTTTAAATCGAATAAAAGAGGAAGTAGGTGGCGTTGGCAATATAAAAATCATAATTGAATCTAATAATTATGAGACTGCTGTTACATTTGCTGAAGATTTGGCGCCGCGGCTATTGGAAAGTCCATTCATCAACTATTTAGACTACAAAAATGATGTTGAGTTTTACAAAAAAAATGGTCTCCTGTTCCTTGAAATGGATGAATTAGATTCCCTGCACACCACCATTCAAGATAAAATTGATGCTGAGAAACAAAAGCTCAATCCACTGTTTGTTGACGATCTTTTTGGCGATGATGAGGAGGAAAGCTCTGATGATGATTTGTCCAAATGGGAAGAAAAATACCAGGACGTAGAACCCAAAGCATATTACATTAATGAAGACAGCACAGTATTAGTGATGAGAGTCATTCCGACTGGAACAAGCACTAATTTGATATTTGTAAAATATTTTTATGATGCAGTCAGGAACATTGTAGATTCGATGAATCACCGGGAATATGATCCGGAAATGAAAATTTTCTATACCGGTAATTTTAAAAGCAAAATAGATGAATATGAGGTCGTAAAAAAAGATATTATGGGTACCGCCCTTTACGGAATTGGCGGTGTTTTTCTTTTAATAGTTATCTACTTTCGTCGGTTTACCGGTGCGATCCTAATCACGATTACTCTTCTTATTTCGCTGGCCTGGACTTTTGGTGTTACTTATTGGGCTATTGGCAATTTAAATACCATAACTGGATTTTTGTTCGTTATTTTATTTGGTTTGGGAATAGACTATGGGATTCACGCTTTTGCCAGATACTCGGAAAGTCGAAGAAGCGGAATGAATTTTGAAGAAGCCATTGAAAAATTAGTCTGCCATACAGGCAAAGCTCTGGCTACAACAGCCGTAACAACATCCGCTGCATTTTTTTCACTCACACTGATGGACTTCAAAGGATTCTCAGATCTGGGTTTTATCGCTGGGGTGGGAATGTTATTTGCCTTAGTGGCCATGGTAGTTATTCTCCCCGCTTTTATTACGTTATTTGAAAAACTCAAAATATTAAAAATTAAAACCGAAGGAAAGAAAAGTCAGAATTTCCGTCCTGGTGAATTTAGATTCTCAAGACCAATTTTATTAATGTCAGGTGTAATTACGCTTATTGCAATTATCAGCTTTTCCCAGGTCGAATTTGAATACGATTTTACTAACCTCAGAGCTAACATTAAACAACGAGAAGAAATCGGTCTAAAAACAAAAGGTGTTTTCAGACTATCTGAATCTCCATCGGTAGTACTTGCTGATTCCAAAGATGAAATAAACGAAATTGTGGCTGCCGTGAAAAAGATAATAAAAGAAGACACTTTATCACCCACAGTCAGCACTGTGAGATCAATCTTTTCCCTCGTGCCTGATGATCAATTGGAAAAACTTGTAAAAATCAAACAAATCCGAGAACTTGTTGATGAAGAAGCTAATGATGTGATAAAAGGAGAAGATAAGGAAAGATTAGACAAATTGTATGGCTATCTGGAAGTGAATGAACCATTTACCTGGGATGAATTTCCAGAAAAAGATAAGCGTCAATTTATCAACAAAAAAGGTGAGATTGGCAATTTCGTTTTTATATATCCCAGTGTGGCGCTGCGTGACGGCAGAAACGCAATTGAATTTCGCAATGATATTGGGAAAATTACTGCCGCTTCAGGGAAAACCTATTATGCATCGAGTTCTAATATTATTTTAGCTGAAATGTTGACTATACTGATTGGCGAAGGCAGGTTGGCTGTTTTATTGACTTTTTTAGTTGTGTTTCTGCTTGTGTATCTTGATTTCCGAAATCTTAAAGCGACATTGTTTATTTTAACTCCTTTAGCCGTGGGCCTCATTTGGATGGGGGGTATCATGTTTTTAGCGGGCATGAAACTGAACTTTTTCAATATTGTAGTTTTGCCAAGTGTAATTGGGATCGGCGTGGATAATGGGGTGCACATATATCATCGTTATAAGGAAGAAGGCCCGGGTTCATTATATCATGTGTTAAAAAATACAGGTCTGGCTATTTCTATGACTACCATGACAACCATAGTAGGTTATTCAGGCTTGATTTTAGCGCGTCATCCTGGTTTAAATTCTATCGGGGATCTGGCCATTATCGGTATAAGCGCTGCTTTTGTAACAGCTATAATTGTTCTACCCGCACTATTGCAATTTTTTGAAGTTCGACAAAAAAAAGCAAAGCCTGCTTCGGCATCAGAGACAAAAGCATAGCTCAAGTCTGACAAAGTGTGCATTGTGCGACATTGCGTTTTCTATTAATTGAGATAAAATCGTTTTGGAACTAAAATTTGGTCTAAGTCTTAGCTTAAGGAAGAGTCATAATGATAAAACCACCAGAGTTTTTACATGAGTTAAAAAAACATGAGATTGGCCCATTCGTTGGGGTTCCGTGTTCTTTGCTGGCAGGAGTCATTAATTACTTGCTTGATCATCCGGATTTATCCCCTTACTATGCCTCTGTTCACGAGGGCCAGGCCCTTGGATTTGCCGCGGGCGCTTACATGGCTACCAGGAAGATACCGGCAGTATTTTTACAGAATTCTGGCCTGGGCAACATAATCAACCCGCTAACCTCATTAAATCACCTCTATGCTCACCCTGCTTTTTTAATTATAACCTGGCGTGGAAAAGGCGGTAAAGGGAGCGATGCACCCGAACACGATATTGTCGGTGAAAATATGGAATCTTATTTGAAGACCTTTGATATTCCATATGAAATCTTAAACGAACAAGAATATAAAAGCCAAATTCAAAGAATCAGTTCAATAACAAAATCAACCAAAAAACCAGCAGCAGTTATTGTTTGGAAAGGTTTATTTGAGGGCTATAATCTAAAGCAAAAATTGCCAGAAGTTAGTACAATGAGCCGCTACGAAGCCATCCAAATAATTAAAGACAGTTTGCAAGAAAGTCACTTCCTCTCGACCACAGGCTTCATCACCCGAGAATCATTTGCTGTTAAAGACACACCAGATTTTTACATGATGGGTTCTATGGGCTTAATCGCGGCGATTGGCGCCGGCGCAGCCGTGCATGCTGCGAACAAGAAAATTGTCCTGCTCGATGGTGATGGAGCCATTCTGATGCATATGGGATTGCTGCCCTTTATTGGCAACCTTCGACCGAAGAATTTGATGCACATTGTGCTGGATAATGAGGCTTATGGTTCCACAGAGAATCAACCGACCGTTTCTAATTCTGTGGAGCTTCAAAGGGTTGCAAAACATTGTGGCTACGCTCAAGCATTTATAGCAAAAAAACCTTTAGAGCTAAAACAAACTCTGGCAGAGATGCGTGCACGGGAAGGTCCATCATTCTTATTAGTCAAGGTGAATAAAGGCAATAAAAAGGGTATACCAAGAGTTTCTGACAAATATACTTGTGAGCAGGTGACCGAACGATTCATGGATGGTCTGGCTCAGGATTGATAACCTAATAAAAAAAAGTAATCCTATGAAAAAAGCATTAATTTTGGCCGCCGGGATGGGTATACGGATTGGTACAGCAGAACAGCAAATCCCCAAGTGTCTCCTGAAAGTTGCAGGTAAATCGTTATTAGAAAGAATGGTACATTCCCTGCTGAATCAGAACGTGACATCTATTACAATCGTTGTTGGTTATTTAAAGGAAATGATTATAGTTGAAGTAACCAGGCTCTTTCCCCGGAAAAGCATACGATTTGTAAATAATGATGATTTTCAAAAAGGGAACCTGTTATCTGTTTGGGAGGCTCGCGATGTAATTAACGAGGGATTCCTGCTCATGGATGCCGACGTGTTGTTCCATGAAAAAATTCTGAACAGGCTAATAACCTCTTATCACAAAAACTGCTTTCTGTTAGACCAGGAGTTTGAAACTGGCGATGAACCTGTAAAAGTCGTCGTTCAAAACAACCGGGTTATAGATTTTGATCGTCGGGTCCAAAAGGATTGCGACTTTCTTGGAGAGTCTGTCGGATTTTTTAAATTTTCAGATAAGGGTGCAGAAACTTTTAAACAATATCTGTCCCGATACATCCAAAATGGTGACCTGGATGCGGACTATGACTTTGCTTTACGGGATATGTTGGGTGAAGAGCCATTCGGTTATGAGGATATCACCGGCCTCCCGTGGATTGAAATTGATTTTCCGGAAGATATGGAGACAGCCCGAAATATCATTCATGCAGAGACAAGTAATTTACATAAATTCCTATCTACAAATCAAACCACGATCATTGAAGAAAAACCATGGATTTTGTTGAACCCTGGTCCTGGCAACACCACTGAAACCGTTAGACAGGCACTACTTACGCCTGATCTTTGCCATCGGGAAAAGGAATTTTTCCTGGTGATGCAAGAGGTCCGAAGAAAGCTGGTTATGCTCGCTGATGGCGAAACCAGTCATTCGGCAGTTATTTTTACAGGTTCAGGCACATCTGCAGTCGAAGCTACGATTTGCTCTGTTGTCCCCCGGGATGGCAAGCTGCTTGTAATAGATAATGGTGTTTATGGCGATCGCATGTGCCGGATAGCAGAAGCACACAGCCTTAACTTTTCCCGCTTAACCTATGAATGGACAGAGGTTCCGGCAATTCAGGACATTGCAGATGCATTAGCTAAAGATGTTCAAATAACTCACCTGGCAGTCATTCATCATGAAACCACAACCGGGTTATTGAATCCGATTAAAGAAATCGGCGCTTTAACCGCTCAACATAATGTTTCTCTCATTGTTGATGGCATGAGCTCATTTATCGCCGAGCCCATTTCTGTTGAGAAGGATAATATCGAATTTCTTATATCAAGTTCGAACAAAGCCGTCCAGGGAATTGCTGGTCTTGCTTTTGTTATTGCCAGAAAATCGGAATTGCACAAACTTAAAGAATATCAACCTCGAAGTGTTTATCTGGATGTCTATAACCAGTGGCTGCTGCAGGAAGAAGATAATACACCATTTACCCCCGCGATCCAGGTATTTTTTGCTTTGAATCAAGCGCTTGACGAACTCATCGAGGAAGGTTTGGCGGCGAGACACACAAGGTATCTGGAAAATGCCCTGACTTTACGTAAAGGAATGGAGGAAATGGGATTCAATATTATGATTCCCGAAAAACACCGTTCAAGTTGCCTTACGACATTTTTTATGCCGCCAGGTTTTTCCTATGAGATATTTCATGACAAAATGAAAGCAAAGGGTTTTATCATTTATGCAGGGCAGGGCAGCTTAAAGAAGAACGCCTTTCGAATTGCCAACGTGGGTGATTTAATTAAAAATGACATATTGGATTTTATGAAAAGCTGCAAAGAAGTGTTGATTGATATGAAGTCTTTCCCGGTAAGATATTCTTAAGTTGGTTGACCAGTTCGCTCATAGAGAACCTTGCCGTTTCCCAAAATAATATTTATTAAGTTCATCTCATTAGCGCGCCAGATTGGTTTAAATTCTATCGGAGATCTGACTATTATGGCATAGGCGTTGCTTTTATTACAGCCATAATTGTTCTACCCGTGCTGTTGCAATTTTTTGCAAGAAAATATAAAAAGTGATAAATCTAAATAATAACATGACTATGATCCACACAGATCAATAACTTACACGGTTTATTTATTCAAGTTTCCGTGTGATTCCTTTATCCATGTGGATTATTCTATAGTAATAGATTGTATTTATTTACAGATTAAATTATCGACTTGTATATTTACTTAACTCATTGTGGCGAAATCGTTTTGGAACCAAAATTTGGTTTAAGTCGTAGCATAAGGTAACTTTTTTGATTGTTGTTTACCATACGTCTATGATTGAAAATAGTAGATAGAACTAATTAAAGAAATAAAAATGGAACATTCATAAATTCAATTATGTTGATTTCTTTAATAAACTAATATTATAGGACATAATGATTGATATGGAAACATCACGATATATTTTAAAAAGGTTACTTAATTTTTATCGGTTTACCATAGTTGCAGCGATTATTTTAAGCTCCGGTCTTATCTGGGCTGGTGACAATGGCAATCAGACGCCGCAAGAAACTATCGATTCTTATTTTACTCAAGTGATCCAGAATATTAAAGATGGAGAGAATCATGATCAGACTGAGCTCGATAATCAGGTAATAACTCTTGTGGAAAAATTGTTTGATGTTGAAAGATTAGCTTCTCAGACGCTACCCAAAAGATGGATTAAGATAAGCCGGCATGAGAAAAAAATGTTTGTTAAAGCTCTGCAGATTGCTATTAAACAAAAAATAATGTCGCATATCAACACTCACAACAGCCAAAGTCTGCCATCAATAACGTTTGAATCGGTAAAAAATAAAAAGAATGTTTCGACGCTAAATTATTTAGTTTCAAATGGAAAAGACCGGACAGATATATCTTTCTACATGCTAAAATATCCGGATGGTGTATGGCGTATATCAAATTGGAAAGTTGGGAAAAATAGTTTACGTCGTGATTTTTATACCTTTTGCCAAAAAATTATTAAAAAGTACTCACTGCCTTACCTAATTGCAGAATTAACTGATTCAGAATATATTGTTCTGGAAGATTTTGAGGGTGGCTTAGTAGGACAATTGCCGCCCACTGACTGGCTCTGGAAAAAATCAGACAATGAAAAAAACAAGCCATACCAAATAAGAATTGAAAATGGCAACAAATTCCTGGCTGCAGAAGACAACGGCGAGACGGTTATTTTAGCAAAAAGCATAAATTGGGATTTGAAAAAGTATCCTTACATTTCCTTCAAATGGCGGGTTCACCATGTACCTGAGGGCGGCGATGAACGATATGGCAGATCGGTAGATAGCGCTGCCGGTATTTACATAATATATAAAAAGAAATTAGGACTCATTCCTGAATCAGTGAAATATGTGTGGAGTGCGACTTTGCCCGTAGGAGCTGCTACACAGCGGAGTGGCATTGGCAGACCATGGAATATTGTTGCAGAAAGTGGAGAGGAGCACATGGGTGAGTGGCGGACTTACACCTTTAATGCCTATGAAGCATATAAAAAAACATTCGGAGGGAACCCGCCTGATAAACCTGAAGGCATTGGAATTCTGTCTGATGCAAATTCCACAAAATCCAAAGCCTATGCGGATTATGATGACATCCGTGCGTTGAAACAAGCAAATGCCGATTCCGGTATAAAAGAAAAGTTGAAAGCCGAATAATGAGGTGTTTGAAACAGGAAGGGAAGAATGTCTCAATGATTATTATATTATTTTTTTTTATTTATTACAGCTTAACTGCAAATCTATTTAGTCAGGAAAGTAGTCAACAGTTAAAACTAACTTTGGCTGAATGTGAAGAATTAGCGCTAAAGAATAATTTATCTGTGCAAAGCGCGAAGCTTAGTTTGAAGACATCTGAGACCAGATTGACACAGGCCTCACATGCAAAATATCTTCCCAAGATTGAATTACGAAATGTTTGGGGCCCCATTCCAAAAGCTCGTGGTATTCAGGACCCGGAAACAGGTTTCGTTACTACACCGGACACGTCTACCAGCATACCTGGTGATTTGCGATATTTCACCCAGCTTGATGTTGACTTAATTCAACCCCTGTACACCTTTGGTAAATTAAAAGGATTGACTAATGCAGCCAACTATGGCGTACAGGCCGGGCAGGCGAATCTGGAGGGAAAACGTGAGAACGTGCGATACCAGGTACGCCAATTGTATTGGGCCCTGGTTTTTGGTAAAGAACTTCAGGTTGTAGTTCAGAATATTGAAAGCGAGTTAAAGAAAGCCGAGAATAAAGTCGAGGAAAAACTCGATGAAGGCTCAGACGAAGTCTCTCAAAATGATTTATTTAAGCTTCAGATTTTTAGATATGAAATTAACAAACGGCTGCGAGAGGCTGCTGACATGCTGGAACTGACAAAATCGGCGCTTAAGGCAACGCTTGGATTAGACAGCAATGTCGACCTTGAAATAGCTACCGAGTATCTTGATCCAATCGAAGTCCAAGTGGATTTGCTGCCTGTTTATTACGATCTGGCGTTACAAAACCGATCAGAGGTTGCCCGGCTGAGAGCAGGACTGAATGCCAAACGCTCATTAATCCAGGTTTCCAAAAGTGATTATTACCCCCAGTTCTTTTTTGGCGGACAAATAAAGTACAATTTTGCCAAAGACCGGTTCGATCCCAGAAATCCATTTGTTTATAATCCGACTAATTACTTTAGGC
This sequence comes from uncultured Cytophagia bacterium, assembly GCA_964539665.1. Classification (GTDB taxonomy): domain Bacteria; phylum Zhuqueibacterota; class Zhuqueibacteria; order Oceanimicrobiales; family Oceanimicrobiaceae; genus CAZIKB01. The sequence goes on from CAZIKB010000009.1 coordinate 45,313, forward strand.
CTGGATTTGTGCTGGGTATGAACCTGAATTTAAACTGGGTGCAAACTCGAGATAAAGTGAGGGTCGCTCAGGCAGAATATCTTGAATTAGCTCAAAAAGAGAATTTACTTTTAGGAGGCCTTAAACTGGATGTTCAAAAGTCCTATCTCGAATTAATGCAAACAGAAAAAAATATGAAGGACAGTCGGAAAGCGCTCAAAGCCAGTGATAACTGGCTGCGGTCCGCTACCATGACTTTTGATATCGGTGTAGGTGAAGTTAAAGATTTAATTGATGCGTTCAAGGCTAATGGTACTATGCAAGCTGAACATTTTCAAAATATTTTTAAGTTCAATGTAGCCGTAGCTAAATTAAGCAAAGCCACTGGCCGTGATTTATATGTTAATTAATAAAAGAGAATATGACTTGAGAGGCTATTTAGAATACAGATGAAAAAGATAATACACACAACTTTGTCAACAGTCATGTGCTTTCTTGTTTTTTCAGTAATTTTTAGCAATCAAATTTTTGCTGATTCAGAAAAATCACCTGTGGAAATTATCAAGGCTCGCAATCAAGCGGTGGATGTTATTCTGAAGGGTACAGATGATAATGTTAGCGCTGAAAGGAAAGAACAACTCAAAGTGGTTATAAATGGCATTCTTGATTTTAGAGAATTGTCAAGACGGGCTCTGGGCAAGCACTGGAAAGACAGAAGTGACCAAGAAAAGAGCGATTTTGTCGATGTGTTCTCCCGGCTCATTAAAAATTCTTCAGTGAAAAAGTTGGAGGTTTACAAGGTTGATCGGTTGGTTTATGAAAAGCCCGAAATCAATGGTAAAAAAGCAAAAGTAACTACAATAGCCTATAAAGACAGAAAGCAAGTAGAGATAGTTTACAAAATGCACCTTGTCGATACGCAATGGCTGGTGTACGATATGGATATCGATGGAGTAAGTACTGCGCGTAATTATCGTGATTCTTTTTACAAAAAAATTGCAAAATCTTCATATAAAGAAATGTATGATACTTTAGTGAGGAGATTAGCAGAAAAGTAGTAAGCTTCAGAAAGGAAGTTGCTGTATTGAAATTCAAAATTATTAACACTTTGGGACTTGTAAATTACAATTTTCTAAAAATAAGCTTAGAGAAATTAGAAACAATTTAATCGCCAGAATAGCACAAGAGTCATGTAAATAGAAGTCTGCTTTTATATGTCTGCCGCTACAGAATCATACTGTGGGGGCTTTTTGTTGCATTTAAATAGATTAATCTTAAATTATCAGCATATAATTATTTATTTAATTGGATGAAATAAATCAAGTTATACCATACTAAAAAATAATATGGAGTCAGAAGAGTACACGCGAATTCAAAACATGCTGGAATACGAGAAGGAGCTTTGGCAGAAAGGGCTGGTTTGTGTTGCCGGTCTGGATGAAGCTGGCAGGGGGCCTTTAGCAGGCCCGGTAGTAGCTGCTGCAGCTATTTTTGCACCGAATCCATTCATCCCCATGATCGACGATTCGAAAAAACTGTCCACTGATGTACGCGAATTCCTGTACGATATAATTTTAACCGAAGCTTTAGATTACGGCATCGGAATAGCGAATGTGGAAGAAATTGATAAAATTAATATTCATGAGGCTTCCTTTCTGGCCATGGAACGCGCCCTTGAGAATTTAAGACTTAATCCTGAATTCCTTCTCATAGATGGCCGGATGTATCCAAACGATCAAATACCATTTACTACCATTGTCAAAGGAGATGGTTTGTGTTTTTCGATTGCTGCTGCCTCTATCCTGGCGAAAGTCACCCGCGATAAAATAATGCGCGAATATGATAAAAAATTTCCCCAATTTGGCTTTGCCCGTCACAAAGGTTATCCCACACGCGCTCATTTAGACGCCATAGAAAAGCATGGCTATTGTAAAATTCATCGTCAATCGTTTCATCCTAAACGATTCCTCACAAAATCTGTGTTTGCAAACAAAAATGCACAATAAAAACAACAAACAGATTGGTAAAATTGGCGAGGACCTGGCTGCTAAATATCTGTGTGCAAAGAATTACCAGATTATTGAACGCAACTATCACTGGGCGCGCGGAGAGATTGACATAATCGCTAAAGAGGCAGAAACTTTGATTTTTGTTGAAGTTAAAACAGCACGTTACAATACCTTCGGAGCGCCGGAAACCTGGGTCGATGCACGTAAACAGTTGCAGATCGGAATGGTCGCTGAACGTTATCTTCAGGAAAAAGATATCGATGACGTGGATTGCAGGTTTGATGTCGTGGCTGTTCGGGCGAATGGGAAAGAGTGGGATATTAAGCATATTGAAAATGCGTTTTGGCTGTAACAAATCATGAAAAAAATGTGGGATTGATTTGATGGATATAAAGAATAAAGTTGCTGTAGTAACCGGCGCCGGTAAGGGCATCGGGCGGGAGACAGCAAAGTCTTTGGCGAAAGAAGGTGCGAATATTGTAATCGCTTCCCGAACCATGACAGATTTACAATCATTAGCCAGAGAAATCGGAAATATGGGCAGAAAGGCTTTGCCTGTACAGATGGATATATCGAGAGAAAGCGAAATTAAAAACCTAATACAGGAAGCTGCCAGAAAATTTGGCGGAATAGACATATTAATCAATAACGCTGGAATAGGCAGATTCGGACGGATAGAAGAGCTTGCTACTTTAGATTGGGATGATATGTTTGAGACAAATTTACGCGGTATGTTCATTTGCACTCGGGAAGCTTTGCCACATTTAAAAAGAAAAACAGAAAGTTTTGTCATTAACATAGCTTCAATTGCCGGGAAGAATGCATTTGTGGGCGGCGCTGGATATGCAGCAACTAAGTGGGGCGTATTAGCGTTTTCCAAATGCTTATTGTTAGAAGAGAGAAAATCCGGCGTGCGGGTACTGGCGATATGTCCCGGTTCGGTGGATACTCGTTTTTTTCACCATCCTTCATTACCAAATCCAGACAGAGAAAAAATATTGCAACCAGAAGATGTAGCGCAAACCATAATTGAAGCTATAAAATTACCGCAGCGTGCCATGGTAAGTGAAATAGATATCAGACCAACGAATCCATAGGATTTATCTGCCTCTCTTCAGATTGCAACAGGGTAATTCATTTCCATTATTCCAGGGCGACGAGCCTCAAATCCTAAATAACAAATAAGTTCCAAATCTCAAAAAACGATGTAAAGTAAAGTGCGTTTCAAAATAAACATAAATAAATCGTCAAATTCTGATAATAGACTGTCATTTAGTTGTCATTAAGTAATTTGTTGGCATTGATTTAATGACCGAATTACCATGAATGACTTTTTGACTGAGACAGCAGCTTTGGCATAATGCATATTATTGAATATTGCGATGATAATTAGGAATAGTTTTACTTGCCATAGCCTTGGGAGTAGAATAATTCACTTTTGTCAGTCTTCTGTCAAACCCTATTTAGTTGACTTGGTCTTCGAAACTCAACCCTATACAATATCCTGCCAGAAAATTGTATTTAAAAGTTTTCCTTGATTATGTTTTCGAAAATCTATATCTTTTTTCACTTTAAAATTTTATAATTAAACATTTTAAATCAATGTTAAATACATCAACGCTTGACCTGGATGAAACGGAACAGTTTAAAGCAAAATTAACTGAATGGCAGGGTCAGATTAACGCTAGGTTAGATCAAATTTCAGGTTCTTCAAAACCCTCAATTTTGTACCAACCCATTCAATATGTTTTGGATGGTGGTGGGAAACGGATCCGGCCAATCTTGTTGATGTTATCATGTGAGGCATTTGGAGGCAATATTGACTCATGTTGGGATGCAGCAGTGGCCGTGGAACTTCTGCACAATTTTACTTTGGTTCACGACGACATTATGGACCAGGATGACACCCGCAGAGGCAGGCCTACTGTGCATAAAAAATGGAATGCTGACATCGCGCTCCTTGCCGGCGATGGTTTACTGGCACTTGCTTACCAATATTTGTTGCGGACTCACTCTGCTCGAATTCATGAAATTGCCCAAATATTTACTGACGGTATAATTGAGCTTTGTGAAGGTCAGGCGATGGATCATGAATTTGAAACCCGCAAGGATGTTCAACTCAGTGATTATTTGCTCATGATCAGCAAAAAAACAGCAAGACTTTTAAATATTTCAACCAGAATTGGTTCTATCATTGGCGGCGGCAATGCTCAGGAAATACATGTCTTAGGAGAATTTGGCTATAATATCGGATTTGCATTTCAAATTCAAGATGATTTGTTAGACATTACATCTGATCAAGAAACTTTAGGCAAAACTTTTGGCAGTGATATTATTCGCAGAAAACAAACTTATTTATTGATTCATGCCATGAACCATGGAGATGCCCAAGCGAAAAAGGAGCTGCTTGAGATATTAGATAATACTATAATTCAAAATTCACAAATTATGGCAGTCAGGGATATTTTTAATAAAACGGGGACAATAGATGCAGCAAAAGTAGCAATTGATAACTATATTTCTACTGCTCATAAAAATCTTCAGGAGCTTCAGAATACACAGGGCAAAGAAGAACTGTTATGCCTGTTAAGATACCTTTCGAAACGTAGAACTTAAGCTGATCTTACAATATTGAATATATGGAATCGAATTTAATCATATTTTGTTTAATGGGGAGTGTTGTTTATGCTGATACTGAGGCTGTCGGACAGTTTGTTATATCCCAACCTTTAATTTCATGTACAATTGCCGGAATTATATTGGGTAATATGGTTGTTGGATTGACTATTGGTATTCTTTTACAATTGCCATATTTAGTAGAATTCCCCATTGGCGGTTCAAAAGTATCCTTAGGAAATATGGGAGCGTATATAGCTGCTGGATTGGCTGTAACTTTTACTCAAATATTTCCTCTTCAATCAAATATAATATTACTGATTTCAGTTTTATTCGGAATAATGATAAGCAGGGCTACGATTCCATTCCAGCGATTGCAGCGCCAGTTAAATAACAAATTGCTCAAATGTGCTGATAACGCTGCAGATTCCGGAAATTTATGGAAGATTACTTATTTACATTATTTGGGCGTTCTATTCGTGTATATTTTTGGAGCGTTTTTTTCCGCCTTTATTTTTATAATTGGAAAATATATTTGCAATTTAATCATTGAATTAGTTCCTTCTAAAATGGAACAAACCTTGCAGATTTTAAAGCCAGTGCTTTTAGGAGCTGGAACAGGGGCATTGTTTTGGCATTTTCTAAAAAAAAATACAATTCAATATACTCTAACTGGAGTGTTTTTTGGTGGAATATTATTGTTATTAAAATTTGTTAACTGATTGTGCCTGTGACTCCATTAAATATTATTGATTTTATTAAAATAATTTACAGGTCGCTTTTTATTCAAGCTTCCTGGAATAGTGAACGTATGCAGGGTCTTGGATACTGCTTTTGTTTGATCCCATTTGCTAAAAAATATTTGGAGAACAAAGAACAACGGGTACAATTTTTAAATAGGAATTTAGTATTTTTTAACACTCATCCGTATATGGTTAACTGGATTATTGGTGTATCCATTAAACTGGAACAACAATCGTTTCAAGAACAGAATATAGAAGCAAAGCAAATTGATCGTTTTAAGCAAAGGATGAGTGGAGTTGTGGCAGCTATCGGGGATAAAATGTTTTGGAGTCAAATTAGACCTATCAGCGCTATGATTGGTTTTTTATTGACGCTATATTTTCAACTAATCGGTTTGGTTGTTTTTTTTGTATTATATAATTTACCACATTTGTATGTAAGAATAAAAGGCTTGTTATCAGGGTACCAGAAGGGCCCGGGTTTAATGAACAGCCATGTGCTGAAGAATTATAAGTCAATAATAATATTCTTAAATAAAGTTGGTGGTTTACTCATTGGGATATTGTTGATATTGATTGCTAATTCCAAATATATGAACAATAAAATAGATTTGGTTGCATTTTCATGTGGAATCGTTTTGATGTACTTTTTCATTAAAATGAAAATATCTATTCCAACTGGTCTTGTGGTTCTTGTATTTTTAAGTAGTGCAATTGGCGCTTTGATGTAATATGTCAGTTATGGTGAGATGGAGATCATACTTCGACTCCGCTCAGCATGAAGTAATCATATTTATAAGATTTAGCTTCATAGCGAGTCCCAAAGAATTTTAGGGAAACCATAATTTTGTTCGAATCCCCACCATAACTGACACATTACGCTTTGATTCTCATTTAAAACTCACAGGAAAATATATTTTTTGTATGGTTCAAAAAAAAATTGAAGTAACTAATAAATTAGGTTTACATGCCAGACCTGCTGCACAATTAGTAAAAACAGCAGCGAAATTTAAATCAAATGTGTTTATTGGCAAAGATGAGCATGAAGTTAACGGTAAAAGCATCATGGGAGTTATGATGTTGGCAGCTGAAATGGGTAGTATTTTAACCATTACTGTCAATGGCGAAGATGAAAAGGAAGCCATTGAAGCTTTGATTGGTCTGGTTGAAAATAAATTTGATGAAGATTAAAGACAAAAACAAATGAAAAGTAAAAGTGATAAAATTAAAGGATGTCATGTATTACATGGGATACCTTCTTCTCCAGGTATCGCAATTTCGAAAGTCTTTTTACTGAAGGGTGAAGCTGTAAAGATAGAGCCAACAATTATTGATGAATCGCATACTGAAGCAGAAGTCGAAAAATTCAGATTGGCAATTCAAAAAGCAAAAAGGGAGCTCAAGTCGCTGCAAAGCAGAGTAGCTCAAAGAATTGGCCGTGAAAGTGCAAAGATATTTGATGTTCACCAATTGCTGTTGGAAGATAGCCTGATAATTGAAGAGACGATATCCGGAATTGAGAATGAAAAAAAAAGTGCAGAATACGCCTTTTATGATACCATGCAGAAATACCAGAACACACTGGATGAAAGCTCGGTAGAGTATTTTCAAAGTAGAATCTCTGATTTGAAAGATGTAAAACGAAGGGTTATTCGCCATATTCAGGGTAATCGCGTAGATTATCTAAGCAAATTGGAATGGTCTGCCATTATTGTTTCGATTGATTTAACGCCCTCAGATACTGTTATGCTGGACAGGCGAAAAGTACTGGGTTTTGCAACAGATTTAGGCGGAAGATTTTCTCATGTGTCAATAATGGCACGTTCAATGGAGGTGCCAGCAGTTGTCGGACTGCGTGGTCTTTCATCAATGGTGGCGGAAGGTGACCGAATTATTATCGATGGTACCGAGGGCGCGATCGTGATTCAGCCGGATGAAAAAACCTTAAAATATTATCGACAATTACAAGCCAGGTATTATGAAGTTGAACAAAGGCTTGCTAAAATTCGTGATCTGCCATCAATTACAGAAGATGGCAAAGATATCGAGCTTTCAGCAAATATTGAATTTTCGGACGAAGTCGAATCTGCGATTTCACATGGCGCAAAGGGCATTGGGTTGTATCGCACCGAATTTATATACCTCTCTAAAAGTGAATTGCCCACGGAGGAAGAACAATACCAGGAATATTGTAAAATTGCCAAGAAGATGTCACCTGATCCCGTTATAATACGAACAATGGATTTAGGCGGTGATAAAAATCCACAATCGATATTAATTCCCCCGGAAGAAAATCCCTTTCTTGGCTGGCGTGCTATTCGTATTTCTTTGGAAAGACTGGATATTTTTAAAGTTCAGTTGCGCGCTATTTTAAGAGCCAGCGCATTGGGTAATGTCAAAATTCTGTTTCCAATGATCTCTGGATTTGATGAACTTTTGGAATGCAAGAATGTTATAGAAATAGTAAAATCGGAATTAAGCAAAGAAAAAATTTCGTTTAATAAAGACCTTGAAATTGGTGTAATGATAGAGGTGCCCTCGGCGGCAATACTGGCGGATAAATTGGCAAAAGAAGTCAGTTTCCTCAGCATTGGCACTAATGATCTTGTGCAATATCTTCTGGCAGTTGATAGAGGCAATGAACGGATAGCCTATCTCTATAAACATTTACATCCTGCTGTTCTTCGTTCGATTAAAGACATTATCGTCGCTGGTCACAAGGAAGGTGTTTGGGTTGGCATGTGTGGTGAAATGGCAGGCGATCCATTAGCGACCTTAATTCTTCTTGGTCTTGAATTAGATGAATTTAGTGTAAGTCCTTTATCTGTACCGGAAATTAAAAAAATAATCCGCTCGGTTGATTTTCGAGAAGCCGTCAGAGTTGCCAATAAAGCGCTTGAGTTCGAGAAATCTTCTGATGTGGAAAGATTCATGACTAAAATTATGCGTAAAAAGTTTAAGGATTTAATAATCTAACCAAACTTATGAACTCAACATAGATATTAAAATGTTAAAATTAAATAGTAATGAAATTGTAAAATTTGATTCAGAGGGAATGTTGGACTATATTCTTCAATTCCCGCAACAATTGCAACATGCTTTAAAAATTTCAAAGAATTTTCAACTGGATTTCAAGTCTGCTCAAATTAGCAATATTTGCGCGACTGGTATGGGCGGTTCCGGAATCAGTGGCGATGTTGTGCGAAGTTGTTTCACAGACATTTTGAAGGTCCCTTTTTTCGTCAATCGTTATTATAGTTTGCCCAACTTTGTTGATAACCGTTCTTTAGTAATTGTTTTGAGCTACTCGGGTAATACAGAAGAAACTCTGTCAGCATATCAGGATGCATGCAGTCGGAAAGCTAAAATTGTTTGCATTACCTCTGGAGGGGAGTTAGCTGAATTAGCCGCATCCAATGGACATCCAATATTATTAATCCCGGCCGGTTACAGTCCTCGGGCAGCTCTTGGGTATTTAACCGTTCCATTGCTTTATTGTCTATATTTGACCGGATTGATTTCCAATCCTGAAGCAGACATAACAGAAACTATAGACTTGTTAAATAAGCTCAGTGATGAATACCATCCAGATCATAATAGCAATCTTCCCAAAAAGATGGCGTATGCCTTAAAAGGGAAAATACCATTAATTTATGCTTCTGTAAATAGTTTTGAAGCGATCGTCTGGCGCTGGAAAGGACAACTATCGGAAAACGGGGAAGTTTTAGCTTTTTGCAATTTGTTTTCAGAATTGAATCATAATGAAATCATGGGCTGGGGCCCGCTCACTGAAATAAATCGCAATTTTCAGGTAATATATTTAAAAGATCGTGATTATCGCGATCAAATTAAAAGTAGAATGCATGTTACAAAAGATATACTTGAAAGACACAGCGCGCCCATTATTGAAGTTGAAAGCAGCGGTGAATCATTGTTAGCGCGAATTTTCTCATTAATTTTCCTGGGTGATATGGTTAGTCTATATCTGGCTATTTTAAATGAAGTTGATCCTACTCCCGTTAAAAATATTGACTTTTTAAAACAACAAATTAATTTGACTTTTAGTGAAAATATTTAGTATCGTAATTGAACACATAATGGAAAGGAGCTATATTTATGTCCGGAATGTTATTTACTTCAGAATCTGTAACAGAAGGGCATCCAGATAAAGTTGCGGATCAAATATCTGATGCTGTGCTTGATGCGATTTTTGAAGATGACCCGCAAGGAAGGGTGGCATGTGAAACCTATGTAACTACAGGTCTCGTGATGGTTGGCGGTGAAATTACTACAAATACTTACGTTGATATTCCAAGTATTGTTCGAGGAACGGTTAAGGAAATTGGTTATACAGATGCAAGCTATGGATTTGACTATTTAACCTGTGCAGTAGTAAACACCATTCAACAGCAATCAGTAGATATTGCTTTAGGCGTTGACAGAGACGGTGCAGGAGATCAGGGGATGATGTTTGGCTATGCAAATAATGAAACCAAAGAACTCATGCCTTTGCCTATAATGCTGGCCCACAAACTTACCATGCAGTTGGCTGATGTACGGAAAAAAGGAATACTCCCCTTTGTTCGGCCAGACGGAAAATCTCAGGTGAGTGTGCGGTATGTGGACGGCAAACCAGTGAAAGTAGAAACGGTAGTAATATCAACTCAGCATGAACCAGACGTTAATCAGGAAACCATAAGGGAGCAGATCATTCAAAAAGTAATCAAACCTGTTATTCCAACTGATTACTATAATACCAATGAAATTATTTATCACGTGAATCCAACCGGCCGGTTTGTTGTGGGCGGACCGCATGGTGATACTGGCTTGACCGGACGCAAAATTATTGTGGATACATACGGTGGTTATGGGCGGCATGGCGGAGGCGCTTTTTCAGGGAAGGACCCAACGAAAGTTGACCGATCTGCTTCATACGCTGCCAGGTATATTGCTAAAAATATAGTAGCAGCAGAATTAGCCGATAAATGCGAGATTCAATTGGCCTATGCAATCGGTGTTGCTCAACCAGTGTCCGTCAACGTAGAAACTTTCGACACCGGTAAAATGCCAGATGATGAGATTGCAAAGCTGGTAGTTAAAAATTTTGTTCTCACTCCAAAAGGTATCATCGAAATGCTGGATTTACGCCGGCCAATTTATAAACGAACAGCCGCTTACGGACACTTCGGCAGAGAGGAAGACAGCTTCACCTGGGAGAAAACCGATAAAGTGCGGGATTTGGCAAGAGGATAATAAATTAAAAATTAAATTTAATTAGTGGAGGTCATGTGAATTACGACATCAAGGATTTGAATTTAGCTACGGAAGGCAAAAAAAGAATTGAATGGGCTGAAAACGATATGCCTGTTCTCAGGCAAGTACGAGAAAGATTTTCTCAGGAACAACCATTACGTGGACACAAAATGTCTGCATGTCTGCATATTACCGCCGAAACAGCAAATTTAGGACGTACATTACAGGCTGGAGGTGCCGATTTAGTCCTTTGCGCATCAAATCCTCTTTCTACTCAGGATGACGTCACGGCGTCCTTAGTGAAAGATTATAATATTCCGGTGTTTGCTGTAAATGGTGAAGATAATGAAACTTACTATAAGCATATCGCCGCAGCGATTGAACATAGACCAGTGGTAACCATGGATGACGGAGCTGACCTGGTTTCTGCCATCCTCGCCGATTACCCTGAAATCGGGAAAAACATTTTGGGAAGTATGGAAGAAACGACCACAGGTGTGATTCGCTTAAAAGCGATGGAACGCGACGGAGCTTTAAAATTTCCTGTTATTGCAGTTAATGATGCCGTCACAAAGAATTTATTTGATAATCGTTATGGTACCGGACAGTCTACAATAGATGGTATCATTCGGGCTACGGATGTTCTTTTGGCAGGCAAAAACGTGGTGATTGCCGGTTATGGCTGGTGCGGGAAAGGCGTCTCCATGCGAGCCAGGGGAATGGGCGGAAATGTCATTGTAACCGAAGTAGAACCTGTGCGCGCTTTAGAGGCGGTTATGGATGGTTTCAGAGTCATGTCTATGCATGATGCTGCAAAAATTGGAGATTTGTTTATCACACTAACGGGTAATATTCATGTGCTTCGCAAAGAGCATTTCCAGCTAATGAAAGACGGAGCATTAGTTGCTAATTCTGGTCATTTTAACGTTGAAATTGATATTGATGCGTTAGCTGGATTAGCAAAAGAAATACGAAAAAACATTAGAAATTTTGTGGATCAATATGTTATGCATGATGGGCGCCGCATTAATTTGTTAGGCGAGGGTCGCCTGATAAATTTAGCTGCTGCAGAAGGCCATCCGGCTTCCGTCATGGATATGAGTTTTGCAACGCAAGCTTTGGCAACAGAATATGTCATTAAAAATGAAGGTAAATTAACAGCGCAAGTATACACAGTTCCTACCGAAGTTGAGGACTGGGTTGCCGCGCTGAAATTGAAATCAATGGGTATTACCATTGATGAACTGACCGCTGAACAAAAACACTATTTAGATTCCTGGGAAATGGGTACCTGATATTTATTTCCAACCTATACTGATGTCCGGAACAGCCTCATGTTATTTATAATATGAGGCTTCAAAATTCTTCTGTCGCAATCTGCTCTACTAATCATCCTGAATTGTGTAATCCCAGAGCGTTACAAAATTTAAAATTGTATTCAATGTGTGAACTTTTATTCTATCGTTCCGAAGAAGCTTGTTTATTGAGAGAGAATATCCGAGTTTAATTGTCGAAAATAGATATCGCCTTAATAAATGATGGGACTCAGCTTTACTATACTTTGAAAGTTTAGTGAAGCTCCATATATCCTCAAATTTTGATTGTGTACGAAAATAGTGTTTGATAGTTGATTCTGGATGCAAGAAAGTTCTTACAAGCTAAATTGTCCAAATGGCCATGATTTGAAGCTTTATGCCTAAAGAATACACTTAGTTTACCGAATTAAATAAGATAAGAAACCGGTATGACAAAAGTGCATAAAAACATCGCCCGATAAATTTTAATCCTACTATTGAGCTTAATGAGTTCTGCACCCGTGTCATGAATTATAATCAATTTTAACTTTATGATGAGGTTAAATATGTTCAGAAAGTTTTCTTTTTTACACAATTTGTGGATGAATAAAATCACAGGTTTTAAGATTAAGCGTTTAATTTATATTTTAGGCGCATCATTATTGATTTTCAATCTTGTCCACTGTTCTTTTGATAAGCCCAGCGCTCCTTCGTGGGAGGTGGAAGTTGCGATTCCTTTAATCAGCAGAGTTTATACTATGAAAGAAATAGCAGACGATGAATCTTCCATTGGATTGGACACCACGGGTACCTTATATTTTGAGCAGACATCCGAATTAGATGAATATTATGTCGGAGACCAGTTAACCATTCATGATAAACAAAAATTTTTCACCCTTGACCTTGGCTCCTTTAACGTCAATGCACCCGGATCTGAAGCTACAAATGTTGAGCTCAGGGAAATATATCCGGAGGCGGATAATTTACACGGTCAGGAAATAAGTGTTTTGCCATTCAGTTTTGCCACCAGCAAGAAGACTTTGGATGCCTATGATGGATTTGAATATGTGGTAATTGACACCGGCCATGTTTCAGTCCGAGTACAAAATGATCTGATTATAGCGTTAGGACCACCCATTAGCATCGAAATATGGGACGCTGGTTCAGATACTTTAATCATTTCATCCAGGGAATCGGTTCAGATAGGACCAGGAGAAACCAAAACATTTCAAATTCCATTGGCCGGTAAAAAGCTATCAAACTGGCTTTCGGTTCTACTGAACGCTGATACGCCTGGTAGTAATGGAGGTGTAATTATAAATGCGAACAGCAGATTTATAGTTGATGTAGAAATCAGTGATCTCAAAGTACATGAAGCATTGGCGGAGATTCCTCGTCAGGTGGTTTCTAATGAAGATGAAATAACGATTACTGATTCACTTATTATAACGGAAGCTACAATTGAAAAAGGCCTCGTTGAGATGGATTTAGGAGGGACGTTTCCTCTGGATGCCTGGATCCATTATAGACTGCCAGATTTTATCTCCCAAACCGGGCAGGAGCTGGTTGATTCCTTATACATCAATCGAAATTCAACCGACAAAAAATACATTAATTTAGACAACTATACTTTACAACCACAATTGGCTGATTTTGGTCAACAAAAAATCCAATTCCAGTGGACAGCAGAAACTATTGATTCAGGCACAGAAATGATTTTGGTCAGGGCCAACGATTTAGTAAATGCTGAAATTAATTTGTCGAAAATAAATTTTTCTTCGTATTCAGGTAAAATTGGCAGTGAGAAAATTGATATTACTCAGGAAGAAATTGAGTTTGATATTCCTGCTGACCTGGATAGTATATTTTTTGAAACCGCGCAGATGAAATTGACCATAAACAATAGTATTAATTTTCCAGCGGTAATAAATTTTGAAATTGAGGGACAGAACGAGTCTGGTGCAATTTCAAAGATGAGTGTTAATGAAACCATTCAGCCTTCTGAGCAGCCTGGTGTTGCCACTCCAACAGTCATTGTTTTAAACCAAAACAACAGTAATATCAAGGAGTTTATCAGTATTCTTCCTTCATTAATACATATCGATGGTCAGGTAACAATTGGAGATATAAATATGATTGGTACGGTTACCTCTGATGATTTTGTGAATGGAGAAGTAAAGATAACCGCACCGTTTTCCCTGAAATTACCGTCACAGACTATTGAATCTGATGTAAATGATTTGGACATTGATGATGATGTGAAAGATGATATTATCGATAACTTATCTTCCGGATCTTTTTATGCCGAAATTTCAAATCATTTGCCAGTTGGAGCAGCCGTAGAAATTATGTTCGCACAATCCGAAGCAGAAGTATTTGACCAGTCGATTTTAGAAATAGGACCACTCAGAACTGAGGCTGCCCTGGTTAATAGTTCAGGATACGTAGAAAATGCCAGGGATGGTGAAATCACGTTTGACCTGACTGAAGACCAAATGCGCACCTTTCTGAAATCGCCTCTTTATATAGGCTTACGGGTCGCGGTGGATGGTACAAATGGTCAATATGTAAAGGTACGCGGTTCTGATTACATACAAATTAAATCTTTCAGTAAAATTAAAGTAAAAATTAATCAAGATTAAAGTGGAATAAATACTATGATTACAAAAAAAATAAAATTAATTTGGATAATTATAATTTGTGTTGGTTTATGTCTGTGTTTTAACGCTTTAGCGTTCGCACAGTCCGGAATGTCAAATGCGCGCAGCGTTGCCATGGGAGGCGCTTATTCCGCTTTAGCGCGCGGAGTAGAGTCACCAGCATGGAATCCGGCAAATCTGGCTCTCTCTGCAAAGAAAAAATATCACTTAAACCTGTTTTCGGTAGGATTAGGAATTAATAACAACAGCTTTAGTAAAAAGCAATATGACTTGTATAACGGCAAATTTCTCACTGAAAAAGATAAACTGGATATATTAACCAGTATTCCTGATGAAGGAATAAATGGGAATCTTGATACTGAGGTTCAGGCTCTGGGATTTGCTATTGGGAATTTTGCTTTTTCAGCATCTGGATTAGGAGCATCTGATTTTACTTTTTCTAAGGATGTTGCAGAGCTGGCGCTGAATGGTAATGAAATAGATCGGGTTTATAATATTGGGAATACTCGCGGTGAAGGCTGGGGAATTTCAAGCTATGGAGTATCAGTCGGTTTTCCACTATCTGTTTCTTTTTTTCAGGAATTTGCGGTTGGCGTTTCTATAAAATATCTGAAGGGGCACGTTTTTGGAAAAGTGGTTGAAGCTGAAAGCTCGATGCTAACAAATATAAACGGCGTTCACGGGTCCGGGAAATTAGTGCTCGATCACTCTCTTGGCGGCAATGGATTTTCCCTGGATATCGGTTCGGCTGCTCTTGTAAATCAAAATTGGGCTATCAGTTTTGGAATTTCCAACCTTGTGAACAAAATAAGCTGGAATAATGATAACGAACGATTTACTTACACCTTTACTGCTGACTCCATATCAGTCGAAAAAATAGAAGATACGGATATTGATTCAGTTTACATTGATTCGGATGAAACAGAAGATATTGATTCTTTTAGCTCAACCCTGCCTTCTCAAATGAGAATAGGCGTCGCCCGTATGACTGAGAGGCTGACTTTAACGTTTGATTATGTTCAGGGATTTAAAAAATCTGCGGGTGTTACGTCAACACCGAGACTTGCATTTGGTTCGGAATTTCGGTTCATCAATTTTTTGCCCCTGCGCGCAGGTATGGCTTTTGGCGGGAAAAGTGGTTTTTCTACCTCAGCAGGTTTTGCCTTCGATTTTTCATTTTTTAGTTGGGATTTCGCAATCTCAAACAAAGGCGGCGTGTTTTCCGGAAAAGGACTGGCCTTAGCATTTGGGTGGATGTTCCGATTCTAACTCAGATTTGGAAGTCAGGATTTTCTTGAACTCATTTTGAATGCCGGCCCTTTGGCCGGCATTTCTGTTTGAAATCACTTTTTTGTTGAGAATAAAAGTGCTATTCCAGAAGTGAAAAATATCCCGTTTGTGAACCAGGCCGCAATAATGGGAGTGAGGTTGCCGCTTTGTCCAATTGTTTGAATTAATCTGTTTGAACCATAATAAATAAAGCAAATGAATAAGCTTATTATGAATCCAAAAAGAGCACCACCGCGTTTTTTTTGGGAGGCTAATGGCGCGCCAAATAACACCATTATAAAATTTGCAAATGGAATAGAAATTTTGAAGTGAAGATCAACTAGCCATCTATCTGGATCGCCGCCATTTCTAATCACCTCGGTAGTAAAGATTTTCAACTCATTGAATGACATATCTGCCGGCTCTATTTTGGATTGAATTAGTTTTTCTGGTTTAATATCTATATTGTAGTCGTAGAGAGAATCAAATGCAATCGCCTCCTCTGTATTGTTTGCAAAAATACGTCTGTATCCGTTCAAAAGAACCCAGGTACTGTCCTGCCATTTCATTGTTGGCGCATCTATTCTTTCGACAATTTGATTGCCAGAGTATTTTTGTATCGTAACTGTGCGGGCGGTTTTGGAGTGATTATCATATTGGTTGATAAACAATCTGCGATTCAATTTATCCCGCCAAAAAATATTAGCTGCCCTGGTCGGATTGTTAATGTACCTGGATTTTAGGTATTCATTTTCGATTTGAGTTTTTTCCTGATTTGCTTTTGGTGCAATTATTTCCCCGAGCCCTAAAGCAAATAGGCTTACAAATAAACTTAAAACTAATAAAGGCAGCAAAATTCGGTACAAAGATGTACCCACAGATTTGATAGCTGTTAATTCGTTAAATTTTGCCATGTGACCGATACTGAACAAACTGGCCAGCAGCATAGCAATGGGCAGCGCCAGAAGTATGATGTATGGTATGTAAAGAACATAATATTTAAAAATGATACTCGCCTGAACATCTTTGTCGATAAACTTACCAAGATTTCCTATTAGATCCACAAAAATCACGATTAAAATGAAGGAGAACAGGGCATAGAATAAGGTTACACAAAAACGACGCAATATGTACCAATCTAATATTCGCATGAGGATGTTAAAAATTATTATTAAACAAATCAGGCGCTTCAACTTTTAGTCATTTCTGCGCACTTATGTAAATTCGAGATACTTTAGTATTAATCAGGACTGCGCTCTTTTAAACCTTATTTTTTTTGTAAATGCCAGCCAGCCAATGGAAGTCTTTTCTTTCACCGTCCGAAATACTAAATAGATGCCAAAACTCCCAACAACGATATTGGGACTCCACATAGCTAAAAATGGAGAGATTTTTTGCCTGTCAGCTAAAATTTCTCCACCGATCAGGAATGCCCAGTAGAGCAAAAAGAAGCCTATACTCAATCCTGCTGCAACAGCCCAGCCGCTCTGACGAATTAGAATGCCTATTGGGGCGCCTACTAATATAAAAATTATACAAGCAACAGGAATAGAATATTTTTTATGCCATTCTACTAAAAAGATATTATTGGATCTTTTATAGCTTTTAATCATATCTAAATCTACTTTAATTTGTTGTCTTAGCTGCTTGTGTTGCATAAGAATAGGTCTAATGGTTTTGGGTGATGTGTTGTTCGGTGACATGTAGGTTGCGAATTGCTTTTGAATTCTATCATTAATCGTTTGAAACCTTTCAGCGATTTTTTTATCATTAGAATGAACATTACCAAGCAATGCAGCCGCACTTTTTTCTCTGTCTCCACGATACTCTGATTGGCTTCTTTTTAAAATTATTTCTGACATGGGTATCTTTATCATTTGTTTTGTAAATTCTAATTTGCTGAAAGTCTCAGGTTCATTAATATCAACCTCATGCACTTCTCCGTTAAAAAGCAAGATTTCCAGCATTCCTGTATTCTGGCGGAAACTGAGCTCACCAGTATCTGCATTAATTGTTTTAATTATATATGACTCATTTTGATCATAAATAACTATATTTTCGACAAAAGAAATGGTATCTTTGTCGGTAACCTTTTCAACCAGAATGTTATAATTTGGAATGTCTGTATAGATTACACCTGATTCGAGGTTTATCATGGGTTTTTTCCGGGCGATATCCATGGCTAAAAGCCGGGCCTGGTGGTTGAAATCTGGTAGTACGTGGTTGTTAAACCAAATTAAGGTGCCTGATATTATTGCTGATATAAGTACAATCATCGGAAATATTTGTAAAAAACTTATGCCGCTTGCTTTAATAGCTGTAATTTCATTATCTGCTGAAAGACGACCAAAAGCCATAATAGTTGCTGAAAGTACAGCCATTGGCACAGACAAAGCAATCATCCAGGCGAGGTTTAAAAACAAAAATTCAAGAATGACCGGTAATGCTATCCCCTTGTTCAGGAATTTGCCTAATTCTCTGTAGACAATATTTAAAATAAAGAGTAAATTGATTGTAATGATGGCCAAAAAAAATGGCCCAATATGTTCCCGGATAAAATATCTTGGTAATATTTTTAACATTATCTGTAATTCAGGCGATAATTGTTTTAGTAAATAAGTATAACTGAATATATTCAACATCAATAATAAGATCAAGAATAAATTCGTGCATTTTATAAGAAACTTTATTAATTGGTGATAGTTTAATATTTTATTCTTTTCTAGTGACGCGAAAACATATACTTTTTACTTGCAATTTTTGTATTAATTAATTAATTTATGGCTGTTCAGCGGGGTATTTGAATCTAAGGCAAGAATTACTTCAGCAGATTTGCTTCAGATAATTAAAAGAGCCCTACAGCAGCATGTTGCGCAGTTACTTTAATAGCGAGATAACTTCAAAAGCACTAATCTAACCATTAAATTATTTCGAGGAGGTATTATCGAGTATTTGTTAACAGATTTTTAAATGATAAGTCCTAAAACTGTAACTAATTGTCAAATACTTATTCGATAATCCAAATTGACCAGCAGAAGATTTCTATAATCAAAAGTGCTGATATTCCTGAAAAATGATTTTTTGGTTAAACATTAAGTCGAAAAGTGCTATATCAAGTATAGTCTGCTTTTCGATCCTCTTGTCTTTCATTGCAAATGGTTATGCTTTTCAGCAAGCCCAGCTAGGCTATTCCATAGGACTGAAGCTTTCATCCCACATTATTGTTCCTGGCTTTTCAATTAATAATAAAAAGTATCGAGTATTAACCTTGCATGGTTATATTCCTGATCCAACTTCGAGAGTTATTAATAGCATTAGTGAAGAAGTCGAAATCGAATCACTGGACTCTTTTGTAATTATCAGACAAACTGTGTTAGAAGAAGATATCCAGCCAGCAATTGTGCTATCCTTTGAACAATTCAGAGAAATAGTACAGGAAGGCAGGATGAAGAGTTTCTGGCAGGAACATGTAATCAATCAATTATCAGTAAAAGGCGAAGGAGAAAGAGGTGCCGGCGGTATAAATCTGGAGATTCCAGTGAAAATCAAAAGCCGGGCATTTCAAAAAATATTTGGCAGCGGCAGCGTTGGATTAACCGTCAGTGGAAATATTACTATGAAAGCAAAACTCCGACGTGAAGACCGCAGTGAAGTTAGATCGCTGCTGAACCAGGGCTCCAATACGAATTTTAATATGCAGCAAACCCAAAGATTCTCGGTAGCCGGCAAAATTGGCGACAAGGTTACGGTAAATGTTGATCAGGATAGTGAACGTGCATTCGATTTTGAAAATAACATCCGCCTGAGGTATCAGGGATATGATGATGAAATTCTTCAGAGCCTTGAAGCCGGAAATATTTCCCTTTCTTTACCAGGAACCAGGTACGTGACTTTTAGCGGTAAAAATTCCGGATTGTTTGGTATTAAAAGCCAGATGGTTTTGGGGAATTTGCATGTCACCGCTATTGCCAGTCAGGAGAAAGGTGAAAGCCAGAGAATCTCTTTGTCCGGCGGCGCTGAAACGGCGCCCAGGCGAATTAAAGACTACCAATATTTACGAAACACCTATTTTTATCTTGATACACTTTATCGAAGTAATAAGAAAAACATTACTACGGACGGGGTTCCAATTGCTGTGGATACTGATAAGGAAATCAAAACCATTGAGGTCTATAAAGCCGCGGCTGGTTACGAAACGCAATATCCGGATAAAAACATACGAGCCTGGGCAACCTACGACGCCACAACCGATACAACGACAAAACAGGGTGTAGCGGATATCGGTCATTTTATCCGGTTGGAGACAGATGAATATCATCTTGAACCTGAATTAGGCTATATCCGTTTGTACAACCGTATGGCCAAAGATGAAATATTAGCGGTAACCTATACAACTATGGATGATTCATCTTTTGGCGAAACGGTGAACAATACCACCATTTTTAAATTAATTAAACCTAAGAATCCACAACCAAAAGATCTAACCTGGGGTCTGGTATGGAAAAATGTCTATTCTTTAGGGGGACGAAACATCCCGGAGGAAGGTTTTGATCTCAAGATATATTATGAGCCATCGAGCGGTGTAGCTCAGGAAACCGATGAATCAGGGAAAAAGTGGATCTCTATTTTTGGACTGGATACAAGAGATCAGGACGGTGATCCAGATAATGTTGACGGTAAAATTGATTTCGATCCATACATTGTTGATCTCTTTAATGGTGAACTTCACTTTCCAGATTTAAGGCCTTTTGATCCTGAGCCCGACGATTATGTTGGTAACTCACAAATTCCATTCCCACAGGATAAGCGCACAAGCGCCATTTATGATACGACTGTTCAAAGCGTTATCAGTCAACAGAGCAAATTTTATATTGAAGTTACTACTCAAAATAAAAGCTCTGAATTTAATTTAGGTTTCAACGTGATTGAAGGTTCTGAGAAAGTTGTACTTGATGGCACGGAATTAGTAAATGGTCAGGATTACAAAATTGATTATTTTACCGGTTCGTTGACTCTATTGAATGAAAGAGCAACAGCAGCGTCAGCGCAATTAGATATTTCGTATGAGAGGAATCAGCTTTTTCAATTAGAGAAAAAAACAATTTTGGGTGTGCGGGCTGAGTATGACCTGGGCCGGAATTCCTTTTTAGGCGGTACATTTTTATATTTAAATGAAAGTACCCTGGATAGAAAAGTTCGCGTGGGCAGAGGTCCCATAAAAAATTTGGTCTGGGATTTAAATACGCGTCTGAACTTCAAGCCAAATTTTGTCGGAAAGGTATTTGATTTCATGCCATTTATTCGCGCGAAGGGAGAATCCTCACTCGATTTTGAAGGCGAGATTGCCCAGGTCCTGCCGACGCCAAACACTTTAAACAGCCCTAATACTGGTGATAAACACGGCGTGGCCTATATCGATGATTTTGAGGGCGCTAAAAAAACCGTGAACTTAGGAGTGCTTCGAAAAAACTGGACTCGTGCCTCACAGCCAGATACAAGTGAACATTCTTACAGGAATATGGTGAATTATATTTGGTATAATCCATTTCAACAGGTTGCTATTAAAGAAATTTATCCTAATCGGGAAGTAAATCCAAATGTTCCAAACCGTATGAATGTTTTAACACTTCAAATAACCCCTGATCCGAATAAACCTTCACCCAATTCCTGGGGCGGCATGATGCGGGCTTTGTCGCCAGGTGTTTTTGATCAATCTCAAACCAAATTTATTGAAGTTATGGTTCAGGGAGGTGCAGGCAGATTGCATATCGATTTGGGTACTATTTCTGAAGATATCATTCCGAATAACAGGTTAGATACAGAAGATAAAATTATCGGTGGAATTAGAAATGGAATATTGGATGAGGATCGAAACGAAGATGTTGGCATAGACGGAGTTGAAAAGCCCGATCCGCCTGAATTAAATTATCCAAGAGATGAACCGAATTTTTTAGGTAAGCATATTAATGAAGTTGACTATGATTTTTGGGATATTGACAAAGACAGCCTGAAAGATGCAGATGAACCCTGGAGTTATGATGATTGGTATTACGTGGAAAAATCTGCGACTTACCTTGATGAAAAAGGCTCAATAAGTGGTGAAGAAAATAATGCTAATGACCAGGGTGGACGCCGGCCTGATACCGAAGATATTAATGGCAATGGTATTCTCGATCAAGCCAATGCTTACTATTCCTATTCTTTCTCTCTAAAAAAGAGCCATCCCGATTATTCCTTAGTTGTGGGAGGGAATGACACTTTAGGCTGGAAGCTTTATCGCATTCCTTTTGATACGGGCAATGATTCTCTCCAGGTTGGAGTTCCAAATCCTACGCAAATAGAATATGTACGAATTTGGATGGATGAAATAGAAGATTATAATAATCCAATCAGGATCAATATCGCTGACATAAGTCTGGTCGGCAGCGACTGGAAAGAGCTTGGGGTAACGGATGATGAATTCAATCTAACTTCCGGCCTGATAACAAAGGGGGATTCAACCGTAGCCATAACGCAATTCAACACCCATGAGAATCCATTATATGCTACCACTTTAAGCCAGATTGGAGTGGAAGGTGAGGAAGATAAAGTTACCGGGGTCAGAGCTCGGGAGCAATCGATGGTTCTTCAGGCAACAAACCTCGATGCCCAAAACGGACGCAACGTGGGAGTAACACAAAAAAGCCTTTTCCAGGGTGAAAACTATATTCACTATGAAAGAATAAAAATGTACGTTTATGGCGAACCTGAATTTTTCACGGATCACGACCATATTCCCACGGATACATCGGGTGTTAGCGCCAGTCATCTCGAATATTTCTTTCGATTTGGCGCAGATAAAAACAACTATTACGAATACCGGTCACCCATTTATCAGGAATGGAATCTGAAAAACCATATGGATGTAGAGCTGTATGAATTCACAAAATTAGATATCACGGCAACCGATACATTGGGGCATCCTTATAAAGAATTAGATGATGGTAAATCAATAAGGAAAGTAGGAAATCCTTCTCTCACAAATATAAAAACACTTATCTTGGGCATAAAAAACCTCCACCCCGACAGGGCATTTACTGGAAGGGTCTGGTTTAATGAACTTCGATTATCGGATATCGAGCGCGAAAAAGGTATGGCGATGCGGTTTCGCGCAAACATGAAAATAGCAAATTTTGCAACTGTTAATGCTGAAGTAGAAAAAAGAGATGCAGATTTCCATAATGTTGCTGAACGTTTTGGTACAGGGAATAATAGTTTTAATACAAGCATAAATGGCAGCATTAATTTAGAGAACTTTTTTCCGCAATCCTGGGGCCTTTCTATGCCTCTTACACTAAATTACAGGAGCAGCAAGTCCACACCCAAGTATATTCCTGGAAAAGACAAGATAGTCACAAACGATTGGTCTAAAGAAGAATTAGAGCCGGTCGAAACGGTGAGAAGTCAAAACGGTTTTAATGTTTCTTTCCGGCGGCAGCAAAAATCAAAAAATTTCTTTATTAAAAACACCATTGATAATTTTTCTTTTAATATCGGCCGTTCTCAAAGTAAGGGCCGGAATCCTTCCAGGGTCAATGAAGAAACGCTCGCCTGGAAAGGAAATATGGATTATAAAATTGATTTCGCTAGGGATAATTATTTTTCACCTTTTGGGTGGCTGCCAGGACTGCCATTAATAGGGAAATTAAAAGGCACTAAATTTTATTATACACCTCAAAATATGTCTGTTCGCATTAACGGCTCCAAAACCGGCCAGGAATCTCTGAATCGAGTTCAGGATGTAAGTAAACAGGATTCTGTTGATGCCACTAAAACGGAGACGTTTCTTATAGATAAAAGTTTTCGCACAAATATGAAAATATTTGATAATTTAGTATTTGATTTTAGCAGAGCCTACAAAACCGATATGAGGGGCTTTGATTTCAATGACTTTATTAAAGGCAATGCCGAAGATATAAATATCGCCCAAACTTTTTCTGCTCGTTATACACCCAAATTCTTTAATTGGTTAAATAACACATTCAACTATTCTTCTAATTATACATTTAATAATAATATTCAGCAACGCTTAACTGGCAGGAGCGTTCGGGTTAATGTCACAAGGTCTGCAGATTTTACGCTGCGGCTGAAAGAATTGGCACAATCGATTTTTGGAAGCGGTAAAAAAACTACCAGTCGACCCGACAGGGGCAGGCCAGGAAACAGGCCGGAGCCTGGCGGAGAAAAAAAATCGAATCCTCCCAAAAATGAATTTCGATTGTTTCAAGAGGAGCAGAAAGAAGGGAGATCATTCAATCCCTTAAGGCTTTTCACCGGCCTTTTTTCAAAATTTAAAGATATTTCTTTCAACTATACTGAACGCAAAAATTTTGCTCAAATGGGTTTAGATTCTACCGGAACACCGGGTCTGGAATTCCAGTTTGGTTTATCTGAAGATACGAAAATTAGCAGTGTTGCAGAGCTCAGTACCAATCCTTTCACTCGGGGTGAAAACAAAACTATCAGCGCCAGCTCTGGAATCACCTTTGGCCGTGCGTTTGACGTCGGTTTAAAATTCCAGCATAGTGAGCAAAGCAACCAGACAACCACAATTTCAGGAAGCAAATCTGATAGCTGGCTTAAATTTAACGAATTCGATTTACCATTTCCAGAGTGGACGGTAAGAATTACTGGTTTGGAGAAAATCCCGTTGTTAAATAAGATATTTAAAACCGTTTCATTTAGTCACGGTTTTGCAGGCAAGCGAGATATCACCTGGAATGGCCCTGAAAAGAAAAGCACTCAAAAAAATATTTCAACAAATTTTCGCCCACTTGGTAAATTAGATTTAAATTTTAAAAATGGTTTCACCGGTAATATTCAAATGAACCATTCTGTTACTATAAGTAAAAGTCTGGCCAGCGGGGTTGGGGCCAGTCGTTCAACCAAGTCAGATATTTCCGTTACAGCCAATTATCAAAAACGTTCCGGATTCCGTCTGCCAATCTGGCCTTTCAATAAAAAGGAGTTAAACAATGAAATAAATTTCACCTTTACTTTTACTCAAAGCAAATCAACTACAGAGCAAAGTCGAACGCAATTAGAAACCGGCGAAAATAAATATGAAGAGCAGGACAAATTAGAAAGGTGGGCGTTTTCTCCAAAATTAACCTATTCATTCAGCACCCAGGTACGAGGCGGTGCATTTGTAGAAATCGGTACAACAAACAGCAAGCGCAATGGCAAAACAACAATCCAGGAATTTGGCATAGATATTAGTATCGCCATCAGTGGAAGATAAAGAATCCCTGCGTAACGCCAACGTCCTCGTTTGCATAATCTCTCATTCGAGACGATTGAGTTACAGTTTTAGAAGAAATAAAAATAATAAATTTGCACAAATCAATCTAATTCACTAATATACAATTATTTAAATTTAACCGAGAAGTTTTCAAGATTACAGGGAGGTGTAGGAAATGAGAAAGTATCTTATTGTAACGATCATTTGTTTGGTTTCCGTACTAACTTTTATGTCGTGTGAACACAAAAACGGCGTTGCTTATGTTGAGGATTTTAAAAGGCCTGGCAGTCTGGAGATTATGCGAAAAAATTGGACTCGTGCTTCTCAACCAGCAGACGATATTCATGATTTTACCAATATGGCCAATAATTACATTTGGTACAATCCATTTCAACAAGTGAGTATTAAGGATATTTACCCCTGGCGCGAGGTAAATCCAAGTGTTCCGAATCGCACCAATGTTTTAACAATTCAATATTTTCCTGATCCGACACAACAATACCAACCTGAGCCAAATGCCTGGTGCGGGATCATGCAAGCTTTTTCTTCTGATTTCTTTGACCACTCCCGGACAGATTCTATTGAAATTATGATCCGAGGCGATAAGGGAAAGCTACATATCGACTTGGGAAAAATCTCGGAAGATGTCATTCCTAATGGAATATTGGATACGGAGGATAAACCGGTGGGTGGTTTTCGAAATGGTGTATTAGACGAGGGCGAGGATGTCGGTATTGATGGAATTGCCAAACCTGATCCACCTGAATTGAATTATCCAAGAGATGAGCCGAAATTTTTAGGTAAGCATATTAATGAAGTTGACTATGATTTTTGGGATATAGATAAAGACAGTCTGAAGGACGCTGATGAACCGTGGAGTTATGATGATTGGTTTTATACGATCTATACTTCCAAATATATCCAGGAGAATGGCAGCGGCTCAATCAATGGCACAGAAAACAGTGCTAATGATGAAGGCGGCGCGCGCCGCCCTGATACTGAAGACATCAATTATAATACCGTTCATGAACTAACTAATCATTATTATTCTTTTTCATTTTCATTGGAAAAAACCAGTGTGGATACTACATTAATTGTGGGCGGAAATCCGGATGCAGGTTGGTATCTTTACCGAATACCATTTACTATTGAAAACGTAGATTATTTGGTCGGCGTCCCTTTGGTAAATCAAATTGAATTTGTTCGTATTTGGATTGATAATATAAGTTTTGTTAATGCTAATAAGTCTGAGATAATCAGTATTGCCGAAATCGTACTTGTCGGTTATGATGAGCAAGAGAATGCAGTTTCCAACTATTAGGAACAGAGTAATTTTAGTATTGTTTTTGCTATCACAGAATTTATTTTTCTGGTCTTGTGGGAGCGGTTCTGGTAACGCGATCCCCAAATTCGATGGCAACCATGCCTACCAATATTTAATTAGACAATGTGAATTTGGCCCGCGTGTGCCCGGTTCAAAACCACATCGTGAATGTTTAGAATTCCTGACCTCTGAATTGCGAAATTATGGGGCTCAGGTTAACCACCAGCCATTTTTAATGAAATTACCGCGCACAAACAAATCAACTACCCTGATAAATATCATTGCCAGTTTTGGACTGGATAAGCCTGAAAGGATTTTGCTGTGTGCACACTGGGACACCCGGCCTTGGGCAGACCAGGATTCAAATATTGAAAATACGGATAAACCCATTCTGGGAGCAAATGATGGCGCCTCGGGGGTGGCTGTGCTTTTAGAAGTAGCAAAAAGTATTCAAATACACGAGCCGGAATATGGCGTGGATATTATCTTTTTTGACGGCGAGGATTCGGGTTTGCCAGGACAGTCAGATAGTTATGCGCTCGGCTCGCAACACTTTGCCAAAAATAAAGATACCCGCTATCGGCCAAAGTTTGGCATCCTTCTGGACATGATCGGGGATAAAGATTTGCAGATTTATCAGGAAGAGAATTCTCTTCAATATGCCCCGGACATCGTTAAAATGGTTTGGGATAAAGCGCAAAGTCTTGACCTGACTGCATTTATTCCAACTCCCAGATATGAAATCACAGATGATCACCTGCCCCTGCTGAGAGCAGGCATTCCTTGTATCGACCTGATTGATTTTGACTACGAATATTGGCACACACTTGAAGATACCCCGGACAAATGCAGTGCGGAAAGCCTTGCCCAGGTAGGGCAGCTTATTTTAAGTTTAATTTATGACAGGTAACGATTTAGCTAAATCAACACCAACCTGGCTTCAACTCCGCATTCCAGTAAATGCCGGGTTTGAAGAAGCGCTAATCAACTATTTATTTGAAATAGGCTGCTGCGGCTGCCAGCAGTTAGATGGTAGCGTACTCACCTATTTTCCTGATGCCCAATCACAAGAAACAGTTCATCACAAGATAACGGATTATCTGGAAGAATTATCAGCATTAGGCTTTCGTCTTCCTGAGGAAAAAATTGAAATAGCTGTCCTGGAAAATCAAGGTTGGGAATCAAAATGGCAAGAGTATTTTAAACCAATTTTTATATCAGACAGAATTGTAGTAAAACCTACCTGGGAAGTGTTGCAAAAACCATTTTCCGGCGTAGTTATTGAAATTGATCCCAAGCAAGCGTTCGGAATTGGAAGTCATGCAACTACACGTTTAGTTTTGCAGCTATTAGAAAAGTACATCATTAGAAATACTACTATTTTAGATGTCGGTACTGGCACGGGTATTCTGGCTATTGCAGCAACTAAATTCAACGCCGGGCTGGTGTTTGCGTTGGATAAAGATTTGGTGGCTGTTGAAGCTGCTAACGAAAACATTCAACAAAATTTAACTGACTTTAATACAAAATTATTTACGGGTGAGTTATCTGCTTTAAACCCGCCTACGCCGTATTTTGACTTGATTCTGGCAAATCTCAATAAAGTAGAAATTTTTAAATTATGGAGTGATTTTATGCGGCTCCTGAAAAACTCTGGCTTACTAATAATCAGTGGAATACTTAAAGATGCTCGCGATGAAGTGCTTAAGCAGATTTCAAGAACTATGGATTTGCACGGCATAGAAGAAGTTACTGAAGAAGATTGGATAGCATTTGTACTAAAAAAAGGGTCTTCAACTTGAAAAGGGTAGCGGCTATCGATATCGGCACTAACACTGCTCTGCTTTTGATAGCTGAGATAAGGAATCAGGATGAAATTTATCCGCTGGTTCAGCAGGAAAGAATTGTGAGGTTAGGCGAAGGTGTAGATAAAACAAAATGTTTAAAAAAAGAGGCTATTGCCAGAACACTGATGGCAGTTAAAGAATATTTAAAAGTCGTGGCCGATTATGACACTACCAATGTTGTAATTTCTGGCACAAGCGCTGTCCGGGATGCACAGAATCGCGATTTTTTTGTAAACCGTTTCAGGGATGAATTTGGCCTTGAATTTCAGATATTAACCGGAGTTGAAGAAGCGCAATTGACCTATTTGGGCGCTCTTTCAAATAAAACTGATTTAGACGGAGAAATTTTTTTAATTGATATTGGCGGAGGAAGCACGGAATGTATCCTGGGAACACAAAATTCAATTCAAAATACTATCAGTTTGGATATCGGGTCCGTCAGATTAACAGAAAGATTTGCAAAAAATGATCCAGTTACAAATGACGAATTTAACTTAATCAGAGAATGCGTAAAAGAACAATTAATCAAAATATCAGACAACTGGCATTTTAAACCAGGCCATTTTGTTGGGGTGGCGGGAACAGTCACTACTTTAGCCGCTATGAATTTAAAATTGACTCAATATAATCCAGAGATTGTCGACAATTCTATCTTATCCAATCAACAAATTGCTGATATCGTGGATAATTTAAAATCACAAACATTATCTGAAAGGAAACTATTGCCAGGTCTTAAACCAGAACGTGCTGATATTATTTTATCCGGGGCAATAATCCTGTTAGAATTTATGAAACAATTTAATTTTCAGAAGGTGATTGTGAGTGATAGAGGCCTGCGATTTGGGTTGCTTTTTAAATTTCTGGGTACGACAGGATAATTAAATAATGGTTTAATTTAGAAGAATAATTGCAGCAAAATAATTAAGGATAAAATGATTGTTATTAGAAGAGTAAATTATTTGTCGTCAATCATTTTGACTTTTTCTTTGAAAACTGAGCTTCCAGATATTCTAAAGATCAAGGTATTGTTTAATGGCACATAATGATTAATTATCTTGAAGTTTGCGAATATTGCAGGACAGATGTTTAGCTCTCAACAAAATATCAGCGCAACATTTTGTCCTTTAACTTTTTTTTGAGCATTTCTCTTGCTCTAAAAATTCGGGCTTTTACTGTTCCTAAAGGTATGCTTAAAATTTGAGCGATTTCTTCGTAGGATCTTTCTTCAGTATGTCGCAAAACAATGGCAATCTTATAATTTTCAGGGAGTTCTTCTATTGCGGATGCTATGATATTGGATTTTTCCACAGATAAAATATTTTTATCCGGACTCATTGATGTATCAGGAAACTCACGGCCTAATTCACCGTCCTTTGATTGGACGGGTTTATTTATGGAATATGTTTTTAATCTTTTCTTTCTCATGTGGTCGATGCAATTATTAATAGCAATCTTATATAGCCACGTTGAGAAAGCGTATTCTTCATTAAAGGAGGGAAGGGCGTTGAAGGCTTTCATGAAAGCTTCTTGCACAAGATCTTCAGTTTCTTCTTTATTCCTGACCATTTTATACAGGAGGTTAAAAATAGCTCCCCGGTAGTTGTCTAAAAGAAGTTTGTAGGCAGTCTCGTCTCCTTTGATTGCTTTTTTAATTAAGTCAGAACTTGAATTTTTCACATTAATACAATTATTTATGGTTTTTACATTTACTAAAAAAATTACGTTAAAAAATACTAACAGTCAAGGAGAAAATGTTTGCATCTGCTAAAATATAATTTTAACTTATGTCGAAATGTAGAACATTTATTGTTTAAAGGAGATTTTTGTTGATTAACGGGATTGGTATAGACTTAGTTGAAGTCGGACGGATTGACCAAATGTTGAAAAAATGGCAGCAAAAATTCACAACTAAACTTTTTACGTTAAAAGAAATTAAACATTGTTGTGAGAAAGTGAATCAAGCTGAATGTTTTGCTGCACGATTCGCAGCTAAAGAAGCTCTGGCGAAAGCGTTGGGACATGGGTGGTGCGTTCACTTCAGATGGACAGATGTTGAAGTGAGCAATGAAAAAAGCGGGAGACCCATATTTATAATAAAAGGCGTCACAGAAAAGCTGGTAAAAGGAAAACGAGTATTGCTAAGCTTAACTCATACAAAATTATATGCCTCAGCTATCGTTACTGTGGAAAGTGTGTGAATATTCTTTCAGAATTGACAAAATAAAGCATTGTGATTTAATAAGCATGTGTTTTTACCAGTCCTAAGCAGGGAGCGCACATAAATATATTAAAAACAATACTAAAAGACTGTGACAAAATGATCGAGCTCATCGATGGTGCTCCCAAGTAAAAATAGAATTATTTAGATATAGGACGGGAGCACGATAAGCATAAAATAAGCATCGTGGGAGTTGGGTGAGCGTGTTGGGGAGCACGGAAACTTTTTAGATATTGAGATGAAATTAATTTGGGTGCTCCCGACAATTATTAACAACTATATGACTTGTTTGACTGATGTGTACAGATGTTCTGGGAGCACACAAAGGATTCGTTGCAAAATACTGTAAAATGTAAATAAATGGAAAGTGAATTAAATAAATGAGAGAAGATAAAAACAACAAAATGTATAAATATTATTTACCCGCCATTCTTTGGGCAATTCTGATTTTTATTGGCTCTTCTATCCCTTCTGACTCCCTGCCGAGTTTTACAATAAAAATGAAAGACTTGATATTGCATTTTATTGAATACACTATTTTGGGTTTACTATTGGCTCTTGCTGTTGTGCAATCACCCGGTCGCTTGTCAAGGAAGTTGTTCACTATGGTATTATTAATTGGGATTCTTTATGGTGGCTCCGATGAAATTCATCAAAAGTTTGTTATGGGCAGACATTGTACGTTTAGTGATTTTTTAGCAGACAGCGCGGGAGTAC
Organism: uncultured Cytophagia bacterium; assembly: GCA_964539665.1. Classification (GTDB taxonomy): domain Bacteria; phylum Zhuqueibacterota; class Zhuqueibacteria; order Oceanimicrobiales; family Oceanimicrobiaceae; genus CAZIKB01. The sequence goes on from CAZIKB010000009.1 coordinate 76,523, forward strand.
TTATGGGTTTGACTGTCTTTGCATTTATGCCAAGTATAGCCAGAATCTTTACTTCTGAGAAGTAGTAAAAAGAAGATTATTTGCCCGCCTTTTGAAAACAATATGTTCGATTAGCTCAGCCTCGTGCCACTGACGGTATTGTTCGAGTGAATTTCGATACAGTTCCTTGTCTTTGGACATCTCGTAAATCGATAATTTTTGTCTTGGCAATAAAGTAAATATAGAATTTACTTCAAAAGTCAAGATAGGAAAAGCGACCATTGAGTAAACAAAACCACAGGAATATAAGAAAACCATGAGTTTCAATGCATTTCATTACACCATTTAGTGTGATAGTACCGCTGTGGTTTATTTAATCCAGATGCTTTTCAAACCTAACAAATTAAGCCGGTGGATAACCAGGATGTTGTAGATGCCTGATAGAACAGTACTTCCAACGAATCCGATAACAAAAGACCACCACAAATTGGGATTTACAGAAGTTGGTGTCACCCAATTATTTAAGCCTTCAAAATTTTCAATTAACGAAGAAAATTTACGAAAGATGCCGAAAAATATCATGAATGTCGGCCCCAATGCAATCCCAAAAGCTAACATTAAATAACCTTGCGATCCGGTATAACCGGGCCCAATGCGTGTGGGACCGTCAGGACCGCAACCACTTTTTAAGCTTCCTCCATTTGCCACTTTAATCTCCAATATTTGAAGTGATCATTTTGATATTTTAAATAAAGCGGTTGTTTTATAACCGCCATTTTCAGTGGTGGCCTGAAAAAATTCCACCCATAATTCATCATCAGTCATATCGAATCTGGCAAAGCCAAAAGCCGCATGTGAAAAAATGGTGTCGTTTTTATGGGTAGTTTCGGCTAATTTTCCAGCGCTCCCCGAGATTATCTGGAAATGATTTTCATCTATCTCCAAAAATTGTAAACTATGCTCGTGTCCCGATAAATAAAGATTCACATTATGTTTATTCATTATTCTAATCAAATCTTTTCGAAATTTTTTATATGCAGGGTTGTCCAGGTCCTGCAGCGGTCTAATGAAAAGTTTATCGACGATTGTATATAAAATAATCGGTGGGATGGGAAGCCACCAAACTGCGCTTCTAAAGCCAGCATGTCGTCCGTGCGCTTTAACCGGATGATGGCCTATTATGATTTTCCAGGAAACACCAGGTTCCATCAGGGTATTCAATCTTTGCCAATGTTGTTGTATCAGAGTTGAATCGTTATTTTGATATAAATTTAAGAGTACCTGTGTATCAATGGCCACTATGGTTGCTTTTTCGTTTGATTCAAGATTTATTTTTTCTGGAAGGGTTAAACTGAAAACATTCTCATTTTTTAAAGCGTGATAATTTGTGGAATCATTAGTGTCTGAATTTTTATCAGGATCAATTGGATAATACTTCCAAAAAGGAGAATAAATTTTTTCCGCTGTCGTTTCCTGGTGGATTACATCGCCCCAACCATATTGTCCGCCTGCGAAACCCGCGTAATCATGATTCCCCGGAATAATGTGAAAAACCAGCTTTTTCCCCTCATAGCTGACATTTTTGTAAACATCTCCAAAGGTCTTGTGTAGCATTTTTATTGTCTCAGGATTGTTCCATCCTTCTGGTAATCCGATTTCGTAAACGTTATCTCCTAATCCAAGCACAAATGGCGCCTGATTCCGACCGTTTGGAATTTCAGTTACATTTTTTATCAAGGCCTGCGCAACCGCTCTTTGATTGGCTTGCCCAGTACCCCAATCGCCTAAAGCGTAGAAAGTCAGTACATCGTTATGATTTGGTCGTCTATTCGGATCACCTTCCTGGACAGGATCGCCTTCTCTGGTTGCTCTCAGAAAGGGTTTTGTATCGCTGCATCCCTGTGCAATAAATAATATTAAAAATAATACAAAGTGAATTTTGTTAAGCATGTATTCTCCCTGAAATTTTAAATTTATTTGAATTAAATGTTCAGAAAATTTAATTAAGTTAAATATTATAATTTAGAATTTCAATGATATTGATCACATCAAAAGTAAAAAAATAACATATTTATTAGCTTTTTATAACATTTGTACTTGCATCTTAACCTGAGAAGTTTTATTATAATCAGAATTTATTTTTCGTAATAATTAATACCATTTTGTAAAAATATTTACTTGAAATTGATAATATACTGCATTTGTACCAACGTCTATTTAAACACTAAAATAATTAAGATTATTCATTTTAATAAAAGGGGAATGCTATGAAATCGGCATTGTCAAAGTTCACGTGGATAGGAATGTTTTTTGTAATATCAGCCTGGAATTTATTCGCTCAGGATAGAATAATCACCATACCCAAGCCAGTACCCGGAGCTCCATTTCAGGTTACTGATTTTGATGATCTTTTTGGAAAAGCCTATAGATGGTTTTATGATGGAGAAGTGGAATGGGCCGCAGACAGTTTACGGAAGCTCATTGATATGTCTGATTTCAAAATGGACGAAAGGAACTATTACATTGTCGTGGCAAACTTTACTGACAAAATGAGCCCCATTGGTTTATTTCATGAAGGCTCAGATTTTCTCGATACACGCCTTTATGGATTAACCGCGGATTCCTTATATTACATTTTTATTTCAAAAACAGAAAAGGCGGAGTCATTTCTTTCTACTGTTCTCACCTCCAAGTCTTCTCCGTTTGAAGAGAATTTATTGGATTTCCTATCTTTATTTATTGATATTCCTATTTCCCTTACACCTTTGGGCGGCGATCAAACTGTTTGGATTGATGTAAGGAAATATGAAATACCGAAAAAATTTCAAAAGAATGCAGATATTTCAGTCATTGTTAAAAAAGACCTGGAATCAGAAGACTTTGTAGCCGCCGCTACATTTGACAACACTGCCAGAGAACACTGGAGCTTTGGCGTGGCGACAGCTATCACTACCGTGAATGATGTGGATATTATTATCGGCGGCGATGGCAGAATTATTGTGAGACCAAAACCCCATGGCGATTTAGCCGCATTCGGCGTCATTAATTACCACTTTAGCGCGGTCGACACCAAAGCGCCGACCCTGGCCGGTTCATTCCACATTTTGGCCGGGCTTCGTTTAGAGGACGACATTGAGCCTTTAGTTGGCATAGGATTTGGCCCTCCCACTGGTTTAGGAGTGGAAGTGCACTTTTTTGGCGGAATCAGCGCCGCATTTACCAATAAGTTAAAATCAGGATTTGCAATCGGCGATGTTGTTGGAAATGATGTTGATCCTTTTAAATTGAGTGTAAAAATACGTCCGAGGTTCGGACTGGAATTGAAGTTTCCGTGGTAAGACTATAATACAATTTATTAAATTAAAATACGACCAATCGGTCTGCGATTTGATGGCCAGAGGGTATTGAAAGAGTATTAAATATTTGTGTGTTAAAAATTGTTACTGCAGTCAAATTTCTAACCTCGAAGTTCTTCGAGATTAGAAATGATATATGGTGAGTCGTTCATTTATTGAGAAGCGATTTTTTACTGTCCAACAATTCTCGGCAAAGTTTTCACTCCGCCAACCATTGCTGTAAATTACAATTATAACTGCTATTGAAATATTAAGTAGCCACCAAAAGATGACATTCACAATTCAAATCAACTATCAGGTTTTATCTTTTTCTGCATCCTTTTCTTTTACTTTCTCAGGCAGCTCAGGTTTGCTCAAATCCGGCAAATCATCGTTCCAGAGATAGTGATTGAACCATTTCAGGTTGTGCCACATAACGACTCGCTGTGATTTGGGTTTGCTGATTCCGTGGCCAAATCCTTTGTAAATCACCATCTCTACTGGAATACCTCGATCTTCAAGTCCCTGCCTCAGTTCGTAGGCATTCGGTGTTGGCACGCGCTTGTCAAATTCACCATGCTGGATCAAGGTTGGAGTGCGGGCATTTTTAATGTAAGACATTGGAGACGTTTTTTGATAAACTTCCGCATCGTCCACTGGATCATCACCTAAATAATTTATAGTAAAAGGTGTGATATCGGTGTTGTAATAATAAGTTGCCCAGTTGGATATTCCGGCTCCAACAGATATCGCTGCAAACCGGTCCGAGGAGGTGGTTAAAAATGCAGAAATGTAGCCTCCCTGACTCCAGCCCATGCATCCGACTTTTTCTGCATCCACCCAGCCTTTATCGATGAGATTGTCAACGCCTGACACCACATCCCAGGCATCACCAACACCCAGGTTGCGATAGTTGAGACGACGAAATTTTTCTCCGTAGCCAGCGCTGCCTCGGTAGTTAACCATCAAAATCAAAGCGCCGCGTCCAGCCCAAATATCAACGGGATAGTAGCGTGTGCCCTTTGCCAGAAGCGCGGGTCGATCAATTCCTGTCGGGCCACCGTGAATGACGCACAAAAGTGGATATTTCCTGCTGTTGTCGAAATTTGCTGGTTTAATCAGGACACCTTCAATAATGGTGCTGTCTTTGCTTTGCCACGAAATGAGCTCGCGGGTACCCAGAACAAACTCCTTTGTTTGCTCAGTCATTTTGGTTATTCGTTTTGGAGAAAAATTTTGCACGTCAGACACATAAATTTCTCTCAAGGTCGTTGGGGAACTTGCCGTAAAGGCCATCTTTTTACCATCTGGCGTTAGGGAGAAAGTTGAGGCTATTAAATCATCGGGCCCTGTGAGACGTTTGATTTTGCCGTTGCCTGGATTCAGTTGAAACAGGTGGTAGCTGGTTTTCTGGGATGCCCGGAAAAAGACACCATTCCGGTTCCAGTGCACAAAGCCTGGATTTTCATCGAATTCGCTGGTGAGTATTTTTCGAGCACCGCCCTTTGCTTGCACCAGTACCAGATTTGAATTGAAACCGTAAAAGAGCTCCTTGCCAGAATAGCTGGAGAAAAGTATCTGACTGTCATCGGGTGACCATTGCGGACTCCAGTCCGGGCCAGCCATTGACACAATTTTTGTCGTTGTGCTATCGTCGAGACTATAGACATAAACATCAGCAGTATAAAATTGGATTCGATCTGGATTCAATGTAGCGTGAAATGCAATTCTGGTGCCGTCGTGCGACCAGGAAAAATCTCCGACGTTGAATTCTTTGCCACTTGTAATCTGATCTCCAGTTTGAGGATTTTTCATCGCTTCAGTGACCTCGAAAAGCCAGATGTGGTTGTGTCTGTATTCCTTGCGAACGACAAAATAGTCGCCGACATGCTCTTTGCGATCCTTAAGCGCCTTCGATTCCGGTTCCATGGTTGTGAAAGCAATCTTCTGGCCATCCGGTGACCACTGGTAATTGGAAATACCAGATTCAACTTTGGTTAATTTGATGGCTTCACCACCGACAGGAGAAATAGCAAAAATCTGGCTTTTGTCTTCTCCTCGACTGGAAGTGAATGTTAACCACTTGCTATCTGGAGACCACTGTGGATTTGAAGCAGACTTCTTGCCACGAGTGAGCTGCAGGGATTGCCCGCTTTTAGCGTTCGCCAACCAGATTTGACTGATATAGGCATTCTCCTCAAAATTAGCCTGGGAGATGGTGTAAGCGATCCACCGACCGTTTGGTGAAATTTTTACACTGCCCACAGAGCGAATTGTCAGCAAAGCATCAATCGTCGGCACGACCTTGCCATCTTCGCCGGCAAAGATATAACTTGTTAAGAAAAGCAACAGAATCATTCGCTTTAACATGGTTTGAACCTCCCAATTTTATATTTTAGTTATTTGGTTTTACAAGTCAACTCTAACAGTTCAACATCGTGCCATCTTTCTCTTCTTACCAATTTTCCCCATGCTTTTTACTTTTTCAATATATTCCTGAGCATCAGGCACTTTGCAAGCAGTACCTCCCATATCAACATGGACTTTCCCTATTTGATTTGCAATCAATAATGCCTTATCAGTTAAAGAAGATACGTAACAACCAGCAGATATTACAAAACCATTCATGGTATACCTAACCCGGTTAAGCGAATTATGAATATCTTCGCCTACTCTGTTCAGGAGATTGTCGAGTTCTTCTATTTTCAATTCAGCATCCTGTTTTATCGAAACCAAACTTGAGAGCGTGGCCCAACCCGATGATGCGACGTTTTCTTTCTGCGATTCTATCCAATCCAGTGCCATTTCATAACCGTGATTGCTTTCCGCTGCTATCCAGGCAACTGTGCATTCGCTTATCATATACCAGTAAGCTTTAACGGCCCAATTTTGCAGGTCTTTCTTAGTCATTTTGTTTTCATCAGCAATTAAACCAGCCAGATACATTGCTTCTGAAAAGCCGGTATCGTATAACTCAAGCGATAAATGATAATCTTTTTTAATAGCCTTTTGAATTGTTTTAAGGTCTCTCATTCTTACACTAGAAAAAGGCTCTCTCGCACCATGATTAATGAGTATCCTTTTGGTGTTTTCATTACCAAGTTTGGAGAGTTCATCAAGTATTTCTTGTGCAGTCATGGTTTACTCCTTTTTTGGGATTTCACCAATATGTATGCTAATATTTTTTAATAGTGTTACTCTTACTTGCATTTAATCAGCATAAAATATCTTCTCCACTCGCTTGTAATGAAATCTATTTTGAGCTTGATTTATAATCTCTTTTTTTTATGGCAAGATGACCGAAGTGGAAATTAGAGTATAAGTTTATCACCTTTATTCTCATATTTTGCAGTGAGAGCATCTTGTTTTCCAAAATTCTTTTTTATTGACAATGTACTGCTTCAGCAAAGCTGAGACATTCAGGATTAAACAGTTTTTAGCGGTTGT
>CAZIKB010000010.1:0-81665 GCA_964539665.1 uncultured Cytophagia bacterium
TCCTAATCAATTATTCTTTAATTCACTTGTTGCACTTGGAACTTGAATCCACCTTGTTTAAATTTGCCTTACTTTGGATTTATAACTTGTGAAAAATATGGTCCTTTGGTCGTCCGAGTGGAATATTTCCTGGTGGTCAAAACAGTTAACCCCATTTAAAAGAATTTGGATTACTTTTGGTGTCTTTATTCTAATTTTAGTTACCGGAAGTGTTGGGTATACATTGCTTGAAGGTTGGTCTCCGGGTGAAGCGTTATATATGACCATCATCACCATCTCAACGGTTGGTTTCCAGGAAGTTCGTGGATTATCGGACAGCGGTCGAATTTTCACTGTGTGTTTAATTGTGGTCGGACTCGGTACAGTTGGTTACGGTTTTGGAAATATCGCGGCATTTTTTATTGAAGGGGAATTAAAAGAACTATTCAGGGCACGTAAAATGGAAAATATAATTGAAAAAATGTACAATCACATCATCATATGTGGGTATGGAAACGAAGGACGTCACGCCGGGGAAGAGCTTAAGAGGAGCAAAGTTCCTTTTTTGATCATAGAAAAGGATGTCGAGCTATGTGAAAAACTTATCGACCAGGGATTAATAGTTGTTCAGGGCGATGCAGCTCATGATGATGTAATGTTAAAAGCCGGAGTGGCTGTGGCAAAAGGATTAATTGCAGCAGTTCGGGAAGATTCCGATACTGTGTTTGTGACTCTGACAGCACGGGGATTTAATCCAGACTTGACCATTGTTGCTCGCGCGGCTGATGAAGCTACTGTGGCTAAATTATTTAGAGCAGGTGCAAATAAAGTAATCTCTTCCGCAGAAATTGGCGGAAGAAGGATGGCATCCGTACTTTTGCGACCAAAGGTCGTGAACTTTTTAGATGTTATGATGAGTGATCAGGATCTGGCATTACGTTTAGAAGAAATCGACATTTCAGAAAATAGCTCCTTCGTTGGCAAGTCCATACGTGATCTTCACATTGGCAGGCGTACGGGGACATTGGTAATTGCGTACCATCGTGAAGGTCAACCTATCCAAATGAATCCTCCAGCAGATAGTGTGCTTAATTGTGGTGATGTATTAATTGTCATGGGGAATGAAACTCAGGTGGAAGAGTTGCGCCAAATCGCACAAGCTGCTACAAAGTGACAGGTTGTATCCTGAAAGATCCAATAAAATATTGCACAATCAATTTATTTTACAAAAAAACGCAAAAAATTAAGAAATAACTTGACTATATTGCGTAATTGTTATATATTTATAACGACTTACTTAAGTATCTTTCTGACCCGCTGAATCCAGATGAAATACTAATTGGGTTACAATAGCAAGGTAGAAAAGTCGCAATAATCCTTATTTGTGTTTGATTTATTTTATAGGAAGTAAATTTTTCATTCCTTCCTCTCCTTTTTTTGGTATAATTTTCAAAAATGTTCTTGAACTGCTCGTTATGGGGATTGAAAGTAGTATTATTTTAAAAATGAAGGGCTGCTGTTAACTATTTTAAAAGGGGGAATACGAGCTTTAAAGATTAAAGCTTAATAAGGTGTCTGCCATGGATTATCATTTTATACCGAGGAAGATTCTAATACTATTTATGATATTTAATTGTTCCAATTCTTTTGGTCAAAAGGCTGAACCGATTATTCGTTTCAATGTGACTGGTAATAAAAGCAGCAGAATTAGTCCTGGTGAGATTGTGAATATTATTTTTTCTGCAGAAGCGACGGGATCCGGAACTTTAAAACTTAGAATCAAACCGGAGGTGCCTGCATTTGCCTCTAACTGGGATTCAAAAACGGTTTCATGCACCACCAGTTGCACGGTTGTCGATACCCTTACTCTTGCACCGACTACTGATGATTGCGGTATTTATACATTTATAGTGACGGCACAAATATCAGGACCTGCTGGAAGTTTATGGAGGAAACATGAAACTACAATTGAAGTGGTACCAAAAATTAAACCAGAACCACCGTTTACAAATAGCGTGTCGAATCTGATTTGCTGGTCAAATTGTACTGTTCTCAGCCAGGAATTATTTCATTTCCCCAATACTGCAGAAAAAAACCGACAGTTTTTTAACTCCCTGGCCACTGCGAATCCAGCGAACGAATGCCAGGCTGTCGAAAGTTTATCAAGTGGAATTCAATATGGCTATTTTCTTGAAACTACCACAGAATCTGATGGGAATTTTGTCACATTGACATCCGATACGGTCTATTCAATCCAGGACAATACGCCTCCACCGAAAGTTGAAGTATCTGAATTTGTTGTGAACTCAATGGGAAAGGTCACAATTCAATGGCCAATTATTCCAGACGACATTAGTTATATTGAAAAATATATTGTATCGCGCGAGAAAAGCAATGCCATTGAAAGCACATTTACTGTAATTGATACTCTCCCATTTTTTCCAGTTTCAAATATTGAACCTTTAAATTATTTGCCTGTGCGCACGATTGTCGGAGAATCCTTGTATCTGGATGGTATTGAAACGATATTAAGGTTACCAGATGAGATAGAAGGTTCAACTATGATAAAAACAGCAAAACAGGATTGTTGGGATGAATCGGAAAAATCTGTTTCTTTTAACCTTAAGTCACCTTCTAATATCTACATCGCATTTGATAATATTTATAATTCCAGAACGGATTGGCTTAGACGTGATTTCCAGACTATCCAGAAAGATTTAATCACTCAACCTCATAAAATGCAATTAAGATTGTTTAAAAGCCGAAAAATTGTTCAACCTGGCGAGGTAATTCTGGGAGGTAATTTTGCTGCGGGCGCTGGTAGTCAAAATTCAGGGATAAACATGTTTGTGGTGTTTATCCAGCCAATCAAAAAAAACCATCCTTATATTTATCAAGACACTATGAGTTTTTCCGATTCATTGGGTGCAGAGAATGATTTACAGACATTTCGCTATAGAATTGACGCATTTGATGCGGCAGGCAACATGAGTGAGGGAATCCCATCTCCACTAATTATTTTAGACCTGGAAGGCCATTGTAAACCGATAATAAATAATTGGTCTATTGTTGAGAATGATATAGGTGAGAAATTTTCCAGAGGTTCAACAAATGATGTATGTATTCAGGACCCAACCACTCTTGCAGAATGTATCGGATTCAGGGATACCGATTCGTTGCGGTTTCAAGCGGTTCGCGAAAATGCAGCCCTTTTTGAAATTCACCGCCCCGAAGATGAGGGTGTTCATTTTTTCGATTCGGATTGGATTAGCGCTGAAAATTTATGTTATGAATTCAGTCTTTTATCTGCGAATGTGGATCCCAATTTTGTGAATGGCTTGAAATACTATTATCGTGTTGCTGGCAAAGACATCCATGGTAATATTAGTGTCTGGTCAGATGCTGTTGCAGCGGTTCAAGATCATTTCCCGCCTTCAGATATCCGCAATCTAAGTGCAAAAACTGAGATATTTGAGAATGAAGGAGACGGCTGTATTAGATTGGATTGGCAGCCAGCAGTTGATCCGGTCAGCGGACTTGAATCTTACCATATTTATCGTAGTGATGATAGGGGAATGTCATTTACTCCTCTCGAAATAATAGACGCAAGAGAAACAACATACCGTGATACTCTGTCAAAAATTGCAGTTAACAAAATATTTAATTACAAGATTGCTATTCAGGATCGGGTTGGTAATTTCAGAACAATTGAAAACTCTGATTGGGAAGTATCATTGCGTGCTTTAGTTGGCCCGGTTATTGAAACCGATTCCTCTAAAGCAATACTCTGCGGTACAAATATTTTAGGTATTAAAAGCGATTCATTCACTATTTATTGGGAAGATTTTGACAATACAGACATAGCAGGTTATCATGTAGAAATATTGCGGCCTGATTTGTCAATTGTCCTTAAGACAATCAATAATCCACAGACAAGTGAGGTGAAATGCCCACTCGATGGCATTGATGGAATATATAAAGTTCGGTTACGAGCGTTTTATTCAGGTGGAAGTAAAACCATTTTCTCCAATACAATTACAGTTCGAAAAAAAATGCAGTTGCAAAGCGTGGAAAATTTGACGGCCAGACAGGACAGTAATCCGACCGGGGATATTATTCTATCGTGGTCGCATCCCGATGGAGCGGAAATTATTGAATTCCAAGTTTACCATTGGACTGAAGGAGAAAACCAGACTGAAAATCCAGTAGCCGTGCTTCCAGGCGATAGTTTGCAATGGATTCAAGCATTTGAGGAGGACTCCTTAAAAGCTTTCCAGTGTAATTATTATTCAATTAAAGTAAATGATTGTTATAACCTGTCATCCAATGCCGATCCAGTAGTTGTACAGTATTCTAATCGACCACCGGAATTCGACAGAGATAAAACAGAGCTTGATAAGAACATAGTCAGGATTTTCTGGAATCACCCTTCACCTGAAATAAATAATACCTTCTCCTATAATTCTGAAATATTTGTTCTTCAAGATTCAGTAAGTCCATCCCCTAAGTTAACCGCCAATTTATTTAATAAAACAGATTTTACTCTCTATAATGCTTTACCCGGGCACACTTATATTTTTCAGGTAAAAGAGACCATCCTTGATGCTCTTAACCAGACATGTTCAGATGTCTTTGTAAGTGCGTTATCCAGACCTTTATTTGTGCCGGTCGATAATTTCCCGACCTCGGTGGATTTTGAGGTACAGGCCTTACCAGTACAACCTGGTTCATCAATGGGGAATATTTTCGTTTCATGGCGCGGCTATTCCAATGTCTCTGTGGATGATTATTTGGTGCAATGGTCAGTATCGGGCTCAGGAACAGTATTAGATTCGATTCTGGTGCATGACCACGATACTCTGTTGGTTCGAGGAATGGATATTTCAAAAACATTTCAGTTCTCAGTAATTGCTGTTGATTTCCTGGATCAACGCTCCCTTGATAATGAAATAAAAATTGTGAATTTCAATCCCAAATGGCTGTTTACTCCTAAAATACAAAAAATGAATCCTTCATGTTTTCGTGACAGTGTGAATATTGCGTGGTCCTGGGTCGATGAAAATGTCAGGCCAGTGGATGGGGATTTCGGGGCGGATAGTATTCTTATTGAACTGAGCATTGATCCAAATTTTAATTTTTATAAATCAATTCTAAGATCAGGCTTTAGTAAATCCCAAACATTTAGAAAAGAAACAGATTATCCATTTATAAATAATCAAAATAACATTTTATATGCCCGGATTAGAGCGAAAGACCAGTGGAACCATTTTTCTCCCTGGTCTTCAGAATATTCAGAGCTTGGGGTATTCTCAGGTAATTATGATCAGTTTCCACCGGAAATAGTAACCTGTTTTGTTGATTCAACAGTAGCCCCAATTTTTGGAGAAGAAGGCGAAGTTAGTGTACATTTAAGATGGGATGAAGTCAGTGACAATTGCAGCGGGACCTGGTATTATGAAATTACCCGAAATGATATCATTATTGGGAAGGATACTACCAGATCCGCCATGCATAAATTCATTGATCGAAATGTTAAAATCGATGAGAACTTGATAACTTCAAAGTGGCGTGTACATGCAGTGGATAGCCTGGACAATCGTCAGGAATTCGCAAATGCCGGTGTTTTGCCTTTTATCGTGGAGCCTCCGGATTCTGGATGGTGTCTCAATGACAGCACATTTTGCTGGAATGAAATTAGCTTTAATGATTCAAGCCAAAAGGTTTCCTATTTTGTTGAAGGAGCACGATTTGTTGAATTATTTGGAAATTATACTACAAACATAGTAGCTGGCCCACTGGAAACTACCTGCTTTAATTATAATGTACCATGGGAGAATATTCATTGGCGTGTTAAAGCTCGGATTGAAAATTTTGAAAGCCCCTGGTCGGCTGCGTTCCCATGTCTGATAAATATTGTTAGTGGAGTTCATTCAAATGAACAAAGGGATTTTGAGTATTTACCCGAGGAATTTGGGCTGCAACAAAATTATCCGAATCCATTTAATCCCGAAACCACTATTAAGTATGCTATCCCGAAATTTGAAGTGGATGGGGTTGAGGTTCTGATTGAACTATTTAATATGAAAGGCCAAAAGGTCCGCACTTTAGTTCACGATACAAGACAGCCTGGTGAATATACTATAGTATGGAAAGGCATTGATGATAATGACGTCTTAGTCGGAAATGGAATTTATGTCTACAGAATGCGGGCTCGAAATTTTGTTTCATCTCATAAGATGGTCTTTTTAAAATAGCGGTAAAGTAACGCCCAAATTTATTTGGGAGTCATCCTCATTGATTTGAGGCTGTCTGATTTCAGGCAAAGTTGCATTTTACTAAATTGGAAATCTGATTTATTTTTCATGAGATTTTGCAAAAAACTGGAGGTTGGATGTGTATAGAGACTATTTTATAGTTTCTATTTTAGGCCTGATAGTCGTACTCTTTACTAACTCCGCTTCAAGGGCACAGGTAAGACAATCGAATGACCCGGTATATATAATTCTATTTCAGGAGTTTCTCAGTAATCTTCAAATAGAAAATTGTATTCAGGATGTACCCGCTCCAACTCTACTTCGAGAACCGCGATACACAAAAGGCTTGTCCAACATTATAAAATTTAATCTTCCGGCCTTTGAAAATATTCCATTTTCAGCTGATTCAATTAAAAATCCTTTTGTGATAACATTGGTGGAAGGTAGCGGTCTTAGTTCACCGCTCGAGTTTCCGAGGCCAGTTATATTGCAAAACGATTCAACTAATTCAGAAATAATTAAATCACTTAAAAATGGTTCGAGATATACATACACCACGGCCCTTTTTATACCTGTATGCAATATTGATTGCGATGCTGTTACGAACAGTAACCAGTTGGTTATCCATTGTAGTGCGTATAAAGACACAATTTGGTCTATTCAAGATACAGAAGCCCCCGAGATTGAAAATGTTCGAATCCCTGAATTAGATTCAACATTAATTAGTGGATGGTGGAATAAGCCTGTCATTCAAATTGAGGCTGACTTATCTGATCCGGCCGGCGTATGGCAAGGCTTTTTGTACCGGCGTAATTGTTCTTCAACCGAATGGCTAAGTGTAATTGATGATACTACTTTTGCCGGAGTTCTAACGGATTCAGGATATGTTTATTCTGATTTTGCCCGGACCTCTTTCATCCAAAATTTATCTGATGGTTGTTATGAGTTTCGAATTGAAGGAAAAGATGCGACGCACACCCCGGAGAGTTGTTTTCCGGATTTTCAATTAGCTGGAAATGGCGGCGAACCGCAGGCAGGTACGCGTGCACAATTAAAAATAAATATCGATACCACGCCGCCGGCCAGCGTGAATTTAAGTTGTGAACAGAAATTAGATGTCATCCAGCTTAACTGGACTCCTTCTTTTGAAATTGATCCGGGAATCGGATTAGCCGGATACTTAGTATATCGGGACGATATTTTATTGGAAACTGTACCAGCAGCAGATACAACTTTCATTGATTCATTTTCCAGAGAGAGTCAGGATTCAGAATACATTTACCAGGTTCAGCCTTTTGATTCTTTAGGGAATGTGCAAATGGCAGGGGGGAGTGCAAAGTGCAATTTTTTCACGGTACCTCAAATTACCATGTTTTCTGAACCGGAGTTCACTCCGGGTGATTCAAATAAAGTATGTTGGACAAAATCAGCATTGATTAATTCGTACTCTGTTTTCATTGCGGAGGATTGTAATTATGAAAGCGCTGTGATGTTCGAGGTGGCTGATACCTGCTTTACTTTTAAGGAATTAGTAGATGGTAAAAAATACTGTTATTGGATAAGTGCAGTAGATCAACAGCAAAGGGTAATTTTATCCGATACGGTCGCATCAACTCAAGACGCTTCGATACCTGAAGTCGATTATTTGGATGTCATGGATGCGAAAATCTTACATAATCAAATATGGTCAACCACGAAATATATTAATATAAAATTATCGGTACATGATAAGGTTCCCGGAGTAATCCGCAATTTCCAAATATTTGAAAACGGCAAATCCGATTCTTTAATTAATTTAAGCAAACCCTACGGGCAAATAGATACAACTATCGCACTCTTACTAAAATCCGAAGAATGCCTGCCAATTGCAGTGTCTGCCAAAGTGCAGGATTGTGCTGGAAATGTAAGTGAGTTTCAATCGGTGATGATTTACTTGGATGAAACTCCGCCTAATCCAATTGCTGATCTGACTTGTGTACAAATGTCCAATGCGAATGGTATTAAGCTGAACTGGTCCCCATCTGTTGAACCTGAGAATTGTAGTGGTTTGGCGGGGTATCGTATCTTGAGAAACGAGGAATTGATTGCCGTTGTTGCTCCTGATTTTGTAACTTATGATGATTTACTCCCGGAGGACACACCAGGTCAGCAGTTTAAATATTATGTTCAACCTTTTGACTCGTTAGACAATCTTCAAAAAGAGGGCGGATTGGAAATTTGTGATTATATTGGTACTGCACAGCTTGCTATCAATCCCATGCCAGAATTCACCCCGGGTTTGTCGAATGAAGTTTGTTGGACCGTCTCTGGCTCTTTGGTCTCTGTAAGTGTTTTTCGTGATGATAATTGCGATTCGGTAGCAGATGATTCGGTATTATTTATAAATCCATCACAGTCAGAAATGTGCCACTTATTCCAAAATTTGCACGACGGTCAAAGATATTGCTACTGGGTAAGTGGGCTGGATAAGCAACACAGAATGGTTCTTTCTGATACAGTAACGTCGATTCAGGATAATATGATACCTGTTATTGATTCTTTTACATTTCCTGATGGAGAGATATTGAATGGAAAAATTTGGGCTTATGACCGGCAGATTCAATTAAATTTAATAGCCCACGACGCTGTTCCAGGTGAAATTTGGAAATATAAAATTCTCGAAAATGACCTTCCCCGTTTGCAGGTTGATTTTGTAGATTCGTCAGCGCAAATGATGGAAGAGATTCCATATACATTGAACGCCCCTGTTAATCAACTATCCAGCATTGAATTATCTGTCAGCGTTATTGACGGGGCAAATAATGTGAGCGATGTAAGTTCAATTACTATAAATTTGCAGGAAAATTTGACCGACATGTTCGGTTTTCCAAATCCATTTAATCCCCTGAAAGATCGGGTGACCATTCGATTTAAGAATACCAGCGAAAGAGAAGTCAGAATATATGATTTTTTTGGGAATTTGGTACGGGTGTTGAATGAAAAAGAAAATCGTCATGATTTTACCTGGGATGGCCGTAATGGGGCAGGAGAGATGGCTGCAAATGGAGGCTATATTTGCATCGGTACTGAAACGAAAGAGCGATTTAAAGTAGGAATCAAGAAGCAATCTTATTAATGTGATTAAGTCATAATGCTAAGAAGAATACTCCTGATTATAATTATTTCCCAATTTTTTCAAGTTAATGGCTTAATAGCCCAGGGTAAAGCTGGCCAGGCTGGTGAGTTTTTGAGATGGGGAGTGGGAGCGAAAGCAATGGGTTTTGGCAGAGCTTTTACTGCAGTATCCGACGATGCCAGTGCAATGTATTGGAATCCAGCAGGGCTCGCGGCGTTTTCCAGAATTGGCGGTTCAATGATGTTCATGCACATGCCTTTACAGGAAGGAGCATCTTTTAATTATCTTGGTGGCGCTGTTCCTTTGAGTTTATTTTTTATTAAATCCAACGGCACAAATCCTTTAATAAATTTTATCCAGGATTTTAATATTGGTGTGGGAATGCTCTGGCATGCCTTAGGCGATTTTGATTTATACAATGCTGATGCATCAAGAGCTGTAGATCAATCTCAAAATTCAATCACTCAATCGGCATTTTATTTTTCAGTCTCCTACCCGTTAAATGGATTAATAAATCGTATTCCAGAAAATGGTTTGTTAGGCTGGTTAAATCACTTAAAAGGTGATTTGAATATTGGTTTGACAACAAAGTTTGTTAATCAGCAATTGTTTGGTTCAGGTGGTACAGCCACAAGTTTTGATCTGGGACTTAAATATACTCATTTTTCAGGAATATTTAATCTCGGGCTCTCACTGCGTGATTTTAATCAATCAACTATTTCTTATGACGCAAACATTATTGGCGACAGGTTACCCGCTACTGGTGTGTTTGGTGTATCATTGAAACCGCCATACGGACGACTGCGGGGATTACTGCTTTCATTTGATTATGGTATTATTAAACCATCCGCCCGTGACCGTGATTTAATGTTCGGCCTGGAATATGATTTGTCTTTAATCAGCGCTCAGATTCCATTAAAACTCAGAATGGGAACCAACTCTAATTATGAATCTTTTACTTTTGGCATAAATTTTAGCCCGGAATTGCTTTTGGGTCAGGACTGGTTGCCTTATGGTGATTTGACCTATGCGAATGATAAGAGCGCATTTGATGCTGCAGGCGCCCGAATTTCGATTTCTTTAGATCATAATCCTTTTTCGGCTAAATATTGGTACCTAAAGGGCATGAATCAATTTACTGAAATTGCGTGTCAAAATTTGTTTAGTATAAATGCAAATGAAAAAATAATCAGGCATTTGAAAAACGCCGGGAAAGCAAAAAATCCAGGAAGACATGCTTACAGGTACGAAGCGGCTCTGAGGCAGGCTGATTTTGAATTTCTCCTGGCCTTGAACGAGGCGATATCTTCTGATAAAACTGACCTGAAATATCTTCAAAAATCAATTAATAGATTTAAAAAAGTACAATCTATGTATACCACAGTTGCTTCCAAATTTTTATTTGAGGATTTTGGCAAACCTGAATTTGATGTTGATGAATATTTCAAATCATTTGTATACTATGTCCAATGCCTCATATTATCAGGAAATGAAAAACAGGCTGTAACAGTGTGTGCAGATAGTGGCCGGTCCTGGGGGAAAAAGATAAATGTTATCAGAGATCGCGATGGAAAAGCCAACAATAAACGGCTTATTTTTGTTAACTATCTCTATGCCTTCGCGCTGTATAAAAGTCAATATAATGCAGAGGCCAGAAGTATCATAAATTATCAGTCTGCATTCAGCTCTTTGGCTAAATATCTTGCCGGGCATTTTGCATTTTTGGAGAGTAACTTTCAAGCAGTTCTTGAGAATCTGAATGAAATCAACTTAAATGATTCATTTTTCCCACAAGATATTTTTTTACCTCTAACTGGTGACTGCACTTTTGGTGATGAAATTCTGTTTCTTAAAGCTGCCTCAATGTACAAAATTTCAAAATCATCGGACGCTGATGCATATATTGCTGAATTTGCGAAGATACCGAGATTTTTCCCAAATTCAGATTTAGCAAAGTTTTTAACTAATGGTGAGGCCTTAATATTCAAAATGATTGATTATTATGAATCAAAGGATACTGATAATTTAGATAAATTAGTAAATAGTCTGATATATTCATACGTTGAATCATTTTCAATTGGAAGGCTAAAAGAAGAATCATATACTTTCAACTATAAATAAATTGTTGTGAATAATGTATGTAAATCAATTGAGGTAAAAATCATGGAATTTCAGGATTTTAAACTTAGAACACTTTTTTGGGTCATAATGATTATCGTATTAACTAATCTCACTATTACCGCTTTTGGACAATCAAAGTACGAGATTGCTATCACGGATATTTCCTATTTAAATGTTCGAAAAAATTGGTTGTTCATCCCAACGGAAGTTGACCTAAGGCTTACCTGGAAGGTCCTGGTTAAAGAAACTGTTAATAATAAAGACAGAATTATTAATAATGCTCCAAATGAATTACCATTAACTTACCAGGTATACATGTTCAATGGGGATTCAGATACAGAGCCAGTAATAAGAGATGTACAAAAAATAAACTATACTGATTTTTTAAAGAAAAAAATTGGCAATAAATATATTTTCAGGGTGCGTGCCTATTCTATGGATGCCATGTTAGTAGCTGAATCGGCTCCAGCATCTATTGTGGTGGGAAAGGGAAATAAAGATCAATATACCGGTTTGGTTGGAAAAAGCTGGTTATATTATTTACATCCCGGTAGATGGCAACTTATGTCAATTGGCAAAGCCGGGATTTATGATCAGTCAACTAAATTGGGTAAACTTGCATTTTTGTTTTTGTCCATTACCTGTACATTAAGTTTTATTATACTCATATTTTACTCAACCCGAACTTTGTATTTAGGCAACGTGTTCCCATTTTCACGATCCACACGGAATTTATTCTGGTCTTTTTCATTAAGTTGTGACAATACATATAAATATCGGTTGACCAATAAATTTAAATTTATATTAAAAGCCTGGGAAAAGATTGCAACCAAAAGTAGAGCTGTTGCGGATCAAGCCGCGAAAAACATACCCTCTGGTTTAAGCTCGACAGAAAAAATGGCCACCGTGGATGTCGCCTGTATGGATTATTGGATTGCGGATGGAGATAAAGCAATCAGTGCAATTGAGGATATAATAGCCTATCCTTTTGAAAATGAAGAAAACGGTCTTAAGAAACCGGATGATCTTTTAACAGAATTAGTAATTAAGATTGAGGACAGTTTTCAAGAATTAATTTCACAAAATGGCAACGGACATTTATATGAAAATTCAGAAATCGGGGACATGCAAAAAATTATCGATGAAATTTATGAGCCTGTCATAAATGATGACCGACCCCTGGCAAAGATAAGAAAGTGGATACTAAGAAAGGGAGTTTATGATTTAAAGAAAGGATTAGAGTCTTTTCCAACCAGTAAGATTATCCGGGTTGGACTGGAAATTCATAGAATGAATGGCTATAGATGGTTAAAGCCATCGGAAGAAGTAAAAAGAGCCTTTGAAAATCGCGCGTCTATTGAAATTGAAAAGTTACGAAGAAAATCCAAAATCGAGTGGTTTTGGAATTATGGTGCGCTCGCTCCATTAGTGGGCTTGTTCGGCACAGTAACAGGCATTACCTACGCCTTCCAACAATTGACCAGGTCTACCGCTACACATGATTTTGTGAATACGATTCAACAATTGAGCAATGGCATATTTGAAGCATTATGGACAACTATTTTTGGCCTGGCGAATGGTATCTTTTTTATTTTAGTTTACTATTATTTCAAGCATAAACTTGACTGGATTTATGCGAAATGGGAAGAAATGTATATCTCTATAACTGAAAAATTGTAGCGCTGGTATTCACCAATCTCAGGTTTTGCATAATTCCCAGCGCACTAAATCGCAGTGCCTAAAGTTAAAAGTGTCTAAAGTGATATGATCAATATTTGAATCCACTTTAGTCACTATAAACACTTTAGCTCAACTGAATCATTTGCACAGGACGTGATAAAATGAAACGCAAAAAAAAACAGGATAAGATTGCGATTGAACTTACTGGTCTAATAGATATTGTTTTTTTACTGTTGATATTTTTTTTAGTATCTTTTGCTTTCTCATTAGCCGGAGATGTTTCGGATTCAAAAAGTTATGCAGATTTGGAATTGCCCAAAACCAGGACTGAACTGTCTGCCATAGAAGAAGATATCCTGGAAAATTTAATGATCCAAATCGTACCGGATACAAATAACTATTACGTTTCAAAGACGGCATATATTTTGTGGCCGTCATATAACGATTCCGTAAAAATAACCCGCGTGCAAGCATTAAACAGGGCCATAACTGATTCAACTTTTGCAGCTTTTCCGCCAGACATATTGGAATTATCATATCAGGAATTTCAAAATCTGCCGCCGTGTACCTTAATAACAAATTCAATAAAACGCTATATAGACCTGGAAAAATTTAACAGGGGGAACACCCGGCCTCTGATTGAAATGAGAGCCGAACGAAATACAGAGTTTCAAATTTTAAGTTTCATTATGGATCAATGTAGTTCTTACAATGATATCATACCGCAAATTGTAATAAGAACAGTTCAGTGATTATAATTAGCAAGGTAATCATTCATGGCCTTTAAAAAAATGCACCATGACAATCGGAAAATACCCATGGTTTCTCTGATAGACTTGATTTTTATACTACTACTTTTTTTTCTTACAACAAGTATCATGATAAGATACACGAAAGGAGAATCCAAACTCTTTATTCCGACACCCAAAAATGAACCAGGCGATGCTCAAATACTTATTCAAATCATTGATGAGGAGCAATTTTTGTGGATTGATTATACTGCCATTGATACATTAAATAAATACGGCTATCTTTTAGCCGACCCGAATGATTCAAAAATCCAAATTGATTTGCTGTCAAGTAAAATGACAATAAACTCAGAAATGCTTAATCAGCGTCTGGAAAAACTACTACAGTCTTCAAGTAGGTTACGGAAAAGAGAATACTTTGTGTTAATAAGATGTCCGAATCATTTGCCATATTACTATGCTACAAATATTATTGAATACTTAATAGATAATCCATATTTTGAGTATGGTTGTGTCTCTGGAACTATCGAAGATATCAGATATTGCAAAAATCTTGTGATTGAAGGTAATATACTTCAAATTGATTTATAATAATGATAAAAAAAATCCTTAAATATTTATTTTACTCTGCAGTCATAACTATATCTGTTATTTTGCTGTATCGACAGATCCAAATTAAGAAAATCCCTGCTGCACAAAAGAGTATCCCGCAACAGATAGATACTGAAAAAATTCCCACGCCAAAACGTCCAGGTACGCGGAGCATTCGAATTGTTGGGCCTCCCATTAAAGTTCTGAAATTCCAATTGGATTTTAAACGTAATCCAATACCGTTAGATTGGCATTATTTAGAAAGACTCGATAAAAATGCGGATGTAATGGTTGCTGGTAATATTGACAAAGAAGGTGAATTTGTTGTAAAAAGAATCCATGATAAAGGCCACCCTAAAGCCGGTCAGTATATTAAAAGAATTTTAAATACCTGGAATTTTGTCCAGTATAAGATAGGCAAAATTAAATACTATTTCAATGTACCGACAAAAATGGAGCATATGAAGGTACATATTGATTTGAGAGGTTTAAAGAAAAATTTAAAATATGTAAAAAGAAAAAACAATATAAAAAACGGGATGATTTACTATTTTGAAGGTATTGATAGAAATAATATTATGATCATCAATTAGTTAGGATTATAACATTGTGTAGAAAATTTATCATTATCAGTGTTTGGATACTTTGTAATTATTCAATTTCCCTTTCTCAGGAATTTCTTGAAGGAATTATGTTGTATAACAGAGCCCAATATGATTCTGTAATCCAAATTTATGTTCCGGAGTTTATTAAAAAAAATCCACAGGAAGAAGGGCTTGCCAGGTACTTTTTAGCTGAAAGTTATTACATTAAAGCTATTTTTGAATCGAATCCTGAAAAAGATATTTCGTTTCTGGAACAGGCCTGGAATGAATTTGATAAAGCATTAAAATGCTCAGATCTTCAAAGTAATTTTATAGAATATTATTATTCTTGCAAATACAAAATGGGCTGGTGTTCCTACAGAATGGCGGAGTTAAACGATGAATCCAGAGATAAATTACAAAGAGCTTATGCAGAATTTATGGACGTCCACCCTGAAGCGCCTGATTCGATTAGAATCCAGTCCCGTTTTATGGCAGCGGAAAGTAAGGTAAAAGAAAAATTATCTAAAATGTATGAAATTTTCGAAAGAGAATTGAATTCAGGTGAAATAAATGAAATTATAAATTCGTATGCAATGATTAAGGATGTCTATGATTCAATTCTTAATTATCTACCGACCAGAGCAGCCCCCTCTGATATTAATGAATTACAAGCTACTGCTCGAATAAAAAAACAATTGTTGAATTATTATTTAGGAAAATTGTATCAAACTATTTCGCCTGAAACATTTGACTTGGTAGCAGATGCTAACAAGAAATCAGATGCCACTCAAACCGCTTTGTTTTATTTTACAAATCTCAACTATAATTCACTTTTATTAGATTACCCATCTTTAAATAAAAATTATGACACCATACTATCATATTTGGAATTAATTAAAAAATTGAATCAATACGTTCTAACCAGTCATGAACAAACGAAAGATGAGTTTATAACAAAATGGGACGAAATAGGAGAAATAGAATTTGTGGCAGAACGGATGTTCCGGCGTGGCAACCTTTCTCAAAGCCATCCTGATATTGAAAGCGTAGATTTTAATGAGCAAACAATAAGTTTCTATGATTCTTCGACAAGTATAATAGAATCTATTTATTGGCTTGGCTATATTCAGATGATCCAGAATGAAAATGAGAATAGTCGGAAAAACTTGTTAAAATTTATTAGCCAGGGAAATATAAATGTAAGCTATCGTCAAAAAATACTTTTGGCAGATGCCAAAGTTAGAAAATTTCTTTTAGACTTTGAGTTTTTCTATCTGTCCAACAATTTTCAGAAACTAAAAAAATTAAAAGAGGATGTAAATCAATTTTTACCAAACAGTATGTTAATCCAAAAGCGAAAAAATTTATTAACTTTGTTGGTAAACTGTAGCCTGACTAATAATACTGTATTGATATGGTCGGAGATTCTAACTGGTTCGGATAATGAAAAACTGGAGCAAGTATTTAATGCAATAATGTTTATCCTGCCACGGGCTGCCTTAAACATTGGCACAACCAGAGAGAAATATATTATCTTGTTAAATCGTCTCTTTGAAATAACTAATGTTCGAAGAAGCAATGAAACGAGCTTTTTCAGAGGAATTGTTAAAACATTAGAAGCCGAAATTCAGGCAAATCCGACAGATAAAATATTGAAGTTTAAACAGGCTGCTGAGATCTTTGACTCCATTAACTCCGAATACGTTTATATAAGTGAAGCGGACTATATTAAAGCACGGTGCTTGTTTTTTGCAGATGAATTTAGCCAGGCAAAAGTTATTTTTCAAAACCTCATAAATCAACAGAGTAATCTAAGAGCTTTATTTTATTTGGCGGAAATTTATCGTCTTAGCGATCAGGGCCTGGCAGCTAAAAAATGTTATTCAGTTATAATTGATAAGCTGCAGCGTTCAGGCAATCAGCATAATGAATATTGGTTGGTAAATGCAAAAGCTGGTTTGTCATCTGCAGATGAAAGCGGAGAATTAGAAATCCTTAACAGTATTAATATTGATAGTGTTGAGTTTCAACCGAGTTCACAATCAAATGGGCTTACCTATGAAAAACTGGCCAATGAGATCTATCTTAAGCAGCAATATGCTCGGGAAAGTGTTGAGTGGTTAATGAAGTTTGGCTTTCCCCAAAAAGAGATTTACCCTTCGAAGTACCGATTAAATAATTCAATTTTTGTCGCTGAAAATATTTTCCAGAATTCTCCATTCCAGTTAAATGAGATCAGGGGGTTAATAACATCAACTCTCAATTTGACTGTTTATCTTCCGGAGAACGTCAATTCTGAGACTGAAGTAAAATTTGGAGAGGAAATATTAGATGGTCAAAATGGAATATACAAAAGAAGATCGATTCCATTAAATTCAGAGTTCAATGTTTATGTAAGAAATGCTGATTGTTATGAGCTTAAAGAGACTCTCAAACTTGCTAATGCCGGTGAAAATAAGAAAGTAATATTTTTAAGTAAGAAAATAAAATATTCTGAGATTCAAACAACAAAAGAAATAAGTGGGGATTTTGAATCTGCATTCTCCTCCCGATGGGACGGCAATTATGTATTAAATAAAGAAACTGGAAAGCTGAATCCTGATTCTGAATTTAAAAATGATTTCTCTAAATTATATGAATTGAGGGATTTTGCTATTGATAATGTAAGTAATAGAATCCTTGCTATAAACGCCTTTGAAAATAGTATTTGGATTTATGCCAATATTGCATCAGGTATAAGAGCAGGGACGATGCAATTAAATTTAATAAACAATTTGAATAGTCCTGAAGGTATTGCAGTTGACTCCATGGGGCAAATATTTGTGAGTGACTGGGCTAATCACCGAATAGTGCAATTAACTAATAATGGTGAATTTGTACAGGAGACTGGTAGTTTTGGTGTAAATAGTCTGCAAAATGTTGGTCAACCCATAAAGTTAGTTTTCCCTACCAGACTATCAGTTGTTGAAGATCATGAAGGTATTAAAATTGATGGAGTAAATATTTTTCGGGAAAAATATATTTTTATTGCAGATCAAAATGGTATTCATGTATGTAATATGAATGGTGATTTTTTAGGTACGCCATTGTCCGTCAATAACCATTTTCATCAAGGTTCATTTTATGGTTTTGTTGTTGAGAATTATGGGAAAGAGTCAAGGCTGTATTTAGTGAATCGGCATAGAGATTCTGACAATCGGATTTTTGGGTTCTTAGCTAATTAGTGTTTGAATGATACCTTACCTGTTACAATTTTACGAATATTTCACTTGCAATTGTTTTAGAGATTTACAATATTTTACAGTGCTTGTTGGACAAAGTTATTGTTTATGTATTGCATTCTTTTGTTATCTTAATACTCTCAATAACTTAGGCCTCATTTATTCTGAATTAACAGATCTAATCGCTTAATTAAGCAAAATATAAGTGCTGTAAGTTTAATATGTTACATTGGAGTAAAAATTCCAGCGCTCAAGACTTTAAACCGGTTACTGATATAAATGAGACAAAGTTAATTCAAAATAAATATAACTCCTTTATTATAGGTTTATTCACCCCATTAGTAATAAATTTTTCCTGTACTCCGCATTTCAACCAAGAATCAAAAAATTATGCTAATATAAATTATTATTTTACTTGTCCCTCAAATGAAAAAAATCAACAAGCAGACTCAAATGGTGAAATTGTTGACGCCATAATCAATTCTGAAAAAGAATTTCCCTATAAATTAATTTCCAAGTCTAAAAAAAAATATAATTTCAATATTGCAGTACTATATGATAGTTCCTATACACGCCATCGTAATTGGGAATCGCGTTTCACTAAAGCTATCGAGGCTTTGAATAAATCATATTCTAAATTTGATATTGTCTTCAACATCTCATCACTATCCCATTACGAGATTTTTGATTCCATTTACATCAATTCAAAAACCTTTCATGATCTGGCTACGCTCAGAACGGCCAAACAGGGGAATAACGCGAATTTTGTTATTCTGTTTTCTGCTAAGAAATTTAGATATTTTTCAGGAAAGGCCCTGGTAAAAAAACGTGTGATGATTGTTTGTACAGCCGATAAAAAGTATGAGAAAAAAATTGTTGTTCATGAAATGGGACATTTATTTGGATTGCCCCACGCTGTTAATAAAAAGAGTAACAATTACATGAGAATGGTAACTACAGATTCCAAAGCGAAAAGTTTTATTCCAGAAAATGAAAGTATCATTAATATATTTCGTGAAAGAAATACTCTGGAGGATACTCTGTCATTTGAAGTGATAAAAAAGAGACTTCCAATATTACTTTCAATATATAAAAGATATAAGACGGATCACATAATTTTACAACAAATAGGAAAATCGTTTTTTGAAATTAGTAAACATGACAGCGCTTTGTTATATTTTTTAAAGGAAAAGGATTATCTGGATAATCTGAATTATACCCGCAAGGACTCGATATTTGAATTCTATGAGGAATGTTACCGGAACATTGGACTTACCTACTTTAAACTCGATAGCCAGTCGTTGTCAGTAGATTTTTTTAAAGACAGGTTCCAAATTATGCCTGAAGATACAGCAGCTTACTTTTCCATAGGTAAAACATTCGGTGAGATTGCTGGTCTTGTTTTGCAAGAAAGAAGTGATGTGTCGCGCCACACCCGGTACTGGAAAGAATCACTGAATGCCTTAGAACTTGCGTATCAACAACGGTCCCTGAATCCTGAATTGCATTTTTTGTATGGTTTGGCTTGTTACAATACTGGATATTTATCTAAGGCGATAAACGCATATAATAAATCGATTAGCCTAAAAAATGATTTTGTCGAATCATATTACAATCTTGGTTTAACTTATTTTCAGAGTGATAGTATGTATGCAGCATTGCGGGTATTTAACGATGCGATTCGTATCAAATCGGATTATCTTGAGGCTTATTTTGGTTTAGGTAATGCTTATTATGAACTTGCTCTCTGGGAAGAAGCAAAAGCTGCATATAAGGAGGTCGTAAAAATTAAGCCTGATTTTGCCAAAGCCCATTTCAATCTTGGTTTGACTTATTTATATATTGGTGATGAAGAATCGGCTTTTAAGCAATGTGAAATCCTCAAAAAACTTGATCCGGATTTAGCTGAGAGATTTTGTAATAATTTAGATAAAAGTATAAAATAAACCTTATTTGATTGTTCAACAAACTGGACATTAAAATATAATTGCCATATTCATAAATTATCCTCAACAATTTTTCACGAGTATTGAATTTGGTCTGTAAAAATATTTAGGGAAATAAAAATAAAGGAAAGTCATATCACTTATTAGACTCCAGGATATTCAATATCGAGATATTCCAGCCAATAGGTCCAACGCCTTTAGCTAATTCTGGTTCAATTTTTGACAGGACATCTGTGTCGTATTTACCGTCTGGTTTTTGTACTAAAATGGCCGAATCGACCGCCTTCAGCATCGCGAGGTCATTCATGCTGTCACCAATGCCAATGACCTTGACGGTGTTTTTAAATTCATTTTTAAATAATGAAATTAAATTTTTTACTGCCGCACCCTTATCATTATTTCCTGTTAGATGAAAAAATCTTCCGCCTTTAGTTAGATTTAGACCAATTTCTGAAATTAGTTTTGAAAGTTGGTGCAATTTAATTTCATTGAATGGTTCATTTATTTCAAACGGTTCATTGTATTCTCTTTGCAAAGCTAAATTTGCTTCTGCAAGTGATAATCCAGAAATGCTGGCGAGTTCCTCTGGAGATAGGTCGCCAAAGCCTTGAATAGATAGTCCGGTTTTTAATTTAATCTCATTAAGAGCCTCTCGCAGAATTGGATAGGTCGTACCCAGTTCAACAACCAGATAGCTGTATTTTTGTTTATGAAACTCAAATTTGATAGAAAAATACCCTTCAGGAATATAAACCGCCCCGCCATTTTCTACGATATATGGATGATCATTTTGAAGTTGAAGTCTGATGCTTTGAATCTCAGCGCTGGTTTTTGAGGAAGTTAATATCAGGGGTATATTTTGCCGTTTAAGTTCCTTGAGAGCAGTTAAAGCCTCTCTAAACTCGTAAGAATGGTGGTCTAATAGTGTGCCGTCAAGATCGCTGAAAATGATGAAGTTTGGCGATTTCATTGATTATCTAATTCAACAGCATCTTGCAATTGCTCAAGAAAATCTGGAATAGCGGAAGTAACTCGCGTCCAGGTTGGAATAAATGTGGCACTTAAAGGATTTTCTAAGAAAGTATCTGCAGCTAATTGAATTCCATTCGTGAATGACTCCACAGCCTGAGTTTCTGCATGCCTGTCAAATTCTAATCCGTTAATAGCCGCATCGTCCTCAAATCTGGTGATCATTTCTTGCGCGGTTCTCAGGTAAGTTACCTTCAAAGTTCTGAAAAATCCTTCTGAGAGAATGATACCCTCGGTTGCCAATTGCCTGAATATTGTTTTAGTGATATCGATACACATTTTCAAAAGACCTTTTTCGGGATCATCCGGAGAAAGAGGTTGGTGTTTATGATCGTAAAATTCGCAGAGTTCTGTCTGGCAAATTCGATTTACTGAACAATTGCGGTATATTTCAGATAATATACCCACTTCCAATCCCCAATCACTGGGAATTCGTATGACTCGTGCGAGATCCTGTACAAGACAAAACTCTCCAGCCAGAGGGTAGCGAAAGCTATCCATATAGTTCAAATAAGGCTGACTACCGATAATCTTGGTTAACGCTCTGATCAAAGGAGTTACGAGCAATCTTGTAACCCGGCCGTGCATTCTGTTCGCAACCCGGGCGTAATACCCTTTATTAAAGTCATAGCTGAGATTGGGGCTGGTTACCGGGTAGCACAGTCGTGCCAGGAGTTCTCTATTGTAAGTGAATATATCGCAATCATGTAAAGCAATTACTTCACTGAATCTATCGTTTAAAGCATAACCAAAAGCAAACCACACTGAACGACCTTTGCCGTCCGGGCCTGGAGGAAGCGCATTTTTTTCTAATAAATCAATGAGTGTTTGAATCCTGGGACCGGTTGCCCATAAAATGGTTTTCTTTTGAGGTAATACAGAAAAATAATCTCGGGCATGCTTAAATTGTTCTGCATTTGTACGGCCCATTGTGATAATAATCTGATATAGATATTTAACATTTCTAAGCTCATTGATGATTAACTTTAATGCTTCACCATTTAATTCATCATAAAGTGCTGGTAATATTAAAGTAACTGGACGGTGGTTACCAAATTTTTTTAATTCCCTTTCGGTTCTGTTAATGTCTAACGTGCCAAATCGATGAAAGGTTGATAGTGCACCCGTCTGATAAAAATCAGCCATTACATTCTCCTTTCAAAATTTATAATTATTAATGGGGGTGACTTACGCCAACATCTTTAACAATTTCAGGTAGTGATTGGAATTATTTTTGTCATGATGGAATTTTAAACATATAATACATATTATATCATAATAAATCTTGCAGAAAATGTCAAGTGTTAGAGGGAAATAATAACAATTTGTATTATCGACGATTTGTCATTTGTATAATTTGCTGCTGTTCTAATTGTTGGCGTTCGAGTTTTTTAAATTCAATTTGTACTCCGTCCAAAGTATTTATACTTTTTGCATAATATGGATCAATTGCAAGCGCTGACTTGAGCTTTTCTTCTGCTATATTGAGATACTTAGTTTTTTCATCAGGATTATGCGCGTCCCGCCCTAATTTGTAATAAAGAAAACCCACTGTATTGTGAATAGATGGGTCATTGAGTTCGAGTAAATTTGCCAGTTCTTCGGCCTGACTGTAATATCTAATTGCTTCATTGATTTTATAAAGATTATACTCATTGAGGAGTGCAAGGTTGAAGTAGGTTTTGTAAAGAGTTTCATCAGCTTGACGATTGTTAACTTCATAATCATCTAAAATACTGAGATAAATGCGGTTTGCTTCCTCGAATTCATGTGATTTTCTTTTTTGTATCCCCTGTTTCAATATCGATTGAAGACTATTTAAATCAGCGGCAGGTTCTGATTCTTCAAGTTGCATTTGCGCGCTGTATCGCATGATGACATCATTGATCTGTTCGGTAACTGGTGAAAATTTTCCGCTTTTTTCCTTTGCCGCGTATAAGTTTTTTAGAATTTTCTCTTCATTCTCAGCCGGAACCTCGTTGGCTATTTCTGATAGTTCGAGTTGATGACGAAGTGTTGCCAGGAATTCTTCGTTTGGCGGATCAATATCTCTGAAGGCTTCTTCAAGCTCAGGCAAATTTTCTCTCGGCAGCCTGAATATCAGCGCAAATCCAAACGCGTACACCTGATCTCTGAAATTGCGGCCAAGCTCAGGATCGTCTTCGAAATTCTGAACGTCCTTTATAAAACCTGTCAGAGTAACTTGTGCGTCATTTAATATTTGGTCTGCCGGGCGATTTAGCTCATTATCAACTTCAAATAAACTCTGCAGGTAAACGTCTCCAATAAGCTTTGACCTCGCCAGTAAGCTAAATCTATCTGGTCCGGGTGGAATGCTCTTTAAGAAGTCTTCTGCAATATCCAATATTCCTTCCTGAGCAGCCACAATTCCCAAGTGATACTGAATCTCTGTGGGTTCCAGGTTAAGTTGGCTCAGGTAATAGGTTCCATCGGATAAAGTTGCACGATTGTCTATAAGCGACCTCCGAATCAATTCCATCATATCAACAAAAGCTTTCGTAACCACAACCTCTGCATTGTTTGCGTCAATTTCTTCAGCGCGATTGAGAAAATTCTGAGCTTTCCCATAATCGCCATTTTCAACTAAACTTTTTGCCAAAGAAGTATAAAATTCGATTGTACGCCTGTTGCTTTGATTTTCAAGAAATATTAATCCTAATTCGTAGGCGGTTCCCATTAATCCAATGATTGCAACAACAATTGAGACGGTAATACTGATCCGCTTCCAAATCGAACTCTTTGGCTTCTTTTCCGAACTTTCGCCTTCGGTTAGTTTGTCCAGTTTCTTGTTGATTTGTTCAAAATTTCGTCGTAATTCGTTATCCATAACTCAGACCTCCCTACGTTTGGTCATTTATTACTTAAATTTTTGAATTATTCAGCATTCATTCAAATATTTGATGTTGATATTCATTTGCGGCTTTTTCGTGTCTGGGGTATTTATTTTCCGCCAGTCTTTTTACTTAGCTGAGCTTTTTCCGGAAGATCGTAAAATAAACGAACCCGATACTTTTCTTCCCCTTTACTATCTACATATTGTAATGCCCGCCATAGCGCTTTGCGGGTGGATTTTAGAACAGCTATATCTGAAAAGAAAATATTATCTTCACCAATGGCCTTGACCAATCCTGATCGACGAAATATTCTCTCAACGTCGCCGCTAACTCCTGAAATGATAAGAAGTTTGTCTTGTTTTTTCATGTATTCAATTATTTGCATTAAAGTCATGATTGAAGTCGCATCCAGACAGCACGCGCTTTTCATTCTTAAAATGAGCACTTTCAACCCCTTTCGACTGATAATTTTTCCTATTTCATTGGATAAGAAATCCGCGGCGCCAAAGAAAATATCTCCTTCGATATGTACAATGGAAATTTCAGGTATATTACGTTTATCCGATGGTTTCATCTCCTGAAAACCATTGGCTTCGTCATAATCCAATTCAATCAAACGTGGGTGTTGAGCTTTCTTTAAAAACAGAATGATTGAAAGTCCCACCCCGATATAAATTGCCGTATCCAGATGAAATACTAAGGTCGCTCCAAAGGTTGACAGCAGCACTATTGCATCTGATTTTGTAGATTTAAAAGAGACAATAACCTGTTTCCATGAAATCATCTTTGTTGCAATAATCATAATAACGCCGGCTAATGCTGCTAGTGGAATATATTTAATTATCGGGCCAAAGAGAACCACGGATATGAGCAAAATGAGACCTGAAAAAACGCTGGCAAAGCGAGTTTGAGCGCCTGCACGATAATTCAGGATGCTTCTGGTGAATGAACCCGAAATTGGCATCCCGCTGAAAAAGGCAACGCCCATTTTCGCCAAACCTTGTCCGATGAGTTCCTGATTAGGTTGAATTTTGTCACCTGTCAAAGCTGCGATAGACTTCGCGCTTGCTATGGCTTCGGAAGTAGAAATCAAAGTTAACGCTAAAGCGCTGGTAGCCAGAAGTTGGATGGTATTTAAGTCAAAATCAGGTAAACTTAAAGGAGGAAGATTACCTGGTATGTTACCTATAATGGCAACTCCATTATCAGCTAAACCTGAGAAGGCTACCACAGTACCTGCGATCAATAAAGCAAGTAATGAAGATGGAACATAAGCAACTCCGTGAGGCGATTTTGGGCTAAGTCGATTTAAGATTAATATAAACAACATTGTACTCAGCCCAATGATTAGCGCGGTGACATCAATTTTGTTCAATTCCTGGTAAATAGTAATTAGCCAATCGAGAATCGAAGTTGATGTAATCTTGGGCAATCCCAGCAGGACTGGAAGTTGGTTAATCATGATTAAGACACTGGCGCCACCTGTAAAACCGACTAATACTGATCGTGAAATAAATTGTGTAATGATCCCGAATTTAAAAATGCCTGCGCTAAATTGAAATAATCCCGCCAGGAATGAAAGGAGAAATACTATGGCCATGTAATTTTCGTTATGCAAAAATGGCATCATAGCCGCGGCAATCACAATCGAACTGGCATTAACAGGGCCGGTATGTAAATGCCGTGATGAACCAAATAATGAACCAATTATACAACCGACGATGAGAGCATATATCCCGTGTTTGGGTTCCACGCCAGCTATCATAGCATAAGCCATCGACTGGGGCAGTGCAACTAATGCAACAGTTAGACCAGCCAGCACATCTGGACGAAATGATTTTTTATTGTACTTCTGAATTCTATGCAGGGTGGGAAACCAACTTTTAAATTGGCCAGCCAACTGTGAGAAAAGAGGGTGGGGATATTTCCCGGGCTTTTTTGATATGGTAGTTGCCACTTCCGTATTAGAACACCATTGTGCCTGTAATTAATTCCCTGATTATTAATATTAACCTGAAAAAGATACAATCTTCATTTAGAATAAGCAAGCAATTTTCTTGGGAAATTGAGTATTAAATAAAACAAATTATTTGTATTTTTATAATTTGAATAATACCTGAACTGCACATTACCAGCTATACTTCGTACGGCACAAACTTCGTTAATTGATTTTCCAAGAAATAGGAATGCAGGCAACTAAAATTCTTAATTTTAAGAATATTTGTGATAAAGTTTTAGAATGAAATAATCTTAAAAATAAATCATTAATAAAAACATTAAGTTATAGCGAATGAAAACAGTAAACTTAATATTGTTTTTTGGCACTAAAATTGCCAACGAGTTTAATGATTTTAAGTGGGGTGGTGCGAGTTGTAAGACGGGGAGAATCCAGGGCTTTATCACTAAAATTATCCAACAATCTATTATTATTGAGGAAGAAATGGGCTTAACCAGAATAAAGAAAGGCTTAAATCTACCAATCAACAGCGAACTGGAACAGACTGTCAACCAGGGAAAGCCTCCAAAATATGTCGCACTTCTCGGAGGTGACTATGTCGGCATGAAACCGACCATGGCTGTGGCGATCGGTGATTCTGTGAAATTGGGGCAACTTCTATTTACGGATAAAAAAATGCCCTCAGTGCGATTTACATCTCCTGGCGCTGGTAAAGTTAGCGCAATAAATCGTGGCGCTAAGCGGGTGTTTTTGTCAATTGTCATTGAGCTTGAAGGCACTAATGAGATCACCTTCAAAGCCTATCCAGAGAAGCAATTACCAACACTCGACAGGAAAACGGTAGTTGAGCAGCTAATTGAGTCGGGTTTGTGGACTTCTTTGCGAGCCCGTCCATTCAGTAAAGTGGCCGATCCTGATTCTGCACCACATTCTATTTTTGTTACAGCAATGGACAGCAATCCTAACGCACCGTTGGTGGAAAAAATAATCGAGGGCAATGAGACTCACTTTTCGAATGGGCTGCAGGTCATTTCAAGACTAACTGAAGGGAAAGTTTATTTATGCAAAGATCCAGGTGCGAATATTCCCAGGGCTAAAATCAATTCTTTATCAGTTGAAGAATTTGCCGGGCCCCATCCGGCTGGAAATGTTGGGACGCATATTCATTTCCTTGACCCGGTTCACAGCAATAAAACCGTCTGGTATATTAACGCTCAGGACGTCATTGCTGTCGGACTTCTTTTTACCACAGGTAAATTGCATGTTGACCGGATTATTTCTCTTGCTGGGCATGCCGTAAAAAAGCCGCGGTTGCTGAAAACAAGAATCGGAGCGTCAGTAGAAGAGGTGACAGCTGCGGAATTAAAAGACGGGGAAAATCGAATTATTTCTGGTTCAATATTTTCCGGACACACAGCAAATGAAGCGACGGCATTTTTAGGAAGATACCACCAGCAGGTTTTTGTTATTCCCGAAGGCAGGGAAAGAGAATTTTTAGGTTGGTTAACTCCTGGATTAAATCTATTCTCTGTTAAAAATATTGTGTTATCGAAATTATTCCCCAATAAAAAAATTGATTTCAATACCTCTACAAATGGTGGAACCAGAGCCATAATTCCGATTGGCAGTTATGAAAAAGTTATGCCGCTTGATATTCTGCCAACATTTTTGTTAAGGGCTTTAGCCGTTGATGACGTTGAAGATGCTGAAAATTTTGGCTGTCTGGAACTTGACGAAGAAGATTTGGCTTTATGCACCTTCGTGTGTCCATCCAAAATCGATCACGGAACAGTTCTTAGAAGGAATTTAACATTAATAGAAAAGGAAGGATAGTGAAACTATTAAGAAAATTTCTTGACCAGCAAGAAAAACATTTCGCAGAGGGTAAATTAAAAAAATTATACCCGCTTTATGAAGCCGTTGACACCTTGATTTTCACATCGGGGGAAGTGACTAAAACGGGTTCGCATGCTCGCGATGCCATGAATTTAAAGCGCATGATGATGATGGTAGTGTATGCACTGGTACCTGCAGTCATAATGGCGCTTTACAATACTGGCTTGCAAGCAAATCTCGCTTACGCGAAACTCGGAATAACATCAGTGGAAGGATGGCGTGGTAGTGTTTTATCATTGCTTGGGATCGGTTTAAATCCTGAGAGCATTTTGGAAAATATGATTCAAGGAGCGCTCTACTTCTTTCCGGTATATATTCTGACCATGGCAGTAGGCGGTTTTTGGGAGGTAGTGTTCGCTTCTGTGCGAAAACATGAAATTAATGAAGGCTTCTTTGTCACAGGCCTGTTGTTTCCATTAATTTTACCTCCAGATATTCCCTGGTGGCAGGTTGCGCTTGGAATTTCGTTTGGTGTGGTCATTGGCAAGGAAATCTTTGGCGGGGTTGGCATGAATATTTTGAATCCAGCGTTGACTGCCCGGGCATTCCTCTTTTTTGCCTACCCGGCACAAATTTCGGGAGACGCTGTCTGGGTTGCCGTGGATGGATTTAGCAAGGCAACTCCGCTCGCGGAAGTAGCAGATCAGGCATTAAATTTATCTGCAACCTGGGCGGACGCCTTCTTCGGTTTTATACCCGGTTCCATGGGAGAAACTTCCGCACTGGCCTGTTTAATTGGCGCCGTAATTTTAATTGGCTCCGGCATCGGGTCCTGGAGGATTATGCTGAGTATTGTAGTTGGCATGTTTGGGCTTTCATTTCTGCTAAACTTAATTGGAAGCTCCACGAATCCAATGTTTGAAATGACCCCCATGTGGCATTTAGTTGTAGGCGGATTTGCTTTTGGAACAGTTTTTATGGCAACCGATCCAGTCTCTGCCGCGATGACCGAAAAGGGTAAATATTATTACGGACTACTAATCGGAATTTTGGTTGTCCTTATCAGAGTAGTTAACCCGGCTTTTCCTGAAGGTATGATGCTTGCAATCCTGTTCGGAAATGTATTCGCTCCGATGATAGACAAAATTTTCATCAATAGAAATATTAAAAGGAGGCAATTAAGAAATGTCGGATGACAGCATAAAAAAAACACTCCTGGTTGCGCTTGGAGTCTGCTTTGTTTGTTCTATTCTTGTCTCTACAGCAGCAGTAAAATTAAATAAAATTCAGGTTGAAAATAAAAAACTTGATAAGATTAAAAATATATTATTAGCCGGGGAGCTCCTGAAAGACAATATTGATATTAATACTGTCTACACCGAAAGCATTAAACCTGTCATGATTGATTTGAAAACAGGTGAACCCGTTCCCGAAGCAAATTTCAATGACGTTTTGAACATAGAAACATTTGATATAAATACCCTCGCAAAGCATGCGGAGTATGGACAAGCAATACCACCTGATAAGGATATAGCTTCCATTAAAAGAATGCCTAAGAATATGGTAGTGTATTTGGTAGTTGAAAATGGTGTTGTAGAAAAAATTATTTTACCAATTCATGGTAAAGGCTTATGGTCTACTCTTTACGGATTTATAGCCTTAAGTACAGATTTAAAAACCGTGCAAGGCTTTACATTTTACGAGCATGGCGAAACACCCGGACTCGGGGGCGAAGTCGACAATCCGAGCTGGAAAAGTACGTGGAAAGGCAAGCAGGTTTTCGACGATGACTGGAACCTTAAAATTGAAGTAATAAAAGGAAAAGTCGACAAATCAAGAGACGATGCAAAATACAAAATAGACGGCCTGTCCGGTTCGACGCTTACGACGCGCGGGGTAGATCAGCTTGTAAAATTCTGGCTCGGTGAGGAAGGCTATGGTCGCTATATTAAGAAATTGCAGGAGGAGTTAATAAATGGCTAAATACAGAAAATATTTAGTAGATCCGATATTTAACAACAACCCGATAGCGTTGCAAATATTGGGAATTTGTTCTGCATTAGCGGTTACGACTAAATTAGAAACCTCCGTTGTCATGTCATTGGCAGTTATTTTTGTGCTTGCATTTTCAAACCTTTCTGTGAGTATAATTAGAAACTATGTGCCAAGCAGCATAAGAATCCTGGTTGAAATGACCATTATTGCTTCCTTGGTGATAATCGCGGACCAGTTCATTAGAGCGTTTGCGTACGATATCAGCAAACAACTCTCAATTTTTGTCGGCCTTATCATCACTAATTGTATAATTATGGGCAGAGCTGAAGCGTTCGCACTCAAGAACCGGCCAATAGAAAGCTTAATTGATGGAATTGGTAATGGATTAGGATATAGTTTCGTTTTATTGATTGTAGGATTTTTTCGGGAACTATTAGGCTCTGGTAAATTATTCGGAATATCTGTTTTACCTTTAAATACAGAAGGAGGATGGTATAATCCCAATGGATTATTTCTTTTTTCTCCGAGTGCTTTCATCCTGATCGGATTTTTGATATGGATTCTTAGAACCTGGAAACCTGAACAAGTAGAAGAGGACTAATAAAATGTTAGAGCATTATCTTAGTTTATTTATTAAATCAGTATTTATTGAAAACCTGGCGCTGGCATTTTTTCTGGGGATGTGTACTTACCTGGCAGTGTCAAAAAAAATCGAAACTGCATTAGGATTGGGCATTGCGGTTATTGTGGTACAGGCAATTACTTTACCTGTTAACAATCTTATTTATGAAAATATTTTGAAAGAAGGCGCTTTAAGCTGGGCCGGGCTTCCTGATGTTGATCTCACTTTTCTTGGATTAGTAACATACATTGGCGTAATTGCTGCCATGGTTCAAATATTAGAAATGACCCTTGATAAGTTTGTACCAAAATTATATAATGCGCTTGGAATTTTCTTGCCGTTAATTACTGTGAATTGTGCAATACTTGGCGGCTCTTTGTTTATGGTGGAAAGAGGCTATAATTTTCCGGAGAGTGTTGTTTACGGATTGGGTTCAGGGACAGGCTGGGCTCTGGCAATTGTTGGATTGGCAGGAATCCGGGAAAAAATGAAATACAGCAACATTCCAACAGGACTCAGAGGGCTTGGTATTACCTATATTACGGTCGGACTTATGGCCTTGGCATTTATGTTATTTTCAGGGATTCAATTATAGAGAGGACGATTTATGACGGGAATTAATCTCATTTTACTCGGCGCGTTTATGTTCACGCTGATTGTTTTTGCTCTTGTAATGGTTATTCTTTTGGCAAAATCAAAACTGGTTGCGAGTGGTAGTATAAAAATCAATATCAACGACAATCCCGAGCATTCCTTAACAGTGCCGATTGGTGACAAATTGCTGAATGTGCTGGCAGACAAGAAAATTTATATTCCTTCTGCCTGTGGTGGCGGAGGAACGTGCGGCGAGTGCAGGATGATTGTTAAAGAGGGCGGGGGAGATATTTTGCCAACTGAAACTTCGAAGCTAAACAGAAAACAGGTGCGCGAAATGTATCGCCTTTCCTGTCAGGTACCTGTCAAGAGAGATTTGAGCATCGAAGTTGATGCAGAAGTATTTGATATTAAAAAATGGGAATGTACAGTTCGTTCTAATCGAAATGTAGCCACGTTCATCAAGGAGCTTGTTCTGGAGTTGCCAGAAGGTGAGCATGTTGACTTTCGTGCTGGCGGCTATATTCAAATTGAAGCCCCGCAGCATACAGTCAAATACAGCGATTTTATTGTTGAAGATGAATACAAATCCGATTGGGATAAATTCAACCTATGGCGGTTTGTCTCAAAAGTGAATGAGCCTATTGTTCGCGCCTACTCAATGGCAAATTACCCGCAAGAGAAGGGTATAATCATGCTGAATGTGAGAATAGCTTCACCGCCTCCATCCAAACCAGATGTACCTCCAGGACAGATGTCTTCCTTTATTTTCAATATGAAACCCGGTGATAAAGTCACGATCTCCGGCCCTTATGGAGAATTCTTTGCGAAAGATACAGATGCGGAAATGGTGTTTGTCGGCGGTGGCGCCGGCATGGCGCCAATGCGTTCGCATATCTTTGACCAGCTTGGAAGAATTAAAACAAAACGCAAGGTTACCTACTGGTATGGAGCGAGAAGTTTTTGTGAGATGTTTTATGTAGAAGATTTCAACAAGCTCGCCAAAGAGAACGAAAACTTTAAGTGGCATATCGGACTTTCAGAACCGCTGCCGGAAGATAACTGGGATGGCTATACCGGCTTTATTCACCAGATCTTATATGATAATTATCTAAAGGATCATCCCGCTCCGGAAGATTGTGAATACTATATGTGCGGGCCTCCCCTGATGAACAGTGCAGTTATCAAACTTTTGAATGATCTCGGTGTTGAACCTGAAAACATTCTCTTAGATGATTTTGGCGGTTAGTTCGTATCATTTTCCGAAATTAGTTCAATAGAGACGTCCATGCTAACTTCACATCGCTTTGATCTTGCCGTTGAATTTTGTAATTTCAGCTTTCTTGATTTATTTAGTTTTATTAATTTTCAATAACTAATAATTATTGAAATAAAGGACGGGAGAAATGTTTTTAATATACTAAGGAGACATGCTATGAAAAAAATATTTACTGTTATAGCATTATTTTATATTAGTCTATTCATATTTGAAAGTAGCAATTTTATTTTTGCACAGGAGGAATCCAGTGAATTAAAGAAGGAAATTGAATCGTTAAAAA
Organism: uncultured Cytophagia bacterium; assembly: GCA_964539665.1. GTDB lineage: Bacteria > Zhuqueibacterota > Zhuqueibacteria > Oceanimicrobiales > Oceanimicrobiaceae > CAZIKB01. Next base: position 32,691 of record CAZIKB010000010.1, read on the forward strand.
AAGCTAATGAAAATCTCCGACACAGGCTCGATAGCATTGCAAAATCAATTGATGATATAATTTGGTACAAAAGGGTAGGCGATTTCGCTTTTATTGATAAAGTCTATATTGCAGGACCGCCGCTAAAAAAAGAAGAAAATCCGACGGGGCAAGGAGCAGGCAACCCGGTAAAATTCTGGTCTTATGTGTTTATACCCAAAAATCTTGATTTGAATAATAAATATCCACTCATAGTTTTGCCCCACGGCGGCGTGCATAGTAATTTTACCACCTATCACACCCACATCATAAAAGAGCTCATGGCTCAACAATATATAGTAATTGCGGCTGAATATCGAGGTAGTACTGGATACGGCAAATCTCATTACGAGAAAATCGATTACGGCGGCCTTGAAGTTGAAGACGTCAATTCAAGTAGAAATTATATGCTTGAAAATTATGATTTTGTTGATAAAAATCGTGTTGGTATTATTGGCTGGAGTCATGGCGGGCTTATTACATTATTTAATATCTTTGATCATCCGGAAAATTATAAAGTTGCATTTGCCGGAGTTCCAGTCAGCGACTTAATAGCTCGTATGGGATACAAAACACAAAGATACCGAGAGCTTTATTCTGCAGAATATCATATTGGAAAATCTGCTTACGCTGATGTGGAGGAATACAAAAAACGTTCTCCAGCCTGGAATGCGCATAAACTTAAAACACCTTTACTGATTCACACCAATACCAATGATGCAGATGTAAATGTTCTTGAAGTGGAACATCTGATCAAGTCCTTAAAAGCTGAAGGCAAAAAATTTGAATATGAAATTTTTCAGAAAATTCCAGGAGGCCATTCATTTGACAGGATGGACACTAAAATTGCCAAAGAAATAAGATTGAAAATATATAAATTTTTGGCTAAACACCTTAATCCACCGAATGGATTTAAATCGGTAAAGGATATTGACAAGGCAGCATATCGATAATCATAATACCATGTTAAATAGAAGGAGTTTGAAATGAAAACTGCTGAAGAAATGTTAAATGAAAAAAGCAGGGATATGATCTGTGTCTCGACAGAAACCACTGTTCACGAAGCTTTAAAAGTCATGGTTAAAAATAGAATCGGAGCAATATTGATAAAAAAAGAAGATCAAATCATTGGTATCTGGACTGAACGCGATCACATGTGTAATGCGCTTGAGGAAGGATTCAATGCAAAATCAGCGATGCTCGGCGATTTGATGACCACAGAACTTCACTGTGCTCCGCATGATGCCACGGTCTATCTATTGCTTGATATCTTCCTGGGAAAACGCTTTCGACATCTATTTATCGAGAAAGACGGTAAATACATAGGCCTGCTTTCCATGGGCGATGTTATAAGAGCCAGTTTGGATGCAAAGGCAGAAGAATTACAGGCGTTGAACGCCATGGTTAGCTGGGATTATTATGAAGACTGGAAATGGAAAAAGAAAAAGTAGGCAGTCTGCAATTGACGTAGGCAGTTAGAAAACCTGTGACTTTCCGAACCGGAATTGCTGACTGTCAATTCAATTAAATATTATGAAAATTCGTATGACAAAATCTATTTCACCAGTAGTAGCAACAATCCTTGTATTCCTGTTTGGTTGCGCTGACCAGCAAAAGCCATTCAACCTTCACACCATTACAGGCTCTACAATGGGGACGACTTTTACAGTTAAACTGGTTGAAAAAGATAGTGATAAGGGCAAAACCAACTACGAAAAAGTCGAGTCGGAGATAAATCGGTTACTGGTAGAAGTTAATCGACAAATGTCAACTTACATCGAAGATTCTGAAATCTCTCGATTTAATCAATACAGAAAAACAGACTGGTTTCCTGTTTCAAGCGATTTAGCAAAAGTGTTAATTGCATCAATAACTATCAGCGAAAAGTCACAGGGAGCTTTTGACATAACAGTTGGGCCTTTGGTTAACTTGTGGGGGTTCGGGCCGGAATACCAGGCAAACAAAATTCCTGATGATGAAGAAATAAAGGAAAAAAAAGCGCTCACCGGGTACAAAAAACTGTCAGTTAAACTTTCTCCTCCTGCTGTGAAAAAAGATATACCGGAGATATATTGTGATCTTTCTGCCATTGCAAAAGGTTTTGGAGTGGATAAAATCACGATGCTGCTGGATTCAATAAAAATTGAAAATTATATGGTTGAGATTGGCGGAGAGGTTCGCACAAAAGGTAAAACCCAGCAGAATAAATTATGGCGGATTGGCATTGAAGCGCCGGACTCTCCAACAGATATTCAAAGAATTATTGTGATAAGTGATAATTCAATGGCCACATCAGGGGATTACAGGAATTATTATGAAAAGGACGGCGTCAGGTATTCTCACACCATTGATCCTTTAATTGGAAGCCCCATTGCGCATAAATTAGCCTCAGTTACGGTTATTGATAAATCGTCTATGATCGCGGATGGTATGGCAACGGCGATTAATGTTCTTGGACCAGAAGAAGGTTATAAATTCGCTTTGCGGGAGGGACTACCTGTATTTATGATTGTTAGAGAGAAGCAGGGTTTTGTTGAAAAAATGACGCCTGAATTTAAAACATTTTTCAGAAACTGAGTTTTTATGCCAAAAGTAGCGAGCAGTTATTCGAATGGAAAAGTCGTTGCAATTACTTTGTTGCAAAAAATGATTCAAGATGAAAACTCAGTTCATTAGGATTTGATAATTATGATCAAATACATAGTTGCTTTTGGATTTTTTTTAGTGGCCTTTGTTTTTATGGCCTGGAGCCTTCATTTTAGCCAGTATAAAAAAAGAAATAGCGGTTGCTGCAGTGATAGCTTAGAGGACTTTGAAAAAAGTACTGTTCCATCTGAATCCTGTGACACATGCCCAAATAAAAATTGAAGTGTGTGTAGATTATAAACAACACACATACACCATCTCTACGTATTTCCCTATGATGTATTAAATTATTGCAAATCAATATCATTCACGGTAAGGGAGAATTTTGAACTTTTATTGTAACTGTTCACCCTGCTTTGGCAGCCTCCGAAAAGAACTCGGAGCATCCTGCCGTTGAGAACTTTTTATTATCAAAATCAATCCTGTTGAAGCAGACCTTTTCTTAGATTCAAAAGAAATCTTATTTTATTGAAAATACAATTCCTCTTGCAGGATTCTATAAAATTCTTCCCTCGCTTTTCTTTCAATCCAGGGCTTATGCCCGCAGTTATTGATCAGGATAAATCGAAAGTTTTGAAGAATGGCTGACAGGGGCTTTTGTACACCCTCAGCAGGATGGGGATCGTAGTCGCCGTGGATCGCTGTCACTGGACATTTGATTTGTTTTCCGAATTCCAGGAGCCTCCCGCTCCTTCTCAGTTCCGCTGCATCCTGCCACACGTTTTGAAAAATGTCAACCTGACAATCAATATATTCGGATTCGGACTCAATTGGATCGTACGCATCGGCTTTTGAAGCTAATGCTCCAAGCTGCACAAATGCGGCGTTTTTGTCTGCAACCGCGGGATCACTTAAAGTCTTCATTGTCGATAGGAATTCTGTTCTTTCTTCTTCACTGAGACGGTTTAATCTGGTCTCATGTACTCTTATTGCATATTTCGCTTCAAACGGACCGCTTCCGATAAGTATCAGTTTGTTTACGAATGCTGGATTTTTAGCAGCAAAAATAAAACTAAGCCACGCTCCCCAGGAAAAGCCAATTAAGGTGAGAGGAAGGTCTCCATTCTTTTCCAAAACCGTTTTCAGTTCTGCAATCTGTCCTTCGAGTGACGCTGCTGTTTGCAGTGGTTCCAAAACGTCGCATTCGGATGCGAGTTCTCGTGCCACTGGAGCCATCTCTCCGGCAGCGCCTGGGCCGCCATGAATGACGGCTACGTTAAAAGGCGCCGTCCCGTATGTTCTCAGGTTTTTCATTTACCAATGCAGAACAGTGTTCTGTCGCTGCGCAGGAATAAATGTCGGTTCGAAATTGCAGGAGAGGCAATGAACCGTTCTTCAAGGTTATTTCGCGCGAGGACGTCAGGCTCTCGTCCGGCGCGCAGTACGAATGTTTCGCCGGTTTCACTAACCAGATAGACTTTGCCGTCAGCAGCGACTGGAGAGGCGTAAAAAACGCCACTCAGGCGGTGCCGCCACACGCGTTTCCCTGTTCTCGCCTCCGCGCACGATACTACCCCTACTTCATTAGTCATGTAAAGCAGTCCGTCGTAGTGGACGATGGATGGGACATAGGATGCGCCGCCCGGCGTCCGCCATAAAATGTGACTCACAGAGACGTCGCCCCGGCCCCCCGGACGGATCGCCAGGAAATCGCTGTTGCGATACCCGCGGCTCATATAGATCACGCTATCGTGAAACACAGGTGTTGGAATCGGCGTCTGGCGCGGTTTGCCCGCATACCATAATAACCTGCCGCTTGCCGGGTCGTAGGCGTCAATGCGCTCACTGGAGTTGACGATGAGCTCGTCACCCAGCGGTACCTGGACAACCAGAGGTGTGCTGTGCGAGACGCGGCCGCTGCCGCGATCCACATTCCAGCGTTCCTTGCCAGTGTTCTTGTCGAGCGCAAGTAAATAGGAATCCGATTTGTGGTCGCACAGGAGAATGAGAAGATCGTTGTACAGAACAGGCGAGCTGCCGTGCCCCCATTGGTTCTGGAAAGGGGAGTACTCCAGACCCAGATGGCGCGACCATGTCAGATTTCCAGCCGTATCGAGGCAAACGATCCGTCCGTTGCCGAACCAGGCATAGATGTGCGTGCCGTCGGTGGTCGGAGTCGGGGTGGCCAGATTGTGCTTCTCGTGAAGCTGAGGAAACGGGCCTGCCGCCTGGACGCGATATTCCCAGAGCCGACTGCCATCGGCTCGGTTGAACGCTTCGACCACGAGAAAGACTTCGCTGTCCTCTGACACGGGTTCCCTGCGTTGGCCGCCCATGGGATTTTCGCGTACGACCAGAGACTGATCGTCTCGTGAAAGCTTCGGCTGCGAGCCCTCCCGAACCGGAGCGCTGCCGATCTGTGAAGTAACGAAAACCAGTTCGTCCCAGACGATTGGAGATGAGGCGCCGAGTCCGGCCAGCGAAATCTTCCACACGATGTTTTCACTCACGCCCCATTTGGTAGGCAAACCGGTCTCGAAGGAAACGCCACTACTCGAAGAGCCTCGCCATTGCGGCCAGTTTTCTCCAGCTCGTCCGGAAATCTTTTTCGCAGGATCATCTTTGGATGAAGCAATGGTTAGTAAAGCGAACAACAAAGTTGCCCAGATGAAAAAAGGTAAGGTTTTGTTTAAAACGGATCTTCGCACTGTTCAGTCCTCCAAAATTTATCGATTTTATTACTTATGATATAAAGCATGTGTCCTAAAAAGGATTTCCTAACACAGACTGAACCGCCTTGCGCACCATCATAGATTTATAAATCGCCCATCCAGCACTTGTAACTTGCCCAATGACAAGTGCAGTCCCGAAAAGGAGCGAAACAGTCTGACGTATAATGGCAATGAGCATGATAACAGACGGTAAACACAGCCAAATCAAACCAAGTGTAACTCCCAGGAAACCCGGATGAAAGAAAATCCAATCCATCGCATTTTCCTCAAAGCTGCGGTCTATTGAGGCCATTAAAGCGCTGAGCAGACTCACCAAATAGACCAGTAAAACTAAAATTGCTGTTCCAAGCACTTTTGCAGCTTTCTCAGTGTAGACCGCCTCGCCGATGACCGGTATTTGCACACGGGCTCTGGATGCTTCGGCAAGTTCAGCAAACGTGGCCTGAGATCCAAGTCGAGCCTCTCTGTATAATTTATCTAATAACGAAAGAGATTCACTCAGTTCGTTCAGATCGTCACTTCCAACCGAACATTCGACATCTGCAAAGTTCTCCGTTGCCCTGAGCGATAAATAGCTCCTGAAAACTATGATATCCTGAACTTGCCAATTAGAGACGATCGCAGAACGGTCGTCAGGACTTGTCGGAGAGTCCTCGGAAACAATTCCAAGCCAGTACTGATGAAATTCTTCATTCTTCGAGTCATTTGGAAATTTCCCTGAAACAGCCATCCAACAAGGTCTTAATAAAGCGATAGTATCCGCGGACCTGGTTGCCAGTGAGAGAATATCAGGTTGCTCACTTGAAACAGGTAGTATGAGCAAGAGAGTGGCGATTAGAATTGCCTGCATCGCAAATCTTACGCGTTTGACTATCGCTTCCACAGCCATCTCCTTAAAAGTGAGTCCTTAGTAATGGCCATTTCCAATTGAGAGACTTGTTGACATAACCACGTTTAAACGGATTGAAATGGATGTAATTAAAGCATCTGGATTGTTTATCATTAAAAAATATCATTTTATCCCGCCTTGGTACTGTTATCCTCTTCGTCCTAAAATAGCGCTGGTGGTGGTGAATGGCAGATTTGTAGAAAAAATCCAGTAACTGGGAAATAACAATTGTGAAAGATAATTAATATTTTCTGTGATGTCAAGGGAAAAGTGAATTGGGATGGAAAAGCAAGATACCGAGAGCACGGAGTCACTCGGAGGTGGTGAATTGGGAAATAAGGGAATAACGATATATGGATCTAATGTCGGACAATAGTAAAAATCGTAAGCGATTAATCTTTTTCTTTTATGTTCAACAGTCCCTATAGTTGCAACAACATCTCCAATAGATAAATTGTCAATTAAAATAATTTGAATAACAACATTTTCTTACTTTCAGATAAACTGCCTGCCCGCAATCGGTACACGTAAATCCTGCTGGCAACTTGCAGACCGGCGTCATTCCGGCTATCCCATTGCACAGAATACCGACCAGCGCTCTGAATTTTATGCATTTATTACAATTGTGAGCGATTATTTTTACTTCCTGGCCCGGCGGTTCAGGAACCATTCGATATGTTGGGTACAAACCTCGGTACTTTGCGGCAATACTCTTCATATTCCTCACCAAAGCGTTCACGCAACTCTCTTTCCTCAAGAAAGACAACCAGGTAGAGCGCTGGTATGCTTACAATAAACAGGATGTAGGATGCCAAAAAATTTGCAAAGAAGGCGTAGCCAAGTACTCCGATAATCGCTTCGACATAACGTGGATGTCGTATCCTGGCGTAGATGCCTTCATTAAGTAGTTTGCCGGGATAGCGTTGTTCCGAAATTTCGGGCAGCCCGGCCAGTATACCGAAAGTAAGATATTTTTTGCGTTTCATGCCGATTGTTATGCCGCCGGCCATGCATAATACGGCTAATGCAATAAGGGGGTAGCTGGTGCCAAAGTCAGTAGCCAGTAAATGGTCGCGCCCTAGGAACACACCCATCATCAGGATAGCTATCGGTACGCCAAGCAATCCGTAGGTCCAGCCCGGGCCGAGTTTACGCCAGAAACTGGCAAATGGATGAATAACAAACCATAGGATGATTCCAGGAGGAATACTGATCAACACGATTAGTGCAATGAAATATCTAATAGAATCCATTGTAACACCTCAATTCGATACTAATTAACCAATCACTTTTTATTAAGATTCGACGACTTCAACTCCACCGAGTTCAGTGAAGTGTCTGATTATATTTTTAATTTCAACTTGCGGCCACAGTTTAAAAACTCTTAAGCATAATTAATCGTGTGTGCCTGTAAATGGTTATTTCGTCTAAAACTGAATGTTAGATATAATTGACTACAACGGTGTTGGGCAACATAGTTTATGGCCTCTTTTTAATCCACTCGTCTTTAAGAATTGCATAAACCAAATCATCAACCCATTCGCCATTCATCATAATACTCTCTTTAAAATGAGCCTCTTTCCTGAAGCCTAATCGCTCAACCATTCTTATTGATTTTATATTTCTCGGGTCAATTGAGGTTACTATTCGTCGTTTATTTAACTCATTGATAAGGTAATTAATCGTTTCTTTCAAGGCTTCGGTTGCATATCCTTTCCCATGCTGATTTTTGCCTAATGTGCAGCCAATTTCAGCCTGGTACTTATCCGAATCTAAAAAATGAATTCCCACGTCTCCAATCAATTCGTTATTTTCTTTCTTGATTATGACAAGTTGATACCAGGTGTCAAATATGTCTATTGTCGATGAAACTCTGTTTTTTATAAAATCACAAACGTCATTGATTGTTTTTGGGATCCAGCCTTGATATTGATTTATGATTGCATCCGAGCGATATTTAAAAATAGCTTCCGCATCATCCAATCTTATTGAACGTAATAATAATCTATCAGAATTAATTTCCAGGTTATTTGTCATTATGTAAGGTCTTTACTCATACAGTGCCGCCGATTGTGATGTGGCGGACCTTTGATATTTAACGCAGTAACAACATTTTTTTCGTTTCCACAAAATCGCTTCCTAATTGCAATCTGTAGTAATAGATTCCACTTGAGAGATTGCTCGCGCTAAAATTAACGGTATTAAGCCTTGCAATCCAGTCCCGCATCCGAATGTAGGGTGGGAGATACTGTTAATTCAGTAATCAGGCGGAATATAGCTATCCACCTGCCGAAAGTCAAGAAAAATGCGGCTACTTTGTCATATAAGTTAATTGTCAATAATATCTATGAGGGAAGTATTGAAGTTTTCAGGTTAAAGTTGAACTATTAAAGTTTTAGCCCGCCTGCTGTCTGGTTTTATGGGCTATTATTCCAACCATAACAAAAAAGACGGCCAGTATCCCCATTAAAATAAAAACATCCTGCTTAACAGTTGACCAGCTTCCGCCTTGCCGTGTTATTTCCATTATCGGATTAATAACATAGTAAGTAGGAAAAAACTTTCCTGTCCAGTCTGGAATTTGAGGAATGATATTAATCAGGCCGGGACCATAAAGGATTAATACAAAGCCTTTTTGCGCAGAATACAGGGATGCCGTGTCTTTCATAAATGCACCGAGCATTAAACCAAGACAGGAAGCCATTACGGCGCCAAGGAATAAAATTAATACTATTAAACCGAACTGTGCACTAAAAACCTGATTAAGTAAAAGTATTGATATCCCCATAACAACGCTCACGATTACCCCCATTAGTCCTTTAGACACAAAAACGTCACTTTGAGTTGCAGGAGTGGTAATGATAGCTCCAATGGTTCTTTTTAGTTTTTCATCCACCAAAGAAGTTGCAGGTATTGAAAATCCACCCATGAAAACAGCAAGAAGAACCATTAAAGGAAGAAGACGTTCTTTCAAGGGAATATTCTTATCCTGACCCAGAGCAACCGGCGTTATTTCCACGGGTGCATTTTTCCCGGATAGATGTCTAATCTGATATAAAAGGGCAGAGCCTGCCATCACCCTGTTTTTTAAAAGGCTTTCTCCCCAGACATAAGCTGTTAATTTTGTTGACTCGCCTTTTTTTATCATAGATTCAAAATTTACCGGCAAGACAATTCCTAAATCCTGTGTGCCGGTTGCAACGGCATCTTTTAATTCTATTTCTGATGAGTACTGCTTCAGGTTAATTGATTCCATGTTTATCAAAGATTCAACAATTTGTGAATCGCCCTGGTCAATAATTCCAAGTTTGGGCTTACCGGAAAAAAGCGAGCTAAAACTCAAATTAACAATTAATGTGAATCCAAGAGGAGTAACTATTGAGAATATAAAAAAGAAACTTTTTGAGTCATAAGTCAATTCTTTGGCTAATAATACACTGATTCTTCTAATACTCATTGACCTTCCTCTTCAAGGTGATAATTCCAAGGAACATGAAAACAATGTTAAATCCAATTAAGAACATAATATTGTTTAAATTGCCACTGAATCCAATATTAAAATTTACAGCACGGTGCAGCGTATCGACAAGAAAATATGTCGGGATTACTTTAATCCAACCAGACACAGGACCAGGGAATATGACTGTAAAAGCCGGTACACAAAGTATAGCCATCAAAAGAGTTGCCCAGGCAATGACAGACATCAGGTCTTTAGAAATGGAAGCAATGAGAAATGCCAGTCCGGTTACCAGAATTGAACCTAATAACAATGTAATTATAATGAGTAAAATGTTTAGCGTCAGGCTGCTTGTTATTATCATTAGTATGACGGTTTGCGAAAAAGCTAATAACACCCCGGTAATCCCTTTGCCTACAAACAGATCAATTACTTTCATTGGTGTTACCAGTAATGCCTGAATCGTGCCATTTTCCAATTCTGAAGTTATCAGGTTCGCAAGTCCCATTGTTTCAGCGAGCAATAGCATAAACACCAATAATGGCAGCATACGGTCTCTTTGCGGAATCTGTTTACCTCCCATGTCCGGGCCAAGGACAATTTGCACATCATCAATATTTAATTTAAAACCGCTCATTTCGTTTATCATTTCACTTATAATTATTGTGAACAATTCTTTTAGTTCATCTGATAAGTCTGATGAAAAATAAACAAAGATTTGGGTTTTTTCCCCTGATAGAATTGATTTCTCCATATCTTCAGGAATTGAAATTCCGATATGTAATTCTTTGGTAGTTATCGCTTGTTTCAATTCCTCTTCGGTTTTCACATTTCGAATGCTCAATCCTTTGTTTTCTATATTTTGATTAAACATATTAAAAACCTGCGGAGCATATAAACCAATTTCTATGGTCTCATCAACTGTATTGGGCATCATAAGATAAAAAACAAGATAAATGACGATACCTACTATTGTCATATAACCAAAAGTTTTATCCTTGCAATAAAGCACAAAATCTTTGATGACAAGCGTTTTAATTATATGCCAGTTCACCCTGTTAGCCCTCTGCCGGTAATCTGAATAAAGATATCTTCCAGACTCGCTTCTGCACTATGTATTGTTACAACTTTCTCTTTATTAAAAAGTGTCTGGACATCATTTGCAGTATTTGCATCGTCCATGATGATTTCTCTGTCTGCAAGTTCACCGGCTGCTGATTCTATTTGCGCTATGAGTGCCCGCTTTCCGTATTTTTGTTTAAGGTTGTGCGGTGTATCAAGAGCGACTATTTCTCCTTCGTTGATAAATGCAACGCGGTCTGAAAGTTTATCTGCCTCTGCCATGTCGTGTGTGGTTAGAAATACAGTGGCGCCTTTTGCTCTTTCTTTGAGAATGACCTTGCGGATATTTTTAGCAGATGCCGGATCAAGGCCTTCAGTCGGTTCATCAAGAAATAGTATTTTGGGTCTATTCACAAGCGCCCTGGCCACCATCAGCCGTTGTTTCATTCCTTTTGAAAAAGTTACTACCCGGTCTTTTTCTCTGCCCTTGAGGCCCACCCTTATCAGGAGCTCATCAGCATCAAATTTTTTAACAGCGAATAGCCTGGCAAAAAGTTTTAAATTTTCAAGGGCGCTCATTTGTTCATACAGGTTGGTTTTTTCAAAACAGATGCCAATTTGTGCTTGGACTTTACCGCTCTGTTTTGTAATATCCAGTCCAAGCACCCTGATTTTTCCATTTTCAGGATTAAGCTGGCCGGTGAGCATTTTGATGGTTGTGGATTTACCAGCGCCATTGGGTCCCAGGAATCCAAAAATCTCGCCTTCTTTTACTTGAAAAGTAATGCCTTTTACGGCCTGTATATTACCATAGTTGAATTTTATATCCTCAACAATGATTGTGTCTGAATTCATATTCGCTCCTTTCTTTCATGCTACCCAAGGCTGAATTATTTACAAAGAAGGAATACGGCAAAATAATTATGGACAAAATGATTGTTTTTAATGTAAATTATTTTGTAGTCATTCATCCTCTTAATGCCGTAATCAAACTTTCCATTTCATCCAGGTAAACGTTCAGTGCCTTTTTCCCTTTCAGGGTTATTGAAGCAGCGGTATAGGGCTTGTTATCTTTAAAGGTCTTTTTGATTTTGACATATCCCGCTGCTTGCAGTTTTTTCAATTGAATAGACAGATTTCCTGATGTGAATCCGAGTTTTTCCAGCAGTGTGTTAAAACTGCTCTCCTTATTGTCCGTGCTGGCCAGATGCGTCAGGATAAGCAGTCGGGCGCGCTCGTGGATGAGTCTGTCTAAATGGGGCACCGGATTAATCCTCCTCTTTTGATGCCGATGCAAGGAATCCTGAGAAGGAGAGAATGAGCATACCGCAGCCAAGGTTTATCGACAGGGCAATGGTGGCAGGGATTGAACAGAAGATAATTGTACAAATCCCGGTAATAAGAAACCAGTATCCGATAATCAGAGAATATTTAATCTGGAGGATAACTCCGTAGGAAATACAAATCAGCGCACAGCCGATGGAAATTGTTGGTATTATAAAATAGGGAATGTTGTGAGCAACAAAAAATACACTAAAAAAGACCACCAATAAAACAAGCGAAACGTAAATGTGGGCAATTTTGTTAGAATAGAACTCCTTAAACGCCCAGCCAAGTGTAAAGCCTCGGTTGATTTGCTGCGCAGAAGCCAAATACGCTCTTCCTTTCCATATCTGCATAACTATCGCACACACAGCGATGGCAGCATAAATTATATACCGCAGCGTGCCGGGGATGGAGTCAAAGCTTCCGTAATGCTGCATTAGAATAAAAATCAACAAAGAAAAACCAATGGTGCTGAGGCCGACCATCAGCAGGAACCAACGGAACGGAGCCAGGTTAAAAAGCTGCTGAAGTACCGGCCTGTTTCTATTGATGACCGTTTTAATAGAGGAGATGTCTTCAAGTAGTTTTTCAATTTGTTCATTATTTAGATTTTCCATTTTTTGAATCTCCTAAATATAGTAAAGTTGCTTATAATATAAAGTAGTTTACAATTAAAGTCAAGAGATTTTTAAAATATACTGAAAACGAATTGAAGTCTAACGAGTTGTACTATCGGTTGGATTTTGAATTATCAATTAATATCTAAAAATTGTGATTTAAAACCTTTATTCCCGGGGTTAATTCTGCTGTCCATGATTGACCGTCTTTTTGAAACTAATGTGAATATTAGAATTTGCTGAAAAGAGCAGATAATCTCCATCTGGTGCGATATCATGGCTGGCTCCACTGAGTGATTCATTGTTATATGGCTCTGAGAGGTTTACCGGGATTTGATATTCACTACCTTTCCCTTTATCGGGTCGAAATATTTCCTGGAGAAATATGGTAACGCTTTACCAAAAACCTGGCGTGAAAAGCCGTTATGAGTTTGTCCACTTTTATTTGAATTTATGAGGAGTTAGTAAGGCTTTGATATCAGGATTTATAACTGTTTTAACACTTATTACCCACCTTCAAGACGCTTGGCATCAAGTTTGTCTTTCTCTCTTCCTGTCGCTCGCTTGTTAATGATTAACTTGCGCTTAGAAATTAATGGTACTGTCAAATTTTCTATATCAACAACATCTTTATCGATAAAAGCTTCTTCAAATGACAAACCATCTATATTATTGATAACATCGATTCGACGAGGGATAACACCTATTTGAAAAATTGTGCCGGGCTTACTAAAATCTTCAATGGTTACACTATCCATTGGTGCTCCAAATTCCACTAAGGCCTTATAGACTTTTTTCGCATTGTCAATATTTGGTCGAATAAAAATATCTAAATCAGCAGTAGCACGAGGAAATCCATGAGCTGCCATCGCGTATGCTCCAACCAATAAAAAATCAACTTTGTTTTCTAATAATATTGACAACATTTCTTTGTAATCTTGATTTAACATCATATTCTCCGGTTAAAGCATAGGTTTCTTCAGTCAATTCCCAAACAAAAGAAATACATTCATTCGATGGTAAATTCACATATTCATCATCAGGAGGAATTTTATTTTTATAAATTGCAATTCGCTTTCTATTCATTTTCATATTAATTATTTTTCCAAATTGAATTTTGATATACTTTTGCCACGCTTTTGAGATTGTAATTTTTGATCATACATGAGAACAAATGTCAATTATCAATGTACTAAACAAAATTAATAAACTTCAACCTTCAAGATTTGATTTAATATAATACGTCACAATATCAATAACAATAATATTATACATTTGATGCAAGATTTATTTTTGATAACCTAACATTCAAATTCGCTGCGATTCATAATACAGGTTCTAAACAAGAGCGTAGAATTTGTAACGTCCCAAATATGGAATATATGCACTTGAATGCCATTCAGGTTGATAATTTCCTGAACCAAAAGACAGCAACCAGGCCAATTAATAAAACAGCTAATACAGCTCCAGATAATGCGGCGGGATAGGCTTGATATAAACCTTCCCGCAGCCCGTTAAGAATAGCCACCACCGAATACACCAGTGGAACAAGAGACAAATGATAGCGAAACACAAAATAGTACACCGCTAACAAAACCAAACCCAGAAACAGTCCTGAAAGTAACCAGTATGGAATGCTGTTTACCGTATGAGCCTTGGAGAGAATCAGACCTGAAAAAATCAAAAGACTTGAAAACAATCCTTGTCTCTGGCTCCAACCATTGGTAAACTTGTGCACGGCTGTGAATATAAGCATGTAAATTGTCGCATAAATCAGGTATTGATTAACAGGCGCAAAACCAGAACCCAAAACGGGAAAAATCGTACTCGCTGCTTCATAATTTGCCCAGTCCGGTGCCAGGGACGGAGCAAATAGTTCGATCACCGTTAAGATCCCGGCCAATAAAAATCCCAATGATGTTCCCATCATAATGGCTTTGGTAGTATGAATTGGCGTTTGCTTGCTTTTCCACTCCTGAACAAAACCCACAATGAGTGCGAAGCCACCGGCAAGAAACAGAGCCCCCAAAATGGAAAATGCGATAGCTGCAAAGGTTTGGTTCGAATAGGACTCAGCAGTAGAAAATAGCGCCACGACCGCTGGCCAGCCATTAAGCAGACCGATAAAGCGTAAACCGAAGAGCAGAGCAAAGAAGGCTAAGAACGTTTTTACAGAAAATGTCTTACGGCTCCAGCTAACGATTGCGCTGATTGCGCCTGCCAGTATCAACAGTATTAATAATATGCCACGCAAGAGTAGAATACTTTCAGGCACATTTCTTTTATTGCGCTCCTGGCGATCCCATTCTTCTGGCACATGAATATAGCGATAGGCGTCAACTGGTTTATCACCTGCAATCTTCACAAAGAGCCGTGCTTCACCTTCAGCTAATGGATAATTGAATGTGTCAGCAAATGTAAAATCCCAATCTGTTCGAGCATCAAGCTTTGATGGTTCTGAAGAAACAAATTTGAGTTTTCCCGGGTCTAATTGGAATTCTGCATTGAGTACAGAGTCAGCGATTGCACGGGCTTCTTCTTCGGGCAGATTGGCGCCAGGTCTGGCCTCCGGCAATTGATGACGCATCCTGATTACTTTCCCATCTTCTGTGATGTGTACCTGGAATTCCTCGGCTCGTTCAGCTACATCACCTTCAAACCGTGTAAATCTAATCCGCCAGTAGGGTGGTCCCAAATAATTATTAATCAGGTTCTTATAAACTTGATCGCCGCCTTCCTGCCAAATAAAACGATCGTTTTGATTCAAAGGCGTCTCAACTGAACTCAGGATCTGCCATGATTCAGACAATTCTATGCCGCGTTCAGACAGAGTGCTGTGTGCCAGCTCTTTTGCATCGTTTCGGCTGATAGTTATTGAAGGAGCCAGGTTTTGGTAATTGGCAGAAGTGAGCCAGACAAAGAGACCCAGTACGCCTCCTGCCAGCAACAGGTAGGATGTTTTTGAACCAAATGTGGCTGTTTTTTCTACTTCCCTGACAACCGGTTTGGATTCCATTTTTGCGGGTGGGAACCAGGTACGATTATAATGTTCGTCGTTCAATTCATTCCAGCGTTTGGATTTCAGCCTTGCACGGATAATGACCCAGAGCGGGATCAGCGCAAGAACCACAACCAGCATCTGATCTAACCAAAGCCCCGGCGCGGAAGATACAAAAAGCGGCAGTGCAAACCAGACGACGTCAAACGCAAAATGTAACACTATCGCCGGTAACAGACCAAAGTACAGATAGAGCGCTCCGAATGCTAAAGATGGAATAATCAACTCCACCATTCGGGCAAAAGCAGGTTGGGCCGGATAGTTCGCATGGCCAGCGCCAAATACGAGAGCCTGTAAAATGAATGCAGCAGCAATCCACACGCGACGTCTGCCATACTTCTGACCGATTAATGCTGCACCTGCAATTGGAACTGCACGAAACAAGCATTCTTCCCAAAATCCAGCCTGCGCAGAATTCGCGATAGATGACAGCCAGGGGAAATAGGTTGCCAGCAAATCCGGTTGAAAAAGTGCGCTTGAAGGAGTCCACCAGCCAAGAACATTAGTTGAAAAAAAATATAGAATTACTTCATAAGCGAAAAACACTCCTACCAGTAAGTATCCGGACACAGTTAGTCCAAGAATAGCTGGTGAACTTGCCACCTGCGTTGACCATAAACGCCAATGCTGAATATGATGTGGAAACGCTTTTCGGGAAAGGCTCTCTGCCGCAATAAATGATAAAGTTAATAAAATGCTCATTAAAATAAAATTGGCCAGTATCTGTATAATCTGTTGCAGCAGAAATCCCTGACTGGATAGAGCAGTATCGAAATTCATCCAGGCAAGCGGCAATTGATTTAATCCAGCTAACACTTGTAAAAAAGCAATAAACAGGCCCCAGTACAGAGCTTTTCGCCAGATAACCCACCGTTGTTTCAGCAATAAGAATAATCCTATTATGCAGCCGCCCAGAACATATAAAATGCCCACTGCAAAAAGCGCTCCGCTGGCAATGGTATTGTTATCCGAACGCATCTCCTCATACCGCCTGGAAAAAGCCTCGGGAATTTTCAGAAAATTGCTGAGTGCTGTGAGCTTGTCCCCTCCAACCACCAGTCGTAAACGATAGCGACCCTCACCAATTTGTTCATTCAGACGTTCGTAAACAAAGGTGTGATCTGTGCGGCCCCCGGGAAGGAGTTCCTGCGATTCTTCCACCAATTCATAAACACTCAGATCAATCCGCCAGTTATTTGAGGCTGCCGTTTCAGCTATCACACGCGCTGAATCGGGGGAAAGGCTCGCACCGGGTTCATCTTCAGGCAGTGTTTGAACAAAACCATAAGGCTGTCCTGAAGGAGTGAAGCGGATATGGGTTTCGTTGGTTTCTCCCTCTTTGAAATGGCGAACACGCCAGGTATAAGGCGAATAAAGACCACTGTCTATCATTTTGTTGAAAGCTTCATTTCCGCCCGCCTCCAGTTCCACGAAATTTTGAACCGCGCCGTCCAGCGCAAATGAAGCCGCCTGTTTGTACTCTTCAGGGCCCCAATTGTAATTATTATGCAAACTTCCGGCATCTTCCAGAGCTTGCTCGCGATCCATTTGCAGATCGAGATTGACTATGGGAAATGCTTTTGAAAAAAACTTAAAGGTGAAAATTATGCTGCCAATTGAAATTAAGACAAATGCAATCCAGAATACTGGTTTTCTGAACATACTCCCTCCTGAATTTATTTTTAGTATTACTAAATGAAAAATATTAACAATATCAGTTGTACAGAGCCGTCAAACAAATTATAGCATAACTCATTGTCAACCATTTGAGAGCAAGCAATATATAATGAAAAAAATACATATTTTCAATGAAAATTTTGCTTGCATTAACAGAGGATTATAATTAGATACATCAGGAATTATAATTAATTTGAGAATATGCATCAAAGAAATAGAACAATTTGAATTCGTTTTGGATTAATTTTTCTCAAATGTATATTTCGAAAAACTCCCGTAGGTTATAAATTTAATAATATCACCCTGAACATTTTCAATAAATTGTACCGATATTGGCCCATATCGAGGTGATTCACCCTTAAAAAGAGTATTGGAAATTGGCGCCAATTCAATATATTCATTATCAGGTGAGAGGATGCGAAGATTATTCTGAAATACATCTATCGTTGTTGTAACTGAAGGTTCAAAATCGAGGAAGTAAATGCCTGTCAAAGATTTCAAGTACTTTTGTTTGAGTGTGATTGTTATTAATTGCCTGGGAGGAAGAAATGCAGGCAAAATATAGTGTGTAAGCATGCGAAATGGTTGACTGGCGAGAGCGCTATTATAGTTGCCACCCGTGAATACAACCACCATTTCGATATCAGGCAAAATGATTATATACTGACCGCCATTACCAGAAGCCCAATATGCCGTGATTAATTCGTCCCCGATTGGAGTCCAACATCTTTGCCATAAATAACCATAATCCACTCCTCCAAGCATTTCTCCCTGCTTTTGAGTACTTTTCTCAATCCATTTTTCGGACAAAAGCCGATTACCATCCCATATACCTCTCCTTTGCATAAGCAGCCCAATTTTAGCCATTTCTCGCGGTATCATTCTCGCGCCACCTCCGATCCACGCGCGGCCCTTTGGAGACAAATGCCATTGGAATTTCTTGATCCCCAGAGGTTCGAAAAGATATCTTTCTGCAAATTCATCTATTTTCATACCTGAGCCCCTGGCTGCCATTTCACCTGCCAGGATTAGACTGCTGCTATTGTATGCCCAATGCTGCCCTGGTTCATATTCAAATGGTAAATCAAGTGCATATTGCATCCAGTCATCCTTATCGTACATAGCATCCTCACAGGCAAAGTTTGTTGTGAGATCATCGCAGTCATATCCAGACATCATGCTGAGTAAATGACTGAGATTTATCTGCCTGGCCCGTGTATTCCAACCATAGGATGGCGTATAATCTTCTTTAAAGTACTCGTACACAGTTGCCTTCTCTGAAGAAATAAATCCTTTGTCAAGAGCAATTCCAGTCAGAATGGAGCCAATAGATTTAGTGGCAGAACGTATTTCATGGCTTGTGTTGCGATCATGACCATCGAAGTAATTTTCTACCACAAGCAGGCCATCTTTGATAATTAGTACACTGTGGATGTTCACATAGTCACCTCTTTCGATCCCCTGTAGCATCGAATCCAACAGACCTATATTAGCATTGAATTTTAGAGGTGAAGCCACATCCCAACCATCATTTAATTTTTCAGGAGGAATGGACAGATTGTGTTTTGATTCAGCGCGACAGCCCAATAGGATTAGCCAGCTTACACAAACGCCTCTTATAAAATTAGAATTCATCATGATAGCACTTCTACTCATAATCGAGTATCGGTAACGCTGAATTCAGCGGCGGTACTCCGTCCGATGGAATGATTTTGTTCTGTGTTTCTATTCTTTACATTCACTCTTTGGGTTTTTCAAAAACTATCTCAAAGAACGAAGAAGAACCATATCCTGATGTTGCTGGCGCAAATATTTGAACTAAACGCCATCCATCATCAGCGTGTTTTTGGATTATGCTATGATAGTCTTCTTTGGGCTTATTTGTCCAAAAGCCACTTTTCAGTTTAACCTTAATAAATTCGTATTTGTATTTCATTTTTAATTTTCTCCCACATAACACGAGTAATAAGGGGACACAGGGCAACTACCCACGAAACTTTGGAAATTTAAATAACTTCTAAAGGATGCGATGCCCAAGTTAATTGGAAACACCGCCCTGTGTTCCGCTTAATTACTTTGTTATACCATTTTTAAATATACAGATGCTTTTTGAGTTAATTTTTAGATTTCAATTTACTTGGCTCATTGATATTCCAAGTGCCTGAGCAACACCTTTGCCATAAGCTTCATCTGCTTTTAGACAATTGCTAATATGGCGGATTTTAATTTCCTTTGGTGCATCGCCCATTGCACGAGCGGTATTCTCAAAAAGAACCTGTTGTTGTTCTTTACTCATTAGTTTGAACAAATCTCCTGCTTGAGAATAGTAGTTGTCATCATCTTCTCTATGGTTCCAATGATCAGCAGCGCCATCCAACTTAAGTGGTGGTTCTTTAAATTCAGGTTGCTCCTGCCACTTACCATAACTATTAGGCTCATAACCCAAAGTGGCTCCGTAATTATCGTCAATTCTCATTTGTCCATCTCGGTGGAATCCAGTTACAGGACATCTGGCTTTATTTACTGGAATAAGATGATGATTTACTCCCAGACGATAACGTTGCGCATCTCCGTATGAGAACAATCGACCTTGTAACATTTTGTCTGGTGAAAATCCAATACCAGACACAACGTTTGCCGGATTAAAAGCTGCCTGCTCAACATCAGCAAAATAATTTTCAGGATTTTTATTGAGTTCTAATACACCGACATCAATCAATGGATGATGTTTGTGGGGCCATACCTTTGTTAAATCAAAAGGATTAAATGGACATTTTTTTGCTTCTTCGTCCGTCATCAACTGAATTTTTACATTCCATTTGGGGAAATCGCCCTTATCAATACTTTCAAGTAGATCTCGTTGATGATTTTCTCGGTCCTTTCCTACAATCGCTTCAGCTTCCTGATCAGTTAAACATTTAATTCCCTGTTGCGTCTTTAGATGAAATTTAACCCAGATACGTTCATTTTTGTCATTTATCAGACTGTATGTGTGGCTACCATAACCATTCATGTGACGATAGGAATATGGTATACCGCGGTCGCTCATGGTTATAGTGATCTGATGAAGCGCTTCGGGTAAAGATGTCCAAAAAGCCCAATTATTTTTTGCACTCCGCATGTTTGTGCGAGGATCTCTTTTAACGGCATGATTGAGATCCGGAAATTTTAATGGATCTTTTAGAAAAAACACGGGTGTGTTATTCCCAACCAAGTCCCAATTACCTTCTTCAGTGTAGAACTTAATTGCAAATCCTCTAATATCTCGTTCTGCATCTGCAGCTCCTCTTTCGCCAGCAACGGTTGAAAAGCGTACAAAAAGTTCTGTCTTTTTTCCAACTTCAGAAAATACTTTTGCTTTCGTATATTTTGTAATATCATGGGTAACAGTAAAGGTGCCAAATGCGCCTGAGCCCTTTGCATGCATACGCCTTTCCGGAATAACTTCTCGATCAAAATGTGCAAGTTTTTCAAGAAACCAAACGTCTTGTAAAAGCATGGGGCCTCTTTTCCCGGCAGTCATAACATTTTGATTATCTGCGACAGGAGCCCCAACATTATTTGTGAGTTTTTTGTTATTCATTTTAACTTCTCCTTCAATTTACACATTAAACGCTATTCGGAACGATTATTAATTAATGTTTTATGCGTTCATTGATAGTAGGCTTCATTTCATTGTTGACTAATTTTATTATTACAATTTTCACACACCCCAAAGAACTCTAACTTGTGATGACGAATGTTAAAAGTAGTTAGTAGTTTTGCTTGCTTGTTGAGATCATCATTGATAGGCATCTCGAAATCGAGAATTTTTCCACATGATTCGCAAATGAGATGATAGTGTGGTTTAATGTTTGCTTCGAATCGATCATATGTGCTACCAAAGTGAATTTTTTTTACTAATCCTTGGTCAATGAGAGTAGTAAGGTTACGATAAACAGTACCCAGACTAAGCTGCGGAAATTCTTTTTTTAATTGTTTATAAAGCCAATCCGCCGTTGGATGGCTTTCTGTTGAACGCAATAATTCTAAAATACGATTGCGTTGTTTGCTTTGTCTAAATACGATCTCTTCTTTCTTGGACATTCTTATTAATAATCGTTCCTATTATTAATAAGGTTAAAATAGTAACTATAATTATGTTTGTCAAGTTAAAATTTATGTTAACAAATAAAACTTTTGTTCACATTAGTTACATTTTTGATTTTATAGTATAACCAGTGATTGTACAGTTTCTGGAAAACATTCATATTGTAATGATCACCAGAAACTGGTTAACTCCGCTACTGAATTCCGTTTGATCTCAGATGCCTGGCAGAAAGCAGTAAGTAACTCATTTTAGTGGTATAAACCTAATATATTAATGTACTAAAAAAAATCAATGAAATTGTTACATATTTTTAAAATATTACTAGCATTTCGTATGCTAAATTGACTTTCTGCTAAACATTCAAATCTGTATGTTATCCAAAAGAGGCTTATTTGTAACTTATGAAAAACCTTCCGAATAAAATTCGTGATCCTTATGTTACTTTTCTAAAATAATATGAAATTCCTTTACGGGAAATTTCCTTATACTTTAATCCCTTTAATCGTGCTATCCACTTGCCTGCAAAGGTTCTGAGTGGATTTGTTGCCTAAATGTGCAACGCACTTGGAAACTAAGTTTTTTTGGCGTGAAGCTAAAAATAGGCATAACTTCAGTCATTTCAAGAAGTGCGTCGCACATTTGTCACTTTTTGTGAATTATTCAGGCTAACTATGTTTTGCAGCTTTATGAATTTTCATCCCATGCCAGGCGATACAATTACGGCCTAAAGATTTTGCGATATACAGGGCGTCGTCTGCATATTGAATGAGTGTTTTAGGATCCATTGAATCATCCGGGGAAACCGCGAGTCCCAGAGAGATGGTGAGTTGCTTGTTGGGCAGGGTCTCTTCGTTGGTGAATTCAGTTTTTTCAATTTTACTACGAAGTTTGTTCGCAACTTCGCGTGCCTGAGCTTTTGAAATTTCAGGAAGCATGATGACAAACTCTTCCCCGCCATACCGGGCAATGAAATCTGATTTTCTTAATATTTTATCTAATGTAAGCGCTACTTTTTTGAGTACCTCATCTCCCAATATGTGACCATTTAGATCATTGTATACTTTAAAATGATCAATATCCAGCATTAAAAGGCATAAAGTATGATGATATCGTTTTGCTCTCTGGATTTCTCTTTCGTACCTCTGATTAAAATATCGTCGATTAGAAAATCCAGTCAAATCATCAGTGATAGAAAGCTCTTTTGTATGTTCATAAAGCAATATATTATTTAGAGAATTAGCGAACTGTTTTGTGGCTTTCGTGAATAATTCTATTTCCTCTATATTAAAGGAATTGCGGCCATTACGATATAGATTTAACACTCCCAGAGTTTTATTTTTTTCACATATCATCGGAATGCAAAGGAAGGAGCCAATGTATTTTTTGATACCGGGAAACAGCGTTAATTTGTCGTTGACTTCAGAGGTGTCTTCAACAAGAATGTGTTTTTGGCTTTGAATCGCTTTGAAAAATATTGTAGTTTCATTCAAATAATTGCTTGTCTTTGTCCATTCCTGCCTCAGACCAAAATGACTTTTAATATTCAGATGGTTCGATTTTTCATCGAAAAGCATCAAAGAAAACTGGTTAATACTAAATGAGGTTTTAAAGATACTTTTGGAAAATCTGAGTAATTCGTCAAAGTCCGTAATAGCAGTGAGCGCGGAAATGATTGAAGAGAGAGATTCCATTAATTTAAATTGTTTTTGCAGTTTTGAATAAGAATCTTCTATTTCTACAAATTTATCATGCAAGTCGTCTATTTGCTGTAGTAAGGTTTGAATATCGTTTTCCATAACGTAATGATTAATTAAATGACTTACTGAGCTGTTTTATTCCACTCGCTTTCCTGAATTTTCCTGTTTCCCATCACAGTTATGTATTTTACCATCGCACTGTATTTGTTTGCTAATTCTTCCATAGCATTTACTCTTATGCCGAAATTATAAAAGCTGGATTTTTTTCTACTATAAAAACATACTTTTAAGGGTGCGCCGCATAATTGAAAAAGCTTTATGCACAGCAAATCAAAGGTGAATAAAAAATCCAATGCGACATCATAAGAAGAGCCTTCAAAATGTTTCTTCAACGAATCTTTTGGTAATCCAAAGACATTTATATGTTGATTTGAAAAAGGTAATATCTCTACGTTGAGTTGGTGCTCCAGAATAGTGGCCATTTCAACTTTTGCAATGACGGTTATGTTCCACTGAGGTCGTTTTGTTTTAAGTTCTGCAAGTGATTTAAGCGCCACGCCAAAATGTTCAATTTTGTGGGGCATAAATATCAAAATATTCTTTGCTTCAGTTAAATGATTGATAATATTAATTGTTGGAGACTTTTTGCTAAAGTGAAATTTAATTCGAAGCGCTAATGCAACTATGCCTGCAAAAATATTATTGTTCATAAGTGAATTTTTACCTTATCGATTGAATATTAATAACAATATAATGAAAATCTTACCACGTAGTCAATAATAAAATGTTTTATTTACAATTTCATTTCTATTTGAAAACCAGTCTTGCGATCAATTTTACCTCTGATTTTGGTCGGGTCATTGTCATTAGCCTTCAAATCGTTGTGAAAGGTCTCAGAATATTTCACCGAGAGTTGCAAAAATTTTACAGGTTTATATTTCACCATCAGATACCAGCGGTTGCCTCTACCCAATAATGCCTGATTTGTAACCATACCAGGCAGGTCATGTTCATATTGAAAAATCGCTGCATCATAAGAATCTGTTTCAAAAAAGCTAAGCCGGCCCAATATCTGCAGTTGGCTTTTTGGTTGCAGCCTGATTTCCTGGTACATCATAATTCCATCATCTTTCGTGATATCCCCGGTAAAGGCATATCTTTTTTGCCGGTATTTCACATATTCAAATCGACTTCTCAGCCGCACTCGAGGTGATACACGATATTCTAATTGTAACCGCCATTGGGTTTTGTGTTTTGCTATTGTTTCTGGTTTTATTCGGGTTAATTCATCTGCAAATTTCTGCGTTTCCTGACCATGTTTGGAGCGAAAACGAAAAGTTAGCTGCCATTGCTTATTTAGCTTCTGTTCAATCTGGGCCAAAAATTCCTGACCTTCAGTTGGCTGCGGATTAAAATATGTACTCCACGGATGTTTAAAGATATCATAATAAACGCTGAGGTTTGAAGTTGTGGTTAATTTATATTTTAATCCGGTGTAATACCCGGTTTCATTTTGGGTAGTGCCATTACTATCCCCAAAGCCAAAACCGTGCAGGTTCTGAAATTCTTTTTGGTAGTCGCGATAAAGAAAGGCTAATTGCATGGAACCGTAATCTATTTGAGCTCCCGAAATTAAAGCCAGACCACCGTTTTGGGAACGGGCAACTTCGCCAAATAATATGAAGTTATCCTTAGACCAAGCCCAATCAATACCCAGCACCGAATTTTCCTTGCCGCGAAATTTAAAGCGATTTCTGGTGAAATCCGTATCGTAAAGTAATTTATTAAAAGCAGAAAAATAGCCTGTTACGCCAATCGATAATCCTTCAGGATTTATATACCTGACTCGACCGCCAAATACGGATTCAGAAATCAGATCTTTTTTTGATTTTTCATTTTCAGTGCGATGAAAACCAGTTTGCACCAATCCCGATACTTCATTCTCTGAGACAGGAGTGGCGTCTAATTTATTCCGGGAGAAAAAAGCGATGAATTGAAATGGTCCCGCGGTTAATGTGCCGGCGCCGCCCCAAAATGACGCGTTTTCATCAACACCTGAGTAGCCTTTTATTCCACGTTCTCTTTTTTTAGTTGGATACACGCTGGCAGCGCTTTTGGAAAAGCCGTAAGGTCCCCACAAAACGAGTCCCTGGCCAATTTCTAACTGGTAGTTGCCGATTAACATGAAGAAATTTTTGGATATTTCCATTGATAAATAATAAAGCCTGAGATCATCCCAACGACTTTCACCGCTGTCTTTCTCTAAAAGCAAGCCGCCCTGAATTATATTGTTAATATCAAATCGCAATCTGTTATAAATTTTCTCAGATGAATTTTCATACCCGGCGTTTTCGACTTCTTCAGGTTGAGAGCTTCGATTAGACACCCGGCTACGCCAGCTTAGCTTGTTTCTTTTAACAACTTTAGGACGAACGCTTGGTATGTAAACCAGCGCTTGCAGATATTCGAAAATTTCAGTGTTAACGCTTTGAACCAGAAGTAATTCTATTTTTGATTTAAATGGGCCGTGTTTTTTTCGATATTGTATGATTTCAAGCGCTAAACCAGGCGGTAGGCCAGGAATGGCCTCAAGCTTCTGTAAATTCACACTATTAAGATTGAGGGGATGTTCTTGTAAATTAAGAATGATCTCAAGCAGCGCGGATTGTTCAGAACTTTCTTCCTGTTCTTCCAAAAGTTTCTCTGTGATGGTTTCCTGGCCGAATAGTGAAACAGGCAAAATGATAAGGAAGAAAAAGGCGAAAATCAGATTGATAGAATTATTTGTTTTCAAATTTTAATAGCAAAATGATTTTGGACAAAATGATTATAAAAGCAATTTTAATAAAATTAATTAGTGTTTGATCGAAAACCAGTGAATATGGACGATTGCTGTATTAGCAAATAGAAATTAAGTAAATTCTCATTCTTCCACGACTCCGTCAATCCATTTACCGGTCAGTTTTTCCTAATATAAATGAAATGGACATCTGATGAGTGAGCCCTAAATCATTGTGGGTGAAAAATGCGTAATCCACAGTGAATGGTTGAACCTTTATCCCGAAACCTGCAGAGAATCGGCTGGGATTATTGGCTGTCCCAATTCGTAATGCCAGATTGTCAAATGGTTTAAATTCTGCTCCAAACCTTACTTCCCCGGTGAATCGCACATCTTTAAATATTTCAAGATTCAGAATGAGATTTGCGACTGGTTGAGTGGAAAAACCGGTTTTAAAGCTCTGAGGTATCCGCTCTTTTTCCCGGCCTATTTCTGGCCGGTTAATATTTTTTGCAAGAAAACCCCAGGAAATATGTGGAGTAATCGGGACAAGTAAACCTAAATCAATACCAGGTTTACCGGTAGAGCCATAATCCTCAATTTGCAGCCTTTGATATCTGACACACACACTATAGTACAATTTTTGTCTGTAATGATGGCTGTACGCAATGGCAATCATTTGCTCTTTGTAGATACTGTTACCAAACGTTAAAAATCCAACACTCAGCCGGCGACCCCAAACAGGAGCGCTGATAGCTGCGGTACCAAAGTGAAGGTCTTTTAAGCCAAACGGTTTTTGGTAAAACAGTGAGATCTCAGTCGAGAGTAATTGGCTTAAGCCGCCTGGATTTAAGAATATTGCATCGGCGGTATTGGCCAATGCCACGTAGGTTGCTCCCATACCCAGCGACCTTGCCCCGGTGGGTAAATCTTCAAATCCAGCTTTCAGATTGCTGAATAAAATAAAACTGATTCCAAAAATAAATAGGATGAGTCTGTAACTTTTTATTATCTGAGTTAATTTCAACATCTTACTAATAATAATTTTCTTGACTATCTTGCTTTAGTTGTTATATTTATTTAAGAAACTGATGTAGCGCACAACCATCGTCAATAATACAAGCCACTGTCGAGATTTTCTTAAACAAAAACTTGTTTGGGAGGGAAGAATCGTGAACAAAATAAAGCTCCCTGATTTACCTTGCAATTTAACGAATTTTTTGATTCCTCTGTTTATTTTTAATTTTTTAATACTTAATTCTTCAGTTTTGATTGGAGGTTCAGTAAAAGCCAAAGTCAATGTTATCGTTGACAGACTGCCTCTGGATAAACAAGAGAAAATGAAAGATTTCCATAACGTCGTTAAAGATTATATCGACAATAACAATTGGCTTGAAGATGATGATAGAATGCCAATCGAAGTTACTTTACAACTATTCTTAACAGATGTTCCATCAAATATTGAAGACAGATATCAATGTGAATTTCTCATTTCGAGCTCGGATGTTCAATATTTTGATAGACGTTTTCGATTCCCATATCAATGGGGTGAATCATTGGTATATAGCGAACAAGCAATTGAACCTCATACTGGTGTTATAGATTTTTATATGAACATGATTTTAGCAAGCGATTTAGATAAATACCGAGGATTCGGCGGAGACTTTTATTATAAAAAAGCTCAAAGCATCGCGGCTCTTGGGAAATTTGTCCGAACGGAATTTATCACCGGCTGGACTGAACGCGATGAATTGATTAAAAAGGTGTTTCAAGAGCCGTTTATCACTTTTCGTGAAATGAAAGATTTTTACTTTTATGGACTATATGTTCTTAAAGAAAAGAAAGAAGAAGCCCTCAAGAACATTAAAATTGCTCTGGATAAGCTTGAAACGGTCCTGGATGCTAAAGCCGATTTGGACGCGCCCGGACAGTTTTTAAATGCTCATTATCTTGAAATGATAGATATATTCAAAGATACAAAAAACCGAAACGAGGTATTTAAAAAGTTAATAAAAATTGATCCCGATCATAAAAAGCTGTACGAAGAGCATATTAGTGATTTGTAAATTAATTTCCTGACAGAATTATTACCGGTCTCTGTCTTCGGGTAATTCAATCAAATAAGTTGCTTTTAATACCTTAAATCCATCCTCAGTTTGGTAGGCAAGTTCGGCTTCTTTCCCTTTTCTGCCGAGAATAGTGGCACAACCGACTTCGCCGTCCTTATTTACAGCAACAAATTTATCCTGAACTCTGGCTTTATCCGCACCGCCATTGATATCAATGATACGCTGGCAAATAGCTTCACATGCTTTTTGTGGAGACATGCCGCTGCGCATTTTTTCAACCACGAAAAAGCTTCCACATGTTCGAATTACTTCCTCGCCGCGTCCGGTGGCTCCGGCGGCTCCGACTTCATTGTCGACGTAAAGGCCGGCGCCGATTATTGGAGAATCGCCAATTCGTCCAGGGATTTTCCAGGCTAAACCGCTGGTAGTAGTAATGCCAGCGACATTACCTTCGCGGTCAATTCCCAGGACATTGATTGTGCCGGTAGCTCTTTCTTCTTCCTGGTATTTTCCATCAACTGGCGGGAACCAATCATCTTTGTCGCTAAGGTTTTCTTTCCATTTCAGCCAGCGTAGACGGGCTTTTTCTGTTAGCAGATTCTCTTCTTTGAAGCCGTGCATCCTGGCAAATTTCAACGCGCCTTTTCCCACTAAATGGATGTGATCCGTACGCTCCATGACCAGGCGCGCCACAGAACATGGAGTCTTGATGCCCTCCAAACAGGCCACTGAACCACAGTTGTGAGTCGGACCATACATGATCGAGGCATCCAATTGTACTACTCCTTCTTCGTTTGGCCAACCGCCATATCCCACAGATGTATCTTCAGGATCCAGTTCAACCACATTTGCGCCTCTTTCTATCGCGTCGAGAATATGGCCATTCTGACTTAAAATTTTCCAGGCAGGTGTAAGAACTTCTGTCCCCCATTTTTCACCACGACTACACAAGACTATCGGTAATTTTCCGCCAGACTTTGCAGGTGAAGATTTGATTTCAGGTAATTTGCCAAGAAATGGCGTTGTAAGTCCAACCGCTGTTGCTTTGATTATGAAGTCTCTTCGATTTATACTTTTTGGCATTAGTCACCTCCGGAAAACAAAAAATTATTCCAATAGTTAATAAATATGATGTTAAAATACAGAAAATAATGAAATAGCCGAATTGGGTTATAGATAATAGTAATAAAAGTGATTAGAGTCAAGGGCGGAACAAATTTATATTGGATTTGTTTGAAAATTATGGTATATTTTCTTTTTAAATATGAACGGAGTATAAAATTTGATGTACAATAGAATATTAAAGGTGGTTATCATATCAGGTCTTTTGGCAATTAGCGGGATGGACAGTATCGCTCGTAATCCGCTTTATGAGCAGAATGGAAAAAACCAAAACACCCCACCTAAACAAGATTTAAAGTATCATCCAAAAGCAGCGGATTTGGTTATTCAGGGGGCTATCTTCGATTTAAAAGCTGAGTACAATAAAGCCCTTAATGCTTATAATGAAGCTTTAATTTACGATCCGAATGCGCCCTCTATCTATATTGCTATTGCAAAAGATTACGTCTATCTTAGAAAAGTCGACAGCGCTATCCGGATGTTAAAAAGATGCATAGAAATTGCGCCTGATTATTTAGAAGGCCACCATTTGTTAGCGACTATTTATCACCGTAAAGGGCAAATAGCTCTGGCTGAAAGACATTACAATGAAATAGTAAAATTAGATTCAACCAATTTAGACGCATCTTTGAACCTGGCATCGATATATTTGTCTGAAAATAAAACGATTGAAGCGGCCGAACTGTACGAGAATATCATTAATTTGGGCCTGGCCGGTGATAAAATTCGATTTCAGTTAGGCACTTTATATTTTAAAGATCAAAAATACGACGAAGCTCACAGGGTTTATAAACAATATGTTCGTGAATATCCCGATAATGAACAAGGGTATCTGGCTGTTGGCGCTGTTTTAATTGCAAAAGAAGATACATCTGAAGCGATTAAGTGGTACAACAAAATCTATGAAGTGAATAATAGTTTTTTAAATGTTCGGGAAGAATTAATTAGTAATTTGGTAGCCAAAAAGGATTGGAATACAGCTATTCAAATTATTGAAGAAGCTTTGAAAAAGGATTCAACGGATATTATAAGTAAGATTCGATTGGGTGAGTTACATTTTGATAAACATGATACTTCAGAAGCTATAACCGTTTTTACCAATATTACGAATACTCATCCTGAAGACTGGCGTGGTTATTACAAATTGGCACAAATCTATTTTCGAACCGGGAAATTATCAGAATGCATCCCTGTTTTCGATAAGTCTCTGGAAGTAGATAAAAAAAAGCCCGGGGTAGTTACTGTTGACATCTGGTTCCATCTCGGATTGGCCTATCAGCAATTAGGACAACTAGATACTGCAGAGGTAAAGCTGCGGAAGGCACAGGAGCTGGCGCCTTCGGATGTCTGGACAAATTTCTATTTAGGCAGTTTGCTTTATCAAAAAAAGCAATTTGAAGAGGCGCTTAGTTTTTTAATGAAATCTTTGCAAAAGGGCCCAAACAATCCAATAACTTTAAGTACGCTTGCCACAGTTTATGATGAAATTGGCGAGCATGATAAAAGTACAGAGTTTTATGAAAAAGCGCTGGAAGTTGATCCTGACAATGCAACCATCTTAAATAATTTTAGTTACAGCCTCTCTGAGCGAGGCGAACGACTTGAACAAGCTTTAGATATGGCCAACAAGGCCCTGGAAGTCGATCCAGATAACGGAGCATTTTTGGATACAATTGGATGGGTATATTTCCAATTAGGCGATTATGAGAAAGCCCTGGAATTTATTAAAAAGTCTGTTTCACAGCGTGACGGTTCTGCCGAAGTGTTTGAACATCTCGGCGACGTTTATGAAAAATTGGGACAGATGAATTCAGCCACGCAATATTGGAAAAAGGCCATGGAATTGGAACCTCATCGCGAAAGTCTCATGTTAAAACTTAAAATTAATTGATCAATAATTTTTGTGAAAAAACTATTCTTGTGGCGATTCAGTAAATTTAGTTTTAGATTTATTTTATTTTCTTTTTATTGTTTTTTCATCAATTGTGCATTCACCTCGAAAAGTAAAATTCCAGATATTACAAATCTAACTCCGGAAGATATTCAGAGAAAAGTTTATCTCAATTTTCAAAACTTAAATAGCTTTGAAGGCAAAGCGCGGGTAATAATTGAATTACCGGGGCAGGGCTACAACGGCTTTTCAAATGTATATATTAATATGCCGGATTCAATATTCATAAAAACAGAAGCTATTTTGGGGATTGATGTCGGGGCCTTGTTTGTTGACCATCAATATTTTGGCGCTTATGCACCGAGAGATAATATTTTTTATTATGGTGAAATTGAGTCGCTGGACTTAAGAAAATTTCTTCAGATCGAACTGCAAACTGAAGAACTTTTTGAAGCGCTAACCGGGCTAAATCAAATTAAGATAGATCAATCATCAAGACTGAGTTATTCTGACAATAAATTTCTCATCATTACACGTGTAGAGCAAGGTAAAATCAAATACTGGATTGATCCGAAAAAATATGTAGTGACCAAAAGCCAAATTGTTAATGAAAAAGAGCAGGTCATTTTGACCAAGAAATTTGGCCGCTTCAGGAAAAATAAGGGCGTACTTCTACCACAAAATATCTGGTTGACACGTCCGCAAGCAAAAGAACAGATTACGGTTTTTTATACGAGTCAAAAAATCAATCGAGGCATTTCGCCCAAAAATTTTAAAATAAAAATAGCCAATAATGCTAAACGCATTTACTGGGGGAATGTCGAACAGCCACAATTAGATCGCAAACTTATTAAATAATTCAAGCGGAGCAAATTACTGTGCCTGAAAATCATGTAAGTGTTTCTATTGTTGTACCGTTGTATAACGAGGAAGACTCCTTGCTTGAACTACACAAACAGTTAACTAAGGTGATTTGCACACTGGACAAGCCTGGTGAAATCGTATTTGTCGACGACGGTTCAACCGACCGATCATTTGAGGTGTTAACTGCTTTACACAAAAACCAGCCAAATACCAGAGTGTATCAGTTTCGCAGGAATTATGGTAAGTCTGCTGCTCTGGCGATGGGATTTCGAAAAGCTCGGGGAAGAGTCATCGTAACTCTGGATGCCGACCTTCAGGACGATCCGGGAGAAATTCCAAATTTAATAAAGAAATTGCATGAGGGCTATGATTTAGTCTCTGGATGGAAAAAGAACCGCAAAGATCCTTTTATTAAAAGAGTCAGCTCTAAATTTTTTAATCGAGTTACCTGCTTATTGACCGGACTGAAAATTCACGATATTAATTGCGGCCTGAAAGTCTACCGACGGGAAGTGACTGACACGATTAATGTATATGGTCAACTGCATCGATTTTTGCCTGTACTGACACAGTGGGAAGGTTTCAGGGTAGGCGAGGTGATTGTTGAACATCATGAAAGAAAATATGGTAAAACCAAATTTGGTGTTTCCCGTTTCACTGCTGGCTTTTTTGATTTGATTACGGTTTTATTTATAACCAGATATACACAACGTCCTTTGCATCTTTTCGGATTAGCCGGGCTTGTGGCAATTATTTTTGGAATGTCCATAAACATATATCTCGCGGTAGAAAAGTTGTTTTTCGGAAAATTTTTATCCAACAGGCCTCTTCTCTTCTTAGGATTGTTATCAGTTATTGTGGGAGTTCAGCTTGTTTCAGTTGGACTTTTAGGTGAAATGATTACTGATAGCCGCAAAAGCAATCTTGATTATTCAATAAAAAAATCACTGGAGTAAAGAGGTCTAAGTTTAAGCTGGGGCCGTCCTAAGAATCGATAATCTTCACCCTGAGCGGAGTCGAATGGTGTCGTAAGTTACATAATAACAGTCATACTCCGACTCCGCTCAGCATGCAGATAAGTAAATTTAGTGACTTTTGGGACAATCCTACTTCAAAACAAAAGGAGTTAAAAAAATTGATTATTCGAAGTAAGGCTCCATTACGACTTGGATTGGCAGGTGGGGGCACAGATGTTTCACCATATAGCGAGCAATTTGGCGGCACTGTCCTGAATGCCACGATTGACAAGTATGCCTATTGCACAATTGAAGTTACCGACAATAATCAAATAGTACTTTTCAATGCAGATACTGAAGAATATTTTGAATCTCCTGCGGAAAGCTTTTTAGAAAACGAAGACAATTTGCAGCTTCATAGGGGAGTCTATAATCGAATCATAAAAGATTATAACCAGGGCAAGCCTCTGTCATTCAAAATGACAACCTATTCTGACGCCCTGGCAGGTTCCGGGCTTGGTTCTTCCTCGACTCTTGTAGTTACCATGTTAAACGCATTTGTTGAGTGGTTAAATTTGCCATTTGGCGAGTATGATATTGCTCATTTAGCTTACGAGATTGAAAGACACGATCTCGGATTGTCTGGCGGGAAACAGGATCAATATGCTGCAACGTTTGGTGGATTTAATTTCATGGAATTCTATGCAGAAGACAGAGTGACAGTAAATCCTTTGCGTGTAAAAAGTTGGATTGTAAACGAATTAGAGGCGTCGATGGTTTTATATTTTACAGGAATATCACGCGAATCAGCAAAAATCATTGATGAACAAACCAGCAATGTTGATAAAAACAACCAGCAGTCTATAGCGGCCATGCATCAGTTGAAATCTGATGCACTGGTTATAAAGGAAGCGCTTTTAAAAGGCGATATAAGAAAATTCGCGAGCTATATTGGTAAATCCTGGGAAGCTAAAAAAATGATGGCGCATTCCATAACAAATGAAACAATTGATTTAATCTATCAGGAGTCTTTGAAGGCGGGAGCATTGGCCGGTAAAATTACCGGAGCCGGAGGGGGAGGGTTTATGATGTTAATTGTTGAACCCCCGGCTAAAATGAAAGTCATTAAACATCTTGAGAATTTCACCGGAGAGGTTGTTAAATTCCATTTTACAAATCAGGGCACAGTGGGCTGGAAAATTTATTAATTATAAATATGAAAAAAATCAACCACGGAATCAGACAAAATTTTATGGAGATTCTTAATAATTTTACTGGTGGGTATGACCTTTACTACTGTTTCGCTTTTAAGTTTTGAACCTTGAGATTTATTCGGGATTTGCTCATTTGTGATTTGCGGCCTTGCCGCACCGTGTTATTCCGTGGTAAATAAGATAGTAAGGAATTTGTATTGGAAGCCATTATTTTAGCTGGCGGTTTTGGTAAAAGATTACAGACGGTTGTTTCCGACCTTCCCAAGCCGATGGCCGCTGTTAACAATAAGCCATTTTTAAATTATATTCTAAATTATTTAAGTAGAAATAATGTTACAAAAGCCATTTTCGCAACCGGGCATTTGCATCAAAAGATTGAAGATTACTATGGGTTATCTTATAACGAGCTTGAATTGGATTATTCAATCGAGACCGAAAAGCTTGGTACGGGAGGCTGTATCAAACAGGCTTTTTCTAAAGCAACTTCGGACAATATTTTAATACTTAACGGGGATTCATTTTTTGACGTAAGTATTCATGATATACTAACCGTCCACAAAGACGAAAGGGCAGACCTGACTCTGGCGTTAAAACCCATGCACAATATTTCCCGCTACGGCATTGTGAAAATTGACCGCACAAAAGTCATTAGCTTCGAAGAGAAGAAGAAAGTGGCATTTGGATATATTAACGCCGGGGTTTATTTGGCGCAAATTGACTTATTTGATGGATTCGATTTGCCAGAACGATTTTCTATTGAAGAAGACTTTTTGAAGAAGTTCACTTCAAGATTGAACATTCATGCCTGTGTTTCGGATGGTTATTTCATTGACATCGGCATTCCTGAAGATTATGAAAAAGCCCAAATTGACATGATGAAGTATGAATAAAGCTTTGTTACTGGACAGAGACGGCGTTATAAACAAAGAAATTAATTACTTACACAGAATCGAAGATTTTGAGTTTTGTGATGGAATATTTGAAACCAGCAAAGCTATTATGAACAATGGATATTTAATTATAGTGGTGACAAATCAGGCAGGAATTGGTAGAGGATATTATACAGAAGAAGATTTTTGGCGAGCGACTGAATGGATGGTCAATGAATTTAAAAAGCATGATGTGATTATTACAAAAACATACCACTGCCCATACCATCCAACCGAGGGCGTTGGTCATTATAAAAAGGTGTCGATTGACCGGAAACCTGAGCCAGGCATGATATTCAAAGCTCGCGATGAATTTAATTTAGATTTGCAAGCTTCAATTTTAGTGGGAGATAAAGAAAGCGATATTGCAGCCGGTAAAAATGCGGGTGTCGGGACTAATGTTTTAGTGAGAGGCAGCCATGAAATTTTGGACGAGTCTAAAGCTGATATAATAATCGATTCAGTTCAGGAATTGCCAGAGGCTCTGAATATTAAATGAAAATAACCATTATATCGACGGCCTACCCTTTAAGAGGCGGGATAGCCCAGTATACAGGGATTTTATTTAATAAACTGAGGCAAAGAGATCATGAGGTAAATGTAGTTACTTTTAAACGTCAATATCCTGAATTGTTTTTTCCGGGTAAAACACAATTAGAACCTAATGGCGATGAATCTGCAAAAATAGAAAGTGAGCCAATTCTAGATTCAATTGGGCCAATTACCTGGTATAAAGCCTACAAGAAAATTAAAAATTCAAAACCTGATTTGCTTATATTTAAATTTTGGATGCCGTTTTTTGCACCCTGTTTTGGCACGATATGTTGGTTTACAAAAAAATTCACAAAAACAAAAATTCTATATTTATGCGATAATATCATCCCTCATGAAAGAAGAATTGGTGATATTGCACTAACTAAATTTGCATTTAGAAAAGCCGATTATTTCATTGTTCAATCGGAGGTTGTTAAAGCAGATTTGTTAAGGCTTTTCCCGAACGCACAAAATAAGGTGGTTCAACATCCTGTGTATGAGATATTTGGAGAGGCAATCGATAAAGATGATGCTAAAAGACAACTCGGTTTGACGGATGAACGAGTTATTTTGTTTTTTGGCTATATACGGGCATACAAGGGTCTTGATTTAATCTTGCAGGCCCTGCCAGATATTTTGAAAAAAACCAGGGTGAAACTTCTGGTGATAGGCGAGTTTTATGAGGATGAAGACAAGTACCAGAGCATCATTAAAACACACGGCATTGAAAAGAATGTCTTTATTCATGCCGATTTTGTGGCCAATGAAAAAGTCAGCCTCTACTTTTCAGCTTCGGATGTGGTGGTGTTACCGTATAAATCAGCGACACAGAGCGGCATCGTTCAGATTACCTACCATTTGAATAAACCGTGTATCGTCACGGATGTGGGCGGATTAGCCGAAGTCGTGATTCATAATAAAACTGGTTTAGTGGTTAAACCTGAGAGTCCGAAAGAATTAGCCAATGCTGTAAATAAGTTTTATTCTGAAGACATGGAACGCGAGTTTACTGAAAATGTTAAAATAGAAAAGAAAAAATATTCCTGGGAAAATATGATCCTGGCTGTTGAGGAATTTGTTCAGCCTGTCCAGGGTGAGTTGAAACACTAAAGGTCGTTTAGATCAAATTAGAAGTATTGAAAAAACAAATAACCACAGATTTATTCGTGGTAAAGTGGAGTTAATGCAGATTTTATTCTTGTTCCAAAAATGGAAAAAATATGACTGACAACAATTATAAGGAAATAAAAATATTAACAAGTTATTACAAAGAAATCGAAAAAATCGTGGCGCAATCCAGTCAATTTCAAAGTGTCTCTGGTTATGTGAATTATGTTTTAAAGGAGATGCTTTTTGGCGAGATTGATTCTGGCTATTCAAAAGAGGATGAAGAAGTTGTTAAAAAACGTCTGCAGGATTTGGGATACATGTAAATGCTTAAAAACCAAGAAAATACTATTTTAATCACCGTCGATTCTTTGCGTGCGGATCATTTGGCATGTTATGGCTATCCCAGAGCAACCTCGCCGAACCTTGATAATTTAGCGAAAGAAAGTTATTTATTCAGCCATGCTTTCTCCAGCGGACCAAATACACCGCACGCGTTTCCCGCGATTATGGCGTCGAGGAGTTCTCTGCAGTCCCCAAAGTTAGGACTGTTTGATGTGCCGTTGACATTGGCTGAAGCATTAAAATCGGCTGGATATGTTACCGTCGGTTTCAATGCGTCAAATCCTTATGTTTCAAAATATTTTCACTATGACCGGGGCTTTGATGAATTTCATGATTATCTCATTTTTCCGGCTCCCACACAGGAATCGCAGAGCAAATCAAATCATGACTTGACTACCCAAAAATCCGCAATTGCAGATGAGGGGCAATCATCGATGATTACGATTCCAGAATTGGAATTAAACCATTATGTGATTTCTGAAGAAAACATTCATCGAAAAGCCTGTTTGGAGAATCAAATAAATAGTGAAATTTACGAATCTATAAAAAGAATAGCTAAAGAACCCTTTTTTCTCTGGATTCATTATATGGATACCCATTATCCATATTTACCGCAATTAGATTCACAATTTCAATTAGGCGTCGAATCCATTTCTAAAGAAGATAATTTTCAGATAAACACCCGGGTAAGAGAGAACATGGGACTCTCCTCCGACATGCTTAGCAAAGCTGTTGACCTTTATGACTCGGCTATCAGACAGGTGGATGCTAAAATTGGCGAACTGTTCGCTTTTTTAAAGCAACTCGGTTTGTATGATTCGACAAACATTATTTTAACTGCCGATCATGGAGAAGAGTTTTTAGAACATGGCGACTTGCAGCACAAGTCAAAATTATTTGATGAATTGCTCCACGTTCCTTTGTTTATCAAATTGGCCGATCAGCGGGCAGGGGAAGTCCGGAATGAATTAACCAGCCTGATTCAGCTTGCGCCAACTATTATTTCGGAGTTGCAGCTTGAAAATCAATTCACGCACAAAAGCATATTTGACCGGTTGGATATTGATTCCGGAGAATATTCATCGAATGTTTTTGCCGAAGCTTGTTATGGTAAAAATGGAGTGATACCAGCAGAGCAGCACATGTTGAAAGTTGATCGGTTGCCAAAATTATATTGCTGCCAGAATAAACACTGGAAATTAATTATGGATCAGGGCAACAAGCAGAACCATTTATTTAATATGGTGACCGATGCAGCGGAATCAATAAATGTTTATGACCAGGAATCTACTAAATTTTCAGGTATGCAAAAAGAGTTAGAGCAGCATATCGCTACTCTGGATAAAACTCGCCTGACTACCCAAATTTCCCGAATACGTACAAAGATGTCAAATACTCGAAAAGAAAATCATGCCTTATGCTCATCATGCTGACCCGGCGAAAAAGTGGCAGCAGCAATATCAGGTAACCAAAAACCATATTATACCGTTTATTGAACAATATCACAACCTGCCGAAACATGCAAAAATATTAGAAGTTGGCTGCGGTGAGGGAGGGGTATTAAAGGCATTTACTGATAAGGGCCACACGTGCTATGGAGTAGATTTGTCTCCATCTCGAATTGAACATGCAAATAACCTCCTGAAGCAAGAAGTTGAAAACGAGCAGATTTCTTTTTACGCGGGAGATGTGCATGATACACAGTTATTTGAACAACTTATCGGCAATATTGATTTGCTTATTCTAAAGGATGCAATCGAACATATTTGTGATCGGGAAAAAATGTTTACTGTTTTGCATAAATTTGTAAAAAATGATGGAGTGGCGTTTATTGCATTCCCACCGTGGCACAATCCATTTGGGGGACACCAGCAATTAGCCGGGTCAGTATTGAAATATGTTCCGTGGTTTCATATTCTGCCACAAACCATTTATCGAGATATTTTAAATCTTTTTCAGGAAACAGGTATTCAAATTAAAGTCTTGATGGAGATTTATGATACCCGACTTTCAATTCGAAAGTTTGATAATTTGCTATCCAAAACGAATTGGCTGATCAAGAAGAGACAGTTTTTTCTTTTAAATCCAATTTATGAAGTCAAGTTTGGTATAAAAGGGTGCAGGCAGTCAAGTTTAATCAGTGGGATTCCTGTCTTAAGAGATTTTGTTTCTACGGCTGTTTATTATATAATTGACAAGTAAGATAGAAAAGATAACGATTTGCTTTTTCATCAATTGGTATTATTAATATTTTTCTTGACACATAGTTAAGTTTTTGGCATATTTTAAATTGCTGCAAGTCCAAAATAAATGTCAGTCACAGCACCTGGTTTTGTGTTCACTAATGGGGAATCGGGTGAGTGAAGTGTATAATTATTTATATATATGAATATCCGAGCTAAAACAAATTTGAGAGTTTTGTTAATAATTTTCACAAGTGTATTAGTGTGGCTATCTCCGGTATATTTGTCTGGTCAGGACGGTGACCAGGATTCTCTGGATTTGGCGATAGCCGTCCTGAATTTTACAAATAACACAAACTCATTTGCTTATGACCAGTTGGTAAACAGTATTCCTGAAATGCTGAAAACAGAGCTCTCTCAGTATCCCCAACTGGTTGTTGTGGAAAGGCAGCGCATAGAAAAAATTATGACTGAGCAAGCTCTGACCCTGACAGGATTTGCGGATGAAGCCTCAGCACAGGAAGTGGGGCAGTTGCTGGGTGCTAAGTATATTCTTACTGGAGAGCTCAGTCAAATAAATTCGCATATTCGCATTGATTGTCACATCATCAGCGTCGAGACTGGCCAGGTAAAAGGAGAGAAAATAGGCGGCCCTGGCGGGGATGCGTTTGAAAAAATGGTGCAGCTATTAGCGGGTAATATTTTTCATAACCTAACAGGGGAGGGTAATTTTCAATCGACGGTACGATTACGAAAATATCCTACCCGCTGGTTTTTAGTTAGCACGGCATTAACTGCTATTACCACCGGCGTCTCGTATATTGTATCTCAAAACGCTTACACTTCGTATAAAAACGCTGTACAGCTTGATGATTTTGATCGTTATTATAAACGCGCGAATAATTTTCGAAAAGTGCGGAATGGATTTATTGCAGCTACTTCAGTATTAGCCATAACGACGGCTATTATGTGGTTCAAAGATCGAGACCGAAACAATAGAATCTATGCTTTGGTTGATCCAGAAAAACGCTTTGAACCGTATTTGGCGATTTATCTGGACCAGGGTGTGCAGTTTCAGTGGACAATTAAATTTTAAGAAAATGCGGATAAAATATATTACAGTAATTCTGATTGTCGGAACGGCCTTTTGGGGATTAAGGTGTAATGATCTCAATCGGAGTAATCCACTGGATCCGGCCAATCCAAAGAGTGCGCGTATCCAGGTGGCGCTCATTGAGGCGTTTGTGAATGACAGCGCTCCCTTCAGCCCATTTGCTCTTGAAGCCCTCACTGAAATTGCTTCACAGTTGAATGAAAATAAATTCCTGATTTTGGAGTACCATTTACCGTCTCAAAGTTATCCGGATACTTTGGCGAGTCCAGCTGCAAAAGCACGGTACGATTTCTATGTAACTCAGGATCAAGCAGTTCCTGACATTTTTATCGATGGTTTAAGACATCGTATTCAGGGGGCAGCCAGCAAAAGTACCGCACTGAAACAGTACCAGGCAGCCTTGACGCTGGAGCGTCATGCAATTTCCCATTTCACAATTGAGGCAAGTTCCCTGATTTCGGACAATGAGTTCTTTGTCGAAATAAGTATCGCCCGCCTTGGTGAGGAAGAATTCAGCAACTTTTCTATTCGAGCCGTAGCATTTGAAGACACTGGGGAGCCAGGCCATCATTTTGTAGTACGGAGCGTGCTGCCTTCTGAAACTATTCCCAGTATTGATGCGGGGGGACAAATAGAAGTCACCTTGTCAACTTTAATTTCGGCCGGGGCAAAGCTGCAGCATTGGCAAGTGGTTGTTTTTATTCAACAAAATAGTAATAAAGAAATTTTGCAGTCTGTTTTAGCAAATTGATATGTTTAAATGCATTTATCCAAATTAGAAAAATGAGTTTAGCAGCAAAATGTTTTAAATTAGCCACCCTTAATTTACTTCTTTTTACACTCAGTGGCTGCGATGAAATCGGCGAGCTGATTGACAGCAACAAAGATCCGGTCATCGATCGTTTATATGCTTTGAGTGATAACTTGTCCCCAACAGATACCACAACAATATTAGTAGAAGCGCACGATCCGGATGATGACGGTCTGTCTTTTAAATGGAGCACTGAAGATGGGTGGCTTTCATCGAGCTCAGGTCAAAAGGTATTGTGGACCGCGCCTGGAGTTGGCGGTAATTTCCAAATAACTGTAAAAGTCACCGATGAAAATAATGGCAAGTCGGATGCCTCTTTAACGCTGACAGTTTTGGCAATTCAGAAGCCCACTGTAAAGATTGTTCAGCCAGAATTTGGCAGCCACATTCCGGGTTTGGGCACGATTAATATTGAAGCTATTGCCGGCCACCCCAATGGAGTTAAAGAAGTTTTATTCTTTGTTGATGATATTCTCCTCGGCCGTGATAATACTTCACCATACATCATGCCCTGGCATATCGAGGGCAAGTCTGGTGAATCCAACATTCTGGTACAGGCATTTGGGGCTGGAGCTATTCCCGGCGAACCAGGTGTGGATTCGGTAATTGTGTCAGTTGAGGGCGTAACGCGCTTGTAGAAACTGTCGAAAAAATAATCAATTCATTGCCAGTGAAGGAATCTTCTGAGTTACATAAAATCAGAAAATAGCTTCGTCACTTTGTTCCTGTTTAGGCCAGCCCTGATTGTCATGCTGGAAGAATCTTTTTAGTGTACAGAAATAACTCAACACAGCACAGTATTTCTGTTTACAAAACAGATTCGAAAGTACGAGCACAAAGGAATGAAATACAAGTAAGAGCTGTTCTTTCTGAAAGAATGGGGCGGCAGCATCTTGTTGCGCTCGCAGTGACATGTTGGAATATTTTAAGTGATAAATGTGTATATTAAAAAAACGAAAAAAGTGGAGGCGGACAAAAGATGCAAAAATGGATTCAGATTATTGTCATTTCCTTTTTGGCCTGTGTAATTACCATACCCACATCGGCTTTACCACAAAGTCTAAATATTAATTTACCATTAAAAAAATCGATTCAGTCAAAAAAACTATCTTCCATAATCCAGGCTATTTTGGATTCGGTAAATATTGACCAGATTTATTTGACGGAACGACATTTAACCGGTGAGGAGTCATTCTTAAACAATGGTGTGGCTGATTCTATAATGACCCGCTACTCCGATAGCCCCGATATATTTAAGGCTGAGGATTATATTGTTTCCAGCCTGGAAAATTCAGGATTGCCAGTTGAATTGCAGGAGTTTTTACCCACGACATTTTTTGATATTCAATTTACATCGGATCACTTTAACTCTGCCTGGCTGGTTTCAAATGATAGAATCTATGGCAGGAATAATCAGCTTGAAACCTGGAGCGTTCAAAATGCAGAAACTGCAGAGGCGGCTATTGAGTCCGTTTTACCGATGAGTCATAAAACAGATAATGCCGTTGATGATGGATTAGAGACAGTGAATGAATTTTCAGACTGGGCCGTTGGTAATGGCATTGTAGATAAAAGTGTCGACTTTGAAAATAACTGGCAAAAAGTTCAAAACATGACCGATGGATACTTAAACAATATAATTGCCTTGAAGCAGGGAACGACCTTTCCGGACCAATATTATATAATATGTGCACATTATGATTCTAGATCAAGCACACCTATGGTTCGGGCGCCCGGCGCGGATGATAATGGCAGTGGCACCGCAGCCGTTCTCGAAGCTGCGCGTGTACTCGCTGATTATGATTTTAAGTATTCAATCAAATTTGTCTTATTCCCTGCTGAAGAGCAGGGTTTAATCGGCAGCCGTGTTTTTGCAAATGCCGCCTTAGTCAATGGGGATCAAATTCTGGGTGTTATCAACCTGGACATGATTGGATACGATGGAAATAACGACGGCAGCATGGAAATTCATGCCGGCACCATGGGAGCTTCACAAGCGATAGCAAATTTTGTTAATGCTAATATTACAAATTGGGGATTACCTTTAATTCCAGAGCTTTTGACCTCTTACAGTTCCATATCGAGTGATCATAGTTCGTTTTGGAATGCAGGTTACCCTGCAATTCTGATTATCGAAGATTTTTCTGATTTTACACCTGATTATCACAAGACTAGTGATCTGTTATCTACATTGAGACCGGATTATTTCCTGGCTAATGCTCAATTAGCAATTGGCAGCCTGGCACTTCTCGCTGAGATAGATTCCTTAAGTTCATCGATTTCAGCAGACGACCAAATTCCAAAAGATTTTATCCTTTATAACCCATATCCCAATCCATTCAATCCAACTGTTCATATCGAATACTTTCTTCCTTCATCAGAAAAAGTTGCTGTTGAGATTTACAATCTGTCAGGTCAAAGTATCAAAGAATTGGTCAATCAGCGCGAAGATCTGGGCCCACATCGAACCATCTGGGATGGTACAACCAGCCTCGGCGAGTTTGCGGCATCCGGAATTTATTTTGTCCGCTTGCAGTCCCTGAGTCGCGTACAGACTAAAAAAATAATCTTAATTAGATAACTTTGACGAATGGAGATTTCGGATTTGCCACGTAAAAGCACTTGTGGGGCTAATCGACAAATTTAGACAAATATCTTACCCCCCCATAAGCTTGACTGGACTTTTCCTCTGACGTTCACATCAGAATTTCATAATTTTACATATCTTCTGTCGAATTGAATTCTTTTACTTAATCCTATTACTATTTTTCCAAATATCCAAATAAATTTTAAAAGAAGTAGGAGTAAATGCTATGAAAAGTTGTCTATATAAATAGAGAACCATATATAAAAGCAGCTACAAGAAGTTTTTTTGAACAGAGCATTAAATAGCATGTCAAAGCCCAAACTCATTATTCCCTAAAAATAAGTTCGCATTTGGTATCGTGAGTTCATGTTTTAATTGACAAAACGTGAGTTATTGATTAAATTCGCAACGTAAATTCCCAGAAATTTGCGGTATTCTTACATCATTGATTTTCTGCACTGAGCATCACGAAGAATTTATCACTTCTTATGTAAATATATATTAACCGATATTCGGGCATGTGATTGAGTACAGGGAATTTCACGGATTCAATTGATATACACGAGTTTAAGATAAAGTATATTTAGTTTAAGATGAATGAGCCATTTATTGATGAGTATTTACCTATTACTCCGACTGCGCAGCAATTAGAAAAACGTACAAAAAATGAATAATATAGGAGTTTAAATGAGAATGAGAAATCTGATATTCATTTTGGTGTTGACCTTGTTGTGGAATTGTGAAAGAAACAGGAATCCTATCGCCCCGGATGCAAACGATTTAGCTTTTGCTATATATTTTCTTCAGGATGCAAATTTGAAAATGAAAGATGTAAATAACAAAGATATAGAAAAACTAAAATTAGCGCAGGCACCGTGGCTGTATGATAAAGACATTCGTTTCTATGATTGGTCAAGCCATTGTATTTATCTGAAAAAGGATAAGGCTCATTTTTTCCCCAACTGGGAAAATAACAAGTTTAATGAATTTCCTCCTGAATGGGCAGATAAACCTTTTATGGTTGTGGAAAATGGCAATAGATGTTACATGGGCTATTTTTCAAGTGCCTTATCGCAATATTGGATAGCCCCTGAAATATCTGATGGTACAAACAGCGGATATCCATCTGATGTTTTATGTATTGAGTGGATATGGCTTTATCATAACTCTCCACAAAACCATCCAGATGTAAGGAAGTCTCTGATTAACGCTGGACTCTATCACGGCGGGATAAGCGTTACCTTTGATA
The DNA here is from genome assembly GCA_964539665.1 of uncultured Cytophagia bacterium. Taxonomy (GTDB): domain Bacteria; phylum Zhuqueibacterota; class Zhuqueibacteria; order Oceanimicrobiales; family Oceanimicrobiaceae; genus CAZIKB01. The sequence continues at coordinate 77,654 of CAZIKB010000010.1, forward strand.
CCACCGATGCAAACACATTGCGTATGATTGAAAACGCAGACACCAGCACCATTTCCTACAAATTTACGATTACCAATAACGATGAAGACAATTTATATATTATAGATCCTGACAAAACTGGAAGTGACTTGTTCCATAGGTTTACAAATGGCCCTGATTTTAAAAATATTGAGACTGGAAAACTCTATGAATCTATGTGGAAAACAATTATCAAACTACCTTCGATAGACTACTGGTCCCAAGAGTGGTTTACAAAATTAGAAAGCGGGCATTCGATTCAGAGAACCGTGATCTTGAAGGGCTACCCCTATTTTCCAACAGGTGAATATTTATTTGAATTCAGATTCTGTGGACCAGTAATAAGCATGAATAAAAAAATAAGAGAACTTACAGATGGCCGCTACTGGCTTGGTCCGACGCGTTCCAATATACTGGTTTGGAATTTTAAAGCGACTGTTGATTCATTATCAGCCAGACAGCAAATAGTAGAAAAGTGCAATTATTTTTTGGATGAATTATTACATGTTACTCCAACACAACAGCAATTAGAATTCAAAGGGAGGTGATGTCTATGCTTGTATGAAAATTTTTTCCACACATTTTCGAGTAATATGCAATAAGTAACTATCAAGTAATCAACTAACTGACAATTAATAATGGAGATAATGATATGATTTTAAAACCACTAAACTGGATAGCAGTGCTGCTATTAATATACTGTTTTGTGTTGACTGCATTTGCACAACAAAAAAGTGGGGTCTATAAATGGCCATTAAAACCGGGAATGCCCCAATGGAAAGAATTAAAAACGCATGACGAAATGCTCGAGGTATTGCAAATCCCGGCTGAAACACTTCAAAAGATGACCACTAATGATCTTGCTCAAACCTGTTTAAACTATCCACTTTTTTCAGATATATGGGCTTTTAACAGCCTGCAAGACGGAATGGAACGTGTGATCGCCGGTTTTAACGGATTACAGGAATTCTTAAAGCGGGATAACGCGGGATTGGAGCTCTATGCGATTTATAAAACGATTAACCCTCATAATTTTGAAGAAAGCTGGAGCAATTTACAGAAAGGCAGATATGCAGCAAAGTTTGCCAAAATTGAGATTTTGCTGGCTCAGGAAGCTGTTCTATCCTCTTTAAAGCAGAATGAGCGTTTCTTGCTGCTGAAAGAATCGATGATCAAACAAAAAGCCATGCAGCAATGTCCTATGTATGATCAAAATAATCAAGAACCCAATGCATATTTGATGGGAAAAATAGTGCAAAAAGACAATTCCGCTCTTATCGATGAAGTTTCACGACAGAAACCAAATCTACAGGCTTTTTTGCAACGAGGTTCTATGGCTTCAAAAGACATTATTGATGAAATTATATCAATTGCCCAAGGTATTGTAAAAAATTAAACTCAAAGGAGAGTGAAAAATGTCAAAAAAACCATTCACAATAGCAATTCTAATTTTCAGCTCATTCTGTTTTTTAAAATCAGAATTGAATGCTGATACACCAAGAAATATATATACACCATGCGGAACATTGGTCGGCGATTCATATGACCACATGACTGAAATGACTGTATATTGGCGTGCATATTATGATAATGAATATACCCAGAGTTATCCACAAGCTACTCCACAATATTTATGGGGTCAACCATATAGTTCATCTAGAAAGTATAACTGTCACGGTTATGCCTGGCATATGATCGGAGATAATGCAATTTATGATCCGGTTTGGATTGGTTACGACGACGAGGGTCAAACATATAAATATTGGCAGGATGAAAGTTATAGCGAAGTGGCAGTGCAGTATGCCACTATGGTGGATTATTCAGGAGATCATTCGGCGACAACAACCGGTCAGACAGATATTTATATTTCCAAATGGAATAAGTATCCTTTAATGAGACATCCTAAAAAGCATTGTCCCAATTATGGTAATCCAGTCAAATTTCTGCGTAAAAATCCTGCAACGCCATCTGATTTTGCAACAATCCAGGCAGCAATTAATGATGCTGTCCCCTGCCAAATTGTTCATGTAGATGCAGGAGTACCCGCGCTTACAAGCAACGTTACCGTTCCATCAGGCGTTACACTCAAAATAAACTCAGGAGCTACAGTTAATCTCAATGGCTATCACATTATATGCACAGGCAGCGGTAAAATTGTCAAAAACGGTACTGTGTCCGGTTATAAACATTATGCCAAGCAAGGTTATTCTAACAAGGGATTTTTCTCATCATCCTACTCAATCCAGCAAATAATCGATTTGGCATCTTCTGGTTGGAATATTTACCTTAGCTCCGGCACCTACAGTAATATTAATATGAAAGCGGGTGTTGGCCTTGTAGGCGCCGGCGAAAACTCCACAACTCTTGAAGGAAGCACAGTGTTTTTTGATAATGATGACGGTGCAAGCCTGGCCTTAATGACTGTCAATGAGAAGCTTTTAATTAAATACTCTGACAACGTTGACCTGTCAATTAAACCAACTGAAAGTTGTTATATCGAGGCTGAAGGTTCATTGATTTATGTTAGTGATTTTACTTCACATATATCGCAATCAAAAGCCATTTACGCACATACTTATTCTGATTTGAATATCTGGGGAGGCTCGATAAAAAATAAAAGTGCAGTGGCTGTTCCCGTGTATTATTATTCAAGTGGATTGATTGATGAGGTTTATTTTTGCCAGAATAATATTGATATCTCTGCCGATCCACCGGGTACAGATACTTACGGTTGCATTTTCAGCAGTTCGCAGGAAGGAGGTTCTGTGAGTGGCGATGTTTATTGGGAAGAATGAGATGGGTGCGGTTATTCAAAGCAACTATCAAAGTCAGTTCACACAACGTCAGGTCAAGAAATTATGGCGACCAATGGTGACGATAAGGGGCAAAACGATTATCGGGAAGCCCTGGGTATCTGGCGCACCATTAAGAGCAATCTCAGACAGGATAAGAAATCAGGCAGAGTTTTCAATCCACAAAATTATGCGCCCGAGTTTACCAGCGCCGCTGGTAAATTTAAACAGGTTATAGCTAAATATCCGGACAGTCCGTATACAACCTCTGCATTGGGGCAGCTTGCTGTGATTTGGAGGGTGACGAAGGAGTTTAAAGCACTTGAGGATTATATGCAGGGTATTGCCAGCAATCCGAAGTTGGCTCATCTGCGTTCCCAGGCTTTGGGCGCCATGATCCCTGCTCTAATTAAACAGAACGCTTATGCAAAAGCCATCGAATTGTCCGATCAAATTATCCAGGAATTTCCTCAGGATACTTACGTATGTGAGCTGCTTTACGGGAAAGGCATTATCTATAAATACTATCTCAACGACCCGGATAAAGCGTCAGAGATTTTCAATTTAGTCATTGCGCAATATCCTGGTCATCTAACCGCCGAGTCCGCCAGAGATGAAATGGCAGATATGGGACAAGAGTACTTTGCCAAAGAATCATCAGAGCCAGAACCAGTGGTGGAACTCACTGCACAGAATTATCCCAATCCATTCAACCCGGAGACGCGTATTCAGTTTACCTTGCCAGAACCTGGGCGCGTGGTATTGAAGATTTATGACATCCTGGGAAGGGAAGTCAACACATTAATTGATGCAGATAGACTGTCAGGTAAATATTCGGTTAACTGGAATGGCCGAAACAGCCTGGGTGTCGAAGTGGCTTCCGGGATGTATTTTTATCAGATTCAGTTTATGGGTGAGATACTTACCAGCAAGATGTTATTAATTCGATAAGCACATGACCCTGACAGAATTACTTAATGCAGCAGGGTCACTATAATAAAAGTGACATTATCAAATTATTACCTTTCAGATAAATGAATCCAACGGATGGGAACATTTTTATAACCGATCCGTTGGATTTATTGATCAGTTGTAAACTTATTTGCTTAATAATATTTTTACAAAAAACAAAACTTCAATTGGAGCACAATTATGAGTGCGCCAAGCAAAGCTAATATAGGCAAGCCGGACAATCCGGCACG
>CAZIKB010000011.1:0-77009 GCA_964539665.1 uncultured Cytophagia bacterium
CGGGCTTTCATCACGTCCACCGTAACCTATGCTGAGCTAACTGGATAACCGGAGAAGGATAATTTTAAACTATTAATATACAAGAGTTTCTACTCCGTTCAACATGAAGCAACGAGGTTTGTAGTTACAGATTTTTCACCTGCTAAAGCGGATTCGAAATGACAAAAGCGAAGGTTTTCAGTCAAACACTTAATATTACCTGAGCCGATTGCCACTTAATTATGATTTCTATTTTTCCTCAATAGAACGGCGTAATTATAATTACCTTATTTTCAGCCCTAATTCCTTTAGCTGCTCTTCTTTGACATTGGAAGGCGCCCCATCCATTAAAGACAATGCACTGTTGGTCTTCGGAAAGGCTATGACGTCGCGAATGGATGATACATTGGCTAAAATCATGACTAATCGGTCAAATCCAAATGCAATGCCGCCGTGCGGGGGAGCGCCATATTCGAATGCGTCTAATAGAAAACCAAATTTGTCTTTAGCTTCTTTACTTTGAATATTTAATAAACGAAATATTTTATTCTGTAATTCACGATTATGAATTCTAATGCTGCCGCCCGCTATTTCATATCCATTTATGACTAAATCGTAAGCTTTCGCCCGCACCGTTTCTGGATGAGTGTCTAATAATGCAAGGTCTTCATCCAGAGGTGACGTAAATGGATGATGGCGAGCCACATATCTATTTTCATCTTTATCAAATTCCAATAGCGGAAACTCTACAATCCAGGCATGTTTATATTCATTTTGGGGAATTAAATTCTCATCTTTCGCCAATATTGTTCTTAATGAACCGCTTAGAGTTAATGCCTTTTCTTTTTTATCAGCCACCAGAAGTATTAGATCGCCCGGATTTGCATTAAATGCTTTATTTATATTCTGAATTATTTCTTCAGAGAAAAATTTAGCCAGAGAAGAGTCCCAACCCTTTTCGGAAACCTTTATGGCCACCAATCCTTTCGCTCCGTCACTTTTCATTTTATCCGTCAGCTGGTCTACTCGTTTACGTGAATATTTTGCGCCATCTTTCAGGGCCAAGCCACATACAATTCCACCAGCTTTTACATTTTCAGTAAAGACTTTAAAAGTACATTTCTCTATAATTGAACTAATATCAACGATCTTCAGCCCAAAACGAAGGTCAGGTTTATCTGTCCCATAATTGGTCATGGCTTCTTCATAAGTTAAGCGTGGAAACGGAGCTTTGACTTCTATCTCCAGGACATCTTTAAATATCCTGACCATCAATTGTTCAACCATGGCTAATATATCGTTAAATTCAACAAAAGACATTTCTACATCAATTTGTGTAAACTCAGGCTGACGGTCAGAGCGTAAATCTTCATCACGAAAGCAGCGGACAATTTGAAAGTACTTATCAAAACCAGCAATCATGAGAATTTGTTTATAAGTCTGTGGGCTTTGTGGAAGTGCATAAAATTTACCTTCATATAAACGGCTGGGTACTAAATAATCGCGTGCTCCTTCTGGTGTGCTGCGCATAAGAGTAGGCGTCTCAATTTCAATAAATCTTTGATGGTTAAAATAGGACCGGACTACCTGGTAAGTTTTGTTCCGGATGATTAAATTTTTCTGCATGTTGGAGTTTCGCAGATCCAGATAGCGGTATTTTAGCCGTATTTCTTCAGAAACCTCAACGATATCATCTATGCCGAAAGGTGGTGTTTTAGCTCTATTTAGAATTTTAAGTATTCGGGCAGAGATTTCGACAGCGCCTGTGGTTAACTTTGGATTGATCATGCCTTCCGGTCTTTTTTCAACATACCCGTCAACGGCAATCACATACTCACCGCGAAGTTCTTTAGCTTTTTGATAGGCGTTTTTATCCAGGTTTGGATCAAATACAACCTGAGTAATACCATAGCGGTCACGCAAGTCAATAAAAATTAAGCCGCCATGATCTCGCCTGCGATGTACCCATCCCATTAAAATAACCTGATTCCCATCCTGTTTAATGGTTAATTCGCCACATGTATGGCTGCGTTTCCAACCCTCCAATTTTTCCAAAGTTACATTCCTCCTGACATGGTACAAAGTCTCTTAGTTAATTTTGAGTAATTATTTAATAAACCTGTGCGTTACAAACGAATTAATTATGTAATTTAACAATAAAATAAAAAACCGCCATAAAAATCTTACAATTATGGCGGTTTTTTGAACCAATTTTAAAGAATCTGGTTGAACTTAGATTTGGAAGAGAGTTTTATTTACAATATCAATAGCCAAATGCATAAACTTGTCGAATAGTCGTATCACCAATTGTAAGATCGATTGCACCAAAATCAGACCAACGTCTGACTCTGCTTAAAACACATTGTTCTATTTTTCGATTATTTAGTGTTGAAGTGACAATGCTGACCTTTTTTATGGTTCCTTGCGGTGTAATCGTAAAGCGAATGGCTATTTTACCCTTTAAAGTCGGATTCCTCTTTAATTCTCTTTCATAGCAGTACTGGATCGATTTATTATGTTTCAACACCACGCCTTGTACACTTTCCTGGCTTCTGCCTTTGATGCCCTTATTGCCAGAATCTTCAATGAGAGGTGTCTCGTTCATGACTACCAGCGTCCCGGTGCGTTCAATTGAGTTTGATTGGGTTTTGCCCAGGCCACCGACAAGATCATCAATTCCACCTCCACTGCCAGAACGTCCTCCTTTAACATTTGCCCTGCTGTTACCATAACCTTGATTATTACCGCCACTGGCAGTGATGCCTGACAGGTTAGACAAAGCTTCATCCAGGTCTTTCTGAGATTGTACAGTATTAACAAGAATATCTTCGACCTCACTTCCCCGGGCGACAGTACTTGTGCTTGTCAATAAACCCAGCAGACCTTTCGTACCAATACTGGCTTTAATTTCCTGAGTAGTACGGCTTTTTCTGCCGGCCGCGCCGCGTCTTGGCTTCGTATTCGATGCGACCTGTTTTTTGGGAGCTTCAGTGGACGATTTTTTCTTGCTATCAGCTTTTTTCGCAGCAGTCTCCTCTTTCTTCTTTTCTTCTTTTTTCACTCGCCGATCGCCCAAAAACTCAAACTGAGTAGACTCTAACGCTAACTCTTTCTGCCTTTCCATCAAAGTTTTTGCTAAACGCTCTTGAATTCTGGAATTTCTGCTCAAAGTTCGTTCCTGTGAGATTGGATTGGCTAAAAAGTACAATACCATTAGAACATGAACAAATGTAGAGCTGATTAATATTGAAGAAAAACGTTTTTCAAATCTATCCGAAAATGTTTTTCGAAATATTTTTGGAAATTCATTTGATTTTAGTTCAAAGGAATCCATATCATTCATAATGCATCCTTTTGTAACTTAATTACCCGACTTTCTGTAATAGAAAGTCATTACATTTATTTATTAATTATGACTTTATCATCTATACTATATACCACCAAACGCATGTTTGGAAATTCGGAAGCTCCACAAGTCGCCATAACTTTAACTAATTCTTTAAATTCTATATTTAGATCACCTTGAATTGTTACCTTACCAGAAAATGGTACTCCAAATTGTTCTTCCATCTTCCTTGCTTCCAGCGCATGAAAAAGTAATGCCTGCTGTAGCGAAGGTACAATGAAGCCGGGCTGTGTTACAAGCTGGTTGTATCCCGTTACTTTTTTATTGTTCAACAATATTGCATTTTGAGAAACTACTAAGTCCAGCGCAGATTCTGGAGGTGTTTTAATGGTACTTTTTGGAAGCGTCAATGAATCTGAAGGTTGAATTAATTGACCTTCAAGTGCATATGTTTTTAGAAGAAAAACCAATATGATAGTAAACATATCCATCATTGAAGTTAAATTTAAATTACCGGCACGGTGCGTATCATAATGTTTTTTTCTACGCGATGGAATATAAGCCATGAATTCTCCAATTATAATTAGTTAGATGAAATATAATTAACTTCAATTTTTATTTACAAATAACTATAATATTACAGCACTCACAGACACATTTGGGAATAAGCTCATTTTTTCCCCATTCATCTTAATCAAACGGGATGCGTCCATAGTGCTCACTAAAGTTTGATAAGCGATATTCGGTTCTGCTTGAATTATAACCGAATTGTTATCTTTAAAACGACCTGCAGCTTTCTTTTTGATTTCAAACAACTTCTCCGCGAGCATGGCATAATCATATTCACCATTATTCAATGGAATTGAGGGCCCGTCGCCTGTTTTTAATATTGCAGTCGAACTGGATAAGTAAAAACCTTTATTGGTGATCGTGACAGCCAGGTCCAATTTTAATTCTTTCTCTTTGGGTTTATTTTCCTCTACAGCGCTGGCACCCTTGGCCGGAGGTAAATTTAGCTCAATTACGCTAATTTTGATTAACTGCGCAGAGGTTAGAAGCAAAGGTATTAACACTACCATCAAATTCATGATGGGTGCCATGTTAGGTTCCACAGGATCTGAGGAAATACGAGTTCCACGAAGTGAAGGTTTGTAAGCCACGGTTTACTTATCTCCTGTCAATAGATTTATTAATTTTACGGTGTGTTCGTCAATATCATCAATTATTTGTATCGTTTTGTTATGAATCAAAGTATAAAACAGGATTGCTGGCACTGCTATAGAAAGTCCCATAAGTGTCGTATTCATAGCAGTAGAAATACCCGCTGCTAAAAACGCTGACTTTTGTGCTGCATCGAAACCAGCTTCAGAAACAGCGCTAAACGCCAGTATGAGACCGTAAATTGTTCCCATTAATCCGATTAAAGTGGAAATATTGCCAATCATTGCCAAAAAGCCCGTTCTCTCTTGCAATTTTGGAATAACTTCAAGCGTGCCTTCATCAACAGAATTTTGAATGGCTCTAAAGTCGATTGCGTCTGTGTTCGCGACTTTTTTCAGGCCAGCGCTTATTACTTTTGGTAATGCTTTGTCGTTTGCTGATTCACAAAGATCTATTGCCTGGTTGTATTTACCAGCTTTGACAAGTTTTCTAATTTCCGCCATAAAAGCATTTGAATTAATGTTTGATTTAACAAGAATATAATATCCTCGCTCAACTGCAATTGCTATCATAAAAGCCGCAGTAAATAGCAAGGCCCACATAAATAACCATCCTGGTTCTCCAGGACGAAAATGCTCTAATAATTCTGCCATGTTTTTAATCTCCTTATGTAATATATACTTTTTATTATTGGTTTATTTGAAATTTTCATAGCTAACTAATTCATTATTTTTTAACTTTCAGCAGTATTTCATTAAGATTCCTGATTTTCACAACTCTGTCAAAATCAACATTAATCATCATAAGTTTCTTCGGACCAGACGCCAATTCTTGTTTAAAAGACCTGTCGATGAAATCAATTTCTGCAAAAGCCGATTCCTTTCTTGTTGGCAAAATTGATACATTCGGTTTTTCGATTATTCCCTCAATAAGTATTTCATCCAAAATGATATCACCACCAGGCACTGTGATTTTTGTAGTATCTACCTGTGCAGATGCATTATCCTCCTGAGTAAATCCAGCTGTATTCATAATCAACAGCAAGAACAGAGGAAGCAAAATTAGTATATTTTTAGATCCTGACATGAAAACCTCCTGATGTCTGATTTTAAAATTCATTTCCGTCATTTTTTACATTTTCTGAACCGGATGGATTATGATTTTTAAAATTTCCCTGCGCTTGATTCCAGCCGGGTATATTTTTAATTTCTAATGCCGCCTCTAAACTTCCATTTGAATCATCCGAGTCAGATACTTCAATTGCAATTACATTTTGACCGGTTTCTAAATAATCTGAAATATTATGTGTATGTGACTTTAGTTCTCTATTCGCTGTATCAAAATCATATTGCACAACCTTTTTACCATTTATAAACAGAGTATAAGTATCATCCAGGTATAATTGCATAATACCGTCAACAGGAAGACCGTCGATATTAAATGACTTACGGAAATAAACTTTATTCGGACGTTTTAAAGCTCTGGTCAATTGAGTTGCCGGTACAGATTCTCCGGTTGAGGCTTGTTTTACTTTATTTAATGAATTTGTTTCTGATAGTTGACTGGGATCAATATTAATTAACCAAATTGAATTCGCACCGCTACCTGCAAAATATGATGAGGAGCCCTCATCATATGCATGACTCCAGAGAGAATCATCAAAATTAACCTCTGTCCAATTCGGAAAAAAATCTGATGTGACTAACCAATCTGAAGAAGAAGTAATCAACTGTGTTTTTATTTCTAAACCTAAATCTCCAACAAACTCTTCGGGATTAATCCTTACCAGTGCAAGGGTGATTTTCTTACTAATTTTATTTTTCAAATCAAGTTCTTTACTAACTTCGTGTCCCAGATTTAATAGTTCTTTAGCGCCATCTTTCAGCGCAAAATGATGTTCATCGTAATTGAGGGAAGCATCTTCATAGTCAAGATTTTTCTTATCGGTATTGAGTTTTTCAAAATGTAGCCGCTGAGCATTAGCCATCGCGGAGAGTGAATCGGCAAGAACACCATAATCATAAATGGATTCCAATATGTTTTCTTCAGTAGAGACAACTTCCGGCGTTTGTAAGTTCAGTTTCCTGAATTCTTTTATATTTTCTATAAAGTATGAAGTACTGGACTTAGTCAAATTTCTGCTTAGTTCTATATTGCTGGACATCTGATCGGCTATATCAAATGCTTTTTCATCGCCTTTTTCAACCAATAAATTAAATTGATTTATCAAGGCACTGTATCCAGTTAAAGCTTCATAGCCCAATTTCTGTAATTCATATGGTGTCAAATTTCTGGATTTAATAACTTTATTTCGGGACATTTCAATCCATTTATTATCCAGATTGAGTGCTTGTCCTTCATCAATGTTTCGAATATGCGCATTGATGATATCATTTAGAATTGGGCTAACGGCTTGATCTAAAAGCTGAGCGCGATAGACTGTTACCTCTATTTTCTGCATTCCGGGAGGCGTTGGTGCATTTAAAAATTGGTTGACTAATTCGTGATTTATTTCGGCAACATTATACAAGTTTGCAGAAATTTTATCCTGACATTTAGCAATCCAGGCTTCAGTAACTAATAGGGTGGAATCTTTAGATGTGATTTTATATGTTTGATATTCGTCGGCTGTGGTATCGGTTGCCTTTTTGTAAGAATTCGAGAATTTAACTAATCCATTTAAGCCATCTTTATAAGCATTTACAGCTTGCTCATATAGTTCACCGGCATTTTTATTGATTTCTTTTTGTGCTAATATTTTTTTATTCTCATCTGTGACCGGAATTTCCTGGTGTGCCCAGGTTTCTGCAAATTCTTCATATACTTCTCCACGTCTGTATGTAGCTTCAGGCAGTCGGAGTGTACCATAACCTGCAATTTTAGTATAACTATCAACAAGATCTACGAGAAGAGTTTTTTTTCTGTTTTTATTATTTGTTAAATTTTGGGGAGGCAGAGTAAACTCGATATTTTTAAATTCGCTGAATTTGATATTGGTCAGTTCATACAGAGCCTCTGCAGCAAAAAAGTCGTTTGTTATTTTCTTATTCATTATGAGTTCTGTATTTTTAGTAATCGCATTACTAAATTCAGACTTTGCTGCTCCTAACCGGCTATTTGTTTTGGAATACATCCCTCGATGATAGAACGCTTCAACTACACCAGGAGAATTTGGATATTTTCTGGTAAACTCTGCATATATATTATTCGCACTATTTATATCGTTTAATTTCAGATAATAATTCGCATTATTAAATAACAATTTATCAGCGTCTTCGGCATTGGGGAATCTCTTTACAAAGGCGCTATTAACTTTTATGGCAGACAACCATTCTTCGGCCTCGGAGTAAGTAACACTTGCATTATACAAGGCAACTTCTGCTTCTTTTTCGTCCGGTTGCAGATTTGCAAGTTTTTCATAAGTCAATCCTGCATTATGAAAATCATTCATTTCTCTATAGTCAAATGCTAAATTATTCAAGGAACTCAGGTAGTGCTTTGATTGAGGATAGTTTGTGACCAGTTGACTATAGCTGTCAATTGCTTTATTATATTCTTTTGCCTTTTTATATTCATGAGCGGCATTAAACAAAGCTAAATCTGCAAAAGCAGCAGTGGGGGTTTCGGCTACCACTCTGCTGTATTCTTCCGCTGCGTTCAAGTGGTTTCCCGAGTCTGAATACTCTTTTGCCGTTAAAAATATGGATTCTGCCAATCGTGTATTTGCTTTTACACTGAATTCAGTATTTGTATTTCTTAACTTTTTAGCAATGACTTCCGCGCTGCTATAGTCTGACTTACCAAAATAGCTCTCCATAACGATATATCTGGCGTTATTTGCTTCATCGCTTTCCGGGAAATGCTTCACTAAAGTATTATTATATTTCAGAGCTTCCGAAAATTGATAATGCTCATAGTATAATGCGCCGGTTTTTGCAACTATTTTTGCGGTTTCCGGCTCGTGTGGGAAAAGTTTGATATAATTATCACATGCAAATGCCAGTTTCTTTTCATTGTCCGATAGTTCTTTTCTTTGTATTTTTAATCCGCTTTGTAAGCTACCTGAAGAAGATGTCGTTTGATTTATCGTGTTGTCACTGGACAAGTTATTATTTTGCCCGTCATTTACCGAGTTTTCTTGTTTCACGGCTTCGTCCCAAATTGCTATTGCATTTTTTGCAGCCTGCTTTTGAAACTCAGAATTCCAATATAAATTACTAACATTCAAATATTCATCATAAGCCGCATCATAATTCGTAAGCTTGGAATCTAAAGTTATTGCCATATTCCAGTGAATTTTAACTGCGTGACTGTCAAGCGGGAAAGATGTCAAATAGTCCCGGCTATCAGAAACTGCCTGGAGAAAGAGTTTTTGATCTCCCGCTTCTTCGGCTCGCTTTAATAGATAATTTATGTTATCTCGCACGGCCTTTTCTGTTAATGCAATGGCCGAATTTTTAGCATCTGGATCTTCAATATTTTGCCACCATTCACTATCAGATTTGTATTTTTCAAACAACTCTGCCCGTCTCTCATAAACCAATTGTTCATTATTGATATTACTATACGCATCTGCGATTCTGGCTTGTATTGCTGGAGCCCGGGGCGAATCGGGATAAAGTTTTACAAGAAGCTGGTATGCTACGATTGCTTTATCATATTCTTCTTTGACTTCCAGATATGAATCGCCAATCTTCTGTAATACATCAATGCCATAGTTTCTACCGCCGATTGCATTAAAAAAGTCAGCAGCACGACTTGGTCCGCCAAAGTCAAGGAAGCTAATGCCAATATACTCAATGGCTTCCTCCCGAACCTCCGGAAAATGGTACTTATATTGTGGATCTATTTGATGCACGCGATCGATATCATCTGTGAGAATTGTAAAATACGAAATTGCTGTTGGGTAGTCACTCATTCGATAATATGCCCATCCCAGCCGATAAAGCGCTGCATCATATTTAGAACTCTCTTTAAATTCTAAAACCTGATTGTATGTCTCAATGGCTTTTTCAATATCATTAACCGGAGGATTAAAATAGTATTCAGCCATGAGCATAAGAGCATCCGGGATATACGGACTCTCTGGAAAGTCTTCCATTAATTCATTAAAAACTACGAATGAATCCTCATTTCTGCCTAAATCTTTTAATAAAAATCCTTTGTAGTAAATTGCATCATCTGCCAGAGTACTATTTGGAAAGTCATCAATTATTTGTTGATATAATGTAAGTGCCAGACTGTAGTCTTGTTTGGGTTCTGCAGGTTCTTCTTTAATTTTTCCCTGGTCATAGAGAGTAATCAGATTATTATAATCTTCATTCACATCACCGAAATTCTGCACTGCTTGTTCGTATTGCAGGTGTGCTAAGGTAATGATTACTTTATCTAATTCAGGACTATCGGAATGCATTCTGATAAAGGCTTCAAAATTCTGAATGCCTTTTTGTCGAAAAATCTCTTTCTGTTGCAGAAGTTTATCAGTTTCAACATTATACTGTTTTTGAAATTCTAAAAGTTCTTCATCTGTATACTTTTGTAAGGTTGTATCAGATGCAGTATTGGAAGTTGTAACATTTACGAGTTTGTTTGTTTGAGACACGCTTTGCCCAAAAGACAAAAAGAAACTCACAAATATTACTAACACCGTATTCGGGGAAATTGTCAATATGTTTTTATACATTTTCTTTTAAAATTCTTGAATTAATAATTTGGTAAATCCGGTCTACTGATTTACCTTGACTTTTTCTTTGGTCACTTCACTTTCTTTAGTTTCAAAATAAGTTTCTTTAAAATATTGTTCTGATTTCTTCTTTTCCAACTCAATTTTCTCTAATTGCGTATCAATTTCAATTTTCTTTGCCTCTTGCGCAAACTCTTTTTGCTTTTGTTCAAATGCTTGTTTTCTTTCTTCTAAAATCTTATTTATAGCAGTACTGTTATGAGCAAGGTAGGAAATTTTGGCATCTATCTCCTGAATACTGCTTAAAGTGATATCGCTCATACCGAAGCCTGTGAAATCAGCCAATTTGGTGTAATCAGTTTCCATGTCTTCAATTTGATTATCTGTCAACCAGGACTGAAATTGACGCGATTCATTTTCAAGATGTATCAGGTCTTTTTCTAATATTTCCAAATCCATTTTTGCACTTAAGTCACTGGTTTGATGATTAATTTTTCTCTGAAGATTTTGAATTTGATTTAAATGTCCCTGTATTGCATTGCGTTCTGTTTCAATGCTATGAATCAAATTGTCAATGATACTTTTTCGGTATTTTGCATTACCTTCTTTAGCAGCAAGTGGATATTCTGAAAAATAATTAACATTTTGATCTGATAGCGCCGCCTGAGGAATATCGGTGACCATATTTTGTTGATCTGGTAGATAATTTGCAATGTCAAAAGAACCTATGTCTGCAATATCATAAGCCTGAGAAATGAATCCATGCAGCGCTGCCAATTGTTTTGCGACAGAATTTTGTTCTTCGTTTAGATTGGCCAGAGAAAATTGTTTCCCTTTGCCCTGATTTAGATTATTCGAAAGCATCTGCTGTAAATTTTTACGAATATGTGAAGAGATGGCATACAACTGTTCGTCACGTCGTTCAAGTATCTCCTCTTCCAGACGGTCCAGAAAGGCCAGTTGGCTTAATATTGACTTACGGTTAGAGTGACTTTGATTAGATAAATCTAAAACTCTGCTAGCATTTTCAACATAGATTAAATCTTGCTCTGCAGAATCCTGCTGATTGAGCAGTTTTTTACAATGCGCTGATAAGGCTAAAGCTTCATAAGTGTGGTTGGAGGTCAAATAAGTTTTAAACAGTACATTCGCATTTTCAATTGTTTTCTCATAATTCTTGAGTTTTAAATTCGCCCAGGCAATACCTATTACACTTTTGTCGTGGTCAACAAATTCTGAGGATACGTTGTTAAAATAATTCAAAGCTTCTTCATACTCACCTGATTCATAACAAATAAAGCCTAATTTTAGAAGTACACTATTTAGAATATAGGATTTATAGGGGGCGATATAGGAATTGTATTCTCGATTGACCAACTCCAGGAATATCTCTTTAGCCCCGGCATAATTATTTTGTTCGCTATTTACAATGCCAAGCAGATAACGAACCATGAGATAATAATTCGATTCTTGCGATACTTGTGTTAATATTTCACTGGCTTTTGTATGATTTGCATATTTGTAATTCAGGTATCCTGCTAAATAGATACATTTATCATAACAATCTTGCTCCATAGTATTGTATCGGGACACAAGCAAATTACAATATTTTGATAAATCTGATTTATTGCCAATTTTATCATTAATCATTAATAGGCGATACAGACTATTCCCAAAATGCTCAGAATTAGAAAACCTTGATACGATTCTTTGATAATCTTTGCTTGCTTCTTTATATAAACTTCTTATGAAATAACTCTCAGCACGATAAAACAGTACATAGTCAATAACTTCAATGTTTTCGCCATAATCCTGCAAAATCAAATCAAGCTGCTTCTCCGCAAGCACAAAATTATTATTATTATAATTTGTAAAAGCGTTCTTTAAATCTGTTTGTAACATTCTGGCTTTTTCTGCAGCAGTGGCGTTTTGTAAAAGTGATCTTTTTAAAATCAGATATTTTGTAAAATTAACCTGGTATTTGGTATATTGATTTGCTTTCCATTCCTTAAAAAATTCTGAAACCAGTGGTCCATTTACGGGAAGGTTAGGATTGTAACCCATTACAGATAGTAGTTTTTCATCTAAATTCACAATTAATTCTCTTCGGACAGATTCAATTTCAAAACTCAAATCTGAATTTAACTGCACAGCTTTCGACTGTAAGTTCTCTAACTTTTCTAATATGTTTACTAATGCTTTTGCTTCGTTAAAATAAGCAGTAGAAAGTGAATCGGATTCAGAAGAGTCAACATTTCCTAATAATTCATTTATAGAAGATTTTTGTTTATCAATGCCTACTACCAATTGGTAATCGTCTAATGTTTGCGATTTACTCTCCAGGATACTCAAACGTTTATACAATGCCAAAACCAAGTCAACTTCGACGTGGTAATTTTCCATTATTGAGGTGTTTTTAACATTACCGGATTCGTTGACTAGACTTAGATTATTGCCTTCCAACACCCGTAACACTTTAGCATGGAGTTCCGCAAGCTTTTCCCAGGAGCTAACATCATCAAATTCCTCTGCTACTCTTTCTAAAGTGGTGATTCTTTCAAGAATCTCAATTAGAAGGTTTACTTCCTTTGAATATTCATGCATTAATACATCAGATTTTTCATAAGTCTCCTGAAGGATAATTTCATTGTATATTTTAATTGAACCACCCTGCAGTTTTATTTCCCTGGTGATGTTTTGAATCATTTGTAAAAGCAGCTTTTCATCAACAGCCATTTCACGTAAATAATCTTTACTTTTTTGATTCAAATAAAATGAAAGCCTGCTTTTAAAACTTACATTGGATTTATTTCCAGAGCCAGTGCCGCCTTTAGAGTAAAGATTTGTAAAATACCATATATTCACTACTGAGAAGATAACAATTAGGATTAAGAAAGCTTTCAAATAGAATAATTTATTTGCTCTAAGCTGAGTTTTCATGTTACAGTCCTATTAATTGAATATTTTGAAAGTGTAGAGAAATTATTAATATTTGACAAATAATAATAAAATATAATCACCATTCCAGATTGTCCGTGCATCAATAGTTTAGTAATTCGTCGGAATCAATAAATTCTTGAGCAAATAATAAAAAAATATTAGCTAAAAGTTACAGGTCAGCCTGTTCTTTTGTAAGAATCTTTTTTGAATCTATGAAATGAATTTTTCTACAAATATGGTACTGAGAATAAAGATATCCCTGTGGGATGACAGATCGGGCTGAACAGTTTCAGCCAAAACATTCATAAACGCTGACGATTAATGAAGTTATGGAGAATTGAATATTTAGGGGGATTAAAGTTTTGAGGAAACACTAATTCGATTAATTGCTCTGAGCAAAGCGATCCTGGACCTATCAACATCCCAGGATTTTCTGCCTTCTTTTAATCTTTCTATCGCCCGATCTTTGGATACTTGGGCACGTTTGGTATCGACAGTAGCTGCCGATTCCGCGGTTTCAGCTAAAATGGCGACACTGTCAGAAGATACTTCAACAAAACCACCGCTCGTCGCAAAATAAAAAGTGTCATTACCGTCTTGAATTTTTAATTCACCAATTTTTAAAGCTGCCAGAAAAGGAGTGTGTCCGGGGAGGACGCCAAAATATCCATTCAGGCCGGGGACTCGAATAGCGGTCACTTCGTCTGAGTAAACCTTTTTGTCAGGAGTAATTATCTCTACTTTTATTTTATCAGAGGTCATAATATCAAAAATTTAATTTATATCTTTGCCATTTGTTCTGCATTTGCAATTGCATCTTCAATTGTACCTACCATGTAAAAAGCTTGTTCTGGCAGATGGTCGTAGTCACCTTCAACAATGCCTTTAAATCCGTGAATGGTATCTTCGAGTTTAACGTATTTGCCAGGAGTCCCTGTAAATTCTTCCGCGACAAAGAATGGTTGGGAAAGAAAACGTTGAATTCTGCGTGCACGATTCACTACAATCTTGTCTTCATCAGAAAGTTCTTCCATTCCAAGAATGGCAATTATATCTTGCAGGTCCTTGTATTTTTGCAGAATCTGCTGTACAGCGCGCGCTACTTTGTAGTGTTCTTCGCCAACAATGAGAGGATCTAAAATTCTTGAGGTCGAATCTAAAGGATCCACAGCCGGATAAATACCCAACTCCACTATTTGTCGGGATAATACCGTTGTTGCATCCAGATGGGCGAATGTTGTGGCCGGGGCCGGATCAGTTAAATCATCCGCTGGAACATAAATGGCTTGCACGGATGTAATGGAACCTTTATTTGTAGAAGTTATTCGTTCTTGCAACTGCCCCATCTCGGTTGCTAAGGTGGGTTGATAGCCGACCGCGGAAGGCATACGTCCTAACAAAGCTGACACCTCGGAA
The DNA here is from genome assembly GCA_964539665.1 of uncultured Cytophagia bacterium. Classification (GTDB taxonomy): domain Bacteria; phylum Zhuqueibacterota; class Zhuqueibacteria; order Oceanimicrobiales; family Oceanimicrobiaceae; genus CAZIKB01. Next base: position 14,526 of record CAZIKB010000011.1, read on the forward strand.
CCAGCTTGTGTAAACCGAAATATATTGTCTATGAAAAGAAGGACATCTTTTCCTTCTTCATCTCTGAAGTATTCAGCCAGAGTCAGGGCCGAAAGACCGACACGTTGACGCGCTCCTGGCAACTCATTCATTTGGCCAAAAACCATAGCGGTTTTTTCAATAACTCCGGATTGTTTCATCTCCAGCCAGAGATCGTTACCTTCCCGGGTACGCTCGCCAACGCCGCCAAATACAGAATATCCGCCATGCTCAGTTGCAATATTTCTGATGAGTTCCATAATTAAAACGGTTTTACCTACGCCAGCTCCTCCAAAAAGTCCTGTTTTACCTCCAAGTGAATAAGGTTCCAGCAGGTCTACTACTTTAATTCCTGTTTCATACATTTCAGAGCTTGTGTCCAGGTTTTCAAATTTAGGAGGATCTCTGTGAATAGGGTATCTGTCTTTTGCTTCCACTGGACCTAATTCATCAATAGCATCGCCGGTGACATTTAAAAGTCTTCCCAAAGTGCCAGGCCCTACTGGAACGGAAATTGGCTTACCGGTGTTTTTTACAGGCATGCCGCGTACCAAACCATCAGTAGAATCCATAGCTACACAGCGAGTTGTTTGTTCACCTAAATGTTGTTGTACCTCTAACAACAATGGTCTCTCATTTTTACGCGTGATTTCCAATGCTGTTAAAAGTTCGGGTAAATCACCGTCTTCAAATTGTACATCAACAACAGCGCCAATGATTTGTGCAATGTGTCCTTCTTTCATGTGCTCCAGTCTTCCTTTATTATTAACGTTTAAATTTTATGAGCGAAGCGCTTCAGCCCCGCCAACAATTTCTGAAATTTCTTTTGTAATAGCTGCTTGACGAACTTTATTGTAATACAGGGTTAAATCGTAAATCATCTCTTCAGCATTTTCAGTCGCAGATTCCATAGCCACCATTCTGGCTCCCTGTTCCGATGCATAAGATTCTAACAAAGCACGCCACATTTGAATATTTAAATGTTTCGGGCAAAGTTCATCCAGAATACTTGCAAGTGAAGGCTCGTACAGGTAATCAACGGATTGATATTTTACAGTTTCCGGTAATTGTGCCTGAATGGGCAGCAGTTGATGAACAACGACCTTTTGTACGGCAGCAGTTTTGAATTCATTATAAACAAAAAAGACGCGATCCAGTTCTTTCTGTAGAAACATTTTCTGAATTAAATCCGAAATGTGCACTGCCTGGTTGAAATCCAGTTCATCGAAAAAATTCAAATATTTTTCAATGACATTAAATCCTCGACGCGAGAAATGTTCAAAGCCTTTTTTGCCAATTGTGACAAGGCTTGCTTTTCCATCGGTGTTATTAGCTTCAATTTCTGTTTTCGCTGTTCGGATAATATTGGCGTTAAAACTGCCACAAAGTCCACGATCTGATGTTACAATTACATAGCAAACATTTTTAGGCTCACGTTCCACCAATAAGGGATGCAAATTTCTGTCGACTTTAGCTGAAACATGCGCTAATAATTCATCGATGCGATTTGCATAGGGTCTGGAATTAATTAGCCTTTCCTGAGCTTTCCGTAATTTAGCGGCCGAAACCATTTTCATGGCTTTGGTGATTTGCTGCGTACTTTTAACGCTGCTGATTCGTCTTCTTATGTCACGTAATGTAGCCACTTATTTTTCCACTGAAAATATTTTAAAAAATTCTTCACAGACTGACATCATCTTTTGACGTAGTTCATCGCTAATTTCTTTCTTTTCAGCCAGGGACTTCAGCACATCAGGATAATTGGAATCCAAAAATTGAAAATATTCACTTTCCAGGCGAAAAAGTTGCCCCACTGGTATCTCGTCTACAAATCCATTTACAGCAAGGAAAATGATGGCTATTTGCTTTTCCACCGGTAATGGTACATATTGGTTTTGTTTCAGAATTTCGACCATTCTCTGGCCGCGAGTAATTTGAGCTAAAGTTGCTTTATCCAAATCAGAGCCAAATTTGGCAAACGCTTCGAGCTCACGAAATTGTGCTAAATCCAGACGAAGTCTTCCTGCTACTTGTTTCATAGCTTTGATTTGCGCACTACTACCAACCCGAGAAACCGAAAGCCCCACATTAATAGCGGGACGTACACCCGCATAAAACAGATCGGATTCTAAATAGATTTGGCCATCGGTAATTGAAATCACGTTGGTTGGGATATATGCCGAAACATCTCCTGCCTGGGTTTCAATGATGGGCAGGGCTGTTAAGGAACCGCCGCCTAATTTATCATTCAATTTGGATGCTCGTTCCAGTAGTCTTGAATGCAGATAGAACACATCTCCCGGATAAGCTTCGCGAGCAGGCGGGCGACGTAAAAGCAAAGAAAGCTGACGATAAGCCCAGGCGTGTTTCGATAGGTCATCGTAGATGGCGACAGCATGTCTGCCATTATCCCGGAAATACTCGCCGATGGTAGCCCCGCTGTAAGGTGCAATATATTGCAGTGGAGCTGGATCGCTTGCTGCTGCTGAAATAACAACCGTGTAATCCATTGCGCCTGCTTCCTCAAATGTTTTAACGACTTTGGCTACACTAGAGGCTTTCTGGCCTATCGCAACATAAATACAAAACACATCAGTATTTTTTTGATTAATTATGGTGTCAATCGCAACTGCGGACTTACCGGTTTGGCGATCGCCAATTATTAATTCACGCTGCCCCCGGCCAATTGGAATCATGGAATCTATAGCTTTGAGGCCGGTCTGTAGTGGTTCCTTCACTGGCTGCCGTTGCACGACCCCCAGAGCTTTTCTCTCGATTGCCTGAGATAAACTGGTTTTAATCGGACCTTTACCATCTATTGGCTGACCGAGTGGATTGATAACACGTCCAAGCATTTCTTCACCGACAGGGATCTCCATTATTCTACCGGTTCTTTTTGCGATATCGCCCTCTTTGACGTGGGTGTCATCTCCGAAAAGAACGCAGCCGACATTATCTTCTTCGAGGTTTAAGGCCATTCCGAATAACTTTCCCGGGAATTCAACCAATTCACTGGCCATGACCTTTTCCAGACCGTACACTCTGGCTATCCCGTCACCCACTTGAACAACTTCGCCAACCTCTTCTAATTGAATGTCGGTTTCAAAGCTTTCGATTTGTTTTTTAATTATGGAAGTAATTTCTTCAGGACGTATTTCCATCCGATTTAAATCCTCTTAAGTTAAAAGTTACAAAGTGTAGTTATCGATACTAATAATCAAACATCCGCTTTTTTAAGATTAAATTTTGTTTAGTAAAATTGCTTTTCCGTTCCATTGCTCTGTTGTCAAATTGTTTGATCAGGAACAATGTAAAAATGAGACAATGCAACAATTATTCTCTCATGCCACTATTCTCGCTGCTCTGCAGATGCTATCTCAAATATTTTAACTGCCACAATCCGATTGTTTACAATTGCTCATGCGAATTTGATTTTTCCGTCAGCTGAAATTTCAGCCGTGCCAATTGACTCTGCAGACTTCCGTCGTAAACCTGTCCATCAACATTTACAATAATTCCACCAAGGATTGCCGCATCTGTTCTGTTGTTGATTTGAACATCTCCACTATATGCATTGTCCAGAATCTTTTTTAAGTCAGACGTCAACTTTGAATCAAGGGGTACAGCCGTGATTGTTTCAGCATGGATTATTTTATTGAATTTATCGTAAAAAATTTTGAACTGCATTGCAATTGTAGGAAATAAAACTTCACGATTTTTATTCAAAAGCAATAGAATAAAATTAAAGAATACGGTTGAAACTCGATCCTGCAGTAGTTTCTCGATAGTGCTTATTTTATCTTTTTTGCTTATAGCCTGTGAGCTGAGCAATAGTCGCAGGTCGGGACTGGACCGAAGATTCTCATTAAATAATTCTATTTCCTGGTGAATGTTCGCAAGAATGCCGCGCTCTCTGGCTAATTCAAACAGTGCGCGTGCATATCTTTTTGAAAGTACGTTTTCTTTCAACTAACCTCCACCATTTTACCAAGTGAATCTTCAATTATATCCTTGTGGTCCGCTTGTGACAGAGTTTTACCTATCAACTTTGATGCTATATAAATAGACAATTCTGCAGTCTGTTTGTTTATTTCCTCTACTGCTTTTTCTTTTTCTAAAGAAATTTCTTTTTTAGCCTTTTCGAGCATATTGGACGCTTCTGCCCGGGCTTTTTGAAGAATTTCGTCTTTGGTGGTTTCAGCAGTGTTCCGGCTTTTGGCTAAAAGCTCTTGTGCTTCTTTTTTAGCGGATTCCATGATTTCCTGGTGCTTAACCATAGCCAACTCTGTTTCCTTTTGAGCGGCATCGGCTTTATCAAGAGAATCTTTTATTCTTTTTTCTCGATCATCAAGAGCCTGCAGAATAGGCGTCCAGGCCATTTTCTTTAAAATGAATAGTAAAAAAATAAATGTCAGTGCGGTCCAAAATATGGTGCCGGGTTCTGGATTAAGTAAATTCATTATAGTATTTTTTTTGTAAATAAACTATTTGACACTCAATAAAAAGCAAATAACTAATGCTAACAGAGCCACACCTTCAATCATAGCTGCTGTAATAATCATCGCGCCACGGATATCTCCAGCGGCTTCGGGTTGTCTGGCAATTCCTTCCATAGCAGCGCTTGCTAATTTACTTACACCATACGCGCCTCCGATAACGGAAACTGCTGCTCCAAAACCTGCAGCCAAAAATGCCATTGCTAAATCAGTCATGAATCCTCCTTACATTTAATGTTAAATTCAAATATATGTTTAATGATCTTGGTGTACTGCCATACTAATAAAAACAGACGATAATATAGTAAAAATATATGCTTGAATCAGCGCGATTAAAATTTCAAGTAAACTTACAAAAAGCATACCTCCTAAAGTGATGCTGCCCACTACCCAACTTTTAAAAGTAAAAATGATTAACAACAATGCAAAGATTACAACGTGCCCGGCAACCATATTTGCAAAAAGTCGAATCGCAAGCGCAAAGTGCTTGGTCATTAAACTAATGACTTCCACAGGAACCATAATTAACAGTAAAAGGGGAGGCAAGCCTGGAGGGATTAATCCTTTGCAATAACCCCATAATCCATGGTTTTTAATTCCCGCGATCTGTACCATGCTAAAGGTCAGGAGTGCGAGTGTTGCGGTCACGCTGATATTACTAGTAGCTGTTGCGGCAAAGGGGACCAGCCCCATTAAATTGCAAATCAGAATAAAGAAGAAAGCAGTTAACAAATAGGGTGCATATTTACGACTGTGGCTGCCAAGGTATGGTCGCATCACTTCATCGTCAAGATAAACAATCAGAAACTCAAAAAAATTGGCGAGCCCACTCGGTACTAATTTAGGCCTCCTGAATAAGGCCGAGAGTGTTATAATTAAAATGGCGGAGGCAATCCACATCATAAGAATATGCTTGGTAATGGACAGGTCAAAACCAAAGAGCTGGATATCTATTAGTTTATGATCTAAAATATGGCCCATGATAAAATCAGCGCCTAACTTTTCATGCTCACCGCTACTTTCTTTACCATCAATTATCGGAAATAACGTTCGGACCGATGTTGTCATTTTTATTACGCTGCCTTCTTACTATTTAATTCTTTTTGAATTAATTTAATTTCAAAAAATTGTAATGTTAAATAAAAGCAAACAAGTGAAACAATGAATCCTGTTAAAGGAACTTGAACAAACTTCCAAACAAAAAAAAGGGCGAGTACAAGAATAATAAATCTAAATCCCATACCGCCTAAAACCACAGCAAAAAATGTTTTCGTAGATTTTCTAAATGCCCATTTTATTGAAAAAAAAGCAAATAGTATATTAAACAAGCTGACTACGTACCCATAAACAACTCCCCAGACTAATCGCGAGTCACCAAAATAACTTACAGGGATAAGCGAGACAACAAGTAACACAGAGGTGATGACACCTATCTGTAATAGAAATTTCAAATTTTCATTCACCATTTCTGTCCTTTGTCGACGATTTTGGGTAGACCGTTCTATAAATGGTTAGAAATCCAGAAGTCGCACCCAAGAATAGACCCAAGACAAGAAACAGGGGGATAGTATTCAATTTTGAATCGAGCCAGTATCCACCAGCCACCCCTAAAAATACAGCAATCGCAAATCGCAGCCCTAAATCCAGATATAGAGTTACCCCTTTATTACCTTTTTTAATATTCTTCGTGATTTCAGTCAATCTATTTGGTTAAATAATTTCTTAAGATTCTCCCTTTTGCTCCAATATGGCTGAAACACTTTTGGCATAGTCCCTCTTTTGCTCAACAACACCAGTCCCAGCCATGGAACAATTTCCCTCAAAAACCGCACCTTCATCAATTACCAATTTTGAGGTTTTGAGCTCCCCATTAAACACAGAATTTGCTTCTAAAACTACCTTGCCGGCAGCGGTCAACTTTCCTCTTAATTTGCCCCCGATAATAGCATTTTGAACTGCAATCTCTCCATCGATATCCCCTTCTTTCCCCACAACAAGTGAATCGCTTATAGTAATTTTACCTTTTATTTGACCGTCTACACGAAGCGTACTTTTGACTTTCAATGTGCCTTCAAACGAAGAGCCTTTTCCAATTATTGTATTCAAATTTCCACTAATGGTAAAATTGTCGCTATTTTTTTTTCCCAACATTATTTTCCTCAATTAATAAATTTCAGTCATCAGTTAGTAGAAATGTTTTTATTAAGAGCTAATATATATTCTTTTGGATCCACTGGTGCTCCATCTCTCCAAATCTCAAAATGCAAATGTGGGCCAGAGCTATTGCCGGAAGATCCCAACAATGCAATTGGTTTCCCTTTATTAACATAACTTTTTTCAGGTTCGAGTAATCTTTGATTATGTCCGTAATATGATAAAATTCCGCCTCCATGGTCTATAATTATCAGGTTGCCTAAATCAAATGTCCAATTTGCAAAAATAATGACACCTGCTCCCGCAGCTCGTATGATGGTACCTTTTTTAGCCACAATATCAATACCGGCATGTGTCTTGGGCATAAACCAACCATCTTTATGAAAATCTAAAGTTAGAAAGCCTTTTACTGGAAGCAAAGATGGAATGTTTTCAGCATATTTATGAAGTTTACTTTTTTTAGGTGAAAAGATCATTTTTTTTTGTACTTCTCTTAAACTTGCTTCCTTTTTACTTTCAGAAGCAACTGCAGGCACAATATTTTCTAAAAGTTTATTCTCTTCACGTTTTTCAATGTTTCCATTAGACGAAGCATGGATAATACTCTCAACTCCAAGCAGGCTTGTTATCTTTTTATAATTTGTCGCTAAATCATCTAACTGCTCTGCTAAACCAATCACCCTATTATTGTCTTCCTGAAGTTGGGTATTATATATTGTTATACTATCATTGACAGCTAATAATTTTGCATATTTCCAATAAAAGATCCCACCCAGAATTACATGTACAATAAGTATTGCCCCAAGCACATATAATCCTTTCACTACACTCGTTCTGATTCGAAAACTGTAAGGTTCAGCATTGTCTTCGGGTACTATTAATACGGAGATTTTATTTGAACGTCTTTTTTGCATCGCTCATAAAACAATTATAAATCATATTTATCTAAATATATCTATAAAGTTGATATATGAAGAAAATGGCTTGCAATTTATATAAAATATTATAAAAGATCAAGCTATTTCGCTATAATACAAAATCTTAAATTCTATCCATTAATTCGATTAATCTTTCAATATCAGCATTTGAATAATATTCAATTTCGATTTTTCCACCACCGCCTTTTTTATTGTCAAAAATTTTGACCTGAGTACCCAAGATAGTTCTTAACTTGTCTTCCGTATCCCTGATAAATGGATTGACTTCCCGCCGAATCTCTTTCTTTGGCTTTGAAGGGTGTGTTTTGTTTTTGACAATGTTTTCGACCTGTCTGACCGAGTATTTATTTTTAATTATTTTTTTCCACAATTCAATTTGGTCGTTTTTATTTGTCAACGCCAGCAAAGTTCTTGCATGTCCGGCCGTGATTTCCTCTTTAACCAGACTATCCTGAATAGTTTTCGGTAACTTAAGAATTCGCAAAAAATTGGTAATCGTTGTACGATCTTTGCCAACTTTTTTCGAAACTTCTTCTTGTGTTAATTTGCATTTATTGATAAGCGACAGATAGCCATTTGCTTCGTCAATCGGGTTTAAATTCTCGCGTTGAATGTTTTCGATGAGGGAGAGCTCAAGCATCTCTTCATCTGTGTTAACATCCAATATAAAGGCTGGAATGCTCTCCAATCCCAAATCACGAACTGCACGCAAACGACGCTCGCCAGCGATTAATTCGTAGCCAGAATTCACCTCTCTTACGGAAATCGGCTGAATAATGCCATTTTCCATAATGGATTGTTTTAACTCTTCTAAAGCAACTGGATCAAAAGATTCTCGAGGTTGAAATGGATTTGGTAAGACTTTTGAGATTTCAACTTCATTTAAACGATTCGTTGTTCTTTCATCTTCATGTGAAATATCAGGGATGAGAGCGCCTAATCCTTTACCTAATCTTTTAACAGCCATTACTTAAGATTTCCTCAGCCAGATTCATATAGTTCTCCGAGCCTTTCGAGATTGCATCATAAAGGATAATTGGTTTACCATAACTTGGCGCTTCACTTAGTCGAACGTTGCGGTCAATTACTGTAGTAAATACTTTATTGTCAAAATATTTTCTCACATCTTCTGCAACCTGCCGGGATAGATTGAGACGGCTGTCGTACATGGTTAAGAGCACCCCTTCAATGGCTAATCTTGAATTTAAATGTTTTTGAACGAGTCTAATCGTATTCAAAAGCTGGCCTAATCCTTCCAGCGCATAATACTCGCACTGAATGGGTATTAATACTGAATCCGCGGCAGTTAAAGCATTTATGGTCAAAAGACCAAGCGAGGGTGGACAATCAATGAAAATGTAATCATACTCGTTTTTTAATTGCTGTAAAGCGTTGCTTAAAATTCTTTCACGTGAAATCGCATTGACGAGTTCAATTTCTGCGCCAGCTAACCGCACGGTAGATGGCAGGATATCTAAATATCCTAAACTACTCGATATGATGGCACTTTGAATATCCAGACTTTCGATGATTACTTCATAAATGCTTTTTTGTACTTTTTTTTGGTCAATTCCTATTCCGCTCGTAGAATTCGCCTGAGGATCAATGTCAATAAGGAGTATCCGATGTTCTGCCACAGCTAAACAAGAAGATAGATTAACGGCAGTCGTTGTTTTTCCGACTCCGCCTTTCTGATTCGCAATAGTAATAATTCTGGACATTTATGCTCTGGAATTAATTTGGATAAATTTTTATTAATATAAAGTTTTAACTTGCCAAAATCAAGCTAAAATTTGGATCTGATTTTTTGATATTTTAATAATAATCTATCTTTACTAAACTTTAAAAGTTAAGTAAAGGCCTTAAATGGACACAGTTTAGGTTTATTAAAGTTGTAATCAATTGTCTTAAAACGGCCTACCAAACGAGGTTGTACCACCTCTATGTTCAATCTTAATACTCCGCAAGTGAGGAGCTTTTATATTAATTATAAAATAAAAAGATCCGCTGCCAGTTCCCGAAGGATTCCAGGAAAATCGTGCTTCCCAACAGTGTAAATCCCGATAAAATGAAATTTGTTGATCAGCAATTTTCCGCCGTTCTATATCGTACCGAAGGCGGTAGCTGATGCGCCAATTTTTAGTCAATTGCACTTCTACATTTGAAAGGTCAATATAGGCCGTGCGTGTGGTTCTGACCGGAGTAGGTTTGTTTATGCTTAAGGAAAACGCGAGCGACGCACGCCAGGGAATTCCAGTGGCCGAAAACGGATTTTCCGGAGCAAACCGATCTTCAGGTTCGTTGTTTAATGATGATTGTTGCTGCCCGGTTTGATTGGGTGGTTCCGTTTGATTCCCTGAAGTGGAGGAAGCGGATTGACCCTCTTTATCTTTTTGCTTACTTTTTTGACTTCCACTCAGCGTCCATCTTGCATTGACAGAGAACCGTGTAAGTCTTAAAAATTTAAATATTCCTCTTTCGTTAAATAATAATTTATTGACTGGTCTGTTCGCTTCAATGTCATATTTATAGAAGCTGTGGGACATATTCATTGATACATTGAGATTTTTTTTAGGACTGGCCTGAAAGGTTGTGCTCAAATTACTCCATTTCAAACTGTCGGCGGCTAAATTATAGGAACCACCGAAATTCAAATTAAATAAATTGACTTTCTTTTCTTTGTCTCCTTCACCCAGTTTCATCTGGAAAAGATTGCTCATTCTATAACCTAAGTTGTTTTGCTTTCCCCGGGAGGTCCCACTTCCAAATCGATCTTTTTTATCTACCACCTTTCCTGAATCATCACGAATTGTTTGAAAATATCCCCAGGATGAACTGGAAAAATCAGGGCGATATGTAAAAGATAAGGACGGGCTCATTTTATGGCGTATGGCTCTAACGGGGCCAATTTTCGGGTTAAAAGTACCATATAAATTTGTGCTGGCTGACGCTGAATAGTTAAACTGACGACGAGCGGCAAAACCTTTTTTTTCAGAGGATTCGGTCCTTTTGGTTGAATCATTCCATGTAAAGGTTTGTGTTCGATCAAACCAATCTTCATCATATTTCACATTCTGGCTTAAACTCAACCAGCCCAAAAGTTTTTTAGGATTGGTGAAATTCAAGCTGATATCGTGCTGGGCCCGGCGATCAATATTTGCATCGGGATCGCCGGTACTGTCTTTTTGAACTGTATTGACGAAGTCCGCGCGGTAACTATATTTAATTTGGTTAAACCATTTCGGTTCAGCTTTCGAACGACCGGTTTTATCTTTATTAAAAGGAATAATAGACGTCGTAGTCCGGTTCAACTGCAGTCTTGGAAGCCTTAAAGTCTCGCGGCCGGTTTCCAAATCTTTTTGCTGAGATAGATTCAAAGTCAAACTATTTTTCCCCTCGCCCCATCTTTTTGTAAAAGTAGCATTTGAATTAAGCTGCCGGCTTAAACGCTGACTGCGATTGCTGCTATAATCTTGATAGAAACTATTACTGTTTACGAAGGTACCGCTCACCGAAAAACGGGTATTGGGATCAATTTCCTGTGAATGATTAATTCTCAAATCCCATCTACGTTGACCAGTGCCATCAATATTTTTACGCGTGTATGAGCCAGATACAGAGCCATTAAATTTGTATCTCAATTTATAATTCATGTGAGTTTTGAATAGTACTCCCGTCTTTTCGAAAAAAGACATGGTAAGTCGCGCGTCAAAATAGTCATTGGTCGCCCAGTAATACCCCATATCTTCTAAAGCGCGGCCTTCGCGCTGGCTGGAGCCATATCGGGGAATGATAATACCTGATTGGCGTCCCGTCTCTTCAGTCGGGAAATAAGCAAACGGTAAAATAGCTAAAGGAATCTTGCCAATATAAAAAACCACTGGTTTGGCAATTATTCTTTCCCCGGTAATTATTTTCATTTTTTTACCGTTAAAATGAAAATGCGGCTCTTCATTTTCACAGGTGGAATAGTTGCCGTCGCGTACAAAAATCACCTTTGGATCCATGAGTTTTACGGTTTCACCGAGATAATACCCGCCCTGCAACTTGGTTCTGCCGCGAATTATGCGCCCGCGTTCAGATTTGAAATTGAACTCCATTTTATCGCCTACCATTTCCTCCTTACCATCAGAAAATTCTGGCCTACCGCTATTTTTAACATCGCGAGAATCGTTGTCTTCAATATCGGGGTTACTGGTCGTATCGGGCATGCTTTCAGCGACAATGGTATTTTTTTTCCATAGCACGGTTATTTTTCCGGCCTTTATGATCATCTTTTTATATTTAACCGTCGCTTCTCCAATCAGGTAGGTAATATTATCTTCTATTTCATTAACAACAGATCGTGCAGAGTAAACAACTGCGGAGTCCAGACCACTATTTGCAATTTTTATGTCACCTTTTATCGTGGTATCAGTCGCAGCGCTCTGGAAGCTGGATTCAGGTTTATTTCTTTCTTTGCGTATTTTCGCACGACTGGAATCACTCAGAGCCCTGGAGTGGGAAGAGCTGTCTGGTGGGGTGATTTCCTGTGCACTTAGAAATACGGGGCCAATAAAACAAAAAATAAGTATGTGAAAAACGATCCCGGACAAAAACTTCATCATGAAGACGACCAATTTTCAATAGATGTGGTTTCGGAAATATATTTATGTGTTAATTCTTTTATAACCAAAAGTTTGGGTTTTGTTCCGAATAAAAGTAAAAAATCATTGATTATTGGTGTCATCCCTGTCTTCAGTGTTCTATTGATTGATAATACTATAAATCTAATATTCACACCCTTTACAAGAGATGAATGCCTTCAGGTCAACTTTTTTGAGTAGTTTTAGCCCGGTATTTTTCCCAGAGCCGGTAAAGCCGCTCTTTCAAAGATTTTTCGAAGCCGTTCTCTGTCGGCCAATAATAAACCTGTTCTTTTAAGTTCCCGGGTAAATAGCACTGCTCAATAAAGTTTTCGTCAAAGTCATGCGGATAAAGATAGCCGTTAGCATAGCCGGCCTTTTTCATGATATCTGTCGGCGCGTTGCGAAGGTGAAGTGGAACGGCCTCTACTGGTTTTTCCCGAACGTCTTGTTGTGCAGCCGAAATCGCTTTATAGGAGGCATTGCTCTTTGGGGCAGACGCCATATAGGTTGTGGCTTGTGCCAGCACTAATCTCCCTTCCGGCATACCGACATACGTTACAGCGGTGAACGCGGCTGTGGCCACAACCAGCGCCTGCGGATCGGCATTGCCAATGTCTTCCGAGGCTAAAATGATCAGCCGGCGGGCAATGAATTTGGGGTCTTCGCCGGCTTCAATCATGCGCGCCAGCCAGTGCAAAGCCCCGTTGGGATCTGAACCCCGAACGCTTTTGATAAACGCTGAAATGGTGTCGTAGTGCATATCTCCTTTTTTATCGTACAAAAGGGCTTTTTTCTGCATGGCTTCCTGAATGAGCTTATCATCGATAGTCATTTGCTCATCGGTAGATTTGGGCGCTAATTTAATCGCCAGCTCCAGTGCATTCAAAGCCACCCGGGCATCACCGCCGGCAAGATTAATTAGAAGCTCTCTGCTGTTTTGGGCAAATATTATTTGTTTCTGATTTAATATTAAGTCGGTTTTGAGTGCTCGCTGAATTACTAACTCAATTTCTTCAAAAGTCAACGGCTGGAGCTGCAGAACCCGGCTGCGTGATAGCAGGGGAGCGATCACCTCAAATGATGGATTTTCAGTAGTAGCGCCAATAAGCAAAACCGTGCCATCTTCTACACTGTGGAGGAGGGCATCCTGTTGGGCTTTGTTGAAACGGTGAATTTCATCGATAAATAAAATCGTACGTTTGGCCAGCTTACGGTTGACACTGGCTTTTTCGATGACTTTGCGCATGTCCGCCACACCAGCCGTAACCGCGCTCATGAAGAAAAAGTCCGATTTGGTTTCCCTGGCAATGATTTGGCCCAGGGTGGTTTTACCTACGCCAGGCGGCCCCCAGAAAATCATCGAAACCAGCTCATCGGTTTCAATGGCTCTGCGAATGATTTTACCTTCACCCACAAGATGTGCCTGACCGACAAAATCGGTTAGTGTTTTGGGACGCATGCGGTCGGCTAATGGGGTGGAGCGCGTAAGTTCTTTTTTGGCTTCCTGGTCGAAGAGTTGCATGGTTGGTTATAACCTAGATTTGAATCGTTGTTTATAAGGCAAGTTTTTATAGAAGCTTATCTTTATCACGTTCTTGTAATAGAGTATCTACAAGGTTGCCATTTCCTGATCCTCTAAGTTTTCTCATGGCTTCCAATGCTTTTTGCCGCTTCAAGGTTTTTTGTGCAGCTTCTTTATCTTCAATGGTTAAAGTCACCTTAGTATCCTTGGGTAATTTCAAAGATTGTATTGTTTTTTGTAATTCAGATAAAGGGACATGTTCAATCGTTGGTATACAAGGTTTCTCCACATATCTATTATTAATAAAATCAAATTTGTAGTAAATAAATTAATTATAATTCTCTAAGCTATTAAAGTTAAGGTAATTATATTCAAAAATCAAGTTGATTATAATTGAAATCATGAAAAAGAAATCTCGGTATTTTAAAATTAGTTGTCTGTACAATCAAAAACTTGATTTTGAACGTATGATTTAGTACATTTTAAAAGTATAAAACCATCGCAAAATATGAAGATTGTAATTAAAAAGGATGTGACTCATGCAAAAAGAAATAACTGCGGTATATGAAAACGGAATTCTTAGACCCCTTACCCCAGTGAATTTAAATGAGCACCAAAAGGTCACTTTGAAGATTTTAAAAAAGAAAAGTGTTGTGATCGCAACCAAAGGTATGATTCGAGGGAACTCCAGCTATTTAAAAGAAATAGCCGAAAGCGAGGAACTGGCAGAGTGGAATCTTTGACCATTATTCCAGATAATTCGGACGTTTTCATAGACGCCAACATTTTTATTTACCATTTCTGTGAAAGTAATGATTTACTATCTAATCTGTGCTCGGATTTTCTTCTGAGAGTAGAAAACAGTCAACTTTCAGGCTTCACCACGACAACAGTAATCTCTGAAGCCCTGCATAGAGCCATGATCTTTGAAGCCACTAATATATCTGGACTTGACGCAAAAGGAGCACTGACCAAGCTAAGGAAAAAACCGGACCTCATAAAACAACTCACCCAATATTCAAAGATCCCGGAGAAAATTACTGAAATTGGTATTCAAATCCTGTCAGTCACTTACCAAACAATCTTAGAAAGTCAGTACTGGCGAGATAATTATGGGCTCATGGTAAATGATTCCATAATTATGGCGTCAATGCGGAGTTTCAAAATTGAAAACCTTGTCACCAATGATTCCGACTTTGATCACATCTCCAATTTAGCTGTTTGGAAACCTATTCCATAATTAAACTTTTTATAAGTTACTGCACTATTACCTTGCAAGTGTCCACAATACCAGTGTGTTAAATATTTCGTCTTCTATTCAAGAAAGCAAACGCCATACCCCAAACAAAAGCCATCATCGCTGCAAACACTGCAGTTGATAAAATTTGGGGAGAGTAATCAATTCCAAATTGCCGTTCAATAATTCGGCTTAACCAGAGACCTGTTTTGTCGAATAGACCAATAAAAAAAGGAATATGAAGTCTTAATACTCCGACTAATAGACCGGCAGCTATAATTGTGACAAAAGTGGCAAGACCGTGAGAAAGTCCATGTCGTCTCGGCATGTGATATCCTTAAATATAATTAGTTCAATTTATGCCAATTACCAACTAATCTAATACCTCACAAAAACTCTATTCCTATTTGCCCCTTGTATCATTGGATTCTGTTCAACTCCATTAATCCTTCGGGCATAATAGGGAACGCCTTCGGTTTCATCTGAAATGTATCGATAAATTTCAGCAAACGTTAACTGGTCGTCTTTATTAAAATCGGCATTTTTATTGTGAATAGCTTTTAAGAAAAAATACGTAAACAGGCCGTGTTTTTTCTCATTATACCAACAGGAAACCTGATTTCCCGATGAAGATGAAAGAACAACTCCATTGGATAAAGTCATAACTGGATTTTCAATTTTGATTACTATCGGCGAAATATTTTCATATATAGTTTGCCTTTGTGATTTTCTACAATACCAAAGTAAGTTCGAAATTCCCCTTGTGTTGCATTTTCAACAAAGAATATATTGCCACTCATGAATCCAAAAGTTTTAATAAGATAATTTCTGATAGCACGGGCGTCATTTATTGCAAAGGTTACTTGTTTTGTCATTTCATAACCACGATTTCCAATAACGACGGCAATGGCGTTATTATTTACCATTTTTGTTTGAGGTATATTCATATCAACATTCACAGTTATTTGCAGAGACTCATTATATTTAGAAGTCACATAACTTTCTGTTCCACTTAATTTAATTACCCAAACATCCTCAGAACCTGCACCTTTAGATTCTGTTCCACCACAAACTGCATAGCCGCCATCGCTCGTTTGGATCATTGAGGATAAATAATCCGTGCTGAGATAAGAGCCGCCAAAAGTCTTTTCCCATTCTATTGTTCCTTGACTGTTTAATTTGATAATACATGCATCACTATCTCCAAATGAATCGGAATTAGAAATTGGGATTCTTGTATATCCACAAACCGCATAGCCACCATCGTTCGTTTGGATGATTGAATATGCCCCGTCAGATAAAGAAGCCCCAAATGTATTTTCCCACTCAAGGGTGCCTTGGCGGTTTAACTTGATGACCCAAAAGTCACTTTGTCCAGCGCCTTTCGAGTGCGTATATCCACAAACTGCATAGCCGCCATCGCTCGATTGGATCATTGAAGATGTCATGTCAATTTTAGATCCACCAAAGGTCTTTTCCCATTCTATTGCTCCGTGACTGTTTAATTTAATAACCCATGCATCACTATCTCCTGCGCCTTTCGAGTGCGTATATCCACAAACTGCATAGCCGCCATCGCTCGATTGGATCATTGAAGATGTCATATCAAATTCAGGGCCACCAAAAGTTTTTTCCCATTCTTTAGTTCCTTGATTGTTTAATTTGATAACCCAGAAATCACTGTATCCTGCACCTTTAGACTGTGTCGCACCACAAACTGCATATCCGCCATCACTTGTTTGGATCAATGAATATGTCATGTCAAATTCAGATCCACCAAAGGTCTTTTCCCATTCTATTATTCCTAGACTGTTTAATTTGATAACCCAGGAATCTCTATCTCCTGCGCCTTTAGACTGTGTCGTACCACAAACTGCATAGCCGCCATCGCTCGTTTGGATGATTGTTCTAGCTAAGTCACGTGAAGAACCACCATATGTTTTTTCCCATTCGATCTCAGGGTGGCTCTTTTGAGCAATAGCGGTTAGTGGCGAGATTATAAGAACTAAAATGAAGAATTTCAGTGCTTCCATAGTCTGTTACCCTAAAAAAAATAAATTAAAATACTTTATTGTTAGAGAGAATTATACTTAGTGCAATTTTATAATTCCATTCTTCTAAATCTTACCTTTTCAAAAACTTTCACTCTCCGTAAATTAGCGGCTTCAAATCAGCGTATTACACTTTAATCTCACTCTGTTTTATCCCGTCCTTGAGGAATTTCGAAAGTCGACTCTGAATCTTTATTTTTCATCAATATATGAGGCTTTCACAGATTGCAACTAATTAATAGAAATATATTTCTCATGAATTTATTTTTCTTAATTCAATCCACCCGACTCGGGTCATTCCAGTAAAACTGTGTAAGGCCGCTATCTGTGCCGAACCAGATGTAATCACCGTCCATTAAAATGGCGTTGACTCTGTTGTCGAGGAGGCCATCTTCGATGTTAAATGTGCGCCAGGATTTGCTCTCACGGTCGTATTTCAAAACACCTTGATTGGTTGCTGCCCAAACCGCTGTCTCTGTAGCAAGAATTCGGTTGATCGGGGTATTGGGAAAGAAACGTCCTTCTGGCACACCAAGCCATTGTTTTTTCTGGATGTCATAAACGTCAATGCCCCCGGAACTGCCAAACCAGATTTCGTTTTCATAGCGGGAAATGGTGGTGATTGTTCGATTTATTGGCCCACCAATTTCAGCGCTGAACCCGCCTGTTTTCTTTTTAGTGTCATAAACATAAATACCGCCGCTGGTGCCGGCCCAAAGCAGATTCTCCACTAATTCAAGATCATAGACATTTATTATAGTTAAATTGCCTGGATTGATTCGTTCAAACTTTAATTTATCTTTTTTTGATAAGTTCTTTTTTAAGATATGATCAATGCCGTTAGCAGTGGCCACCCAGACAGAAGTGTCATTTACCACTGTATCAAAAACCTGATTGTCGGAGAGACCGTCAAAATTATCGTAAGTTTTCCAGGAACGCTTTTTGCTTGAATATCGAGTCAGGCCGTGTCCGGTTGAAAACCACAAATTGTCACCGTCAGCAGTAATGGCATTAATTTCATCGCTTTGCAATTCAGAAATGTCCCTTTGCTCGTAGTATTCCCAGGTCTCCCGATCAAAATCCCATGCTGTTATGCCGCGGATTTGTTCTGTGCCTTTAGCGCCAGCAATCCAGAGTACGCCATTGTGAAAACTCATAGCGTTTACGACCGCACTTAGAAGGCCAAAATGAAGCATTTCCAAATATAAACTGTGAACGTCTCCTTTTCCCGCTCCCATTCCGGAGGTGCCTAACCAATAATTCCCCCAGTTATCTTCATACGCAACTTCAACATTGGCGCTTCTAAAATGCAAATCTTCAACCACTCCGCCCGAATCAAATAAATAGCCGCCACTCATAAAAAAATGCGGAAACTGTGTCGGTCTATTCACTTTATTACCATATCTGTCATTCGCTGTCAAAATTATTCCGCCAAATTTAGTGGTTTCAAAAAAACGTCCTGCCCGGGTTTGAAATAAAATATTATCTTTATTTATTCTTATTGATACGATTTCATCATAACCTGGCAAACCGAATTCATTTTTGAAATAATTTGTCCAGCGCCTGGCAGTAGGATGATAGTAACTAACAGCAGTGTGGGTTGCACACCACAGATAACCCGTGTCAAAATCAAAAGCAACCGCCCAAATCTCATTGTCCGCTAATCCATTACTGGTGGTCCATGGAAAGTCCCAGCTATTCTTAAATTGATCGTATCGAATTATGCCGGATTGTCGGGTCCCAAAATAGACAAACTGATCGCCTGCAGCAATCGAGGTCACAAAGCGAGCTACCGAGTAACTTATCCAGTCGCCTTGTTCATAATTTATATTTGTTTGGCGTTGACGGAAATTAGCATCCTGAGAATAAGCCTGGGAATGAGTAAAAGAAGAGACATAAACAAAGGTAAAAATAATAATTTTTCTAAATCCAAAATAATTATTCATGGTCAACATGAGTCAAGTTTTTTCGCAATTGATTTGACCGTCTAAAAGATACTCAATCATTTTCGACTGTTCCTTAGTCGTTCTCACTTTCATAGTAATGTTTTGCTCGTCATATTTAGTCTCCAATACATCCGCTAATTCATAAACCTTCGAAACAATCTCAGAATTTTTGATGTCAAATGTTAAAGCCATTTCCACTACGGCATGCCTGGTCATTTTTTGAATGGCCTCCTTTAAATCATTCAGAAAAAGACCTTTTATTGCAGAGACAAACACGGCAGGTTGATATTCATTCTGCAAACGGGTTATTAAGCCCTTGTGTTCAAGCATGTCAATTTTATTAAACACAAACAGGACTGGTTTGTTTAAAGTTTTCAATTCGCCCAAAACATCTCTTACCACAGACATCTGTTCAAATAAATGTGCATGACTGACGTCAATTACATTGAGTAACATATCTGCATCTTTTGCTTCTTCGAGGGTACTCATGAAAGAGGCTACCAAATGGTGTGGTAACTTCCTTATGAAGCCCACGGTGTCGATCAGCAAAACATTAAAATTATCCGAAATTTTCAAGCGCCGGATAGTTGCATCCAAGGTTGCAAAAAGTCTGTCCTCAACAAATACATCTGATTGGGTTAGCGCGTTCATCAAGGTAGATTTGCCTGCATTTGTATAGCCAACCATTGCTACCTTTACAATCACTTCCCGGTTACGACGGCGAACTTCCCTTTGATTTTTAATTTTCACCAGATCTTTTGATAGGAAGCTGATTCTTTTTCGAATCAAGCGCCGATCAACTTCAAGCTGGGTTTCTCCAGGGCCCCTGGTTCCGATGCCGCCAACCTGCCTTGACAGATGGCTCCATTGACGAGTCAGGCGGGGCAGCAAGTAATTGAGCTGGGCCAATTCGACCTGGGTCTTAGCTTCTTTGGTTTTCGCCCTCCGGGCAAAAATATCCAGAATGAGGCCGCTGCGGTCCAATATTTTTTTCCCGGAAATTTTTTCTAAATTTCGAACCTGAGCCGGACTTAAATCATCATCAAATATAAGTAAATCAATATCATTTTCTTTTGCCCTGGTGGAGAGAATTTCGGCTTTGCCACGGCCGATAAAATAAGCTGAATCGATTTTATCACGTTCCTGAAAAAGTTTATCGACTACAATTGCGCCGGCCGTATCAGAAAGCAGCTCTAATTCAGCTAAATGTTCTTCTGTTTCCCAACGTCCTTTGCTGTTTAATGTCACTCCAATTAAAATCGCCCGTTCTTTTTCATCAGATTTTAGTTCGTGCAAATGTAAAGACAAGCCTCCAGTTAATTTTAAAAAAAATAAAATACAGCGTATTGGGTATAAGGTAAGAAGGAAATAAGTTAGACTGTAATTTGTACGGTTATCCAGTTTACTCAGCAATCTTCTAATATTGTCATTCTGAGCGACGTCGCAGGGCTCCTTCCGAATGACATTTTTCGGAGTTAAGTGGATAACCGTATGTAATTTACCTTAAACCCTATATCCATATATACTTATTAATTATGCGACTTTTTCTTTCGTTACTTCACCCTTTTCCCGGAACAACAGCATTTCAGTTAATAACAGTATTAATGCAAAGGCTGCAAAATATTTCCACAGTTCACGTCCAAACCGGCTTTCGTTTAACTTTTCAGATATCAACCCGGTATTGTCTATGACAGTTACCTGATCTGTTGCAACGATTTCTTTTAAATCATCGATATTGAAGACGGCATGTTCAGATTCAACAGGATTGTAATTGACAGCCCATTGCGCCAGTGATTCCTTGTTGTTATAAAGATTATAAATTCCCGGGAGATCAGTTTCAGTAAATCGCATGAAATATTTACCTTTGGATACTTCGGGCTTTATTTTAACCTGAATATTGTCAGGTTTTTCCATGCTCAAATTTGGATTGAATGCCTGGCTCTCAGGATAAAATGTGATTTCTTCGCTGATATAAAACTCATCTTGGTCTTTGGCGGTTGCGCCGGCCATGTAACTAACCGAGCGATTTACCAGGGGTACAAAGATACCTCTCAACGCAAGATCCGACCAATCATTAGAGATACCTGAAGTAATATACATGATCCGTCCCTGCTGAAATTGCGATTCAAATAAAAATGTAGCGCCATTACTAAATTCAATAATTTTATCCATCTGCACGTTTGCCTTCAGGTTTACAGCAAATCGGAAAAGAGGTGAAACTACATTCTTCTCGTCTTCAAAGACCCCATTAAAAATAGGATGGCTGAAGTCAATTTTACCCAAAGAAAGAAACTGATCCTTTTCCTGGCTGGTAATAGCTTCTGTTAATAAAGGTAAATTTAGTTTTTTATGTAAGTTTTCATTGTAATTTCGCAGGTCAACATCCGCGCCTAAAAATATCATTAATCCACCGCCCTGTGCTACAAAACTTTGAATTTTTCCAGATTCAATGCGGTCTAATTTTGTAACATTAGATAAAATGATTATTTCAAACGCACCTAAATTTTGTTGTAACAGGTCTTTGTCTAATATTTGTTTTAATTTTATAAACGAGGTTGATTCCTTATCCGGACTGAGCGCTAAATTTATAAAATAAGTATCATTTTCCTGGCTGCCAACAAGCAGTACGGGTATTTCTTCCGGTATGTTGAATGTAAAGAATCGGCGATTATCTTCAACTAAATCATCATCCTCAAGGAGTACAAAGCCTGACTGGAGACCGGTGCGGTCAGGAACCATACGAAAAATCACACTGGTAGATGATTCCGGCGCTAAATTCACCGCATTCTGTCCGACTCTTTTACCATTAACAAATAAATGTACCAGTTTATTTTTGACCGCATTTTGAGAACTGTTTTTGATTACTGTTACTATTTCAACTACTTTGCCCTTTTCCAAAATTTGATTTCCCAACTTCACATTGTAAATAGCAAGATTCTCTTCTGTTGAGTTTACAACAGGTAAAACATATAAATTAACCTGCTCTGCGAGCAAATTACTGTCGTTATTCCTTGCGGCCAAACTCAAGCCGTTTGTTTGCAAGTCACCTATCAAATAAACTTCCTTGTTTATGTTGCTGGAGTTGTTCATTATATTGTCTGCCAGATTCAAGGCCGTGATATAATCTGTTGTGCTGTATGATAATTCTGTGTTTTCAATCAATTCCTGAACAGATTCCAAATTATATCTTGGTCCTTCATGGGGAAATATCGGCGGGTCTTGTGGATACAAAATATAGACTTCATCTCCGGGTCTTAACATGGTTACGACCTGCTGTGCTTTTTCTTTGGCTCTGTCTAATAGCCGGCGTCCTTCCATTTCCCGGCCCATACTCAAGGTGTTATCCAATATAATTACAGCCGTCAGTTGGGCGCCTGTTTCCAGGGAAGAAGAACGGCTTCTTTTCAGCGCCGGCCGGGAAAAGGCAAAAACCAATGATAATATCAATAATGCTCTTAATATTAAAAGTAAGATTTGGCGGATTTTTAACCGCCGGATTTTTTGCTTCTGAAGCTCTTTCAGAAATCTCAGGCTGCTAAATTTTATTATTTTAATTTTTTGCCGGGTGAATAAATGAATGAGAATTGGTATGGAAACAGCAGCGAGACCAATTAAAATTGCGGAATTAAGAAATGTGAACATTTAGTATCCAATTATATTAGTTTCTAATCCGCCTGTTCAAATAAATTCTTAATAAATGTAAACGGATTTAGCAGCCCTTTTTTCTTGAGCTGTCCAATCGACAAAGGCTCTGGAGGTTTAATTTCCTCGCCTGCTATGGCTTTACGCGGATTTTCCAGGAAAAGTAGCTGAGCTTGCTCTTCTCCCCACTCTTTTGAGACAGCCTCGAATGCGTTACGAAGTTTAAAAGAACGGCTCGTGGTATTATGCGCATCGCTGCCAACGAAATGAATAAGATTGCTATTCATTAATTTCGTGGCCGTATTCTTAACTTGAGAACCATATCTGCCTACAATACTACCCGCATTCATTTGCAATAAAGCTCCACGCTGAGCAAATTCAAACGCTCGATCAGGATTGCGAATTACTCCGCCATTTCTTTCCGGATGAGCAATTATTGGCACCATCCCATTTAATACTAATTCAAAAAAACGATCCGCAACAAATTTTGGAATACCCTGCATTGGAAATTCCACTAAAAAATATTTTTTGTTGTTGTTGTAAGTGGATATCTGATGATTCAGTTCCATATCCATCTGCGCATATATTTCAGAACCCAGGTGAACTTTAATTTTAAGTTTGGCTTGCTTGATTTTTCGCTGCAACTCTTTAAATTTAGATATGATTTCAGCCTCGCGTTCGTAATCTAAATTGCTCAGAATATGGTGTGTGATGGCAAGCTCTGTGATGCCTTCTTCTTCAGCCTGGTTTACCATGGCCATAGTTTGCTCCCAGCTACTCGGGCCATCATCAATCTTTGGCAGCACATGTGCATGAATATCGATCAATTATCCTCCTTAACTGTGAATCGCTTCAGCAAATTCCTTTATCAGGTTTAAATTATCTTCATTTTCCAATACATTGCCGGTCACGACAAACGATGCGCCAGCTTTTACTTTCCGTGCGGCTTCTTCCGGCGTCCTAATGCCTCCCCCTGCTATGATTGGTAAAGAGATGTAATCGTAAACCGCCTTCACCATTTCATCAGGAACAGACTTATGAGCGCCGCTTCCCGCCTCCAGATAGACCATTTTCATGCCAAGATACTCGGCAGCCAGAGCTGTGGCTTTTGCAATATCCTGTTTGTCCCGCGGAATAGGCCGGGTGTTGCTCATAAACTCTGCCGAAGTAATGCGTCCGGACTCAATAAGCATGTATCCCACCGAAATGGGCTCTACACCAAGAACTTTGATTACAGGCGCTGCTTCAACCTGTTCACTTATCAAATAAGTTGGATTGCGGCCACTGATTAGTGACAGAAAAAATATGGCATCCGCATATCGGGAAACCTGAGTCGGACTGCCCGGGAAAATGATCAGCGGGATATCTATTTGCTTTTTAATTAATCCAACTAAATCATCAAATGATGAAGATAACAGGAGACTCCCCCCAATTAGTAAACCATCAGCGCCATCTTCACTGGCTTGTATGGCCAGCTCAATTATTCTGTTTTGCTGCCATTTGTCCGGATCAATCAGAACAAAATATCCGGCCCCTTTGTTATCTCGAATTTTAAGTATTCGTTCAAAAGTCGTCAAGTAACAATCCAACTTTTACTTATTAACTAAATTCAAAATTATTTCGGTAGCTTTTGACAGAGCATGGCCAATTTTAGATACATTTTTACCGCCGGCAAGCGCCATGTGTGGTCTGCCGCCACCAGAACCTTCAGCAAATGCCGCCACCTGTTTGACAATGTCCCCCGCTCTCAAATCATTTTTTGTAATTAAATCATCGGTCACTACACACACGAACGCAGCTTTGTTATTTATCACAGAAGCCAGAACACCGACTCCCGAACCAATTTTATCACGCAAAGTATCGCTGACCTGCTTAAGTTCCTCCACATCTTCAATTTGAACCTGAGAGGTGACAAGTTTAAAACCGCTCACGCTTTGAGCTTCGTCTATTAAGCGATCAATATTTTGTCGTGCTGATTGAACTCTTAACTGTCTTACTTCTTTTTCTAACTGTTGTTTTTCATTCAACAGAGTCTCAATTTTATCTGCAATCTCTTCACTATTGCAATTTAAAAGTTCCTGAATCTTGTTGGTTAGTATGTTATTCTGGCGTACCAACTGATCGGATTTCTCGCCAGTGACCGCTTCCAAACGGCGAATCCCTGCCGCGGCGCTGGATTCAGATAAAATACGAAAGTAGCCCATTTCACCGGTGTGATTTAAATGGGTACCACCGCACAGCTCTAAACTGTAATCAGCCATTTTCACCACTCGCACCTGTTCGCCATATTTTTCTTCAAATATTGCCACGGCCCCCATCTCAAGGGCTTCGACATACGAAGTATTAAGCGTACTTACTTCCAGGTTATCACGTATTTTATCGTTAACGCGTGCTTCGATTTCATCTGTTTGCTGCGGAGTTATCTTATGAAAATGCGTCACATCAAATCGAAAATGGTCCGGCGTAACCAGCGAACCCGCCTGGGTTATGTGCGTACCAAGGGTTTCCTGTAAGGCTTTATGCAATAAATGGGTCGCTGAATGGTTGCGTGCGGTGGATTTACGAATCGCAGCATTAACTCGCGCGATTACTTTTGGATTTACTATTTTACCATGGTTTTCTATTTCGCCAATGTGGACAAATGTATTTCCAACTCGAATAGTATCCTGAACCAGCATTTTAAAACCATCTCCAACGATTTCCCCAACATCGCCAACCTGACCGCCAGCCTCACCATAAAATGGCGTCCGGTCCAATGTTAAAAACACTTTGTTGCCGTCCTGATGTATCTGTATTATTTGAGACTCGGTTTCTAATTCGTTGTAACCTAAAAATTTTGAATCTTCGCCTGAACTCAACCGGGGCCAATTTTCAATATCAAATTCTGCTGTTGAACTCCATTTACCGGCTTTTCTTGCGCGATCCCGCTGTTCCGCCATAGAGCGGCAAAATCCTTTTTCGTCAACCGTTAAGTTCTTTTGACGAGCCATCAACTGCGTCAGGTCAACGGGGAAGCCATAGGTATCATATAGTTTGAACGCGTCTTCACCAGGAATGGCTCGTTTTTTTGTTTTTTCTAAATCCGCAACAATCTTATCAAAAATTTCAATGCCGCGGTCTAATGTACTGTTAAAACCTTCTTCTTCCGATTTTAGCACTAAAGAGACGAATTGATGTTTGGCTTTTAATTCCGGATACGCGTCTCCCATAATATCTACTACTACAGGCACGAGCTTATAAATAAATGGTTCATGCATGTTTAGATTCCGCCCAAAGCGCGCCGCTCTTCGGAGTATTCGTCGTAATACATAACCACGACCTTCGTTGGACGGCATTGCTCCGTCAGCAATCGCGAAAGTTAACGCTCGAATATGGTCAGCAAGCACCCGATGCGCCATACCATTATCTGAACCTGGATACTCGATGCCCGTGAGGTCACTGATTGTTGAGATGATTGGCGTAAAAACATCGGTATCATAATTTGAGTCAACGCCATTTATCACAGCCAGGGCCCTTTCAAATCCCATACCCGTGTCAACGTGTTTGGCAGGCAGCTCGTTTAATGCACCGCCTTTGATGCGATTGAACTGAATAAAAACCAGGTTCCATATTTCAATGAATCGTGCACACCCTGAATTAACGCCGCAAATATGTTTAGGATCGCTTGTCTTATCACATTTTCCTTCGCCAAGGTCGTAATGAATTTCTGAGCACGGCCCACAAGGTCCGACTTCACCCATTTCCCAGAAATTGTCTTTTTTCCCGAATCGCAAAATTCTCTCATCAGGGATCGGGGTGACTTGAGTCCACAAAGAAGCAGCTTCTTCATCAGGATTTAAATTATCTTTTTCATCGCCGGCAAATACGGTAGCCCACAATCGATTTTCATCTAAGCCCCAGACTTTCGTTAATAGTTCCCAGGCCCAACCAATGGCTTCTTTTTTGAAATAGTCACCAAAGGACCAGTTGCCAAGCATCTCAAAAAAAGTGTGGTGATAGGTGTCAAAACCGACATCTTCCAGATCGTTATGCTTACCACTCACCCGAAGGCACTTTTGAGTATTTGCGGCTCGTTTGTAGTTCCTTGTTTCAATGCCCATGAAAATATTTTTGAATTGATTCATCCCGGCATTGATGAACAGTAATGTTGGGTCATCAAAAGGCACGACAGGAGAGCTTGGCACGAATTGGTGATTTTTATTATTGAAGAACTCAATGAATGAGTTACGTAATTCTTTAGATTGCATATATTTTTCTTAGTCTATCAATTAAATTTCTTGTTCGGATTAGGGACATATTTGTTAATCCAGTCATAACATGATATACGCGGATGCTTTTGATCAGGATGCATGTGTCGGTCTGCTTTTGTGGGTAGGTCAGGCGCCACATGATTCATTCTTTCTAATGCCCTTTTAGCATACTGCAAATCTTTCTTTGCAATCTCATACTCGTCGAAAGCCATTTTGTAAACCAACTTGTCATCAAATTTTATTTTTTCCCTGTCGCGACTGTTTTGACAATTGTAAGCAGCTTTTTCGAAAATCTCGCCGATAACAAAATGAGCGTACCCGTAATTTGGATCGATACCTGTTGCTTTGCGTGCAAAACTATAGGCCTTTATGAAATTATTTATTTCTTTATAGCTGGCAGCCATTTCACAGAGGACTTTTGTGTGGTCAGGTTTAAGCGATAAAACTTTTTCATAGGTTGAAATTTCTTTCTTAAAATCGCCTGAATTTTGATAAGCGTACCCTAAAATTTCTAAAGCAAGCAAGTCTTCTGGATTTAAGCGTATCAACTGCTCGAATTTTTCAATGGCCTTTTCATATTTTTCTTGTTTATAATAAGCTTCACCTATATTGAATAAAAGCTGAGTATTATCAGGAGCAATTGCCAGTGCTCGCTCGTGTGCTTGCAGCATAGCATCCTGATCACCGAGAGCTTCATATATTTGTGCCAGAATCATTAAAACATCTGTATTCTTCGGCTCCAGTTCTGCAAGTTTTTCGAAGTACGGAATGGCTTCTTTGTGTTTATTTTGTTTAATTAATATACTTCCTGGTGCTCGATAATCATCTGCATGAGTAACCGAGTCAAGTTCAATTGCTTTTTGATACTCTTGAACCGCTTCTTCGTTTTCTTCTTTTGCAGATAACACCCATCCAAGCATACGATGGTAATGAGGAGTAGCGGGATATTTTTTCGTACCCAAACGGTAGGTAATTTCAACACTATCTGGTTTTCCAAGCTTTATGTAACAATTACCTATTGATTGATAAATAAACGGATGACGGTTAATGGTATCTATTTCGGAGACCTTCCAAAAATGGGGCAATGCATCATTATACATTTCATGTTTCACGTTTTCGTTTCCAAAGCTCAAAAGCTTTAACATTTCATATTCAAGGGCTTTAGTGAGAGAATCTTGATATGCTTTTTGTTGCTGCGCATTTAGCTTTCTTGCTTTTGAACCGTCAGTCGTGGCGCAGCCTGTCATCAATAACAAAATAAAAATGAGTATATTCCCCATTGCCAGGAGACAACACAGAATGTTGGTGGAATTCCGTTTAAATTGCATAATAATTTCTCAGCTTGAAATTTCGGTCAATCATTTATAAAAACAATATAATTTATGTCCCGCTTTCCAGCCCTTCTTCAACTGCCTCTTTCACTACATCCCAATCAAAACCCCGACGTATCAGAAAATCCCCAATCCGTTTTTTCTTTTTCCAATGTTCTAAATTTTGATAGTGTAATTTTTTTTTATCCACCAGATCTCTGGCTCTTTCGCACTGGCTCTTTTCGGCATAGGCTTCCTGTACGGTCTTATCAATGGTCTCGTCATTAATGCCCTTTAATCTAAGTTCACTTCGCAGCAAATTCTCACCAATGGATCTGTTTATAAGTCGGCTGCGTGCGTATGAAATAGCAAATGCTGAATCATCAATCAGGTTCACGGATTTTAACTCTGTTACGACCTGCTCTACTAAAGTATTTTCAAATCCTTTTTGAGCTAATTTAATTCTTAATTCTTGCTCGCTGTGTGTGCGCGCCGCCAAAAATCTGAATGCTTTCTCTTTGACGCGTTTTTTTTCTTCTTGAAATAAGATGTGTGTAATTTGATGTTCTGTAAGGGAATCTCCTTCTTTTAAACCAGTTTGAGCAACTATTGCTGCGTCTAAACCAAATGCAAATTCATTGTCGAGAAAAAGCGATAATCGTTTCTTATTTTTCTTTTGATTTTCAATTTTGGTTATTTTTACTGGATATTCCACTTGTTTTTATGCCCGCTGTGAAACCGCAAATTTTTGCATTTTAGTAGCTTTGCCCTATGGTGATACGGGGTAGAAGTATTAAGGATATAAGGAATAAGTTAGTGATTTACCTTATACTCCTATTACCCTATACCTCATAACAACTTTAGCTCACTTTAGTCAATTAAGGCACTTCAGTCACTTACCATCATTAGTTATGCACTGGCTGCTGAGGCGTGGCAGTTTTATCAGCTTGTGCTGGTTTCTTCGGTGCATTTTCCGCTTTTGGAATTAAGCCCAGCGCTTCCTGCACCTGCACATTTATTTTTTTGAGCAGGTCCATATTTTGAATTAGATATTGTTTAACGTTTTCCCGGCCCTGACCAAGCCTTTCTTCACCATAAGAAAACCAGGTGCCGCTTTTCTGAATAATACTATGTTTGACTGCTGTATCGATGATATCGCCTTCGCGCGAAATACCCGTACCATACATGATATCAAATTCGGCATCCCGGAATGGTGGAGCGACTTTGTTTTTAACGACTTTCACTTTGGTGCGATTACCAATAATATTTTCAGAATCTTTTATTGATGCAGTTCTTCGAATATCCATGCGCACGGATGAATAAAATTTCAACGCTCGACCGCCAGTCGTGGTTTCCGGATTGCCAAACATTACGCCAATTTTTTCCCGAAGTTGATTAATAAAAATCACACAGGTTTTAGATTTGCTGATAGCTCCTGCCAACTTTCGCATAGCCTGCGACATGAGCCGTGCCTGCAGTCCCATCTGGGCGTCGCCCATATCTCCTTCGATTTCCGCCCGCGGCACCAACGCCGCTACCGAATCAATGACAATGACATCTAACGCACCGCTGCGCACCAGAGTCTCGGTAATTTCAAGAGCTTGCTCGCCGGTATCAGGCTGCGAGATTAGGAGATTTTCGGTGTCCACTCCTAAGTTTTTGGCATACCTTGCATCCAAAGCATGTTCCGCGTCCACAAATGCCGCCAGCCCTTTGCGTTTTTGTGCTTCCGCAATAATATGCAGAGTTAAAGTAGTTTTACCCGAAGACTCAGGCCCAAAAACCTCTATAATTCTGCCACGAGGTACACCTCCAATGCCCAATGCTGCATCCAGCGAGATGGAGCCCGTGGGAATCACTTCGATTCCCGTCGGTCTTTTATCATCACCCAGGCGCATTATTGAACCCTTACCAAACTGTCGATCAATTTGCGTCATCGCCAGTTCCAAGGCTTTCAACTTTTCATTTTTTTCCTCACTCATTCGGCCCCTCCGATTTAATATATGATAATAAATTTACGAAATGTGTGTTAACTCTATTTTTTTAAGTGGTGTATAAACTGCTCCTGTCGGTCGTAAATCACTTTTCATTACTACTATTTCCCTGACATGGATTTCGCCACCGACAAAATCATAATTTTTTACCTTTTCAATAAATTGCTTACTCGGTAGTGATTTCACTCTCCCAATGGTTAAATGGGGTGTAAACTTTCTATTTTCTTTCGTAAATCCCAGGCTGCTTAGTTCATTTTCTATATTCCGGGCTATTTCCCTGAACTGCTCTAACGCATTTTCAACACCCACCCAGAGAACTCTTGGACGTCTAAAATTTGGGAAAGCGCCCAGATTTTTGACGTGAGCCGTAAATGCGGGCGTATCCTTTGCAATATTATTAATAACTCCTGCAATTGGCTCAATTTTATTTTCTTCTACAGCCCCTAAAAATTTCATAGTTAAATGGATGTTTGTAGGCTTATTCCAGCTAATTCGTTCTTTTGCCTTTTTTAAATCTTCCTGTACATGCGCAATTTCCCGGTGCACCGATTCGTTAATTTCAATCGCGATAAATGTACGTATTTCTGACAAGTTTTAAAACCTCTCAATGAATATACATTGAACACCAAAATATAATAAAACAAAATGTAATAAGCAAAATAATTGCTGTAAAAAAGTCAGTTTGCGATTATTGAAGAGATATTTTTCAATCTTAGCATCCGTTGGATTCATCAATCTTTTGGTAATAGTTGGGATTTGAAATTCACTTGAAATTTGTGATTTGTTGCTGGCGCTTTAGAGCATCAGGGAGTCAATTCTTTTCGCAATAAATTCAGCGCCATTTGCACTGTTCGTTCTTTGTTGGATAAGCGGTCGTTAAAGAAAAGGCGCTTTTTGCTAAAAGAGCCATTTGCTGTTGCCATGCCAACATAAACTAAACCAACAGGCTTGTCTTTGGTGCCGCCGGTTGGCCCGGCTATGCCGGTGGTTGAAACGCCAAAATCCGCTCCGCTTATTTTTGTTACGCCTTCCGCCATAGCAACCGCTGTTTCGTCGCTTACGGCTCCAAACTTATCCAGGGTACTTGCGGGTACCTGCAGTATATCCATTTTAGCTTGATTACTGTACGCCACAACGCCTCTTTCAAAATAATTCGAGCTGCCAGAGATATTAGTCAGTTTGTTGGCAAGCAAACCTCCAGTGCAGGACTCGGCCACGGCTACGGTCATTTTGTTTTCAAGCAATAATCGGGCAACCACTTCTTCCAAATTTTCCTGATCATGGCCATAAACATATTTGCCTGCCTTTTCATAACAAATCTCCAGAGCTTTCGATAACTTACTTTGGCACTCGGTTGGATTATTTCCCCGTACAGTCAATCGGATATCCACGCCGGAATATTTTGGCAGAAACGCAACTTTTGCGAATTCTTCAATTTTATTAATATCGCCCATTCGTTCAAACAGGGTGGATTCAGCAATGCCTGTGGTTCGGATGGTTTTCTGCAGGATGGTCTGGCCGGAGCCTTTGAGCATTGGAAACAGCGTAGTTTCGCATATTGCTTTCATTTCAGCGGGCACACCTGGAAGTATGAAGCATCTTTTGCCATGCCTCTTAAATAGTAATCCCGGAGCTGTGCCAGCCGGATTGTCAATAATTTGTGCTTTATCAGGAACAAGCGCCTGTTCTTCATTGACGGCCGCCATTTTGATGCCACGCGATTCGAACGCTCGTTTGAGTTTGTTTAAAATTTCTGGTTTAAATATTAATTTCGATTTAAAATATTCTGCGGCTACTTTTTTGGTAATATCATCATGTGTGGGACCTAATCCACCGGTAGCAATGATGACATCGCTTCTCTGCATAGCCATAGCCAACGCGCTTTTCAAATCCTCGGCCTGGTCACCAACAGTAGTCACCCATTTCATCTCCACACCGCAAGCTGTGAGATGTTTACCTAAATAGGAGGCGTTGGTGTTTACAATTTGCCCGATAATCAGTTCGTCCCCAATTGAAATAATTTCACCAGTCATAGAATTTTTGTTACTATTAAAAAAATCAATCTCAGACTAATTGCTCCATAAATTCCTGCAACCACATCATCCATCATAACCCCCCAGCCTTGCGGCAGCCGTTCTGCATCTTTTGCGGGAAAGAATTTATAAATGTCAAATAATCTGAAAAGTATGAATCCAATTATAAGCCAGATAATATTTTTTTCAAATAAAAAGAAAGTAATTAAAGTACCGACGATTTCGTCTATTACAATTATTTGATTATCTTTTGTTTTTGACTGCTTCTCGACTTCTGTTGCTGACCATACACCAACAAAAAATAATATGATAATGAAAAATAATAAATAGATCGATTCGCTTCCAGGAATAGCCCAATATAAAAAAAGCCCCAAAAAACTCCCCACGGTACCGGGGAAAAACGGGGCATATCCTGAGTAAAAGCCTGTCGCAATTATGCGGGAAATTAAATTCATTTATCGAACATTGGTCGGCACAAATACACGATAAAAAGCGATGGCCATGCTTTTAATGTAGTTCCAGTTTTCAATAATGTAACTAACACCGGTAGCTACTGTAAAAACGGTTACAAATAACATTAGATTTCCGATTAGATCCCAATTCTCAAAAGTTACTAAATAGGCCGGTGCATTTTCTAATCCTGCATAACTTTCTTTCATCAGCATCCAGATGAAGATCAGGTATATAGCCCCCATTTGAAAGGCGGTCTTCCATTTTGCAATATTTTTTGTTGCAAGCGGTCTTTTTTTAGAAATAGCGTAGGACCTTAAACCAGTAATCAATATATCTCTTAATGCAATTGCCACAAACATCCACAATTTCACATAACCAAGATATGTGAACATTCCAAAGGCAGTTGAAATTAATAATTTATCTGCAAGCGGATCTAAATAAATACCAGTCGAGGTTATATTGCCGTATTTCCTGGCTACATAACCATCATACCAATCGGTGAAAGCAGCAACAACAAAGACAAAAAGAGAAAAATATTTAAAATACACGTCTTCGAATGTTAAGAGTACAGCAAACAACGGGGTTAAAATTATTCGAAAAACGGTCAATTGATTAGGATAGGACATAAGAAGTCTCTCTGTTAAATTATTTATTATTGCATTATGCTACTCCCTAAAGAGCAACTCTTCCTTCCAGGGCCCGGGTCAAAGTTATTTCATCCGCGTATTCTATATCGCTGCCGACAGGAATTCCACGCGCAATGCGTGACAGTTTGATGTCTAAGGGTTTAATTAACTTTTCTAAATATAAAGAAGTTGCCTCACCTTCAGCATTTGGATTAGAAGCAATAATCACTTCTCTCACCGTACTGTTTAACCGTGATATAAGTTCTTTAATGTGCAAATCCTCTGGCCCAATTCCTTCGAGTGGTGACAATGCACCTCCCAAAACGTGGAATAATCCTTTATACTCACCAGTTTTTTCCAATGCCAGAACATCGTTTGCTTCTTCGACAACACAAATAAGACCTCGGTCTCTTTGTTCGCTTACGCATATGTGACAGGGTTCTGTTTCAGTAATGTTAAAGCATACAGAACAAAAAATAACTTTTTCTTTTATTGCAATTAAAGCCTCAGCAAGTTGGTTAACTTCATATTTTGAAGATTTAAGAAGAAAAAATACTAACCTCTGTGCTGATTTTCTACCAATTCCAGGCAGTTTGGAAAATTCTGAAATAGCTTTTTCTACCGAAATCGAAGGATACTGCATTTGCTATGCGTTTGTTTTAGACTAAAATTAAAACAATCATAATCCGGGAATTTTAAAGCCAGGGGGTAAATTCCCAAGCATTCCGCCCGCCGCTTTGCCCATTTCCTGTGATGCTAATTCCTGGGCATTATGAAGCGCTTGATTGATAGCTGCCACGACAAGGTCTTCCAACATCTCTATATCATCAGGATCCACTACTTCTTTATCTATATGGATTTCTAAAATTTCCTGTTTACCATTAGCAACCGCGGTAACCATTCCGCCACCAGCGCTGCCTTCCGCCTGCAAACCGCCAAGTTCTTCCTGAACTTTTTGCATTTTATCTTGCATTTTTTGGGCTTGTTTCAATAAATCACCCATACCCGGCTTTGCCATATTTTTCTCCTTGCTATATATTTTATTTTGAAATTTGCTTAACTTACTATTTCTCCATCAAACATCTCAATCACTTTTTTTATAATTGGAATTTGTAATGTACTCTCATTCTCTGTTTGATTTGGATTAGTCGTTTCAGGTTTATTATTTGCAATTATTCCCTTAAATTCTTCGCTTTCATTCTTTTTGCAATGGATTTTTATTATTAATCCCGTTTGATTACAAATAACGGTTTGAATGAGTTGTTTGTTCTGATTAATAGTATTAATATGAAAACCATTTTCTTTACCAAATGATACTTCCAAAATACCATCCTGTATTTTGGTAGGATAGCCTTCATTTAAAAATGAACCTAAATGTATCTTTTTACTTCTTACTTCTTCAATTATTGCTGACCACTTCTCTTTAATGATCCCTAATGAAGCTATTTCAACCTCATCATTTGGAACGGGCTTTCCAACTTTTTGAACTGTCTGATTTGATTGTATAGTCGCAATTTTGTCATTAACCACAGGAACAACTTGCTTTATGGAAGATAATCCAGAATTATAATCCGATAATTTTAAATTTCCCGATGATTCAATTGAATTGCCGGATGTTGAGCTTGTTGATTTTTTCAGTTCGTCAATGTGAGTTAAAAGCCGATCCAGCTCTACACTTTTCTCCATTTGAATCATTTTCACCAGCAACATCTCTAATATAATCTTTGGGTTGGAACTACGTTTTATCTGGTAACTGGTTTCAGAAGACAACTTAATTAATCGTAGCAAGTCGGTTTCTGTAAAATATTTCGATGTTTCCTGGAATTTTGGACCAAAAGTTTCCAAACCTTCTAATAAATCCATCTTATTGGTTGCCTTTAAAACCAGAATATTTCTAAAATGTTCAGTTAATCCATTTAAAAATTCCGCCAGATCATAGCCTTGTTTAAATACCTTTCCTACCAGGTTTAATCCGGCCGCTATATCTTTATTTGACAGACAATCAGTACATTCGAAAAACAACTCCTGGTCAATAATTCCCAATAATTCTGTTAATTCATTTATGCTAACGTTTTGACCGCAGAAAGAAACTATCTGATCTAACAAGCTTTGACTGTCCCGCATACTGCCATCAGATTTCTTTGCAATCAGGTAAAGAGACTCTTCATCGATTTGAATCTTTTCTGCTGTACAAATTTTATGCAGCTGTTCCACGATTTCATTTAGAGGAATTCTTCTGAAATCATAAAGCTGGCAGCGAGATATAATTGTGGCAGGCAATTTGTGCGACTCAGTGGTTGCAAAGATAAACAGTACTTTTGCTGGCGGTTCTTCCAATGTTTTCAGAAGCGCATTAAACGCTTCAGGTGTTAACATGTGGACTTCATCGATTATATATATTTTATATTTACCTTTGACGGCTGCGTACTTGAGATTTCCTCTTAAATTTCGAACGTCTTCAATGCCGCGGTTTGATGCGCCATCAATTTCGAAAACCTCGAGGCTTTGGCTTGTGGTAATTTCTTTACAACTTGAACATTCGTTGCAGGGCGTCGGCGTTGGGCCGCTTTCACAATTAATGGCTTTGGCAAAAATTCTGGCGGTTGTTGTTTTACCTATCCCTCTTGGGCCGGAAAATAGATATGCGGATGCCAGTCGATTATTTTTGATGGCATTCATAAGGGTTGTCGTAACATGATTTTGAGCTACAACATCTTCAAACTGTAAAGGTCGCCACTTTCTCGCTAAAACCAGATAAGACATCCGATATTCCCTCCTTTGTAACTATTATTTCACGCTTCGCAAAATACACATAAATGTCATTCAGAGCGACCTTTGGGAGCGAAGAATCTGAGATCACTAACATTGTTTAAATCCGATAATTTTTGGTCACAGACTCGTCGTCACTTCGTTCCTCAAAATGACAGAAAAAGAGCATTTTGCAGTAGTCTATCTATTATTTAAATACAATATAATA
Organism: uncultured Cytophagia bacterium; assembly: GCA_964539665.1. Classification (GTDB taxonomy): domain Bacteria; phylum Zhuqueibacterota; class Zhuqueibacteria; order Oceanimicrobiales; family Oceanimicrobiaceae; genus CAZIKB01. Next base: position 50,801 of record CAZIKB010000011.1, read on the forward strand.
GAAATTTCATAAAAAGCAAATATCAATCGGCTGTGCACCTGTCTTCGACTTTTCCTTCCCGCGTGTGACTTTAAGCAACCGACTCCGGCTAAGTATTCCTCCGGCACATAAAATAAATACTGACCGCTGCTACCTTCCGGTCCTGACGGGGTTGGGCACCATTTTATTGCGAAGGACTTAAACCATCAACATCACTTACCAAAGCCGCGTTCGTGGGGGAGTAAGCCTCTGACAGGGATTCAATCCTGCTATAGCGGATTGCAGGCTACAGGGCACCGCTAACTCCCCATCTAGCACAGCCTGTTGTGGAGCCGATGGGAGTTGAACCCACGACCTTCGCATTGCGAACGCGACGCTCTCCCAACTGAGCTACGGCCCCGTATTTGATTGAGTATTGATAAGCAATCATTCAGCGGAGAGGGAGGGATTCGAACCCCCGGTGACGCAAGGCCACAACGGTTTTCGAGACCGCCCCGATAAACCAGGCTCCGGCACCTCTCCATATAATTTACAATTCCTTATTTATCATTTATCTTCAATTCAAAAGCGGAGAGGCAGGGATTCGAACCCTGGGAGGAGCTTGTAACCCCTCACACGATTTCCAGTCGTGCACCTTCGGCCAGCTCGGTCACCTCTCCAAAATTAATTATTTTCCCTTAATTTTTTAAAGAACGCCTGTAATAATCCCAAAGATTTGGATGCCAAAATTCCATTGGTAATTTTGATATTCGAATGCAGATTTGAATTTTGAATTATATTCATGGCTGTACCACAAGCTCCAAAGCGGGAATCGCTTACACCGTAAATCACATGTGGGATGCGAGATAAAAAAATTGCCCCGGCGCACATTGGGCAAGGCTCCTTCGTAACATAAAGTATCGTGTCTTCAAGGCGCCAGGAATTCCGTGAATTAGCAGCGGCAGTTATGGCAATCATCTCTGCATGGGCGGTAGGATCTTGTAATCTTTCGACCATATTATAACCGCGACCAATAATATGATCCTGTTCAACAATTACCGCCCCTATGGGAACTTCTTCCTTTTCATAGGCCTTCTCTGCCTCACGAAGCGCCTGCTCCATCCAAGTCTCGTGAGTAACCATATTTAAATTGATAATTGACAATAATCAGTTGTCAATTAATCCAGCACGCCCGGAGGGACTCGAACCCCCAACCTCCTGGTCCGTAGCCAAGCGCTCTATCCAATTGAGCCACGGGCGCAAAGTTAAATTTAGTGTCTTGCAAGTTAAACCGTAAACAATAAATTTCAAATAACAAATTAGAAATTACAAAAAAATCTCAATTTTCAAATAACTATAAGTAAAACAATGTTTTACAAAATAATGACTTCACTTTTAATATCTATATTATGTTTGATTTTTTGAATATTGGTTGTTGTTTATTTGAGATTTGTATTTTGTTTTTTGTGATTTTAATAAAAATTTTTGTAAATTAAACAAAATTTTTAATCTCCACACAGTAGCGCATACGGGAGTCGAACCCGTGTTACCGACGTGAGAGGCCGGCGTCCTAGGCCACTAGACGAATGCGCCTTGCCAAGCAAATTATTGAAAAATAATATATCCAATTCTCTTTTTAAAATCAAGCCTTATTTTGATGTTTTAATTGACATAAAATTAAGGTATCTTTTGCGGCCACACCTCTTTCTGCCACCCCATTTCAAAAAACATAAGTTCAAATCGAGCACTTTTCAGGTACAAATTGAACCAGTGTTCTTTATCACTGTTGGCTGCATCCTTCGCAAAATCATCCATTTTATTGTTAAGCCAATTTGCCCAGCCGACAAACTCTTCCGAAGCATAGGTCTCAATCCAGTCACGATAAGGGGGCGCATCGGGCAGAATTTTTGCCTTAAGATGCAAGGCAATATCTGCATAAACCCGGGCACAGGGAAGCAAAACTGCGATGATTCCAGTCAAAGGCTCTTCGTAACAGGTTTTCACAAGAAAGCTCGTATAAGCCAGAGTCACGAGCGCTGGTTCAGTATTTTCCAGCTCTTGAGAAGATATATTAAATTCTGCACAAGTGCGACGATGCAGATCCATTTCTGCATTCAAGGTAAGGTCCAGCAGCTTTGCGAAATAACCCATATCGTCAAGTTGTCGAGCTTTGGCAGAAGCCAGCGCAAACACCCGGCTGAAATCTATGAGATAAATGTAATCTTGCTTGAGGTAAAATTCATACCGGTCCTGGGACAGTGTGCCATCTCCTATGCCTTTAACAAATGGATGCTGCAAAATAGCCTGCCAGACAGGCTTGGATTTTTGCTGCATAAATTCTGAAAATGAGGCCATAACATTCTCCTGAAAAATAATTATAACTTCGATAAACCTTTAGAAAAAACTGCCGATGTTAAAGCTTAGTCACAGTCAATATATCATAAAATATCAAGTTTCAAACATGAATTCGAAAAAAGTACTACTTGTTGAAGACGATCAAGCCTTTGTCAGATTAGTACAATTGGCGCTTCGCGATTTAAATTTCGATTTTGAAGTAGCAGAAGACGGCCAGTGTGCATTGGAACTTTTAATGAATACCCAATATGACCTGGTCATAAGTGACTATCGCCTGCCTCATATTCATGGTCTTAAAGTCATTCAAGCCGCAAAACAAAGCAATCCGGATAGTCACATAATTCTTATTAGTGCGGCAACGGCTGAAATGATTGATTCTAAATTGGAAAGATTTCCTCTCTTGGGATTTGTACAAAAACCCTTCTCTCCAATTGCGCTTCGCAATCTGGTCACTACAGCGTTTTAATTATATTTTAAAAATTGAGTTTTTATGAAAATAGCAATATGTATAATCTATTGAGAATTCAGTTACTTTTAGTGGAAAGTCGCATCCTATTATAGCAAAAAACTTAGTTTTTACAGAATCATTAAAGACAGAGCCAATATTCTGAAATAAACAACAGATTGGATTTTGCTTGCTTCTTTATCAGCCAAACCTCATTCATTTATCACTTCCGCGTTCTCTACCTTTCCCAACACTTTACCGCCGTCTGAAAGATATATGCGAACCAGTAAATCTTCATCCTCCACAATTATGTCTCCTTCGACAACAGAATTATTGGCTATTCTAATGCTTATTTTATGCCAGTCGTCAATTCTTCTTCTTTTTCTTTTGCCTTCTACAATAATATCACCATTAATTTTAGTTTCATCTTCGAGAGTGATATTGCCATTTATGGTTTTGATATTACGCTTGACCAGAGTATTGTAGAGCTTGATTTTGCCATTGATCGTTTTTACCCTGCCATCGATTTCCACACCAGGTTCACAAGAGACGTTACCGTTGATGGATTCAATATCTCCATCTATATACGTATCTTGATCTACATCAATTCCGCCGTTGACACTAAGCAGTTCGTTTACCCGAGAATGTTTCCCAACTTCGATTCGGCCATTTACTGTTCTACAGTCGCCACGAACAGTGCAATTTTCTCCGATAATGATTGATCCATTCACGGAATTTATATCGCCTCGTTTGGTTTCACCGTCGTCGATATAAATAGTTTTATTAATTGCAAAATTGCAACCTGAAAAGATAAGTATGATCAGGATTATGACTTTGCTTAAATTTTTCATTTAATCACCTGTTTTCTTGACCTTTTTAAAGTTCTACAAAATGCCATTTTTACGTTATTTCAGAAATAGTCTACACTCATCGGATGACTCCGAGTCATCCATGAATATTACTTAAACTCTATTGTATTTATTTCATCCCATGGAATGTACTTCACACCATGTTCTTTGTTCAAAACTAATAATCCGTCGTTATCTCTGCTGATGTCCCGGGATTCTTCCAAACGCAGTTCCTCTCCGTTTTTTAATTCAATTATTGCACTGTAACGTCCTTTACGAGTTATTTTCTTGATGTTTCTAAAAGCTATTCGATATTGAATTCTGCCGTCTTCGCCGTCCAGAATTTCCAGGTCCAGGGCTTCATCGATGTCATAGATGATTCTGCCAGAAATAGATTCATCTTCATCTGTTTTTACTACGCCGGTTAAATTCTTTGGTTTAGCAAAATCATCATAACTTGGTCCAGATTGTTTAACTTCATCACGAAATTTTACTTCTTCAAATTCACGCCATTCAACAAGGACTTTCCCAAACCGTGGATCTTTGATCACCACACCACGATTATCGTCGTCTACATCATTGCTGTCGTCCAGATAAAACTCTCTGCCTGATTTTAATGTGACTAACGAGCCTCCTCTATGTTTTTTGATGGATTTAATTTTCCCGAATTCAATGGACATTTTACCGTCTTCGGATTCGCCATCCAATTTGTCAGTGCTTAGACACTCTTCATGATCCCATTGAATGAGTCCCTGAAATTTACCGCGTCGAGTTTCGACTTCACCATAAAGCGGTTCGCCAAATTTGTTTTGTAATTTCTTGGGTGTTGGCATGAACTCAATCGTATCTATGCGTCGCCATTTCAAATCCACCTCCCCTAGCTCATCATCAAGAATTTTTATGTTTCTACCCACGTCATTTGAACCGCCGGAAACTTCAATTTCTTCATCATTTTTAAATTTCACCAGAACGTCATCTCCACCCAAAATCTCCATCTTTTTTAAATCCCCAAATCTGCACTTAAATTGATGGGTTGTGATATCTGGCCCATCATTTCTACCCCACCAGGAATCTCTCCTTCGCGAGCGCCGTCTGGAGCCAAATTCATCTTCAAGCAATTCTGTTTCTTTATCAGAAAGATACAAGTCCAGGGCATTTTCTACTTTGGTTGAGTTAAAAACATCATCCCAGAATGCTTCTTCTTTTCCCCAGCGAATGGGGCCTTGATAAACGTTGTCGTTTTTCATGGTGATTTTACCATAAATAAAACCTCCATCGTCAATGGCAAATAATGTGGTTGTGTTGAGTCCGAAAAGAGCTAAAACGAAAAAATACATAATGTATTTTGCAGTGGTCTTCATGTTACGTCCTCCATTTTAATGTTGATGCAGATCGTTAATTTGAGCTTATAATTTATATCTTTATTTCACATTTACTGAGTGTAAGAACCCAGGTGTTTTCTATTTTAATTTCTTCAAAGCCTTTTTCGCCGCTTTCAAATCAGGCTCAAGTTCTAAAGCTGCTTGATATTCTTTTTTGGCCAAATCTCTTTCGTTTTTGTGTTCATAAACCATACCCAGGCGCCAGTGAGCCGCAGCCAATGAGGGCATGTTTTCTCCCGGTTCGTGCTGCAAATATTGTTTAAAACATTCTTCCGCTCGGTCCAAATTCCGACCAGATAGCGATCCGGTTCTACCAATCTGGTAAATAGCGCCCATGTTATCTGTACTGTCTCGCACTATTTGTTCGAATAGTTCAAATGCTTCAGGATATTTTTCCCTGCGCTGGTAAAAATAGCCAAATTGAAAGCGGAGATTTAAATTTTCAGGAAACTCTTCAAGAGCTATTTTATAAGTATCTTCAGCCTGATCGTACTTTTTTTCTTTTTCATAAATACGCCAAAGCGCTCGATAACCTCTGTATTTATCCAAACCTTTGAGCACCTCGGCATGTTGTTTCGCTTTTTCTGTGCTGCCACCCATTATGCCCGGCGCTTCACGGTAAAATGTTATCAATCCTTCTCTTGCATCCGGATTGCTTTCGTCCAGCTTAAGTGCAATTTCGTAGTGCTTCTTTATTTTCTTTGCAAGTCCTGGTTTTTTAAAAATGCTGGCATTATTTATCTTGTTTCCATATGTATTACCAAGCCATGTGTGATAAATTGAATTATTAGCATCCAACTCGATCGCTTTTTTAAACCATTTCTCAGACTTTTTGTAGTTATTTTCATCGAAATGTACTCTTCCCAAATAGTAGAAACCGATTGCATTGTCCGGATAATCTTTGACAAAATTCTCAAGGATTTTTTTTGCTTCATTTAGGTTGTGGTTATTGTAGAGTTGAATTCCTTTTGCTAAATCGTTATCGCTGTTAATCACTTCAATTTGCGGTGATTGCATATTAAGTAAAATTGATAAAGCAACAACGTTTTTGATCAAAAGAAACATATTTTACTCCTTTCAGTTCATATTAGACAGTGCACTGAATGTATTAGTTGCAGAAATCAATAAATAATCCGCATTCACATATCTGTTTTATTCATCCCGAATAGCGTTAACCGGATTGGCCTTGGCCACGGAAAAAACCTGAGAACTCACGGTTAGCATCGCAAGTAGGAATACCGCCACAGCCGAAAAAATGAAAGGCATCGCCCCAAAGTCGACATAATAAGCCCAAATACTACCCAACAAACTATCTACCAAAAAGTACCCCATGATTGATGCCAGGACACTGCCAATTAGCAACAATAAGACAAATTCTTTTGAAATTAATCGGCTAATATTGGGTATGGACGCACCTAATATTTTGCGAATACCAATCTCCTTGGTTCGTTTAGCAATATTCAAAGAAACCAGTGCATACAAGCCCATACCCGCTATCAACACCGCAATCAGTGCAATGTATAAAAATACCAGTCTGATGCTTTCATTAATCATGCTGGCTTCAGCCAAAATCTCATCCTGGAAAAATCCATCGTAAGGTAAATGTGGGAATAATTGCTTCCAGGTATCTTGCAGGTAAGTGGAAATAGCTTTAATATTTTCGCCCGTAAACTTAATGGCGGCATATCGGTAGTTTTCTTGAGCAGTCAGACGTAAAGCGACCGGTCGGATTGAATTCCAGACACCATTGTAGTGAAAATCATTGACAACACCAATTACCTTGTATTCTTTTTCAGAGTCGGTGGTTATAAACTTAATTTTTTTATCCGTGAAAGAGTCCCATCCAAATTCCCTGATTAAGGTTTCATTTACCACGATCGATTGATCGATATCCGTCTTTAACTCTCTCTCAAATGTACGGCCTTCGGCAAGTTCAAGACCGGCGGTTTCAAAATAATCTTCGCCAATTTCAAACAGGTTAATATCTGTCTTGGTCTGACCGCTTTCCGCTTTTATGCCTGTCCATGATCTACCCATCAGATGTCTTGAACCGCCAATGCTCACGATGTTCGGATGATCCTCGATTGCATTTTTGACTAATTTATAGTTATCTTCACCATTAACGGGTATATTAATAATTTGCTCCTTATTAAATCCCAGATCAAAATTTTCAATAAATTCAGCGTTTTGATTTAAGATAATTCCTGCAATAATGGCTGTTATTGATAGGGCAAATTGAAATGTAAGCAGGACCCGAATTAATGGATTTGTTCCTCCCAATTTCTGTTTACCTCTAAAAATGTTTACTGGATTAAATGCACTAATGTAAAAAGCCGGATAGGCGCCCGCAGCGATTGCTGTAAAAAATAGCAATCCAACCAAAAATCCAATCAATCCCAGGTTCTCTGCATAGTTCATGGTTAAGGACAATTCTGGCCAAAGGCTGTCATAAGCGGGCACAAAAACCTCAGCCAGAAGGATGCCGAATAGCAACGCGATTGCGCATAATACCAGGTTCTCGCCTAAATACTGCTTGATCAATTGGTTGCGCATGCCGCCAACGACTTTTCTAATACCAATTTCTTTGAGCCTTTTTGACGCGAAAGCAATTGCTGTATTAACAAAATTGAAGCAAGCCAGAAGTAAAATAAGTATGGCGATTACAGACGGTGCTATAAGGGCGGCCGGGTGCATGCCGGGGAAAAAAGGCGATCCGTTGAGCTCACGTGAATGAAATGCTAACTGCGGCAGGGAGTCCAAATAAAATCCTGCCATTTGGAAATCCGGATTGACTTCGTTGGTAATTTGAAGGTACGATTGCAACTGTTTTTCAATTGTTGACAGTGAGGTATTATCTTCAATCTGAATAAAAACGGCCCGCGCCCAGGCATCCCATTTCATAGGATCAAACCCTCGTAATTCCTCAATTTTTTCAATGGAAACAATAATTCTAATAGGCATGCTGGAATTTTGTGGTGGTTTTCTAATCACTCCCCGAATAAAAAATGCGACATCACGTTCTCTCCCAACGCTCATAATGATTTGTTTACCAATTGGATTTTCATCGCCAAAATACTTTTCGGCAATCTCGTCAGTAATGACCATGCCGCTTTTATCTTTGAGTGCATCCTCGGTGCCATAAATCATGGGGTAAGTGAACATTTCAAAAAAGTCTTCATCCATTAAATGGTAAACCTCGTTAAACACTTTATCACCGTACCGAAGGATCGTGCGGCCTACGCTAATACGGGAAAACTTCTCAATACCCGGAATATCGTTTTTAATAATTGAAGCCATCGGTAATGGAGTATAAGACCAATTCTGACGATTATTATTTACTATTCTGTAGCTGTTCACCGAATAAATCTTGTCTGCGTTTTCATGATACGAGTCATAGCTCTGGCTGAATTCATAATTCACATAAGCCGTGATGCAAACAGCGATAGCTACTCCAAGTCCAACAATATTTATAATAGAGTAGGCCTTGTTTTTTATTAAATTCCTCAGGGCTATTTTAATGTAACTTTTTAACATGATAATCTCCTTTTTTCGAATTTCAGATTTTAGACTTTGGGAAGCGGATTTAAAACTTTTATCACGAAATCAGAAATCCACAATCGCTTTCATTCATACCGCAACGCATCCACCGGATTAGCCATTGCCGCTTTAATAGTCTGAAAACTGACTGTTAAAAGCGCAATAATCAATCCTATCGCTCCAGCCATTACAAACATCCACACGTCAATATCAGTGCGGTAGGCAAAGCCTTTCAACCAGTGTGAAGCCAAATACCAGGCAATGGGCCAGGCAAACAAATTGGAAAGCGCAACCAGGCGTACAAAATCCAGTGCAAGTAACCTGACAATTGTTACGATTGAAGCTCCAATAACTTTTCGCACGCCAATCTCTTTGGTCCGCTGGGTAGTTGAGTGACTGGCCAGTCCAAACAAACCAAGGCAGGCGATAAAAATAGCCAGGCCTGAAAAGACATTAACAATCTTGCTGGTATTAATATCTCGCCGATATAATGCATCAAATTCATCATCCATGAAACTGTAGTTGAAAGGATGATTGGGAAATACTTCATACCATTTTTGTTCGGCGAATTTCATAGCCTCTGGAATTTGACCTGGTTGAATTCGTGCTGTTAAAACATTCCCCGGAAAGCCTGTTAGCGGAAAGATAACTACTGGTTCAATGTTCTGATGCATACCCAGGAAATGAAAATCCCTGACAACTCCGACTACTCTTACACCAACTGAATCCTGCTGCCCGAAATATAACCGCATATCAATGGGATTTTCCCAGCCGAGTTGTTTCACAGCTGTTTCATTTACCAGGACTGCTCCGCTGGAATCCGTCGCCATCTCTCGACTGAAGTTTCTTCCCTGTGCGATTTCCATACCAAGTGTCGGGATAGTTTCAGGACTGATTGAGATTTGGCTCCAAATCCAGATATCTTCATCTGATGCACCTTCTGGTCTTACGCGCGTACGGCCAAATGTTCTGCCGGGAACATTACCCGACGCCGCAACAGACACAAATGAGCTGTGGCTGGCAAGCTCGACTCGGAAAGTCTCCAGATTTTCACCCATCGAACGATCAAACATGTCGAACAGCAGTACCTGTTCCCTTTCATATCCGAGATCTTTATGTTGAATGAAGTACATCTGTTTCTGAATAATTGAAGTCATACAAATTAATCCAATAGATAATGAAAATTGGAAAATTACCAGCGTCTTACGAAGCGCGGTTCCTTTTTTGCCTGACATGAAACTACCCTTTAATACGGTCACCGGCTTATAATTCGCAAGAACTAACGCCGGATACAGTCCGGCCAGAATGCCGACAATTACTAACAAAAAAATTATAAATCCCATGAGTAGAACATTTTGCCCCAAATTCAAAGATAATGATGTGTCACCAAGATTATTTAGCCAGGGTAAGGCGCCCCAGGCAAGAGGCAGGGCGATGAGCAAAGCGATGAATGTTACTAAAAGCGACTCACCGAGGAATTGCCACATGAGTTGAGACCGCAACGAGCCAACAACTTTACGTAAACCGACTTCCTTGGCACGTTGGGTGCTCCTCGCTGTGGAAAGATTCATATAGTTTACAGCGGCTATGAGTAAAATTAAAAAAGCGATAGCCGCAAAAATGTAAACGTTGTTCATGTCACCTTTATTGGCTACAGGATCAAATATAATATCTGTCGATTTCAGATGCACATTCTGCAACGGCTGTAAGGTAATGTCGAAGTTTTCGCCAACGCCATTGTCACGGCAGAGTTGAGTCATACGTTGATCCAGTCCTTGCAGTGAAACTCCGTCGGATAAACGTGCGTAGGTTGGCATCGCTATCATCCGCCAGGCTTCGAGCCAGATCGGTCGAGTGGAGCCTTCCGGTTGATTAGCTCGTGCCAGGGATGCCAGCGTTGAAATGCTGCCCAGTGCATCAAATTCGAGATGCGTATTGTCAGGCAAATCCTTAAGAACACCTGTTACTTTTAAATCATTACCACTTCCAGTTTTTAGTGTTTTGCCCATGGCGTTTTCTTCGCCGAAAAGTTGATTGGCGAGCTTTTTCGTTAATACTATGGTAAAAGGTTCTGCCAGCGCCGTTGTTGGATCACCCTGCAGAAGAGAAAAATCGAAAAATTCGAAGAATTTGGCATCGGCTGAACGTAATTGTTCAGCGTAAATTCCCGGACGGTCGCCATAAGTGAGAAGTGTTCTACCTCCCCCGGTCAATCTCAGCGCATCTTCGACCTCTGGAAATGCTCCGGGCAATGCCGGTCCGAGAGCCGGCATTGTGATACCCACACGCTGATTATTTGTACCTAAAGCTTTGTCAATGGTTAACACCCGATATATTCGATCATTATCAGCATGCATTCTTTCAAAAGAAAGTTCTTTTTGGATAAATAGAAGTATCAGCAGGCATGCTGCCATTCCGATGGCAAGGCCAGCAATATTGATAAATGAGAAGCCTTTATTTCGAATCAGATTTCTAAAAGCGATTTTGAAGTAATTATTAATCATGCTGTTTCCATCATATATCTTATCACTGATATTACTGGTTTAGTTATTAATCCAAATCCAAATTGGTTCAATCCATTCCTTTAAAGGTTTGTAAAGAATTCCATGTCCTGCTCCTAAACGCAATTCAATTTCTTTATAATTTTTCATTCCTTTACTTCTGAGTAATTCTAAATATTTCTTGCAGCTTTCTGCAAGTGTATCTTTATAGTCGAATATATAAAGAATATCTCCCCATAATTGGATGTTATTTTTTTTCCATAAATTACCCATATAATCATTACATATTGCCATTAATACAAATTTAATATTTTCATTCTTTAGAAAATTTGAAATTAAAACTGAAATCCCTGCCCCTTTTGAAGCGCCGATAATTACGATATTTCGTGCAGGGACAGAATTATTTAATAATATTTTTATCTGAGCTACAATTTTATTTGCATAATCGAATGATTTCGTATTTTCAGGACGTGCTTCACTTATCACTATCAAGCCTTTATTTGCAAGCGCAGTTAGTATGTTTTTGTATTCGTATGCTCCATATTTTTCGCTGACAGCGTTAATACCCTGGTCTTCGATTATTTTCCCATGTATATAAAATACATAAATTTTAGTGGAGTCAATCGATCCCGGGATTTTATTGTAAATATTTTGAGAAAAAACAATATTAGAGCCTATGAGTAATAATTGGAATATTACTATTAAGTTAATTTTCATTAAGCCAGGCATTCTTATCAAACGTCCAGTTTGCTCTTCATAATGATATTTTATATAGAATTTTTCACGGAGTTGACTAATTTACGTGAACTTCGGGTAAAAGTTCATACAATTTCTGTTCAATGCAATTGTACGAATGAATGATTTATATTATTAAAAAATCAGGCGCAACGGACTTCGAAATACTGACAACTAACTGCTAACATTTACTTACACTTTTTACAGGATTTGCTGGCGTTGCATTGATTGTTTGAAAACTAATGGACAACAAAAGGCATAGGTTATATGCGTGATTAGATTTCTCAATACAGTTTTAAAACGGCCATTCAAGAATCGACAAACGATAAATTAGAACCTGATTAGTTTTCGATCAGATATTACTTGACTGATTTTTCCTTCCTGGCCAACCGTGCATTATGTTTTGCATATTCAAGATGTTCATGTAACTTTGTCTGGCTGGGATCTAATCCAATACATTTCTCGCAGGCATTGACTACTTCCTGCCATTTTCGAAGCTCCCAGTGATATATCATTAGGCAAAAGAACGAAAGTCGATAAAATCGATAACAATAATTTTAAGTCGCACAATTTATTAAGCTTACATTTATTCACTTTGCCCTAATTCTCTACTCGTATCTGAGTGATTCAATTGGATTTGTCCAGGCTGCTTTAATGGCTTGATAACTCACCGTAGCCAACGCAATAAGCAATGCAATCACTCCGGATAAAAGAAAAATCCAGGGTGATATTGCCGTTTGATAAGCGAAGTTCTCCAGCCAACGATTCATGATATACCAGGCAACTGGTCCGGCAATAACAACCGCAAACAGGACGAGAATGATAAATTCCCGGGAAATCAAACTCACAATGTTCGGCGCTGATGCTCCAAGGACTTTACGAATACCTACTTCCCTGGTGCGCTTAACTACCGCCAGAGAAGTCAATCCAAACAATCCCAGGCAGGTGACCAAAATAGATAATCCAGACGAGTACTGCACAATTGTCCGCCAGCGCTGCTCATTAGCATATTGCTCGGCAACTTTGTCGTCGAGGAATTTATATGAGAACGGCAGGCCGTTGCTGACTTTTGTCCAGGTGTTCTCGATTAATGAAAGAGTCGCTGGAATATTTTCGGATTGAATACGGATCGCAATTTCATTTATACTGCTCAGGTTGCCCTGTCTTGGCATGTGTAAAAGCAGAGGCTCAATTTTTCGGTGTAAGGGGTAGAAGTGAAAATCCTCAACCACTCCAACCACAGCAGCGCTTCTGAACCCTTGCGGCAGCTTATGTCCGATGGGATTTTCCCATCCGAGCTGTTTTGCTAAAGCTTGGTTGATAATTAAAGCGTCGTCTGTGTCGGTAACGAGGTCTTCTGAAAAATTCCGACCTTCAATTACTTTAACTCCCATAGTCGTGAGATAATGTGGATCTACCCAATTTATATAGAAATAACCTTTAGATTCGCCAGCACTTGCTGCATACCCAGAACCGGTAATATCTTCTCCAATAAGAGCGGTCATTCCCTCATCACTGTAACTGATATACAACCAGGATTGACCGATGGAGTAAGAGTACCCTGACACATCGACAATGGCCGTCTGGTCAGACAGTTGGTTACGGAATCGCACCAGCAGGTTGGCGGCGTCCTCGCCCACTGTACCGGTCGGAAACGTCACAACCAGGTTTTTATCGTAGCCAAGACTGCTGTTACTGACATATTTCATCTGGGAGGAAATGATGAATGTGCTGCTGATGAGGAATACTGAAATTACGAACTGCAGAACAACCAACCCCTGAATCAATCGGTTTTTACCAGCCATTTGCTTAGAGCTGCGCATGGTTTCAACAGGGAATAAATTGGAAAGCAGCAGCGCCGGGTAGATTCCCGCCAGAAACGCGGTAACCAAAGTCAGACCCACCAGAGTGGGAAATACCGACCAATTGGCGAATAGTCTGAACGAAAGCTGTTTTTGTGCCAGTTGGTTAAATACTGGAAGTAATAGTTCGGTCAACAGGATTCCCAGGATGAGCGCCGCAAAACTTAGCATAAGCGCTTCACCCCAGAATTGTTTCATGATTTGCACGCGCTGGGCGCCGAGTACCTTCCGCAAACCCACTTCACGAGTACGGCTGCTGGATCTTCCAATAGCCAGGGTCATGAAATTGATGCATGCAATCAGAAGTACCAGCAAAGCAATAGCGGAGAGAATATACGAATAGACCGGATCGCTGCTGGCGCCTGTGATTCCGCTGTACCTGGGGTCGAGGTGAATATCAGTCAAGGATTGCAATTTGTATAACAGTTCGGTTCCTCCCTCGTCTTCCTCTGCTAATTTTGTGATATGCCTGGAGACTTTTTCCTCGAAGGTAGATATCTCCGTTGCTGGCCTGAGTTGAACGAGAGTTGGAGTCATGATATTGTTCCAGGATTGCAACCGTCTTTCAGGGAAAGTATATTTTAACAAATCGGTGGAGATAAGGAAACTGTATTGGACGCTTGAATTGGCAGGCGCTTTTTCGATGATTCCGGTTACCAGTAAGTCCATGGAATTATCTCCCAAAAGGATGGTAAGCGTCTTGCCAATGGGATTATCATCACCGAAATATTTCTCTGCCATTTCAGGTGTAATTACAACTTTGGATGGATCATCAAGGACGGAAGCAGCATCTCCATGAATCAGTGGAAAGGAGAACATGTAGAAAAAATCGGGTTCTACATGGACAACAGATTCCTGGAATGAATTGTTGCCGTAAGTCACCACAAGTTGTGCGGGAGAGATGCGGGTGGTTCTTTCTATTTCCGGAAACGTTTCCTGTAATTCAGTTCCGAGTAGGTAAGAGGTATCTTCCGAACCATCAGATAGCTCACCAGATTCTTTTCCCATTCGAATCATGCGGTAAATATAGTCGGTGTTTTTATGAAAGCTGTCGTAAGACCACTCTTCATGAACATACAGATAAATCAACAAACAGCAAGCGAGCCCGATTCCAAGCCCGCTAACACTAATTATCGTATATAATTTATCACGAACCAGGTAACGATAAGCAATTTTAAAATAGTTTTTAAACATGGTTTCTCCTTATTGCTAAGCGAAATACGTTATTGGCAAAACGGCAATCGTTTCCGTATTACGATTTTCGAATTATGATGATTTGTAGTTCAGACTCTCCTTCCCAAAAACCAGGATTTTCGCTTTGTTTTCCTATTCATACCGCAGCGCCTCCACCGGATTTGACATAGCTGCTTTTATGACATAATAACTAATCGTGCCGATTGTAATTATTCCAATTATAATTAAAGGAAAGACAAACAACAAAAAGCTCAACGGCATCTTATTTGCGAAAAAATCAAGCCAAAAATTCACCCCCAGGTAAGTCACTGGTAGAGCTAAAATAAATGAAATCAGAATCAAACTCAGGAAATCTTTTGTCAACAAAAATAGAATCCGCGCAACAGTCGCTCCCAAAACTTTCCGAATGCCAATCTCTTTTGTGCGTTGAATGGCCATAAACGATGACAATCCTAATATACCCAAACTGGTTACGAATATAGCCAGAAAGGCAAAAACGCCAAAAACCCGGCCGAACAGCTCATCTGCTTTGTACTGCTGATTGAAGTATTCATCCAGGAAAAAATACTCAAATGGATTGCCGGGAAAAAATTCACCGTATTTTTGCTCTACAAGCTGGACCGTTTCCTTAATATTTTGAGGATTCGTTTTAATCGCCATCACTCCTCGCACATCGCGCCCGTAAGGCATCAGCCGATAAATGTTTGGTTCAAAAGCTTCTTTTAGTGATTGCTGATGATAGTCTTTAAGCACACCAACGATTGTAAAAATTTCCCCCCAATAATCGACCTGCTGACCTACTGCGGTTTCTGCACTTTCGAATCCCATCCATTTCACCGCAGTCTCATTAAAAACCAAAGCATCCTTATCTGTTGAAAATTCTCTGGAAAAATTCCTGCCCGCAACCAGCTCCAGATCAAAAACATCTACAAAATCATAATCCATGCCAACAATCTGATAATTCTTACTTTTGCTGATATCTTCGCCAGCTTTCATAATAGCACCGGCATCCCAGTATAATTGCCTTCCCGGTACTTCGGTGACAACACAAAATTTGTGGATATTTGAGTAATTCAAAAGTTCGTCTTTAAAAGTCTTTATTTTTTCTTTAAACAGGTCATCTCTAACCCGCGGCATTTTAGCCACCAGAGTTTGTTCAATATTAAAGCCTAAATCCCGGTTTTTCATAAAATTAATCTGGCGGTAGACCGCTAAAGTCCCGGTGCTCAGTACCAGCGCCATCATAAACTGAAATACAACCAGGGCTTTTCGCAAATTAATTCCTTTCGCTGAATTGCCTGTTTTGCCCTTCATGACCGCGGTTGGCTCAAAAGAGGATAGCGCGACTACCGGATAGAAACCTGATAAAAACACCCCGATTGCGAACATGTAAATTATCGCAATCCATATTTGATGCTGCGACCAGATGCTAAACTCCATTGACGTACCGGCGAAATGACTAAAATATGGCACAATTAGTTGGACTAATCCTGCTGCAAGTAAAATCGCGATAATATTGACAATGATGGTCTCGAGGAAAAATTGCATCATGATCTGTGTTCGGGACGCGCCTACTACTTTTCTCAATCCGACTTCTTTTGCCCGGGTTAATGCGCGGGCAGTCGAAAGATTGACATAATTTACCCAAGCCATGATGATGATGAAAAATGCAATAATAAACAAAAAATACACCGAAGCGCTGTCACCGTTAGTTTCATATTCCTGCATGTAGTGGGAAGTGAGATGAATATCGGTTAACGGCTGCAGCGGTAATTCCATGACCATATTGTATCGTTTTAACACTTCGCCAAATTCTTTATCCACTAACTCCTGTAGTTTTTTTTCAAGTGCGGGGAGCACCACGTTTGGTTTGAGCCGGATATAAGTGTATGAACCCGTGTGACCCCAGTTTTCGGTGTATTCAGGTCCAAACTGCGATTCAAGATTTTTCCATGGCAGGAGAATATCGAATTTGATGTGTGAGTTCGCGGGTATGTCTGCAAAGATTCCTACAATTTGATAATCGTATTTTTGATCAACGCTGAGAATCTTGCCGATAGCGCTTTGATCACCGAAATATTTTTGCGCTGTAGACTGCGAGACAAAAGCTTTGTTGGGCTCAGCAATTCCTTTTAATGGATCGCCCTCAATGAATTTGAATTTCAGAATGTCCAAGAAATCTGGCTCGGCAAAATACATTCTTTCTTCAATGAATTTGATATTCTCATAAGACACGCCGGCCCGGTATCGCAATAGCCGTCCAACTTTTCCCACTTCGGGATAGCGCTCGCGAATGAGCTTTCCAGCCGGGGGGCAGCAGGAGGCAAATCTCACAGCAGAGCCGTCTTCACTAGTGCGCTCGTAACGTAACCGGTATATTCGATCACTATTCTCATGAAATCTGTCATAACTTTTCTCGAAATTAACATGATGCAGGATTAACAGACAGGCTGTCATGCCAATAGCAAGCCCCAGAATATTGATCATTGAAAAAAGCCTGTTTTTTTTTAGGTTACGAAATGCGGTTTTAAAATAGTTTGTAAGCATATTAACCTCAGGAATGGATATGGTTTATTTATATCGTATATTCAATAACCATACCATTATTGTTTTTTAAGGGATTAGGCTAATAGCAACCAGGGTGTGCTTTATGAAAAGTATCCGCTGGCAATACAACAGGTGTTCGTTAGCGAACAGAGGGATATATAAAACTTACCCAGGAAACTGACCTTTTTACAAAAGGTTAGTTTCTGTTTTGTAAGCGACACAAATTGTGCTTCAGTGATATGTTGTTCTGTACACTGAAAAGATACTCACAGCATGACAATTAAGATTTGTTCCAGGAAATGCAAAGAAATCTGGATCGTGCACTATCCAGACCTTGCCGGCCATCCGCATTTCATATCGACAATATATCTACGAAAAATCATCAAATGGACGCCAATCGGAAGGATGCAAGGCAAGAAATCTTAAGGCAAAATGGTTTGATCCCAAATATATTTCATCAGTCATTAATAACTTTTTTTAGAAATTCAACAATTTGTGGGAGTTAGACCTCGAAAAAGTTGCCTATAATAATAAGGCCTGTGTACGAATAACAACTGTAACTACTTGCTAATATTTATTAGTCTGCAAGATAAAAAAAACTCTAACCTAAGGCACAGATAACAGGAGGAGGAAGATGGATGTTATTACGCAAAGCAAGCTTTTGATGCATGAATCGTGCAGTCGAGTCTACTCTATTGAGCACTTTTGCGAACAAGTTGGTGTGCCTTATCACACCTTGCGTAAACTGTTTCGCCGCCTCGAGGGCACAAGTCTTTCAGCTTATTGGCAGCGATGTCGTTTGCAAAAGGCTGAAGAATTGCTTTCCGATCCTGAAAAGCGCATTTTTGAAGTAGCTTACGAAATGGAATTCTCAGCCGATGGGAATTTCACCAATTGGTTCAAGAAACGCAAGGGAATGACGCCAACAGTGTACAAGCAGATCTTTAGCGGGGGGGGGGGTGAATTCCCTGAACGTGGTCAAAATTTATAGCCAATTTGCATAGCCAAAAATTATAAGCTTATTTTCTTGGTTTTTCCAGGCAAATATGTTACGTTTTCATCATCAGCTTTGTAATCCTCTTTGAAAAAATAATCTTAACATTTACAACTCTTTTGATAACCCTGTCAGGGTCTGTGTACAATCTAAAATAATCCCGACAGAATTATTTATTCAATAAAGTAAATAATATACAATTACTACATTTTAGCCGAAACGCTTCTAATTAAAAAGGGAGGGAATTAGTATGAAATTAAAAGCAGCGATAGACCTCAGTAAAATCCTCTTCATTCTAATGATAGGTTTCTTTTCGTTTTTATCTCAAGCTCATGCTCAGGAATCGAAAAGCAAAAAGCTTGAAGATTTTTTAGATAAGGTGAAACCGATAAATGCAATACGTACACAAAGCCAGAATGTTGATCAGGGATGTGCGATTTCAAATTATGGTCTGATCGGTGATCCTCTGGGCAGGTTTCATTCTTTTGAGATACCAAAAGGCTCGGGTCGAAACTACATTTCTAATATAGAATTATGGGCTGGCGTACAACTAACGAATGGTCAAATTTTAGTAACGACAGCGGATGGGGAGCATAACGGTAGAGAGCCTGAATGGAATTCTGCTGACTTTGACAGCATTCAATACGTGACGCCGACAAAGGGTGCTTTGGCCGATGTGGATAATTATTGCCGCTATGATGACATAAACGTCATACCCATTCCCGGTCATGGTCCTATCGGATTAGAGGTCGCTCAAAGTGTATATTCCTGGATGAGTGAAAAATTTATGATTGTTGAGTTCGATATTCGTAATCTCGGTATCCATGGCGACTTGAATAATTAATATTTTGGAATTAAGGCAGATTTTGATATTCCAGATTATGAAGGAAATAAAGAATTCAATATTAATGACCTGGTAAAATATGATACAGAATACAATTTATCTTATACCTTTAATGCAGGCGAACCATCCCCGGACGGAACCATCCTTGGCGGTCATTTTGCCGGCATCAGCATTCTTAATCATGATATTTCCACTCACAGTTGGTGGAATTGGCAGAACGAGCCTGAAAATGATAGAGATAAATTCCTGCTGCTTTCAAGCAATGAATTTAAATCTGATCCTGCTAATCCAATGGATTATCGGGTTTTACAGGCTATCGGCCCGGTAAGTGTGCAAGTTGATGAACATATAAGTATAATGATAGCCATTGTTTCGGGAAAAAGCAGTTCTAAAATTTTATCAAATACCGACAAAGCAAATAAGTTTGCTGAGAAAATTGAAAGAAAAGGTCTGGCGAAACAAGCATCGTTATCATCGACCAGTGAAACCGCAGGTTTACCTGTTAGTTTTGACTTGCTCCAGAACTATCCCAATCCTCTAAATCCAGATACTAACATCGGTTATCAATTGCCAGTGAATAGTTTTGTTACATTAGAAATTTATAATATCAAAGGCCAAAAAATATAGGTTTTAATTGAGAAGGATGTAAAAGCCGGCTACCACAATTTAATATGGGATGGAGTTGATAAATTTGGTAATACTGTGGCTACTGGTGTTTATTTTGGCATCATGAAGGCAGAGACTTTAGATAGAAGTGCTGTGCATAATAACTTTAGTGCAACAATTAAGATGTTGGTCATCAAATAAAAAAAGGAGGGAGCCGTGAAAGAGAGAAATATATTGTTTATAGCCATAAAATGTACTATATTTTTATTAATGATATTAACCACAGATGTTTGGTCGGCAAATCCACCAGGCGGCGGTGGCGGTGAAGGCGGCTTTGGTTCGGTAAAGATTTGGTTTCAGTATGATTCAAATCTGGACGGATTTGGTGATACCCCAATTGTTGACTGGACCGTCTGGATAAGGTATTCTTATGACGCGGACTTTGGTAATGGTACAGAACATATTGTGAGATATTACGACACAACTACGGGTAGCGGCATGATTAATGTGTTGGCTGAAAACTTACCGGGCGCCGATGATGCGCTCGACGGCATACTTTTTGAATATGTCGAAGTTTATTCATCGCCTACGTATTCCTTGTCTGAGGGATGGGTTTATGATCCGATTAGTGGTTATTGCAGAAAATGGTATCAAACTGAATCTGTTTATGAAACGGCTTTATTTTTTGATCCTTCTACTGATCAGAATCAAAATGGAGTTGTTGATGATTTTGAGTTACCTTTAGCACAGAAGTTTTGTCCGGTAATATTCTGTCCAGTAAAAGACAGTGGACTTGAATTTGGAGGCGGTAACATTCCACTAAGACCTGTACCAGTCGAGATTATGGATATCGATGGCCCGAATGGTGTACCAGATGGGAAACTGGATTATCACGATGTATTTGTCGAAATACAGATGTTAGGTGGAGATGGAATGTGGTTTACAATTGCTGAATATCAGATGGAAGAACTAATTCTGGCTGGTCAGCTATATTCATCCTATTATCCACATCAAGTAGAACGCGATTATTTTGACGAGCCTTCAAATACCATGTGGCATCCGCACTATGAATGGAACTCAACAAACATACCTGAGGAAAATGAAGCATGGTATGCAAAATGGGAACAAATATATAATGATAATCCATCAAATAGTTTTATTAGGGATGGTGTCACCTATGTGTCTTTTATAAAGAACATGAACGAAGTTACCATCCAATATCGCATGCACTATCCATTTAATAATGCCTCTGCGCGTCATGAAGGAGATTGGCCAAACCTCCAGGTTACTGTAAACTCACAAGATCCAAATGTGGCAGAAATCGTTTCTGTTGCATATCCTTTTCATGCTGTCGGAACTATTCGTCACGATCCTATTGCATACACTGAGGATTATGCAGAAACTTTTTATAATAAGACATATTATGACCAAGGTTATGATCAATTATTTGGCGATAATTATTTTGTAATTGACAATACCCACCCTGTGTCATTTGCAGGTGGAAGAATTAATGAACTGGGTCTCGAGGGTTATGGTTCTCATGCACAATATCCGCTAATAGGCACCTGGATCAGAGAGGTGACAATTTTACAGGTAGATATTGAAGAATATGTTGTGGAAAATGGTTCAATCCCAGGTGAAACAATTAGAATTGACTTTAATAATTACCAAAATATAATTCTTATTCCACCAAAAGCCTATGTTGTAGAACATCTAATAAATGATACAGATTTTAACTGGTTGGTTTTTGGTGGATATTGGGGACATCGTATCGGAAGACCATCTGCAGCACTAATTACTGGGCAACATCCAGGTAGTACTGCACCAGGAAGTCCTTATGGTGGTATATATGAATAAGCTTCGAGAAAGAGCAAATTTATTTATTGTGCTTGATAATATAATTATTATCGCCTTGTGTGCCATTTGGTCCTCAGGCTGTATGAAAAGAATCACGATAATCGATCCCGAAGATAACTGGTGGAAGGAGGATAAGACAATTGTAAAAGCTCAAGGTTTTGAATCCTGGATGTACGTTATAAAAGTCGAAGCTGATTCAGTTTATTGCAAAGTTTCATACGATTCGGAAACCAAAGCTGGAAGTGTAGTAGTAATTCCCTTGGCCTCAATTGAACGAATTGCCAAGGAGAATATTAAACTGAATCCTTTTGGGATCTTTTTTATTGGAATGCTAATAGGTGGAGCAATAACTTTCACTATTGTCGGAATACATATTAGTGGGTAAATTTGGAGGCTAAATAATGAGCTTTAAGAAATTAATAATTCTTATATTATTAAACACTTCTTTTTTTTCAACTTTCGGCTGTATGAAAAAAGTTACTAATAGCGAGCCTGAAAAATATTTCTTGAGCGTTGAAAACACCAGGGTCCGAGTTAAAGGCTATAGTCAATGGATCAAGGTAGTTAAAGTAAAGGATGATTCAGTCTATGTAGAAATTCCTGAAGCCTCTAATTCTGCACATAATAGTATAGTTTCTTTTCCCTTGAATTCCTTGATAGGAATTGAAAAAACAGAGATTGATGTTAAGAACACGCTTATTTCAGGTATTGTTATTGGTGGGCTTGTTAGCTATATTATTTTGTCTATTCATCTAATAAAGGAATTTGATACTGAAGATGAAATTTTTTAAAACCTTCAATCAGTTTTCTAATAGTCGTAAATCGCACTAAATGAGTGTATTTGAACTTCTCAGTAATTTACTTGAATCACAAATCAACTCCAGTATACGAAAGGCAAAGTTTTAATTTGCTCTTGGTGGAAATAAATGGCTTATAAGTAAGTCTCATAGCGCAATTTCACCTCTTTAAAGTTTGATTTTTCGGCGATATTCCACTACTCTATTATTCATCTCATCTGCACTTATGTAAAGATGGTCACAGTTGAGAGTTAATGGTTTTACACTAATAAATTTATCTTTGAACCCAATTTGTGAGTAAAGTTTCCATGGGTATGAAGCAACTACTCAACTAATTCTTGTCAATCAAATCCCAACTACAGAGTCTATAATTGTAAATTACTGATAATCAATATAATAAGCATAATTTAACATAGCCAAGTAATCGGTTTTCTTATGGTACAGTGTTTGCTATAGTTTTGCCTTAAACCAAATAAATTAGTTACCGCCGCACATAATTGATTAGGACGCTTACAATTTAGTTTAGTTTACACTCATTAGAAGTATACAGGCTGAGAAATTATAATGTGATTATTATATCTTTAATGGATGGAGTTGGTGATACTCCAATTGTTGACCGCACCGTCTGGATAAGGTATTCTTATGACGCGGACTTCGGTAATGGTACAGAACATATTGAGAGATATTACCAGACAACCACAGGCGGTGGCATGATTAATGTGTTGGCTGAAAACTTACCGGGCGCCGATGATGCGCTCGACGGCATACTTTTTGAATATGTCGAAGTTTATTCATCGCCTACGTATTCCTTGTCTGAGGGATGGGTTTATGATCCGATTAGTGGTTATTGCAGAAAATGGTATCAAACTGAATCTGTTTATGAAACGGCTTTATTTTTGGATCCTGAAACTGATCAGGATTTAGATTTTATTCTTGATGAATTTGAGTTATTTTTGGCTGAAAAATTTAGTCCGGTTTTGCATAAACATTCTTATGACCTTCAACAAAATCTTGAGGACTTTGAAAGATTATTATCTATAGGAACAAACGAGCTGATTGTGTACAACGATATCGGCCAGACAATTCATACTGAGCCAATTTCCGGTGGTCCTTCAGAACTGCACAAATGGGGTACGTGGCATTGGGATACCTATGGATTTGGAAGCGTGAGCAATGGCGTTTACAACTTGGATATAGATAACAGCAAAAGGTATGAGGGAGCACCTATCGGGCAAAGACCTCTTTATTACCATGTTTATAAGGAAGGTGATTATTATTATGTTCAGTATTGGTATTATTTTGGAATGAATGATATTAGAGAACAATTGAGTGGTGTACATGCAACTTGGCATGAAAGTGATTGGGAACATGTTACGATAAAGTTAACAAAAGACGCGAACGGAAGTTTTACTCTATATTTGATTAATTCAGTTAATTTTTATATTCACTCCGGTGGGCGAACTGAAGATCCCCAAGTGTGTTGGTGGAGCCCCTCAAATTCTCCAACATATGATAATATTCAACAGGGTTATGCTGATGATACACATACTCATCTGCACGTTTGGTTAGCCGCTAATTCTCATGCTTCCTACAACAGAAATATGTACGTCTATAAAAGAAGTGTGGCAGGGATATCTTACCAAGATAGAGTTGACTACTCACCAGATTCTTATGATCTATATTTTGAGTATGATCACTTGATTAATTTGGGTGAGGTTATGAAACGAACAAATGTGCAGTGTCCCAATAGTGGTTATTATTTGGAATATCATGTTTATCCGGTTTATTATAGTAAGCCTTGGCTTGCATATGTAGGACGTCTAGGTGCTTTTGATGATCCGTATTTTGTAGCCTCTCCCTCTCCTCATATGCCAGCTTATGAAGATATTAGTCATGGATGGACGATTTTTACGGTAGGAGCCTTCTTCGGCAATGACGGTGCTTCATGGGTTATCGACAATAATATTGGCGATTAAAAAAAATAATGGTATGGGAATGATAAGGCAAATATTTGTTTTGTTTTTATCGCTGAGCTTGCTCCTCAATCATTTGGGCTGTTACACGAGTCTTGAACTATCACGGACAAAGCTAACCGAAGGACAAGTAAAAGAGAAAATAGAAGTTTTTACAAAACAAGGTAAATCTTATGTGCTTGTTAAGTATGAAATAACCAATAACAAAATCATTGGTTATGATAGAGACGGAAAGCAATATGAAGATCTTCTTGAAGACGTTGAGAGTATAACGATAATATCAAGACTAAATAAGAAACGAACTATCATTGTTGCCACGTTTGTATTAATATTAGTTCTTTTCTTCTATTATTATTTCTCAATACAAGGTTTTGGACAACTCCGTTAGTTAGGTACTGTGTCTGTAATTTTTGAAATTACTATTTAGTTGAGTGATGTGCAAATGTGCCATGTGCTTTGAGAAGCGAGTGGCACGTGGTCTTTATCAATAACTGCTGGGATACCGGCGTCACCAATAGTTTGGGCTCTGTGTTCTAGGAGTGTCTCATTCCTGGCAAGTTTGCCGATGATGCACTCGAAGGCATACTATTTGAATATGTCGAAGTTTATTCATCGCCTACGTATTCCTTGTCTGAGGGATGGGTATATGACCCGATAAGTGGTTATTGCAGAAAATGGTATCAAACTGAATCAGTTTATGAAACGGCTTTGTTTTTAGATCCAGCTTCTGATCAGAATCAAAATGGAGTTTTTGATGATTTTGAGTTACCTTTAGCACAGAAGTTTTGTCCAAAATTATTTCAACCAAAGGATGATAATGGTATTCATTGGGATGCTCCGGGGATTAATTACACTTTGCGGCCTATCCCTGTTGAGTCTATGGATTCGAACGGAGATGGTATACTTAATGGATATGATGTACGAGTAAAAGTTTATAATGCACAATTAACAGCCTATGTAGGTGAGTGGAGAATGGATGAATTGACTGTGGGAGGCTCTCCATATACTAACAAATATCCAGACTTAGTTAAACCTGCTTACCATGTTACTTTTCAGCCACCAGGAAAAGCATATGCTACATATACTGTCATGCCTCATTTTAATTGGGCAACATCAGATAATTATGAAGGTAATGTATCATGGTATGGTAGATGGAATGAATTATATTATCAGGAAGCTGTTCAAAATTCTAATACTTGGTATCTGGATGGAACAATTTATGCTCTTTTTGAAAAGCCTACAGGAGAAAACACAAAAATTATTTATACACTACATTATCCATTCAATGCATCTACAAATCGTCATGAGGGAGATTGGCCAAGCATTGTTGTCGAATTAGACACACAAAATCCAGACAATGCAAACATTGTTTCGGTTAATTATGGTTTTCATGGCAAAAGAACGCTTCGAACAATAATGGTAACTTATAATACATCTGCTGCTGAAGCTCTATATCAAGAAGAATTTATTGATGATGGAAATGCCAATCTTGCTTTTGCAAATAAATATTTTGTGATAGATGGAACCCACCCAGTATCCTTTGGAGGCGGAAGGATTAGCGAACTAGGCTTTGAAGGTTGGGGCTCTCATGCACAATATCCTTGTCCTGGAATTTGGATTAGACATGCGGGAATTGACATTGAGGAATATGTCGTGGAGAGTGGTTCAATAGCCAATGAAATAGTTTATTTTGACTTTAACAATTATCAAAATATTAAAATCTAACATTTCTCACTTAGAAAAACATGGTATAAGTTGTTAAATACATTAAATA
>CAZIKB010000012.1:0-76180 GCA_964539665.1 uncultured Cytophagia bacterium
AGCAACGACCAATTTTGCAAATTGACACGGTTACTTTTATTATGAGTCAATGCGTAGTATTTTTAGGCTGTTAATTTTACTTGAAATTGATAATTCAATGTTATAATTTCCAAAGAAGAAATTGTTCTTTCTCAACAAACGCAAAGTACCCTGCCAGTTTACACGCAATTTACATTGGTAAAGATTACTAATAATTATCGCAACACCGTTGCCCTCCTGGCATAGCTGGGATTTGCGGGATTTAACCGAGAAGTGGCTGGAAGGTACAGAGGATAATTACGGTGTGATTCTTTTGGCAGATAACGAGGGTGTGGACGGCTACGATTTACGGTTTCGTTCCTCAGATGACGGATTTGGGGATCAGCCGTATTTGCAAGTTATCTGGACGCAGACTGAGAAGACCGTCTACTTTTTGAAGGATCATTTGGGCAGCGTACGCGCCACGGTGGATGACATCGGCCAGGTTATCGGTTATGATGACTACGATCCGTGGGATTACACTCTGGCGGGCAGAAGCATGGCTACGGGTGCGAGTACGATAGATGGCGCTGCCAAAAACAAGTTTACCGGCAAAGAGCTGGATGATGAACAGGTTGATGACCAGGGCAACGGCCTGGATTGGTATTATTTTGGCGCAAGGTATTATGATCCACAGATTGGACGGTGGATGAGTGTGGACCCAGTTGAACATCCTACTACATCTCCTTTTGTGTATGCTGCCAATAATCCTTTGATTTTTATTGATCAGGTTGGAGTGGATACAACTGGTGCTCAAACGAATCAGCAAAATAACACTAAAGAAGACCAAGTTAAATTAGTTGGTGAACTTGAAAAGGATAAGAAAGAAATTGAGAAATAAAAAAAGATCAAGCTACCCTTACTTTATTCCGCCTTTTGATTCTAATTCTCTTTTTTATTAACCAAAATCTGACTTGTGCATTATCTACACAATCAGTATATTGGTCAAATCAATTTTCCCTTTTCATTTTATAGTAAAATTGGGCAATTCCGATGTACTATCTTGGCATAGATGGGGGCGGCACAAAGACCACCGCAGTCCTTTCAGATGTGAATGGTGAAATCATACGAATGAAAAAGTATGGCGCTGGCAACATTTCCGTGCTGGGAAAAGAGAAAATTACGCTTCTACTCCACGATATTCTTAATAGCCTTCTTGAGAATGACGCGGCAGAAAAAGTCAGATGGGCTACTTTTGCATTTGCCGGCGCAGGCAGGGTAGAGGAGAAGGAAGCGGCGAAAAATATTATCTCTGAATTGGGGATAAAAAACTTCACCATTTTAACCGATGCTGAATTGCTTTTCTATTCAGTTCACGGCGAAGGACACGGGATACTTATCTCATCTGGAACTGGCAGCATCTGCATTGTAAGGAACAATAAGAATGAGTTAGAGCAACTTGGAGGATGGGGCTATCTACTCGGTGACGAGGGCAGCGGCTTTGACGTCGGACGAAATGCGATCAGGGCGGCCATCGATATGGATGATAAGGCCATGCCTTCATCACAGTTGACGCGGAAATTACTCTCATTTTATCAAATTCAGCATCCGAAAGAATTGATTACTAAAGTCTATCAAACCTCAAATCCCCAGCGGTTCATCGCATCGTGTGCTCAATTAGTTTGTGAGCAAGCTTCACAGGGCGAGTCAACTGCAAAGAAAGTTATACATTCTGCAGCAGATGCTCTATTCAGGCTTTGTTTACGCGGAATTGAACGTATGGATACAATGCCACCGTACAAAATTGCGTTGGCTGGTGGTGTCCTTTATGAAAACTCGCCTGTTGTTAAGGATTTTAAAAAGAAAGTGGAGCTAAAGCAGCTAAATTTCCATTATATAAACCAACAAATAGAACCTGCCGCTGCGGGAGTATTGTATTCTGTCGGTCATGCAGGCGAGCCCCTTAGCAATGAATTAACTAAGAAAATGCGTAATGTGAGATTTTATTAAAGAAATCTGAATGGGATTCACAAGCATTGATATAATCATTGTTATCGTATATTTAGCCGCTTCTACCAGTTTAGGTGCGTGGATTGGTCGCAAGCAAAAGACCCCTTCTGATTATTTCCTGGCAGGCAGGCAAATTCCCTGGCCAGCGGTAACATTCAGTATCGTAGCGACTGAAACGAGCGTACTCACTTTCATCAGTATTCCTGCCGTCGCCTACCTGAAGGATTTAACCTTTCTGCAAATCGTCTTTGGATATATTGCTGGTCGGATTCTTGTAGCTTTATTTTTAATACCAGCTTATTTCAGGGGTGAAATGCAGACAGCTTATCATTTTCTTGGAGAAAGATTTGGCCAGAGAATGCGCAATATCGCTAGTATAACCTTTATGGCAACCAGAGTGTTGGCCGACGGCGTCAGGCTATTTGCCACAGCGATTCCACTGGCAATTATCATGAAGGGCAGCGGTGTTTTTAGCGGATTATCAGAAGGCCAATTTTATGCTTCGTCCATACTACTAATTGGAATATTAACCATCTTTTACACTTATATCGGCGGTATCCGTTCGGTCATCTGGATGGATGTGATTCAGATGACAATTTACATCGGGGGAGCGATTCTCGCGGCTGTTATCATTGTAAACCGCCTGCCCGACGGCTTGAGTAGCATTTTAAGTTGGGCATCCTTTGAGGACAAATTTCAATGGTTAAATGTGGGTTCCAACCTTTCACTAAAAAACTTTATTTCGAATCCTTATACCTTTTTCACAGCTCTAACCGCGGGCGCCATTTTCAGTTTCGCTTCGCACGGAATTGACCAGTTGATTGTGCAGAGGGTTTTAACCTGCAAGGACAAGATTTCAGGGCAGAAGGCAATTATTGTTAGCGGATTTGCAGTTTTTATACAGTTTTTACTTTTCCTGATAATTGGAATTATGCTGTTTGCTTTTTACGAAGGACAAACGCCACAAGAATTGGGATTGACGCGAGCGGATGGCATCTTTCCGAAGTTTATTGTCGAGGAAATGCCCGTTGGTATAAGCGGTCTCATTGTGGCGGCGCTTTTCGCTGCCGCTATGAGTACACTCTCCAGTAGCCTTTCGAGTCTTTCGAGCGCCGCAGTTCTCGACATTTATGTACCTCTTGTAGGTAAGAGCAAATCCGAATCTGAGCTGTTGAGAACATCCAAAATGGTAACTTTGGGCTGGGGTGTAATTTTAGTGTTTGTGTCTCTCTGTTTTATTGGATTGAAAGGAACCGTCGTTGAGGTTGCACTTGGTATAGCGTCTTATACTTATGGCGGCTTGTTAGGCGTATTCATTCTTGGCCTGTTCTTCAAAAAATCATCACAACGGGATGCAATCATCGGATTTGTCACGGCGCTTGTTGTTATGACTGTTGTAATCAGAACAGTCCAGATTGCCTGGCCTCTGTATACTGTGGTTGGAAGCATTACAGCGGTATTCGCAGGAATATTATCGGGGAAGATGTTTAAGCAAACTGAAACTAATCCTTTAAACAGATCATCAATTAAATTTTAAATTATATGAAAAAACTACTGATTATTTCGATAGTGTTTGTACTGGCCTGCGCTGATTTTGCATGCAATAATTCGAAACTTATAAATGTCGAAACAGGATTAGATGTCCTGGTAAGGAATAAATTTGACATTTTGATGAATAAACGGGTAGGAGTAATAACCAACCACACTAGTTTGACTAAAGATGGACGCAATATTGTTGATTTGCTGCACGAAGCAAAAAAAGTTAAACTGGCTGCCATATTTGGGCCCGAACATGGTGTGCGTGGAATGGAACCGGGCGGTTTAAGTGTACATTCAACGATTGATTCTATTACAGGCGTTTCCGTTTACAGCCTATACGGCAACACGAAGCAACCAACTAAAGAAATGCTTGAGAAAATAGATGTGTTAGTTTTTGACATTCAGGATATTGGTGCACGATTTTACACATACATTTCCACCATGTCGTTGGCAATGGAGACAGCTGCTCTTTATAAAAAAAAGTTTGTCGTACTTGACCGGCCGAATCCTATATCAGGGGATAAAGTTGCGGGCCCCATGCTTCAGGATGGATTTGAGAGCTTTGTTGGCATGTACAAAATGCCCGTACGACACGGTTTGACTGTTGGAGAACTTTCTTTGTTATTTAAAGGAGAGGATTGGATAGAAGGTGCAGATTCACTGGAACTTGAGGTTGTAAAAATGACCGGATGGCAGCGGAAAATATGGTATGATCAATCGAATATTCCGTGGGTAGCTCCATCGCCTTCCATGAAAACGCTTGCCACTGCAACTGTTTACCCTGGAACTTGTTTTATTGAAGGCACAAACGTTTCCGAGGGGAGAGGAACGGAAAAGCCTTTCGAGAAAATAGGCGCGCCCTGGATAAATGCTCAAGAGCTTGCAAAGCAATTGAATAGTCTTGGCATGAAGGGCGTCGTATTTGAACCGATAGGATTTACCCCGACCGCCCAGTTGCCGTCCGTACCGCAGCCAAAATTCAAAGATACGGTTTGCGGGGGCGTCTTTTTGAAAATTACGGAAAGAGAGATTTTTGAACCAGTAAAATCGGGAGTTAGTATTATTGGTACAATAAAAAAGCTCAATCCTGATAAATTTGCATGGCGCAGAACCATTGACCGGCTTTATGGTTCTGACAGACTCAGGAAAGAGATAGATGAGGGATTACCTCCAGTTGACATTGTCAAAGGCTATGAAGAAACGATAATGAAATTCATGTCCATGAGAGGGAAGTATTTGTTGTATAATTAAGCACAGGAAATTATAGAAAGTGCTTGATTTATTCACCCGATATTTTTATAATAGGACACTCACTTTTTAACATTGATGGATAGAGAATAGTAATCATATTTATAAGAAGGAGAATCATATTAAATGCTTAAACCCAGGAAAAGAATAACTAAAAGGCAAATTAAAGAAGATAAATTTGTTACCTACTATTTTAAAACGACTGATTTCATACAACAATATTCTCGTCAAATTATTTGGGCCGTAAGTGGTATTGCAGTAGTTTTTATAGTGTTTTTTATTTACTCTAAAAAACGAGCAGAGAAAGAGCAAAATGCAATTGTTGATTTAACCAAATCAAAAGTAGAATATTTTAATAACAACTATGAATCTGCTGTTAACATTTTACAAAATTTAGTTGATAGCTACGGTGATACAAAGAGTGGTAAAACAGGTGCTTTTTATTTAGCAAATGCATATTTTAATTTGGAAAAATATGACGAAGCAGAGAAATATTTTAAAGAATATTTGGATGGGAATAGCGATGATATATTAGAGGCCTCGGCGATATCAGGTGTAGCTTCTTGTTTGGAAGAGCAAGGCAAGTTTGCTGAAGCTGCTGAGATGTATGAAAAAGCTGCCGACCAATTCAGTGATGGATTTATGGCGCCTGATAATCTATTCAATTCAGCCAGATGCCTGGTTTTGGCCAAAGACACTGAAGCTGCATCAATTATTTTATATCAAGTTTTAGAAAAATATTCGGAATCACAAATTAAAAATGATGCTGAAATTTTACTCGCCGAAATAAACCTGTGAGAAGGTTGATCAGTCAGGTTAAAAATTTACTTGCAAAAACTAATTATTTTTATTATATTCAATACTTAAAGTGGGTCAAACGACCCACTTTTTTGTTGTAAAGGCCAAATAAATGAGTAAATTATCTGAAAATATGCAAGAATTTTTGTCACCAATATTGAAAACTGAAAATGCTAATTTGGTTGATATAGAAATAAAAGGAACGACTGGAAACAAAACGATTAAAATATTTGTTGACAACAGTAACGGCATCACTTTAGATAAATGCGAAACAATAAGCAGGAAGTTCTCCGATCAATTAGAAATAGCAGATATCATTCCAGGTAAATATAGGCTTGAAGTTTCTTCCCCGGGTGTGGATCGTCCAATGCGTACTATCCAGGACTTCTATCGCAATATAAACCGTGAAATATTAGTTACTTATGAAAATGGTACCGGCGAAAATATATTTAAAGGTAAAATAATAGATGCGTCAAATGATATCATCCAATTTGAAGTAAAAGATGAAATTAAAAAAATCCATGTTTCCCAAATTATAAAAAGTAAAATTAGTTTGCCATGGTAAGATGTAGGCTTAATGGAGGATTGATAACCCAATGAAAAGTGAAATAGTTGAAGCCTTCTCTCAAATTGCAAAAGAAAAAAGCATTGAAAAGGAACTTCTTGGAGAGATTTTAGAAAGCACAATCATTTCAATTATTAAGAAGAAATTTGGCACTTCAGATAACTTTGATATATTTGTGAGCATGGATAAAGGGGAAATCGAAATTTATCAAAATAAGGTTATTGTTGAGAATGTCGAAGATGAGGTTGCTGAAATAGATTTAGACTCTGCCCGTAAAATAGAACCTGATCTTGAGATTGGGGATGATTATATGGAAATTATTGATCCAAAAACTTTTGGGCGAAGATTAATAATTGCTGCAAAGCAGAATCTGAATCAGAAAATAAAGGATGCTGAAAAAGAAATAATATTAGAAGAATTTCAAAAAAGAATTGGGGAAATAATTATTGGAGATGTTCGGCAAATTAATCGAGATGAGATTTACTTGAATATTGATAAAACCGAAGTCATTTTGTCTAAGCGTGAGCAAATCCAATCGGAACGATATCGCAGAGGAGATCATGTAAGAGCCTTAATCAAGTCTGTCGACAGAACAAATCGAGGCCTGGAAATAATTGTTTCAAGAGCAGACCCGAATATCCTCATTCGATTATTTGAATTGGAAGTTCCTGAAATATATGACGGTATTATTGAAATAAAAAATGTAGCCCGGGAACCAGGTGATAGAACCAAAATCGCTGTAATTTCTAACGACAAGAGAATTGATGCCCTTGGCGCCTGTGTGGGCATGAAGGGAATTCGCATACAATCCATAAGTAAAGAACTTAACAACGAAAAAATAGATGTAATAAATTGGCACAGCGATGCCGGTATTTTTATTTCCAGAGCGCTGAGTCCTGCCAAGGTATATAAAGTAATTGTTGATCAGAATAAAAAGAAAGCCATTGCTGTTTTATCAGATGATCAGATTTCTCTGGCTATTGGCCGTGGTGGGCAGAATCGAAGATTAGCCTCCAAATTGACAAATTATGAAATAGAAATTATTAAAGAATCGGAATATAGAAAAATCATTGAAGACAGACTCGGGGACAATCGAGGAACGATGCTAAGCGAAGTTGATGAACTTACACCAAATATGCTGCAGTATTTAACCAAAGCTGGTTTTAATAAAACTCAAGATGTTGCTAAAGCGGGGATTAAAGGCCTCCAGGAAATTCCAGGCGTAGGAGCGAAGACCGCTAAAAAGATTGTAGATATTATAAACGATTATGAATAATATATATAGTAACTTTTGATACACAAATGGAGAATTTAGTTTTGAGTAAAAAACGTAGAGTTTTTCACGTAGCACGCGAATTACAAATTTCTAATGAAGCTGTGATAGGTTTCCTTGGTAAAATGGACAAAACTATTCGCACACAAATGAGTGCAGTGTCTGATGAACTCTACGATGAAATATTAAATAAATACAAGCAAGATACCATAGCACTCGATAGCGCTCCGGATTTACGTCAACGCCTGAAAGAGAGACAGATGTTGGAAGAGTTACGCAGGAATAAAGCTCGAATTGAACTCGAAGAGCGACTGAAGTTTGCTACCAAATTGGCTGAAGAACGGCCAAAGAAAATAAAAGAAGCAAAAGAAATTGAAAAGAATAAACAGAAAACTCAAAAAGTAAAAGCTGAAAAGGCCATAGAACAAGAAGTAATTAAAATTGGTCGAAAGCAGACAAGAGAAGAACCTTCAGTAGTTGAGATAATTTCCAGAGCCAAAAAGGAGATTGATAAACAGAAGCAAGTTTCTGAAGACAAGAGAGAGCAAGTTGCAGAAAAAGCAAAAAAGGAAAAGAAGACAACAAAAAAAGCCACAGAAGTAACAGAAAAGTTGCAGACTGAATCAGCGAAAAAACAAAAAATAAAAAAAGGTGCTGAAGTAACCTCTGAAGTTGAGGCCATTGTTACCGAACTCAGCCTGGAAGAAGGAAAGGTTTCAAAAGATAAGATTGTAAAAGAAAAAGAAGTTAAGAAAGAAGAAGAAAAAGCAAAAACAAAAGAGGGCACTCCTGCAAAAACCAAAGCTGCGGATTCTAAGGAAAGCGTTAAACGAAAGACTAAAAAGAAAAAGAAACGAAAAATAAGCGAAGCAGAAATTGAAGAATCTATTCGACAAACTCTGGCAGCCATGGATGAGAGTAAGCCAAAACGTCGAAAAAGAAAATCAAAAGACGCCCTGGATGAGGTCGAGGATGATGAAAATCAAGAAGTTATAAAGGTTAACGAATTTATCTCAGCCTCTGAGTTGGCAGACTTGCTAAATGAAGAACCTACTGAAGTTATTAAAAAATGCTTAGAATTAGGAATGATGGTTTCGATTAATCAAAGATTAGATATAGATACAATCGTAGCTGTGGCTGATGAGTTTGGATTTGACGTTGAAATTGTCCAGGATTACGGAGCTGACCTAATAGACAAAGGCATTGACAAGGATTTAGATGAAGAAGGGGCTGAACCACGTGCTCCTGTAGTAACAATTATGGGTCACGTTGATCATGGTAAAACATCGCTGCTAGATCATATCAGGAAAAGTAATATAATAGCTGGCGAGGCAGGAGGGATTACCCAACATATTGGTGCCTATGAAGTTGCAGTCAATGGACGCGAGATTACGTTTCTGGACACACCTGGTCATGAGGCGTTTACAGCCATGCGTGCTCGTGGTGCTCAAGTTACTGATTTAGTTATTCTTATAGTTGCCGCGGACGATGGGGTGAAACCACAAACCACTGAAGCTATAAATCACGCAACAGCCGCAGGGGTTCCTATTGTTGTAGCAATAAATAAAATTGATAAACCGAATGCTAATGTAGAACGTGTTAAAAAGCAGCTTTCTGAGAAAAATATCTTAATTGAAAGCTGGGGCGGGAAATATCAATGTATCGAAATATCTGCTAAAAAAGGCGAGGGAGTGGATAAGCTTTTAGACATGATAATCCTGGAAGCAGATGTCCTTGAACTGAAAGCAAACCCAAATCGCCCTGCCCGTGGTATAATAATTGAATCAAAATTAGATAAAGGTAAAGGCCCAGTAGCGTCTGTATTAGTTCAGAGCGGAACATTAAAGGTAGGTAGTCTTTTTATTGCAGGTCAATTTAGTGGGAAAGTTCGAGCCATGTATAACGAACGCAAACAGAAAGTGTTAGTGGCACCTCCATCGACACCTGTGCAAGTTGTTGGCTTTGAAGGAGTCCCACAGGCAGGTGATGTATTTGTTGTAATGCAATCAGAAAGAGAAGTTCGGGAAATAAGCGCAAAACGTCAGCAGTTAAAAAGAGAACAAGACTTTCGTCGTCAGAAACATATCACATTAGATCAGATCTCTCAACATATTAAATATGGTGAAGTAAAAGAATTGAATTTAATCTTGAAGGCTGATGTTGACGGCTCAATTGAAGCCCTGTGTGATTCGCTCATGACACTATCTAATGAAGAAGTGGCTGTTAATGTAATTCATAAAGCGGTTGGCGGTATTTCTGAATCAGATGTATTATTAGCAACTGCATCCCAGGCAATAATTATTGGTTTTCAAATCAGGCCCACTCTAAATGCTCGAGAATTAGCGGAAAAGGAAAATATTGATATTCGTTTATATAAAGTAATTTATGACGCTGTAGATGATGTTAAATCTGCATTAGAAGGTTTATTAGAACCTGAAGTTACCGAAGATGTAACCTCGACAGTTGAAGTACGTGAAACTTTTAAAGTGCCTAAAATGGGATTGATTGCAGGATGTTACGTTCTTTCTGGAAAAGTTTTACGAAATGATTTGACCAAGGTTTTTAGAGACGACAAGTTACTTAATGAATCGAAAATTGGTTCATTAAAACGATTTAAAGATGATGTTCGTGAAGTTGCCGCCGGATTTGAATGCGGCATTGGATTAGACGGCTTTGATGATATAAAAGTTGGCGATATTCTGGAAACTTATAAGCAAGTCAAAACGGCTCGAAAACTTTAAATTATCAATGCAGTTCAATACAAAATACAATGATAATCGGAGTTTGCAGAGTCGAAATATTTGTACCCGAGAGTAGTTCGTTGAAATCTAAAAGATTTGTTCTAAATAGCATCAAGCAAAAAATTCGCAATAAATTTAATGTATCCGTCGCCGAAGTAGACAATAATGACAAATGGCAAAGGATATCGTTGGGAATAGCGATGATATCCAATGAACGCAAATTTGTCGATAAGACCATGGGTGAGATTTTTAAAATTATTGACGGAGATGGGCGAATGGAAATACTAAATCACCTTATAGAAGTATATTGAAATCATGGTTGAGTATAATGGTTGAGTATAAAAGATCACGTCGGGTGGCCGAGCTCATTCGTGAAGAAATCAGTCAAATAATAACTCAGAAACTGAAAGATCCGCTAATAGGCATGACCACGGTAACTACAATAAAACTCACAGACGATCTTAAATCTGCTCGAGTTTATGTGGGCATAATGGGCGATGAAAAAACCAAAAAAAATGGGTTGCGCGGATTAGAACGAGCTACAAAATGGATCAGAGTTGAACTGGCGAAGCGTATGGATTTAAAATATATCCCTAATCTAAATTTCATTTATGATGAAACATTCGAGTATGCAGATAACATTGAGTCTTTGATAAATAAAATTAAAAAAGAAGATGACAAACCAACAACCACTAACCCTTCAACAATCGATTCCTGAGAGACCTTCTTTATTAGATTTTGAAAAAGGGCAAATTATTAATATAAATAAGCCAGAAGGGTGGTCGTCATTTGATGTCGTAAGAAAAATTCGTTATCATATACATGTTAAAAAAATTGGCCATGCTGGAACTTTAGATCCTTTTGCCAGCGGAGTGTTATTGATTTGTACTGGAAAGGCAACAAAAAGAGTACAGGAATTAATGAATTATGATAAGGAATATTGGGCACACATTGAACTTGGGAAAACTACCGATACCTATGATATAACCGGAAAAGTACAAAAGCAAAATTCTCCTCCCCATGTTATAATTGATGAGATAAAAGAGATATGCTACCGCTTTAAAGGAGAAATATATCAGATCCCTCCCATGTTTTCTGCGATAAAAATAAATGGTAAAAGATTATATAAACTTGCGCGTAAGGGTTTAACTGTTAAACGAAATCCCCGTAAAGTCAAAATATTTGAGATTGAAGTGTTGGATTTCGAAAATCCATATATTACATTAAAAGTGATTTGTTCAAAAGGAACATATATACGCGCATTAGCTAACGATATTGGCGAAATGGTGGGATGTGGCGCTTATTTAAAATCGTTAATCCGCACCAGAATCGGACCTTACGATATTGAATCAGCAAGTTCTATTTCTGATTTCACACAGCAATTTAAATTTCAATGAATTCATATTAATGCAAGTTTTTTGGGATATTAATAATATAATAAGAAATGAAAACAGTATTTTGACTGTTGGTACGTTTGATGGGATTCATTTGGGTCATCAATTTATTCTTAAAGAATTGAAGATTAGAGCTGCCAATAGGGGAGCTCAAACCACATTGGTTACTTTTAAACCCCATCCTCAACTGGTACTTAAAACTCCCAATAAACCTGGCTTGCTAATATTAACAACAATTGAAGAAAAGATTGAAATATTGCAAAGCCTGAGCATCAATCGTTTAGTGGTAATAGAGTTTACAAAAGAATTCTCAAACACATCATCATTCAATTTTGTAAGAAAGATATTATTTGAAAAAATTGGATTTTGCGAGATTGTCCTTGGTCACGATCATGCGTTTGGTAAAAATCGGACTGGCGACATTGACACTGTCAGAAGTTTAGGAAAAGAATTGAGTTTCTCTGTTGCTGAACTCCCGGCATACAATGTAAATGGAGCTGTAGTGAGCAGTACATTAATTCGATCTATGCTTAAATCAGGCAATGTAAAAGAATCAAATAACGCCTTGGGCCGTAATTACCTCTTCAGCGGTGAAGTAGTAAAAGGAGATGACAGGGGCAGAAGTTTAAACTTCCCCACGGCAAATATTAAACCGGACTCGCGAGACAAATTGAGACCCGGTGATGGAGTATACGCCGGTTATGTACACCTTGGAAATGAAAAATTCAAAGGAATGATGAATATTGGAATGAAACCAACTTTCAATTCCTCGCAGCGTTCCATGGAAGTAAATATTTTTGACTTCAATAAAAATATTTATGGAGAAAAACTCACGATTGAGTTTGTAGACAGAATTCGGGATGAAATTCGTTTTTCAAATGCTGACGAATTATCAAAGCAATTATATAAAGATAAAGAAAAAAGTTTAAATATACTTTAAAACAAATTGGAGGTGCAATGCCATTAACTAGCGAGCAAAAGAAAGAAATAATTGTAAAGTATGGTGATCATGAAAATGATGCAGGTAAAGCAGAAGTTCAAATTGCAATGCTGACTAAAAGAATCAACGAACTAAATCCACATTTTAATAACCACAAAAAGGACCACCATTCCAGAACAGGGTTATTAAAAATGGTCGGCAGACGAAGAAGGCTACTTGATTACCTGGTCCAAAAGGATATTTCTCGATATAGAGTAATAATTAAAGAATTAGGCATTAGACGATAAAATCAGGCAAGATTGTAAACATTCTTGCACCACAGGGGGACTCAGGAATGAAGCCGTTTAAAGTCGTTGTATGAAAGGAGTAAAAATATAATGATTCATGTTGAAGAATTAATACTTGATGAAAAAAAGTATATTGCCGAAACTGGTAAAATGGCCAGGCAGGCAGATGGAGCAGTAATATTGACATTAGGTGAAACGATGGTGTTAGTTACCGCAGTGGGAGCTACTGAACCATCAGAACATTTGGACTTTTTCCCATTATCCGTTGATTATCGTGAAAAAGCTTATTCTGCTGGTAAAATTCCAGGTGGCTTTTTCAAACGGGAAGGCCGTCCAAGTGAAAATGAAATTCTTAGCTCAAGATTAATCGATCGAAGCATTCGTCCACTTTTTGCAAATGGTTATAAAAATGAAGTACAAATTTTAATTTCTGTATTATCTGTTGATAAAAAAAATTATCCAGATGTTTTAGGAATTACCGGAGCGTCGATTGCGCTTATGTTATCGGACATACCTTTTAACGAGCCCATTGCTGGTGCACGAGTCGGCCGAGTGAAGGGTGAATTTATATTCAATCCCACATTCCCTGAACTTGTAGAAAGTGATTTGGAATTAATAATAGCTGCAGGTCAGGATTCAATTGTTATGGTTGAAGGTGAGGCAAGTGAACTAAGCGAATCTGAAATGCTCGACGCACTCCAATTTGGTCATGAAAGAATTCAAGCGTTGTTGAAAATGCAAACTGAA
The DNA here is from genome assembly GCA_964539665.1 of uncultured Cytophagia bacterium. Classification (GTDB taxonomy): domain Bacteria; phylum Zhuqueibacterota; class Zhuqueibacteria; order Oceanimicrobiales; family Oceanimicrobiaceae; genus CAZIKB01. The sequence continues at coordinate 13,501 of CAZIKB010000012.1, forward strand.
TTAGTTGCGAAAGCTGGTAAAACAAAAAGAGAGTTTATACCTGTCGAATTATCAAAAGAAATAGAACAAAAGATTAGTGAAATAGTCACACCTCGTTTGAATGAGATTTTAAATATTTCGGAGAAGAAAGAAAGAAAACAGGCAAGTAAAGCATTAACAGATGAAACAATAGAAGCAATTATAGAGCAAGCCCCGGATTCTGAAAAAATCATTGTCGAGAAAATTCATGATATTGAAAAAGAAATTGTTAGACACAAGACCGTAAATGAAGGCACACGCATCGATGGGCGGGGATTGGATGATATACGACCTATTACCTGTGAAGTGGGATTGCTTCCAAGAGTACATGGATCTGCGCTATTTACACGCGGACAAACCCAGGCATTAGCAGCAACCACTCTGGGCACCAAGATGGATGAGCAAAAAATGGATGCATTAGAAGGCGAATTTTGGAAAAGCTACATGCTTCATTATAATTTCCCACCATTTTGTGTTGGCGAAATTCGACCAATGCGTGGCACTGGTCGTCGTGAAATCGGTCATGGGAATCTGGCCGAACGTTCTATTAAACCATCCATGCCAGCAGACGGGGTATTTCCATATACGGTTAGAGTTGTATCAGATATCCTGGAATCTAATGGCTCATCATCTATGGCAACAGTATGCGCAGGAACATTAGCTTTAATGGATGCAGGTGTACCTCTTAAAACGCCGATCGCAGGTATCGCGATGGGATTGATAAAAGAAGGGGATAAGTATTGTATTCTAACTGATATTTTAGGTGACGAAGATCATTTAGGAGATATGGATTTTAAAGTAGCAGGCTCCCAAAATGGCATAACAGGTTTTCAAATGGATATTAAAATCAAAGGAATCCCAACCAATGTATTAGGAGAAGCACTGGCCAAAGCTAAAGATGCTCGATTAAAAATATTAGAAATAATGAATCAAACTCTGGAAACTCCCAGAGAAAATCTTTCGCCGCATGCGCCAAGAATTACTTCTATCAATGTTGGTGTTGAAAATATAGGACTTATTATCGGGCCGGGAGGTAAAACGATTCGTGATATAACAGATAAAACCGGCGCTACCATAAATATTGAAGAAGATGGTACAGTAATTATTGCATCAACAGATTCTGAGAAAGCGCAAAAGGCAAAAAGTATGATAGAAGCGTTAATTCAGGAGCCTGAGCCAGGGGAAACTTATCTTGGGAAAGTAAAGAAAATAACAAATTTTGGTGCGTTCGTAGAAATATTACCAGGAAAAGAAGGCCTGCTGCATATCTCAGAAATTGAGCATCACAGAATCAGCAGAGTTGAAGACGTTCTTAAAGTTGGAGACGAAGTTGAAGTAAAACTGTTAAAAATAGACCCAAATGGAAAGTTTGACTTGAGCAGAAAAGCGCTATTAAGCAAAGATTAGTGCAAACTTTTTATAATATATTTTACAAGTGTACATCACGAATAGATTCAGTAATTTATGTGTCCAGTTCAAGCAAATTTTAATAAGACGCAATTAAAAAGCGGGATTCGAGTCGTGACCGAGCGAATCCCCCATATTCGCTCAATTTCGATTGGAGCATGGTTATTTGCAGGTTCAAGAGATGAAACTTGGGAGAACAACGGTCTATCTCATTTTATTGAACACATGATGTTCAAAGGGACTGAAACTCGAAATGCGTTTGAAATTGCTGAAAGTTTAGAAGCCGTTGGGGGACTTTTAAATGCATTTACAGGCAAGGAGTTAACTTGCTACTATGCGCATATATTAGATGAGCATTTACCTATTGCTGTTGATGTAATTGCAGATATTTTAGTTAATTCTGTAATTGACCAAAATGAGATGAAGAAGGAAAAAAATGTAATCTTAGAAGAATTAAATACTTTAGAAGAAACCCCTGAAGAGTTAATTCATGATTTATTTTTAAAGGATTTATTTCCTGACAACCCGTTAGGCTTACCAACAATCGGTAAACGGGAAAACATCTCAAATTTTAAAAGACAAAATGTTTTAGATTACTTAGGTAAAAATTATACCTGTGAAAGGATGATTATTGCTGCTGCTGGTAATTTAGAACATGAAAAAGTAGTTCAATTAGTTGAAGATAAATTTCAAAATTATAAAAATACAGGTCAGAATATATATGCACCACCATCAAAACCACACCAGGGAACAAATGTTGTTGAAAATGGCTCTATTCAAGCCCATGTTTGCCTTGGAACACATACATATTCTTATCGAGACCAAAAGAAGTTTGGCCTGTTGATTCTCAATACTCTTCTTGGTAGCGGTATGAGTTCCCGGTTGTTTCAAAATATCAGAGAAAAATATGGGCTGGCATATTCAGTATATTCATATATCGATTTTTTTGTTGATACGGGTCTTTTTGGTGTGTACATTGGAACCGACAAGAAAAAAATTAATGAATCAATAGAATTGATCAATAAAGAACTTCAACAGCTAATGCAAAATACCGTTTCAACCAAAGAACTGCAACGAACAAAATCTCAACTAAAAGGGAACTTAATGTTAGGCTTAGAGAGTGCAGCAAGCCGTATGAATAGATTGGCGAAGATGGAAATCTATTTACAAGAATACTTTACGTTAGATGACACTTTAAGTGAAATTGAAAAAGTTACACAAAGTGATATTATTGAAATTGCCAATGAACTATTTGAACAAGACAGAATTTCTACCACTGTTCTAATGCCGAAAAAAAATGAGAATGTGAAATAGAATGATAAGTTGCACGCCTGAATCTACATTAAAACAAGTTTAATCGCATGAAGGCATGTTTATTCCAATTCTTGCTTACCATAAAATTCATAACAATTTTGATTTAGGTATTACTCGAATATCGCCTGATCAGTTTGAAAACCAAATAAAGTATTTATTTCAAAGTGGATTTCAAACCATTTCACTATATGAATATATAAAAAATAAAACTTATGACGAGAAGAAAATCATTATCACATTTGATGACGGTTATGAGTCTGTATTTGAGCACGCTTTTCCTGTTTTATCTAAATATAAATTTACAGCAACTCTTTTTGTTATTACAGAGTTTATCGGGAAATTGAATAAATGGGATTATAATTCTGGCATAATAAAATCACGGCACTGCAATTGGGAACAAATCCAAAGATTAATTTCAGCAGGGTGGGAGATAGGCTCACACACAACTTCTCATCGAAGTCTGACAACGCTTGCTAAGCAGAAAATTTGGTATGAATTAAAAAATTCAAAAAATTTATTAGAGAATAAAATCCAAAAGCCTGTTAATGTAATATCTTATCCATTTGGAAAATTTGATCATCGCGTTATTGAGTGTGCAAAAAAGGCCGGGTACCTCGCAGGCTGCACTTTAGGTTACAACTATCCCCAAAGTGAGATTTTTCCTTATGCATTGTTCAGACGCGGAGTATATTTATTTGAACCTCTAAAGTTATTTAAAGTAAAACTTCAAAATAACAGATGGTCCCACTGCGATGATATCAAGCAGAAATTCATTACATTTTGTTCGCAAGGCTCAATATTGTTTCAACATTTAAGATCAAATGAAAAACAACTTGATTAATTAAATTATTATGTTATATTTTTCTAATAATAGTCATTGATAACTTCTATCAAGCTTTTTCATTATTCATGAAAGAATTAAACATAAAAAAGCTTTATTATTCCATTAGCGAGGTTAGCAAAATGACGACATTAAAACCGTATGTTTTAAGATATTGGGAAGGAGAATTTGCTGAACTCAAACCTGCAAAGAATAGAGCAGGCAATCGAATATATAGAAGCAATGACATAAAGATAGTACTCTTAATTAGGAAATTGCTTTATACGGATAAATATACAATTGAAGGTGCGAAACAAAAATTAAATATGTTAATTACAAATAATAATCAACAGTTAGATTTTGCTTTCCACAAGAATATTGAAACTATTATTGTCAGTATTAAAGAGGAATTAGTCAAAATATTAAAAATATTAGAGACAAAATAAGCGACCAATAAAACTATCAAAAAAGTAGAACATCGGGGCGTAGCGCAGTCCGGTTAGCGCACTTGACTGGGGGTCAAGGGGTCGCTGGTTCAAATCCAGTCGCCCCGACTAATCTATTAATTGGAAAAGGGTAGAGGAATTCTACTCTTTTTTTATATCAGAATGGAAAAATGTAACATTAGTGCTTTAATCCCGGCATACAATGCAGAAAAAACAATAAAGTTAGTCATTGGTGAATTGAAAAGCATTTCAGAAGTCGCCAATATAATTGTAGTTAACGACGGTTCCAGCGATAACACTAAAAATATTGTTACAAACCTAGAAACATTTTATCTTGAACATGAAGGGAATCTTGGCAAGGGAGCCGCATTGAAGACGGGCTTTAAAAAAGCACTGGAATTGAATACAAATGTTATTGTAACTTTAGATGCCGATTGTCAACACAAACCAAAAGAATTAATTAAACTTATCGATGAATTACTAAAAAGAAAATTAGATTTAGTTATTGGCTCAAGATTATCAAATACAAAAGAAATGCCGTTTCACCGACTTGTAAGTAATAGGGTTACATCAAAACTCATTTCCTGGAGGGTAGGGCTGGACATTTCCGATAGCCAGTCAGGTTTCAGAGCGATTAGGACTAAAGTATTGAAGAATATTAATTTGCAGTCGAATAGATATGAATTGGAATCTGAACTTTTAATTAAAGCCGCATTATTTGGTTTTAAAATTGGATTTACAAATATTAAAACTATTTATCCAAAAAACCAACCGAGTTCAATTAAATTTACGGATATCTTACGATTTGTATTAGTATATATAAAAAGTTTTACTTGGTAGGGATTGAGTGTTATGGACATAACAACTACAGGGACGCCTGAGCAACCATCAGCAGTAGAATCTCAGAAAAGAAATATTGTCAGAAAATTGTATGATTGGGTTTTACATTGGGCTGAAACTCCTTATGGCACATATGCATTGTTTTTATTAGCGTTTATGGAGTCTTCAATATTTCCAATTCCCCCTGATGCACTTTTAATTGCTTTGATACTTGGCGTAAGAGCTAAAGCGTTTAAATTTGCATTAAATTGCACTATAGCATCTCTACTTGGTGCAATACTGGGATATGGCATAGGGTATTTTGTTTGGTGGAATGAAATTAATGAATTTTCAACGGTAGCATTATTTTTTTTAGAAAACGTACCTGGTTTTACTGAACACGCATTTTTCAGAATACAGGATTTATATGAGAAATGGAATTTTTGGATTATTTTTACAGCGGGTTTTACTCCACTGCCATATAAGGTATTTACAATTTCGGCTGGCGCTTTTCATATTAATTTATTTATGTTTCTTATCGCCTCGATTGTAGGCAGAGCTGGTCGTTTTTTTATTGTAGCTCTTTTAATTTGGAAATTTGGGGATAATATTAAGAACTTTATGGATAAATATTTTAATCTGCTGGCAATATTATTTACAGTATTACTAATTGGAGGATTCATAGTAATCAAATATCTTATATAGCAATGATATTTTTCGGGGCGTAGCGCAGTCCGGTCAGCGCGCCACGTTCGGGACGTGGAAGTCCCCGGTTCGAATCCGGGCGCCCCGACTATAAACAGGTAGGGTGAATATAGAATAATTGCAAGTTTACATAATATATGTTATGCGCTTTATTATATCACCTGTAGTTGTTTAGGATTGCTTCTGATTTCATTTTTAATGGGCTTTTAATGGGCGTTGCAATAACCTCTTTTAAGTAGCTTATTGCGCTATTTTTATCTTTATTTTTATCGTGTGCTATTGCTAAATAATATTTAGCAAGCAAATTATTCGAATTGAGTTTCACTGCTTTTTCTAAATGTGAAATCGCATCGTCGTATTTTTGCTGTTGAATTAAATGCTTACCTAAAAGTGAATATGTTAGACTATCAAATTTACCCAATTTGTGAACTCTGTTCAGGCAATCAAATGCATCCTTTCCCTTGTCTAAATAGTCATAAACAATCGCTAATTCCTTATAATACAATGCTTTATTCGAGTTTACATTGATGGCTTTTTGAAATGCCTCAGCTGCTTTTGATATTTCACCATTTCTTAAAAATGATTCTCCTAAAGAAAACCAAACAAAATCATCCTGTGGTTTATAATTTAAATAAGCGCTATACATCTGAATAGATTTTTCATAATCTGTATATAAGAATGCCCTGTAACCTTCCTGGTATAGGTTTTCAAAATTCATTGAATCTATTTCCCCTGAAAATTGAACATCACTTTTAATGGGTATTGAAATCATGGCTCGTTTTGCATGATTAGCCAATTGTCCCGTTGAATCAATCTCAATAACTTTTTTGAAGTAATGATTTGCCTTTTCCACTTCTCCTTTAATTGAATAGATTTTTCCTATACCAAAATGTGCCCTCATTTCATTTGGTGAGAGTTCCAGAGTCTTCAAAAACATTTTTATACCTTCGTCGTACCTTTTTAAGATGCTATAAACAGCTCCGAGATTTAAATAGGCCAGCGAATGATTTGGGCAGAAATTTATGCTCTCTTTTAAATAAAGTTCTGCATGCTCAAATTGCCGTAATTTTAAATAAACCGTTCCTAAAATTAAATAAGCTCTATAATAAATTGGACATAAATTAATTGCACTTTTTAAGTTTTCAATAGACTCTTTATAGTTTTTAATTTCAAAAAATGCAATCCCTAAATTGAAAGAATAATCAGGATCGGTCGAATTCAAAGAAATGGCTTTTATCCAATTATTAACTGCTTCGACATAGTTTTTATTTTTTGCTTGCAGTAATGCAACTTTATGAAAACCTTCAGCACGCGGATCTTGTTTTGGTGGAACCCAGTTTAATTTTGCTTTTGACTTTTTCGGAATGATTTCAAGCTTTCCTGCTCCTCCCCCATATTTTTTTAAGAAAAACTGTTTTACAATTTTCCCGCTGTCACTCTCATTATTTAATGTAGCTAATTCTCCGCTTAAAGAATCAAATTCATCAAATTTTATAATAACGGAGAATTGTTTATTTAGAGATGTTTCCACAGAAAAAGATTATTTAAAATATTATAATTGTAATTTATTAGGTGAAATATTAATAATATTCTGGTACAAAATCAAGATATTTAAGCGCCGATTGTCTAAAATAAGCGAGATGATGTTATGTTACTTGAAGAGGTAATTTAGAAGAAAGATTAATAATAGTGCTACAAAAGTCGAAATATAATATTTGTATTTACTCTAAATATTTATTTAACTAATATTTAAGGGTCGATTTTCTTTTCTTCCTCTGTTTTTTTAGTTGTAGACAGTGCTTTTTTATTTTCTTGTTGAATTCGATCGTAAATCTCTCCTCTAAAAATACTGATTTCAGTCGGAGCCTCAATTCCTAATCTAATTTGTTTTCCATGAATATCAACAACCTTAATCACTATGTCATCTGCAATTATTATAGTTTCACCTAACTTCCTTGTCAGGACCAACATGATATATTCCTTAATTTTATGTTATTATTAATCTTACTTTTCTGTATTTTATTCATCTACTTAACTCAGTTTTGTATTAATTATTTTTTCTAATTATAAGTATTATTATTTTAAGATTCAAGTGAATTAGTATAAAATTTAATTTTTAATCTGGTGTATAAAATGTTGAACATAATCAATTACGAATTATAAATAGTAATAAGACATGTAAAAATCTGAGCATATACTTCTTTTAAAAATGCTTTATCAATCTCTTCTTGTGCAGTAGTAACTCTTATAATATTGGGGCCGTTTATATTTGCAATATACTCCTTAAATCCAGATTTTAATAAACATCGTTTGACATGAATTAATGAGATTTCACTAGACTCTCCAGGAGGCGGCGCTACACCAATTAATACAGCAGACAATTGTACTTTTATCATACTATCAGCAACTACTACATAGCCAATATCACCTAATTTAATTGAAGGCCCAACAACGACTGCCTGTGATTTTAAGTTTATTGATAGTTTCGCATTAGAATCTAAATTTCCTTTTTGAGAGTGTCCAATTCCTAAATTGAAGAATACGACCACCCAAATGTAAAAAACAAATAATTTTGCATTTTTATTAATAATCATGGAATAACCTCCCATAAAACTCATTTAAATACCTAATTATGAATATCTATAATGTTAGCTTCACCGTAATATTTCTGTATAACGGGTTTCGAAATCTGATTAAACTTTTGAATAATATTGAAGATTCTTTTGGCGTTTGACTCAATAATATCCAACTTCTTTGATAGGTTATCTGAAAGACTATTCTCATCCCTTCGGATTAATTGCAGATTTCCCAAAATAGGGGTTAATGGATTATTAATTTGGTGGTTTATCGTTGCGAGTGATTCTGTGATAGCTTCAAGTCTTTTTCTTTCGACTAATTCTTTTTCTAATCTCTTTTGATCAGATAAATCTTGCCCAACAACAAGCAAACCAAGTATTTCATCTTTAAAATTTTTCAAATGTGAAAATGTCATTCCAATAGGAATAATTTTCCTAGTTTTTGAAGTAATCTTAAATTCTTCTTGAACTAACGGTGTTGTTGGCGTAATTCGATTTAAAATGTCTTTATAGATATTTTCAGAGCTTAACAACAAATTCAATGGCTTACCGCGTAAATTATCAGTAAAATATCCAAGAATTTCCTCAACGGCCTTGCTTATAAACGTTATATTGCCTCGACAATCTGTAGTAATTATGATAACCGGGCAGCTGGCGATTAAATTTTCCAAGAAATTCTTACTTTTTACAATGGCGGCATTTAATTCAATATTTCGAATTTTTATTGCATTTGTTACAAATGTATTTTCAATTATATTTAATAACTCTCTGTGCCCAAAAGGTTTTTCAAGGTAAGCGTTTAATCCTGATTCCAGCAAGGATTTAATATCGTCTTGTGTGTGAGATACACCAGTTAACATAATAACCGGGATATTTCTATATTCCTGGTATTTTGAAATATTCATGAAGTCTTTGAAAGTCTGAGTACCATTTTTGTCCGGCATCATAAAATCTAGTATTATGATATCTGGATTTTCAGTTATAATTTTATTGAGACCTTCACCTCCACCATAAGCGGAAATACAATGATACCCCGCTTTATTCATAATTATGCGAACTTGTTCGTGAATATCCCTATCATCATCAATGAGTAATATCTTTTTCTCCATCAGAAATATAATTTAAATACCTTCGGTTATAAATTTTTCGTGATATTTCCTTGCATAAATTTTCAATTTTGGTCATTTTCTGCTCTTGAAAAGCATCAGGGAAGACATGCCCTAAATTGAGAACTCCGACCACTTTATTATTAATTTCAAGCGGCATTGATAAATATGATCTTATTGGATTCAGACCATGCCTGCTTCCTCGATGAATATCAGGCAAATAAATGACCTTGCCTTTTTGGGCAACCCAAGCCGATAGACCATTTCCCATCGGAAAATTAACTTTACCGATAAAATCAATGCCTTCGCCTATTGTGGCTACCTCTCTTAGATTTTTATTCTCATTTTCAAGTAAAAATAAACTGCCTGATTCGCAGTCTACTTGTTGATTTAATTCTTTCATAAAATCATCAAACATTGAATCACTTGCCTTTTCTTCTATAACATGTTTTCTCTGTTTTTTCGAAAACTATGGCTGTATCCATCTCATACCATCCACTTATGCAATTTTAACAAACAAATAAATTAATATACTAAAGGTTTTACAGTCTTTAGTTTAGAACTTCCAAAGCAAGCGCAGATTTTAAACTGCCAATAGCCTTACTGTGAATTTGAGATACTCTGGATTCTGTAATATTCAAAACTTGTCCAATTTCCTTTAGAGTGAGTTCCTCATAATAATATAAAGCCATAACAATTTTTTCCTGCTCATTCAGATTTTCGATGGCCTGAATTAGAAGTCCATTGAGCTCTTCATGTTCTAAACATCGGTGAGGATTATCTGATTGAGGGTTTTCCAGGAGATCATACATTGAGGGGGCATTCTCATTTTCCACTACACGACTTCCATCTAAAGAAAGTAAAGAAGCTTTTGAAACTTCACGCAAAACGCCGCCATATTCTTCGATTTCCATGTTCAGCTCACTGGCAATCTCCTGACTACTCGCAGCACGTCCTAGTTCTTTCTCTAATCGTGCATTCACTTTTTCAACCATCCTTGCTTTAGACCGTAGGGATCTTGGCGCCCAATCCAAAGTTCTGAGTTCATCTAAAATTGCTCCCTTAATGCGTGGTAGTACAAAAGTTTCAAATTTAACTCCCTGTTCAGGATTATACCGATCAAGAGCCCCGATCAGCCCCATGACTCCAGCGCTTAATAGGTCGTTATAATCAACACATGTCGGAAGAGAAAACATCATTTTTCCAGCCACATACTTTACTAAGGGCATATATTTAATTAACAATTTTTCTCTTATTTGTAAATTCCCATTCCTGGAATATTCTTTCCATAGATTATAATTATATGAGGCCTTCATAATAATAGCTCCAAATGATATATATTTTAATCAAACTTTGAACAGGTTTATCCACTTAGAAAAGCAGTTGCTTTATACCCATTATTCTGGATGATTTTGAAATTCGCAACATCTGTGCCAACAATGGGCATAATTAATATTGTGAAATTTCAAACAGAGGCAGATGGTGAGAGGAGCTGCTAATTACAATAATATAATGAGAGATGTTGAATTAAATTATTGGGTTAGTAAGATGGTGAGTTTAAAATCAAAATTTAATTTTTATATTCCAAAGCATGTCACTTCATATTGATATATTTTTTAGTATAATATTTTAGGGAACAATTTGCCTATTGGTAGCCAGAATTTTCCTACTTAAAATTCTTCACTTTCATCAAACTCTTCTTTGGCATACTGTCGCAGTTTATTTCTAAGAGTTCTTACACTTATTGCCAACTGTTTTGCTGCCCAAGTCCTGTTTCCTTTATTTTCTTTTAAAGCTTGCATGATCAATTGCTTTTCCATTTTTTTGAGGGTCAAACCTGGTGGGAACAAAATCGTATGATTTATTTTTTTTTTACCACATTTATCATCTTCAAAGTAAAGATGATTTGCATGAATAACATTGTTTTTACACAAAACTACGGCTCGTTCAATCGTATTTTCAAGTTCTCTTACATTCCCAGGCCAATCATACTGAAGAAACAGATTCATGACCTCGTCGTCAACTCTCTGTTTTTTACGATTGTTTTCTTTCGAGTATTTTTCAATAAGAAAATTAACCAGGAGCGGGATATCTTCTTTTCTTTCTTTTAAAGATGGCAAAGTTATGGGAACCACATTTAAGCGGTAAAATAAATCTTCACGAAAATTTCCGTTTTCTATTTCTTCACGTAAATCACGATTAGTAGTTGCAATAATTCTAACATTAACCTGCACAGTTTCTGGATTACCCACCTTTTCAAACTCTTTTTCTTGAAGAACTCTTAAAAGTTTCGCCTGTAAGTTAGGTTTAATTTCACTAATTTCATCTAACAATAACGTGCCACCATCAGCTAATTGAAACCGACCCTTAGTGCTACGTATAGCACCTGTGAAGGCGCCCTTTTCATGTCCGAATAAATCACTTTCTATCAAGCCTTCCGGAATACCTGCACAATTTGTTTTAATTAATGGACAATCCCGTCTTTTACTGCAATAATGAATTGCTTTTGCAATAAGTTCTTTGCCAGTTCCGCTGGCCCCTTGTATTAGAACCGTTGCATTGGTGGGCGCTACCATTTCAACGGTTTCAAATACTTTATGCATCTTTGGGCTGTTCCCGATGATATTTTGGAAACCAAATCGGTTTCTTACTTCTGATCTAAGTAATTCATTCTCTCTTACTAAATTTTGATACCTGAAAAACTTTTCAACGGTTACTTCAATTTCTTCCAATGAAAAGCCTTTGGTTAAATAGTCATAAGCGCCTACTCGCATAGCCTCGACCGCGCTTTCAACAGAACTGTTTCCTGTCATCATAATTAAGCCGGCATAGGGTGTTATTTTTTTTGCTTCTTTTAAAATTTCCATACCGTTTAAATCTGGCAAATATAAATCCGTAATTATCAGATCAAAATCTTTAGTTTTTATTTTTTCTAACGCTGACTTTCCGCTATTTGCGATACTTATCTGATATTTTTTCTTTTTGAGAGTTTCATAAAGCATACCACTGATCATAGGTTCATCATCTACAACCAATATTTCTGGTCTCGAGATATCCATATCTAACTCCTGATTCTAACGTCTTTTATTTCATACTTTCCCCAAACTTAACATTTTATGCAAGCAGTGTGCCGAAAAACAAAGGGAACCATAAGTATATTAATATGAGCAACATACGGGTAGAGGTAGAACGGATAGAATAATTTATTTTTGAACAATTTCAAGAGGGTTGGTTGAAAAGTGTTCACTTCAGGAAATGAAATTGTATGTAAATTTAGCTACTCTATTAAAGATTACTTATTTTTCATCACCATATTGTAAATTAAACGTAATCCATCCAGAGTTAAGAACGGCTCAAATTTAGGGGACTTATCCATCTCTTTAAATATCAATTTGGCTATGCCGCCGGTTGCGATTATTTCAGCATTTTTGCCTAACTTATGTATCACTCTTCGAACAATTCCATTTACTAATTCAACTGTACCGAACATTATCCCAGCTTGCATGCTTGATTCTGTATTTTTACCAATTATGTCATTCGGAAATTTCAATTCTACTTTCGGTAATTTTGCCGCATTTTGATGCAAAATAAAAGACGAAGATTCTACTCCAGGCGCAATGATTCCACCCAAATATTCACCTTTATCTGATACAACGTCAAATGTTGTGGCAGTTCCATAATCAACAATTATTAATGGACCTCCATATTTTTTAAATCCAGCTACTGCATTACAAATGCGATCCGCACCAACAGATTTTGGATCATCATATAGAATTTTTATACCGGTATCAAGACATGAACTCACTACGACTGTTGGGATATTTAATTCATCGCCAAATATATGTTCATAAACTGGTGTCTGATCCGGAACAACAGACGAGATAGCGCTGCCAGTAATATCACTAAGTTGTATGTTCTCACTTTGACATAACATTTTTACCATTATCCAACTTTCATCCACAGTGCGAGTAACTCCGCTTGAAATACGCCAATGGGCTAATAATTTATTACCAGAAAATACACCTAAAGTAATATGGGTATTGCCAATATCTGTAACTAATAGCATGTATGATTTTATTCTCCACTAAAAAGGTTAGATTGAATATATTTCGATTCACTTATCTTTATAGCATCCAAATACATTTCTCAGAGTATCTGAAATCTCTCCTAAAGTAGCATAGGATTCAACACAATCAATTATTTTCGGTATTAAATTTGTGGTCCCCCCTGCTGCTTGTTTTAATTCAGCTAATTTGACTATTATATTTTTGTGGTTTCTATTTTTTTTCAGTTCATCCAGGTTTTCCATCTGTTTTTTTCTTACAGCAGGGTCCACTTTTAGAATTCTCTGCGCTCTTGTACTATCTTCGATGTAGTCATTCACACCAACAACAATTTTCTCTTTTGATTCAATAGCGTTTTGATACTCATAAGCGCATTTGGAAATTTCTACTTGAAAATATTTATTTTCAATTGCTTGAATAGCGCCGCCAATTTCTTCTATCTTATTTAAATACTCCCAAACTTTCAGCTCTATTGCATGGGTCAAATTTTCCAGAAAATAAGAACCCCCTAAAGGATCTACTGTCTCGGTCACACCTGATTCATGTGAAATTATTTGTTGGGTTCGCAATGCTATTCTAACGGCATCATCAGATGGTAAGGCCAGCGCCTCATCTTTTGAATTTGTATGTAATGATTGGGTTCCCCCTAACACAGCCGCGAGAGCCTGGATTGTTACTCGAATGATATTATTGTCAGGCTGTTGTGCCGTTAAAGTAGAGCCTGCAGTTTGGGTATGGTAGCGCAACATCAAACTTTTTGGATTGGTAGCATGGAATTTATCTTTCATTATCATAGCCCAAATACGACGAGCTGCTCGAAATTTTGCGATTTCTTCAAAAAAATTATTATGACATGCAAAGAAGAATGAAAGCCGTGCGCCGAATTCATCAACATTTAAACCACGCTGCACTGCCGCTGAAACGTAAGCGATGGCATTTGCGAACGTAAAAGCCAATTCTTGTACAGCATTGGCGCCTGCTTCACGAATGTGGTAACCGCTTATCGATATTGTATTCCATCGGGGTAAACTTTCTTTGCAATATTCAAAAATATCAGTAATTAAGCGCATTGATGGCTCGGGAGGATAAATATACGTCGAACGAGCTATGTATTCCTTCAAAATATCGTTCTGAATTGTTCCGCTTATTTTTCTTAAATCTGCCCCTTGCTTTTTAGCGACAGCGATGTAAAGCGCTAAGAGAATTGCCGCAGTTGCATTTATAGTCATAGAGGTGGTAATTTTTTCCAATGGGATATCTTTAAATAGAATTTCCATATCTTTTAAACTGTCTATGGCAACTCCAGATTTTCCTACTTCGCCCTCCGAGAGTGGATGATCGGAATCATAGCCCATTTGCGTGGGTAAATCAAATGCAACAGATAAGCCAGTTTGGCCATGTTTAAGAAGATACCGAAAACGCCGATTCGTCTCCCGGGCAGAAGCAAAGCCGCTATATTGCCGCATGGTCCATAAGCGCGTTCGATACATATCAGGATACAGCCCTCTTGTATAGGGAAACTCGCCAGGATTTCCCGAGTCAGGCAATGCCTCGCCAGCATCGTTTTCTGAATAAAATGGTTTTAATTCAATGTCTGAATCAGTCTTGAATAATTGTTTGCTTTCTTTTAATTTATTTGAACTCATATTTGAATTATTATTTTGTTATCATATTAATATATTTCATCTAATTTACCATTACTGTACTTTTCTCGTGGATGAAATGTTTTATGAACCTCTTTTAAATAGGCTCTATCCAAGTGGGTGTATATTTGGGTACTTGAAATATCAACGTGACCTAACATTTCCTGCACTGCACGCAGATCAGCGCCGCCTTCAATAAGATGTGTCGCGAATGAATGGCGAAAAGTATGTGGCGAAATTATTTTATTGATTCCAGACTGAATAACATAAAAGCGTAAAATCTTCCAAAAACCCATCCTGGTTAATGGCTTTCCGCGCCAATTTAAAAAAACAAAATCGCCGCTCCCTCCTACCTTGGCTATTGAGGGTCGAACATTTTTTAAATACAGGTTGGTAAAATAGACTGCCTGTTCACCGATTGGCACAATTCTTTCTTTGTTACCCTTTCCAATAACCCTGATAAATCCATCCGAAAAATAAAGATCCGGAATAGATATTGAAATGAGTTCCGAAATCCGGAGTCCGGCCGCGTATAGAAACTCAAGCATTGCTTTGTCACGAATCCCTTTTGGTTCAGAGATCACTGGCTGCTTAAGAATTAATTCGATTTCAAATTGATTTAAAGTTTTAGGAAGAGTTCTGGGCTGTTTAGGGAAGCTAATATTTGAAGTTGGATCAGATTCCAGGTAATTTTCACCTACCAGGAATCTATGAAACATTCTGATAGCGGATAGATTCCGGGCGCTACTTGACGGTGCAAATCCAATATTTCTGAGACTATGTATCAACGCAATTATATCAGACGGATGGACGCTTTTTAAGTCTGGACATCTTTTATCCTTTAAAAATGTGAGATATCGCTTTAAATCAAGTTGGTAGGATAAAATTGTATTATTTGCTGCATTCTTTTCAATACGAAGGAAATTTAAAAACTCAGTAAGATAGTTTTCCATTTAATTTGGAAGATTTCATTTTGAATCAGGAAGTAGCCCCTCTGAAAGCGACAGAGCAATTCCAGAAAGCATAACTTCCGGTCCTAATTTGGTAAAATCACCAGAAAGCAGGTTTGAATCTACGTTGGAGTACAACGAGCAGCCGGCTTCTTTTTCAATGATCAATCCAGAAAGTCGACCCTGGAATTCTCCAATAAATGTAACCTCTCCTAACATTTCACTAACAACATAGCCGGTACAGAAGTGCAGTTGGAGGTGTGTGTTATGAGTATAAACACTAATTAAATTTCCTTTTTTCTTGCCAATTGGAATATTAGGGTATATTTCCAGTGAAAGTTTTCGGCCATCTTCCAGGTTTTCAAGAATGAGCCGGTAGTTGTTACCAGTTAGTTTTGCATTCACGCCTAATGTGTTAGCGATTTTTTCAATATCTTCTTTTTTAAGTTTCACTAAAGATGCTCCTGAATAAAATTCAGAGTATAAACAAAACCCCGACTCAACATATCGGGGCTTGTAATTTTCTCAATTTGTTTTGCGATTGTTAGAGTTAAGTTCTAACCACTTTAGTAGCATGTAATCCCTTTTCACCTGAAATAGATTCAAATTGAACTTCTGCGCCTTCCTGAAGAGTTTTATAGCCATCCATGTCTATGACTGAAAAATGGACAAAAACATCTTCGCCATTTTCAGTAATAATGAAACCGTAACCTTTGTTGTCGTTGAACCATTTAACTGTACCTTTATCCATAACTTATCTCTCCTCCTCAAAATACATGTTAACAAAACTTTTAAAATATAACTAATTAATCAATTTATGTCAAGAATTTTTTAAGAAATGGAATTTCCAAATTTATGAATGGATGCATTGCGGAAATATGAATATTAATATGAGTTTATTCCATACCCTCCAGAGCAGAAGCTTTTAGTCCTTTGATAGCCCGGGCAATATCTGGCGCTTTAAAAATTGCCGAGCCCGCAACCAGAACATTCGCACCAGCTCTAACAACCTTTGGTGCCGTTATTAAATCAATACCACCATCAACTTCCAGTAAAATAGTGTTGCCTGTCATTTTAATTAGATTTGTAATGCGTTGGATCTTGTCTATAGACTGAGAAATAAAAGATTGCCCACCAAAACCAGGGTTCACACTCATTGCTAAAATAAGATCAAGATCATTTATCACATTTTCAATTACGTTGATTGGTGTAGCCGGATTCAGGGCTAAACCAGCTTTTGCCCCCGAATCTTTGATATAGTTCAAGGTTCTATTTAAATGGAAGGTAGCTTCTGCATGTACAGTTATTATATCTGCACCTGCTTCAATAAATTGTTTTATATATTGGTCTGGATTCTCAATCATCAAATGTACATCTAAAGGCAGGCCAGCCACTCTTTTAACTGCTTCAACTATGAGTGGACCAAATGTAATATTCGGCACAAAATGACCATCCATAACATCTAAATGCAGCCAATTTGCGCCGGCAGTTTCTGCAATATTGATTTGTTCTTTGAGGTTGACGAAATCAGCAGCCAGTAAAGAGGGGGCAATTTTTATCATGTCTTATCTAAAATCCGATTTTTTGATTGTACTTACAATTAAATCTAATGTGTCACCATTAGCCACGTTTAATCCAGCTTTCAATGATTGTTCGATTACTGTATTGGGTAATAAATCATTGTTTAATTGATATCTAATTCTGCCAACTGTTAATCCTGACTTTTGAATTTCTCTTTTTGCGGTTTCCAATGTTTTACCAAAGACCGAAGGGACTGTGACATTTGCCACAGGTTCGCCTAAACTCACCGTAATTTCAATTACTGTACTTGCTTTCACGAATGAATTATGTGCAACCGATTGATCCACAACTACCTTAGGCAACTCATTTGGGAGATATTTGTATTCACGTTCACCCAGGCGAAGTCCTATACTTTTCAATACTTCTTCGGCATTGTTTTCCGATAAGCCGCGTAAGTTGGGAACCTGAATTTCCCGTTCACCGACACTTATGGTTAAATAAATTCGACGTCCCTTCTTAACTAACCTGTTCGGTCGGGGATTCTGCTCTACTACGTACCCAAATGGCAAATGGGCGTCATATTTTTCTCCTTGTTTAACAACTTCAAGCTCCTGCATTTCTAATAAATCTTTTGCAGTTTCAAATCGTTTGGCAATTACATTTGGCACTGCCAGAGCTTCACCATGTTTAGTATACCATGGCAAGATGATAAAATCAAAAAGAATAAATATTCCTATTAAAACGGCTGCTGTTGCTCCAAATAACAATAATAAACGTTTCGGATTAAATTTAAACATTTGAATTATCTCTCATTTAGTTTTCATCAATTTAACTGCAAATACACCATCCATTTCATGTTCTGGAGGAAATGTCACCCAATATCCAGCAGGTGTGATAAAATATTCAGGAACACAATCAGTTTCATTTACTATCTGGAAATTTGAATGATCATTCAAAAACTCTTTTATTACCTCTTCGTTTTCTTCTGGTTCAAGCGTGCATGTGCTATACACTAGTATGCCCCCTTTTTTTAATAGAAGAGCCGCGCTCTCAAGAAGAGTTTTTTGAAGTTTTTTTATTTTGAATATATCATCTAATTTTCGCTGCCAGCGTAAATCTGTTCGTTTTGATAAAACACCTGTGCCTGAACAGGGAGCGTCTAAAAGTACTTTATCCACTGAAGATAAAAACATTTTTGTACTATCTCCAACAATCGGTAGAATTGATCGAATTTTTAATCGATTGATATTTTCTTTTAACAGCGATATGCGTTTAAAATTTCGATCCACAGCGACAACTCTGCCATTATCTTCTATCAACTCAGCAATGTGGCAAGCCTTACCTCCCGGAGCGGCGCACATATCTAATATCACATCGCCCTTTTCTGGTTCCAAAAGCAAACTGGCTATGGCTGTACTTTCATCCTGTATTGAAAAAAAACCTTCACAAAAAGCAGATAATTTGGTAATATCCCGAGGCTTTGTTAACTTAATAAAATCGTTAAAAAACTCAGATGGAGAAGCTTCAACACCAAAAGATTTAAATTCACCCAGAAGGGCTTCTCTTGTGGTTTTTTTTAAGTTAACACGCACTGTGATATCAGGGCGGCGATTATTCCAGTCACACAGGCTTTTAGTGCTTTCAAGTCCGTATCGACCAAGCCATCTTTGAACTAACCATTTAGGATGGGAATATCGAACACATAGCCCGGAAACCGGGTCTTTGTTTATTGCGGGTAATTGAATCGAATTCTCATTTCTTATATAGCTTCGAAGTATACCATTAACTTTATTACCCCAAGCCTTCCCCCCTTCTTTTTTTGCAATTTCAACTCCTTCAGAAACAGCGGCGTATTTGGGTATCTTATTTAAAAATTTTAATTGGTATAAACTTAACTCTAAAATACTTCTCAATTTAATCGGACTATTAAAATAGTCGCCTTTAAAATATTTGGCTAATAACCAGTCAAGTTGTCCACGCCAACGGATGGTACCATTGACTAACTCAATCAGTAAAGACCTGTCTAATTGATTTAAGCTGTTTCGCTGAAATACTTCTGCCACGAGTTCATCTGAATAAATCCCATTTTCAAAAACTCCGGCCAAAATATCAACAGAAATTTGTCGGACCGAAGCATTATCGCTACTCAAATTTATCACCAACGTTTAATGCATGACCTGATAAATATTCCTTAATTTTCATTCGACGCTTTCCTTCTAACTGCAACTCCAAAATTTCCAGATTACCTGAACCCGCAGCTACTACCACACGGCCCTGTTTTGGTTCGATGAGTATTAGCTCGCCAGGAGGGCCAGTTGAACTTGATTTTTCCGAAAGAGCTGTAGCTATAATTTTAATAGTTTTACCTTGAAAATAACAAAAAGCTCCCGGCGAAGGATTTAATCCTCTGACTAAATTATGTATTTCAAAATTAGCTTGATGCCAATGTATTTTTGCTATTTCCCTTGTGAGCTTAGGCGCCTTAGTGACTTCGTCTGTTTGGTGACTTCTTGGAGGGCTTCCTTTTTCTATCAAGTCTATGGTGTCCAGTAATAATTCAGCGCCTGCGTGGGACAAGTTATCATGCAGCTCACCTGCCGTTTCATTATCCTTGATTCCAACTTTTTTTTGTAAAATTATGTCTCCGGTGTCTACTTTTTCCTGAATAAAAATAGTCGTTAATCCTGTTTCATTCTCTCCATTTATTATTGCCCAGTTAATCGGTGCTGCACCCCGATAGTTTGGCAACAGGGATGCATGTAAATTTATTGTACCATCAGGAGGTATTTTAAATACCAGTGAAGGCAAAATGCGAAATGCCACCACAACAAAAAGCTGTGCCTCTAATGATCTGATTTCATGGATAAATTGTGAATCGAATAAATTTTCAGGTTGAAAAATGTGCAGATTTAAATCCAGCGCATTTTTTTTTATGGGGGAAAATTGAATTTTTAAACCACGACCAACAGGTTTATCAGGTGCAGTGACCACGCCTGCCAATTCATGATGACTCAATGCCAAAGCTTTTAAACTGGCGACAGCAAATTCTGGTGTCCCTAAAAATAATATTTTCATAAGACGCTTGCTGAGTCTGTGACTACAGGTGAATCAAAATTAAGACCTGCGGCTATTTTTTTTAATTTCTTCGATAACAGTTTTCTTTTTATTGGACTTATCCTATCAATAAATAATATGCCATTCAGATGATCTAATTCATGCTGCAGAACTCTTGCGAGCAGACCTTCGCATTTTTCCTCATGCTCGGTGCCGGTTAAATCTTTATATTTAATATGGATTGAATCTGGCCTGGGAACGTCATCGCGAATATCCGGAATACTCAAGCAGCCTTCTTCCATCGTTGATGCACCTTCTTCCTGCACAATGACGGGATTGATATAAACCTTTGGCTTAGCGCCTTCTTCAATCAGGCCTAAATTTACAACACACAAGGCCTTAGATTCTGAAACCTGTGGCGCTGCAAGGCCAATCCCGTCTTCATCCTGCATAGTTTCAATCATATCCTTCGCTAAGGAATGGATAGATTCATCTATATTATTTATTGGCCGGGATTTAATCCGTAGCATTGAATGGCCATATTTTATTATATCACGAACCGCCATTATCTTTTCCTAATACACTGGCTACTGATGCGCGTGATATTTCTATTTTAACATTATCATCTATTTTTAATAATAACGATTTTTCTTTTTCTTTTATGCCCGAAATAGTTCCATAAATACCGCCGGAAGTAATAATTTTGTCTCCTTTCTTTAGCGATTCAACCATAGCCTGATGTTTTTTTTGCTTTTTTGCCTGCGGTCTGAAAATTAAAAAATACATTATGGCAAAAATTAAAACCATTGGCAAAATAAAGCCTAGGTTACCTCCACTTTGCAATAAAAATAGCATTGTATTATACACTCCTGCCTCCAT
Source organism: uncultured Cytophagia bacterium (assembly GCA_964539665.1). Taxonomy (GTDB): domain Bacteria; phylum Zhuqueibacterota; class Zhuqueibacteria; order Oceanimicrobiales; family Oceanimicrobiaceae; genus CAZIKB01. Next base: position 34,823 of record CAZIKB010000012.1, read on the forward strand.
TCTTAAGTTTAATTATATATATTATTTATGTAATTATCCTATAGTTAGTGTTTGACAGATTGATTTGAAACGTAATCATTTAAAAAATGATTTTTCCAGGTATTAAAAGTTCCATTAATAATAGATTCTCTCATCTTCGCGACCATGCTATGATAAAAATAAAGATTATGAATACTACCTAATCTTAATCCTAAAATCTCATCTGCATGGAGTAAATGACGAATATAAGCTCGTGTAAAATTCATACAGGCATAGCAACCGCATTTTTCATCAAGTGGGCGAAAATCTTCTTTATAAACAGCGTTTTTAACTCTTAAAGGTCCATTCCAGGTAAAGATGTGCCCTTTCCGGCCATTCCGCGTTGGGATAACACAATCAAACATATCAACGCCAATTGCAACTGCATTGACAAGATCATCGGGTTTGCCCATACCCATTAAATAGCGAGGTTTACCCTGGGGCAGAATAGAAGTACAATTCTCTGCGATATCGAATAAAATAGACTTTGGCTCTCCAATAGACAATCCGCCTATGGCATATCCTGGAAAATCCATATCTACCAGTTTTTCAGCGCACATTTGCCGTAGTTGGTGGAACGTACTCCCTTGAACAATGGCGAATATTGACTGTTCGTAACCAAACTTCGGTTCTGAATTCTTAAACTTTAACAAGCAGCTATTTGCCCAATTTAATGTTCTTTCAACAGATTCTCCCGCATATTTTTCAGTACACGGATAGGGCGGGCATTCATCCAATACCATCATAATATCTGTGCCCAGACTCATTTGTATTTCAACCGTACGCTCAGGAGTAAATTCATGATATGAGCCGTCATGATGAGATTGAAACACAACTCCGTCGTCATTAACTTTCCGCAAAGCTGCTAAACTGTAAACCTGAAAACCTCCACTGTCAGTCAAAATGGATTTTCCCCAATGAGCGAATTTGTGCAGACCGCCGGCTTTTTCGATAATTTCATGGCCGGGCCGCAAATACAGGTGATAGGTATTCCCAAGAATGATTTGACTGTTTACTTCTAAGAGCTCATGCGGGGATAACGTTTTTACCGTACCCTGAGTTCCAACCGGCATGAAAACAGGCGTTTCGATTTGGCCGTGTGCTGTTTTCAGGATCCCTGCACGTGCTTTCGTGTGGGTATCCTCTTTTAGAATCTGGAAATTCAAGGTTATATCAAAATCTCTTCCAAGGCTTCTTCTGCCTTGTCAACTGACACTATTTTCAAAGAACTATTATGCTTCAATCCCTTTGAATTAAATTTAGGGATAACAACTTTTTTAAATCCTAACTTGGCGGCTTCGGCGATCCTTTTTTCAATTTGAGAAACCGCTCTGATTTCGCCACCTAATCCCACCTCACCAATTATTACTGCTCGGGGCTCAACGACCTGATCTTTAAAACTGGAAGCAATTGAACTCAGAATACCCAGGTCTGCAGATGGTTCATCGATTCTAACTCCCCCTGCAGCATTTACAAACACATCATGCGCACCTAATCGAAAACCGATGCGCTTTTCAAGTACAGCCAGGAGCAAAGTCAGGCGTTTGCTATCTATTCCAGTAGCCATTCTCTGCGGTAAGCCGTAACTTGTTGGGCTAACCAGAGCCTGTATTTCAACCAGAAAGGAACGCGTTCCCTCCAGAGTACAAATAACAGATGAACCTGATATATTTTCTTTTCTTTGTTCCAAAAATTGGGCAGATGGATTCTTGACTTCTGTCAGCCCACGGTCGGTCATTTCAAATACGCCTATTTCCCGGGTGGAACCAAATCGATTTTTCACGGTGCGAAGAATTCGATAGAAATGATCCCGGTCGCCTTCAAACTGTAACAGCACATCCACCATGTGCTCTAATACTTTAGGACCTGCAATGTAGCCTTCTTTGGTTACGTGCCCAACCAAGACAATAGGAATATTTTTCTTTTTAGCAATCTGTAACAATTCCAAGGCACACTCGCGTACCTGACTGATACTGCCCGGTGAGCTTTCAAATGCGGGCTGATAAACCGTCTGAATGGAATCAACAATTACTAATTTGGGTTGAATCTTCTCAATCCAGTCCGTAATGCCATTGATGTCTGTTTCTGCTAAAATATATAAGTAATCTGAATTTATCCCGAGTCGTTGAGCACGGAGTTTTGTCTGGCTAACGGATTCTTCACCTGAAACAAACAAAACCGGAAAATTTTTATGAGATAATCCCGTAGCCTCCTGAAGCATTAATGTAGATTTTCCAATACCGGGTTCTCCTCCCAGTAAAATGATGGAGCCCTTAATGATACCTCCGCCCAATACCCGGTTAAATTCCTGACTCTTTGCGCAGATTCTCGGTTGCTGGTCAAAAGATATTTGGGACAAATTTATCGGTTCAGATGATTCTTTAGATAGTTTGCCGCGATGATTTAGTTTTTGTGGCATAACTTCTTCGATAAAGCTATTCCAGGAATTGCACTCATTACAGTGCCCAAGCCACCGTAATGCAACATATCCACACGATTGGCAAGTGTATCTGATTTTTTCTTTTTTTGTTTTAACTGACAATTTAAGCCGTCTTTATCAGGTTTTTCCTTATTGAGTTAAGCAAAGTATCAAATAATAAATAAAAAGTCAAGAATTAATTATTGACAGTCTTCCAATGTTTTCATACATTTAGATAATTAAAATATTGTAAAACAAATGGATGGCCATGTGATAAAACAATCCAAATTTACTTACATCATTCTCCCTCAATTATTATATTTCGTCATTTATTTTTCAGCATGTTCAAATGAATCAAAATTGGAGATAATAGAGCCAGAATTATTTGCTAAAGTTTATATTGAAATGGTCCTGGTATCCCTGGACAGTACAGAAGGCGATTCTTTACAAAATTTGAACTTAGCTCTGGATAAATATAATGTAACTCGTGATAAATTTGAAGCGACCAGTACCTATTTTGAAAGCAGACCTGAAATTTGGTTAGAAGTTTTTACCAAAATTGAGGAAGAACTAAAAGAAATTGAAGCTGGTGATCAGAAGGAAGAATTAAAAACTGAGAGGAAGGAGAAATAGGTTATGTGAATACAAATCTATTTAATAAATTCGTGCTTGCGCAATAATGTTCCTTACGTTTCTCACGTATCTTTTTTCCTGTACTTATAATAGAAAGATTTATTTGAAAATATTACAGAGCTAAATTCTCAAATCTGTTCTTTTCTTACGCCTGTCTCATATCTGCACACTGTTTCACATACAATCAGGAATATCTATTTGTTATAAACAAGGGCTGTATTTTCTGTTACTAATATTCAATAACTTACCTCGCATATTGAACAGCAACCATTGTGGCATTTTATTTGCTATTCTGCGAATGTTGTTAAAAAGCGGCTTGGATGTCTTCCATTTATCTTTTCTCAGACGTTGAAGCTTTGGTTAATAAAAACCAAATAAAATCCCTGACAAAGAGAAATCCTTGTATATTTGTAAAATATTTTGATCTCCGTTCCAGCCATTTGACATAGCAACCTTGAGGAGGTCAGTATAAAAGGGACTGACTTAATTCTGCAAAGCACTACACCTTTGAGAGTCAGTCCCTATTTTATTTTGCTCCATTTATACTCCAAATACAGCAAATTATTGGCTCAGAATTATTCACCACGAAAATACACACCACGGTGAAGCCATAAATTACAAATTATCAAATCTTAAATAAATCTCAAGATTCAATAATCAAAACCGTAAACAGCAGTCAAGGTAAGGAGTACCGCAAAATAATTTAGGACAACATAATTATTATTTGGATTGTACTTTTTGTAGGAATTCAATCCCAGCCTCAAGTGGTAACAATTTCTGTTCACCCGTTTCCATATTCTTTATAGTGACTTGGCTCGCAGCCATTTCATCGGGACCAATGATGGCTACAAATGGGATTTTCTTTCGGTTCGCGTATGCAAATTGCTTTTTAATTTTCGTCAGCTCAAAATAGTGTTCGGCCTTGATGCCGGCCCTTCTAAGTTGCTGAGTGAGTCTCAGGCTTGCGTTCATAGTCTCAGCATCAAATAATGTAACCAGAACTTCGGTATTTGTAGTAGTTTCTGGAAACATGTCCAATTGCGTCATAACGTCAATGATGCGTTCGATACCAAAAGCTACGCCAGTCGCGGGTATGTCGCGCCCAAGGAACATGCCAATCAGTTTATCATATCGGCCGCCACCGCTTAAACTGCCAATGTTCGGCTCCTCCACAACGGATTCATAAATAGGGCCCGTATAATAGCCCAAACCACGAGCCAGATACAGATCAATTTTGTAATTTGCTTCCGGAATTCCAAGATCACTTAAGTACGAAACAATCTGGCTGAGCTCTTCAGCTCCTTCATTTAATGCAGCAAATTTACTAAATGAACCAGTCAATTCAGTTAGAATCTGCGATGGTTGCCCGGTGATTTCCAAAACCTTAAATATTTTATTTATTTGCTCATCGGTCACACTTCTATCACGGAGTTCCTTTTTCACCCCATCCATGCCAACTTTATCCAGTTTATCGATTGCAATGAAAACTGAATTACCTTTTTCTGGAGGCAGTCCCGAGTGCTGTAAGATGCCATTTAAGATTTTTCGGTTATTAATTCTTATTTTAAATTGTTTAAAACCAAGGGTGGATAAAACATCATAAATAATAGCAATGGTCTCGGCGTCAGCAAGCATGGAACCTGTCCCAACCGTGTCCGCATCGCATTGATAAAATTCGCGGTATCTGCCTCTCTGCGGTCTGTCTGCCCGCCAAACCGGTTGAATCTGGTAGCGTTTAAATGGGAAAACAAGCTCATTCTGATACATGGCCACTACCCGACTTAAAGGAACAGTCAAATCATACCTCAACGCTTCATCAACCAGTTCGCCATATTCTCTAACCACAAAATCCTTTTTATCACGTATTAAGCTCTCAAGCCCCGTGCCTCGTTTAAGTACTTTAAAAATTAACGTTTCACCTTCATCCCCATACTTCCCTGACAGTACTTCCAGTTTCTCAATTGAGGGGGTTTCCAACGGTTGATAACCATATCGTTCGAAAATATCTTTTACCGTATCCATAACAAACTGGCGCCGGAACATCTGTTCCGGTAAAAAGTCGCGTGTGCCTTTCGGTAATCCGGGTTTTATAATTGCCATACACTTTTCACTTTACAATTTAAATTATTATGCCAAACTCCTCACTAAAATGTAGCATTCTCCATTTTATTTCGAATTGCATTTTGATATATATTTTTCAGGTCGTCTATTTTTGCATCAATTAAATTATTTATCCGCAAGGAATCGCCGCCAACTTTGCCAATAACTTTTACGGGAATTTCGTATTTTTCACAAATTTGCTTTAATAGCGCTAACTTTGTATTGGAAAGTGAAACCAGAATTCGAGATTGGTCTTCACCAAATAAAATAAAATCCTTTCTATTGTCGTAATCAAAATTTATTTCCGCCCCGATGTTTTTTTGCGGATTTAGAAAACAACATTCAGTTAAAGCCACAGCGAGGCCGCCTTCTGATATATCATGAGCAGAGTGAAGAGCGTCCATTCTTATGGCTTCTAAACAGGCAATTTGCAAGCGTTTTTCAAATTCCAGATCAATCTGAGGACAATCACCGGCAATTTTATTAAATTGAGTTTTGAGATATTCGCTACCGCCAATCTCCCCTATATTTTTACCCAATAAAACAATCAAATCACCATCCTGTTTGAACCAGGCAGTTGTGGCATGCTTTAAATCTTCAAGAATACCCAGCATTCCAATGACAGGGGTTGGATACACAGCGCCTTTAGGATTTTCATTATAAAAACTCACGTTTCCACCTGTAACAGGCGTTTCCAAAACCCGGCAGGCTTCGCCCATTCCTGTGACCGCTTCCTTAAACTGCCAGTAGATCTCAGGCTTGTAAGGATTGCCAAAGTTCAGGCAATTGGTTATAGCCACTGGTTTCCCGCCAGAACATACGACATTACGTGCAGACTCCGCCACCGCTATCCTGGCACCCATATTTGGATTTAAATAAATATATCTGCTATTGCAGTCTGTTTTCATGGCCAGGGCTTTATTCGTGCCTTTAATGCGTACAATTGCCGCATCTGAGCCGGGCAGAATCATGGTGTTTGTACGAACCATGTGATCATATTGCTGGACGACCCATTCCTTACTGGCAATATTTGGAGACGCTAAAAGTTTTTCTAAGACCTCTGTATAATTTTCTGGCTCGGGTAGTGAATTCAAATCATAACCATGAATATCATCAAGGTAACCGGGTTTACGTGAATCACGATGATAAATTGGTGCGCCACCGCCTAATACTAAACATTCGGCGGGAATATTCGCGACAACTCTTCCATTTAGATTTACTTTTATATTCGGTCCGCCTGTGACCTGCCCGATGATATCTGAATTTAAATCCCATTTTTTACAAATTTCGTTGATCTTCTCTTCCTGCCCTTTTTTAGCAACCACAAGCATGCGTTCCTGGGATTCAGAAAGCATGATTTCATAAGGACTCATATCGCTTTCACGCAGCGGCACTTTGGATAAATCGATTTCCATGCCGCTTTCACCCCGCTCAGACATCTCGCTTGTAGAGCAAGTAATGCCAGCAGCTCCCATATCCTGTACGCCGACAAGCAGGTCTTGTTTAACCATTTCCAGAGTCGCTTCCAACAAAAGTTTTTCAGTAAAAGGATCCCCTACCTGTACCTGCGGCCTGCGATCTTCAGAACCCTCGGTGATTTCCTCAGAAGCAAACGTAGCTCCATGAATACCATCACGGCCGGTGGATGAGCCGATAATCATCACAGCATTTCCTTCTCCTTTGGCTGTGGCTGTCGCAATCCTGTTTTGTTTGACAATACCAACAGCCATACAATTAACCAGGGGATTGCCGTGATAGCTTTCGTCAAAATAGACTTCGCCGCCAACGGTCGGTACGCCAAAGCAGTTGCCGTAATCGCCAATCCCACGCACGACTCCATCAAAAAGATAGCGTACTCGCGGATCATCTAACGAGCCAAAACGTAATGAATTTAATGCAGCGATGGGGCGGGCTCCCATTGAAAAAATATCCCGCAAGATTCCTCCCACGCCAGTAGCCGCACCTTGATACGGCTCCACCGCGGATGGATGATTGTGACTTTCGATTTTAAAAGCAACTGCCAGACCATCGCCAATATCAATCAGTCCGGCATTTTCCTCACCGGCTTTAACTAAAACGTGATCGCCATCCCTGGGCAATGTTTTTAACAAAGATATTGAATTCTTGTAACTGCAATGCTCCGACCACATAACTGAAAAAATACCTAATTCAGTGAACGTGGGTACTCTGCCGAGAATCTCCAGGATTTTCTTATATTCATCGGTAGACAATCCGTGAGCTTCGGCCAGTTTTAAATCTACTTTAGGTTCTTGCATGTTTCACTCATAATTAATTGTGATGGTACTTTCTACGTTTTTATGAAAATATTTATAGGATGAATAAGTCGGTTCAATTTTCAATTTAAAAGTGTAATTACCTCTAACTACAGTTTTAGTACTTTTTAGTGCGCTATTGCCCTCTCGTAGCCTATTTACCAGTAATCTACGAGGAATACTTTTCCAATTTCCATCTAAATAGATCTTTTGCTGACCAGAAAAGTACAACTTTTTTGTTAAAATTTCAATTTGATTATTATCGGTTTCAGTCTCGACTAACAGCGTTAAGTAAGAGGGTTCCGTCAGAAGTAAATCAAGCTCAATCAGTGCAAGGTCTGTATTCCATTTTCCATTAAAATTCGAAACATCTGTTCCGATCCAATAATACTGCGCGGATTCCTTTTCTGCAATGAACACCTGTCCAAATCGTCTATAAATTGCGATCCCTCTCGGTTCAATAAACTCTTTATCGCCCTTCCCTTTTCTGCCAAATGATGTTAAATGGTTTAAATTTCTGTCAAATTTATGAACGCAATGATTATTCGTGTCAGTAGCCCAGATATTGTTGTAGTAATCAATAGCTAAATATGCCAGATGTCCAGTTTCAAATCCAAAATCATTCAATCGAGTTGCTTTTAAATATTTCCCATCAAGTGTAAATTTTTGTATTCTTGAATGCTCTAAATCAATCACAGCTATGAAGTTTTCTTTGTAATAAGACCAGCGTTCCTCCCGGTCCATGACAGCAATTCCTGCAGGATGCCAGAGCTCGCCATTCTCAATCCCTTGTTTACCAAACCAAAGATGGAGAACATCATCAGGGCGCAGGATTTGAATTCGGTGATTTCCCGTATCGCTGATGTAAACCTTGCCTTGCGAGTCAATGGCCACACCCCGGGGGGATTCAAACTGACCGGGGAGTGCGCCTTGTCCGCCAATCGCTCCTACAAATTCAAGTTTCTTTTGAGGATTATTAAACCGCACAATTCTGTGATTACCAGTATCGGCAACATACACATCGCCGTATTCGTTAGCTGCAATCCCGGTTGGATTTTTTAAAGCTCTCTCCCCTACCTCATTTTTACCATAAATATTCAGGGACGTCATTGAGGTATTATAAACTATGACATTTTCTCCTGAGTTCACCCCATAACCTGTCACTTCATCGTCATCTTCTTTTTTATCGGGGTCGTCCCAGCTTTTAAGTCGAACCACCGCAATTCCTTGCGGATTTTGCACCTTAACTTTGTTTTTTGTATAAATCATTAGATGCAATTTCGTAGCTTTTCTAATACCCATTGTGTGTAGAAAAGAAGGGAAAACCAGAGTAGTAGGCTCATAGTCGTCATCTCCAGTGCCTGGCAGCACAGAAGGAATGATAATTAATAGCAGGAATGCAGCAGTGAGCTTTCTAATCATTTGGTTTGCTTTTCGTCATCAACAAAATGAAAATGTTGCCAGATTACTTTTGATAATTCCGGGTTGATGCCGTCGATCGTCTCGATTTCACCTACAGAAGCTTCCTTGAGATTCCTTACGGAGCCAAAGTGTTTGACCAGCGCTTTTCGGCGAGCGGGGCCAATTCCTGCAATAGTATCCAGTACTGATTTTGTGCTTTGCTTTTTTCGCAACGTTCTATGGTAGGTTATGGCAAAGCGATGAGCTTCATCACGAATCTGCTGGAGCATTTTTAAGCCAGAAGAAGTTCTGGGAATATTCTGCGGCTCTGAAGCGCCTTGCACAAAGACCTCATCTAATCTTTTCGCCAGAGCTGCGATGGGCGGTTCTTTGAAGTTTAATTTATCTAAAACGCCGACTACGGTAGATAACTGACCCTTGCCGCCATCCACCAGAATAAGGTCAGGTGCTGTCAGCTTGTCGGCCAGTGAGCCGCTGTACCGTCTTCTAACTGCTTCGGCCATCATGGCAAAATCATCCGGTGTTTCTTTTACGGTTATTTTAAATCGTCGGTAATCACTTTTTTGGGGCTTGCCATTTACAAAAGTCACCATGGAAGCCACTGGATTTGTGCCTTGAATGTTTGAGACGTCAAAACATTCAATTCGTCTTGGAGGCTTGTCTAAACGTAAATCTCTTTGCAGGGCTTTTACACTGTGCGGCATATAATCTTTTGCTTTAAGCTTTTGCAGCTTCAGCTCTTCTAAAAGTAAACGGGCGTTTTTTAATCCCATTTCCATGAGTTTCGCTTTTTGTCCTTTTTGTGGGAAAATGAGTTTTACCTTTGCTTCGCGTTTTTTTGAAAGCCAATCTTGAATTTCCTGATGATCCTCAATTTTAGTTGGAGCATATATTTCTTCCGGCATGAACTCAGATTTTAAATAAAACTGTTTTAAGAACGAAGACACGACATGTTCAAATGCTTGCTCTTCAACGCCGTTTAAATAATAATGCTGCCGCCCCAGAATCTTGCCGTCCCGCACCTTAAATACCACTCCGCAAGCCTCAGCTTCTTCCACAGCCACCGCCACAATATCCCGATCCATGAAATCGTCCGTAACGACTTTCTGCTTGTATTGAAATTTATCAATAGAGTCGATTTGATCACGAACCCGAGCGGCTTCTTCAAAGCGCTTTGCCAGAGCAAGTTTGGACATTTTTACTTTGAGCTCGCACACTACCTGGTTGTTTTTACCATTTATAAATTTTACAATCTGCTCAAAGGTACTTTTGTATTCCTCCTCGCCAACCAGGCCTTCGCATGGACCGTCACATTTTTTGATGTGGTAATCTAAACAGAGCTTGTATTTTTTTTGGGTTACTGCCTCTTCAGTCAGGTCAAAATCACAGCTTCTTACAGGGAAAATTCGTTTTACAGATTTAAGTAAATTTCGCATAGAGCTTACATCCGTGTAAGGGCCAAAATAACGGGAACCGTCGCGAATGATCTTCCGTGTAGGAAACATACGAGGGAATCGTTCATTCGTGACCCGAATATAAGGAAAACTTTTATCATCTTTTAGATTAATATTGTAACGAGGCTTATACTCTTTGATTAAATTCATTTCAAGAATCAAAGCTTCCATCTCCGTATCTGTGACAATGGTTTCAACATCACAAATCTTTAATTTTAAGCGATAAAATTTGGGGCCTTCCATTCTGCCATTTTGAAAATAGGAACGTACCCGATTGTGCAAAGCTTTTGCTTTTCCTATGTAAACAATTTTACCATGTCTGTCTTTAAATAAATAACAGCCGGGCTTTTTAGGAAGATTTTCAAGTTTTTCCTGAAGTGTTTTTGAGACTGGCGACGTCATTTGTAATAATTAATTTTACTGCAAATATCCAGGTATTGTGATATGTAAAAAGAGCGTCCTATTTGTCATTCCCGAATGTTTAAATTGGGCATCCAAAGCTCCCTTGATGCCCGCTAAATAAATTGCGGTAATGACAGAATTGTGGATGTTCAAAATATTTTTAATACTTTGACTCACGGATACGATTTTCAAAAATTAGTATTAGTTTTTTGAATCAATTAACCTTTCGGTGGATCTGGATATTCCACCAATTCCATTAAAATTCCCCCGGTACTTTTTGGATGAATAAAGGCCACTCTGGTATTCCCGGCTCCTTTATCATCAACCTGGTCGATGAACTGCAATCCTTGACTGGACATCACTTTTATTGCCTGCTCCAAATCATCCACTTCAAAGCAAATATGATGAATGCCCTCGCCTCGCTTTGCAATGAATTTTGAAATGGGAGAATCAGTTTCAGTACCCTCTAAAAGCTCCAATCGTACTTCTCCAACCGGAAATAACGCGGTAGCTACTTTCTGCGCCTCTACTACTTCTTTATGGGCAGCATTTTTATTGGTAATTTGTTTATATATTTTTTCGGCAGAATTTAAATCAGCAACTGCGATTCCTATGTGGTCAATTTTTTTTATCATGCCTGAAGATACTAATTGTTCATTATAAAATCAAGTTGAATCAATTAATAGCGAGAGGTCTAATGCTTTTGAGGAATGCGTTAACGCTCCAACTGAAATGAAATCCACACCCGTTTCAGCAAAATCGCGAACTGTTTCAAGAGTGATCCCGCCGGAAACTTCAAGTTCTACTTTCCCATTAACCAATGCCACCGCTTCAGAAATTTGTGACAAGTTCATATTATCTAACATTATTCTATCAACTCTCAATCCGCACGCTTCTTCAACCTGGTCTGAAGCGCTGGCTTCAACTTCTATTTTTAAATTTAGATTTCGAGCCCGCATGTTTGCTTTAATTTTATTAACCGCCTGAGCAATTCCCCCTGCTCCAGTGATATGGTTTTCCTTAATTAAAACCATATCAAAAAGTCCCATTCTATGATTTTGGCCGCCGCCTGCAACAACAGCATGTTTTTCCAACACCCTCAGACCCGGAGTAGTCTTTCTTGTATCCAGAATTTTCACCCCGGTCCCTTTCACTTTTTCAACAAATTTAGAAGTTAAAGTAGCTATTCCGGATAACCGCTGCAGAAAATTTAGCGCCGTTCTTTCAGCGGTTAAAATACTTGCAATGTAGCCAGATATTTTCATAATTGCATCTGAAGATTTAATTTGTGCCCCTTCATCTACAATATTTGTAACAGATAATTCTTTATCAACTTTTGTGAAAACTTCTCTGACTACAACTAATCCAGCGATAATACCATCTTGTTTAGCTCTGATAGTCGCCTGACTAGTTTTAGAATTATCCAAAATTAGTTTGGAGGTCATATCTCCAAGCTCATTCAGATCTTCTTCTAAAGCTAATTTGATTATATGTTCTATTTCTTGAGTTACTTCAAAGTTTTTATTCATTGGATATTTGAGCTCTTGCTGTTCATACAATATTCAGATAAAAATGAAGTCTAACCTTAATCATAAATCTGAATAAAATCAACCTAAATAACAAAAGGCCACAATATTCAATTGCAGTTTTTTTACAACGAGGAAGAGAGACTAATAAAATGACAATTTTTTAAAACTAATTGCTTCGAGATACCTAATTCTCAGGCAGAGACTTATTCACAAGTAATTGTTTAAATAGTTCGATTTTTGATTGAAATAGAGCATTGCCCATTTGAAAACGTAAAGATTCTTCGTTCTCATGATAGAATTTCAGAGCTTCCTTGGCCTTTTCTAAATCTTGAGTTTTCTCAGCTATATCTGATAACACTAATGCCAAATTATAAATTCCTAATAACCTGTATGTAATGGCCGTCTCCCAGCTGATGTACGACATCCAGATATTTCTTTTTTCACTCAGAGCCTTACTTTTTTTAGTAATCGTTAAAATTTCAGAATAACTGCTCTTCGGCTCACTTGAATTTTCAGATATGTTCAGCCGCTTTGCTTTTTGAGAAGATGAGACGTTGTTTGTCAAAGAATAAGTTCGCCATGCTGTCACGCTGGACTCAGTTTCATCTTCTGAATCAGATTGATAATCCAAATAAATGAGCACTGAATTTGGTATTGGATATATATGCTGATTATAATCAGGCAAATCGAATTTTTGTTTTCGAATTGCAATGTTATCAAACTTGCTTATATGATATTTTTCAATATAAAAATCAGACAATATGAGCAATTCAGTTGTCTGCTTATTATTAACCGCAGTTATTCGCGGCTGTTGTTCAACAATTGGATTGGAGTCATTTGTTTGTTCAAATGATTCCACAGGAGTGGTTTGTTTTGCATTCTCTTCAATCGAAGTTGACACCAGATTTTGCTCAGTTTCCTCCGGTTTTATTTGTACTTCTTCAGAATTTAATTGAACATCTTCGGTTTGTTGCACAATCACAGGTGGATTAACTGATTTGACTTTATATACCTGTTTTATTCCAAGTATCAAAGTCAGGATAGCAACTACGCCTGTAAATCCCCAAACCAGGCTATTTTTAGGTAGCCATTCATTTAATAAGTCACTGATTTTTTTCGTTTTTGTAGCCGGCGAATGTAATCCAATTCTATTTGTTATTTTGTTTGGCAGTGTTGCCCAGTATTCCTCGGGGGGTTCTTCATAAACATCGACTTTCATCAGGGACTCAATCTGTTTTAAGGACTCCAAAATACTGGTGCAATCTGTACATTTTTTTAAATGTTGTGCAATTCCATGCATCTCGTTTTCAGTGAGAGCTGTATCCAAATAATTGCCAACCTTTTGTTTTACATCATAACAGTTCATCCTTTTACCTCAACATCTTTATTATCTAAATAGCTTTGTAACAGTTTACGCAGTTTGTCTCTGGCTCTGGACAATCGAGACATTACCGTACCCATAGAGATTTCCAATGTCTCGCTAATCTCTTGATAACTAAGTTCGTCACGAACTCTTAAATTAAACACCACACGCTGTTCAGGCGGAATTTTACGTAAAGCATCTTTTAATTTAATTACCAGTTCATTTCCTTGCATTTCGAACAATTGTGGTGGTGCTTCTGATAAATCTGAATTATGATTATTTCCATCTATATTACTAAGTGATAGTGAACGAAACCTCGTATTCTTTTTCAGTTGATTTAACGATGTATTTATAGCAATGCGATAAAGCCATGGATAAAAGGGATATTCCTCATTATAAGTATCGAGCTTGGTATAAGCTTTAATAAAAGTTTCCTGGACCACATCATCGGCATCTTCGTGGTTCATAACCAATTGGAAAACCGTATAATAAATTCTTTTTTGATACTTTTGAACTATCCATTCAAATGCATTTGCTTCACCAGAAAGAGACCGTTGGATATATCGTAATACATCCTTTTCATCATTATATTCCATTTTTGCACGGCATTTTCATGTTAAAAATGGCTTCACACAAGGCTAATCATAATTACCATTTTGTTTAATTATTATTCCAGCTTCGTATAATTTATTTTACAATTTTCTCGACCACAGGATTTTCACCTTTTTCGATTTCTTCAAGCTTTTGCAGGGCAAAGCGGCCAAAGTTATTTTCACTACCCTGTTCTTTAATAATCCTTTGAAGAATTTTCCTGGCTATGGCAGTTTCACCAGACCGGATTAAGCACTTACTCGCTTCAAACTGTGCAGTAACATGCCATGGCAATTTAGTAGCTTTTGTTAAATATTTGACTTTTAAATATTCTACCGCAGCACGCTCAAAATTACCCATTTCGTTATAACATTGCCCTATATAAAATTGAATCTCAGCCTGCATTTCATCATTTGCGAAAGATTTGAGCTGTTTGAAGTTCGCGATCGCACGATTATACTCTTTTAAGTACATTAAATATTTTGCCAGATCAACCATTTTAGAAAATCTATCTTCTGCTGTGGGAAACTTAGTGAGGTACATTCGGGTATTGACTATCGCTTGATCCCATAAATAAAGGTCACTGTAACATTTAATCAGATATTGCAGAGCTTTTTGATAATACCCTTTGGCTTGTGAATGTTGCATAATTTGTTTAAATGCACTAATAGCGTTTTCAATTTGCTGTGATTTGTAATAGAAATCTCCCAAATTAAAATAGGTAAGAGGTGTGACTTCACTGTCAGGATATTTTGTTGGGATGTTGGTTAGTATTTCCAACGCTTCTTCAGTATGATTAGTTATCAGATAAATTGCACCCAGGCTAAATTCACCCTTAGCGGCAAAATCCGTTTTTTTAAAGTCACTCTTAAGTTTTTTAAATGTTTTTTCAGCTAATTCAAATTGTTTTTCCGAAATGTATGCATTACCTTTATCAATTAGAAATTGGCCCTCCGCATTTTTCGAGTCGTCAAATTTTTTCCTGAACATTTTTACATCTGAATCGGCGGCTGTAAATTTTTTTAACTTATATTTGCACCTGATCGATTGCATTATCGGATATTTTTCTTCATCACTATTTTTAGCCATTTGAATGGCTGATAAATAGCGCCTGTTGGCTTCCTGAAATAAATCCTGTTGAAAATAGATATCCCCTAAAGATATGTTTGCTTGATATTTATATTCAGCTTTAGAAGCATGTCTTAAGATACTTTGATTATATTCTTTTGCTAATGTTAATTTGTTTTGCGTTTGTGCTATTCGGGCTACAGCGAACATTGCTTTCTGAGAATATGCATGAGTGGAATCTTTTTGTATTAAGGTAATATATTTTGCCAGGGCGTTATTATATTGTCCAAGATTTTCATAAGCTTGCGCTTCTTTGTAATATATTAAAAAATCAATATTCTCACTATCATTAAGCAGCAAATTATCCCAGAAGCTATTGTCGGTTTTGTAGTTATCTATCGCTGATTGAAAGTTACCCATTTGAAAATGTATATCAGCTAACTCCAATTGCACTTTTCTAACTATTGCTGAATAAAAATAGTCAGATTTAATTTTATTCAGTGTTTCTATTGCTGAAACGAAATCTTCATTATTTCTCTCCAATTTAGCTTTCAGTAGAAGCGCTTCAGGTAAAAACTTATTTTGGGACGTTGTATTTATAAAATCAGTTATTTTCTCCAAAGCCAAAGAATCTGTTCCTAAATAGCTTAAGACAACAGGCTCTTTAAATTGCGCTTCATCAAAATATTCACTTGCGGGATATTTATCATGAATTTGCTGGTAAATCTCAAGCGCTTGCTGAAAGAATGATGAATCTTGTTGTAAAGAAGAGACGGTTAGAAGTTCATTTGCTAAATTAATTGAAATAAAATCCAAATGTTTACTTTCCGGATAACGATTTTCCCATTCAATTTTTAATTCAAGGAGCTTGGATTGTCGAGATTGAGGACTGGATAATTTGTCAAGTTCTATTTGTGCTAACAAGAAATGGGGTTCCTCTGCCCATTGAGTGGAATCCTGATTATCCTTCAAAATATTCAGGCAAATTGCAGCGCTGTCAAAATAGGCTTCAACATCATGGTGTTGATTTAATACTTTTGATCTTTCTGCCAATCTGAAGTAGATTTTTCCCAAATAGAAATAGACATCCTCCTTTGAGGTATTGTTAGTTGAAATTGCAAGTTCCTTCTTGAAATAGCTTAATGCTTTAGTGAAATCTTTTTGTTCAAAGAATACTTTTCCTAATTCCAAATTCAAATTTGCATTATTTTGCCCGTTTGCGAACTTGCCGATTAAATTTGATAATTGATTCAAGCCATCACCAGTGTCGTAATTAAATATCTCAGAGATAAGTCTAATTTTGTGCAGCACCCAATCCACTTGGTCTCCAGCAGGATATCGGGTCAGGTAATTTTGATATTCATTTAGCGCCAGTTTGTTTTCTGTAAGAGATTCATAACAACGCGCAATGGCCAGTTGCACATCATCAACTTCAGGTCTGAATGGAAAGGTCTCGAGGAATTCATCGTAAAGTCGTAATGCCCTGGTAAAGTCCTTTATGTTCTTTTCAAAAATTTCAGCCTTTTTAATATGCATAATCGCCAATTCAGGGCTGCTCGCGTATTTTTTTGAATATTCTTGAATTAATTCTAAAGCATCCCTGTATCGGTGTATTTTGAGTAGAGCGGCCGTTAGTTCCAGATACGCATTTTTAACAAAACTAATCACCTGCCTGTCTGTTGCTTCTAAATAAGTTTCCTTAGAAATTAGCTCTGTAAATTTATCAACCGCTAATTGGTTTTTGTCTAAAATTGCTAATACTTTCGCGGTCTTGAATTCAGCTTCGATTTGGTGATTTACTGCACTAAGTGAAATTGCTTTCTGGTAGGATTCTAAAGCAGCATCATACTGTTTCTGTAAGAGTAAAATATCACCTCTTTTTAAATAAACTGGATTTGATTGCCTGGTTGAATCTGCATTAGCTATATAATTATTAAAGTACTTTAAAGCTACGTCGTAATCACCATTATTTTGAGATAAAACGCCTAACTTGTAATGTGCATTTTTAGATTCAGGACTGCTTGGAAATGATTCTAGCAGCTTTAAATATGCAGACTCGGCTTCATTTATTTGCCCGAGTTTTTCAAAAATCTCTGCCCGCAAGAAATCAATTTGCGGATACTTCAAGTCCGAACCCAATGCACGAAAAATACCGTCAATCGTATCGATAGCATCAGAAAAATCTCCCATTTTTATTTGGAGTTGAACAATTTCGCGATAGGCATCCAGTCGTTCCCGGGAGTCAGGATAATCATTAATTAGATTAAGGAAAATGCTTAAACCGTCATTATTCTTGCCGGCTTTTAAGTAGGCGCGTCCTGATTCATAATATGCTTTTGGAGCAAATTCGCTTTCAGGATGAAAAACCGGAATACGCTGATACAGCTTTGCTGCCGCTTCAAAATTATTTAATTTCACCTGACAAGACGCCATTTGAAATCTTCCTTTTGCAATTAAAGCAGATAGAGGGTAGCTAATTTCCAACTCTCTAAATGCCTCAAAAGCAAGATTGTAGTCCATTTCATTTGAAAACGATTCACCACACAGGAATAAGGCATTATCTGCCTGTTCATTATTAGGATAATTCTTAGCGAAGTCTTTAAATTGTTCTGCTGCCAAAATATATAATTTGTCTTCGAACAGCTTTTGAGCAAAATTAAATTCCTTTTCAGCTTTCGTTTCCTGAGCCCAGCCAATTTGTGTATGAGTAAAGCCCGAAAGCAGAAAATACAGTATCACAAATATTATTTTAATTAGTTTCATTTCACCAAAACTAATTTTGTGTTTACGCTTAATTAAGGATTTCAAGATTTGCATATTTAACAACCAACCTTTTTTTCCCGAAATTATAAAAATTTACAGTTATTTTCATATCCTGACCCCTGCCATCTTTAGTTATAATCTTACCGACTCCAAAAAGTTCATGTTTCACTTCACTGCCAACAGAAATTTCGGGAATTTCCTGCGAAAAATCCTCGTATGCAGGTACTGGCTTTGAAAGGTTTTTTTGTATTTTAGGTTCAAATGATTTTCTCATACTTTTTTGTATAATAAATTCCGGATCGATTTCTTTGATAAATCTTGATGGAATATTGTTATACATTTCACCATATTTAATCCTTTGTGCAGCCCAGGACAGATATAATTTATCTTTGGCCCGAGTAGCGCCGACATAGAATAATCTTCGTTCTTCCTCTAATTCCTCATTACTATTAAATGATCGTGACAAAGGAAACAGCCCTTCTTCCAGGCCTGAAATAAATACAACCGGAAATTCGAGGCCTTTTGCACTGTGTAACGTCATTAAAGTAACAGCGTTTGATCGGTCATCCCACGAATCAATATCCGTTATCAATGCCACCTCTTCCAAATAATTATCCAAAGTCGCACCATCACTGGCTTTAGTAAATTGAACAATAGCGGAAAGAAGCTCACGTACATTATCTGCTCGGCCAAATGATTCTTCTGTGTTAATTTCCTTGAATTTCTTTAAAATCCCGATATCGTCGACAACAGCTCTGGCCAATTCTCCTGCAGAAAATTCCTTTTTCAAAGATGCATATTTATTAATTAATTCGTAAAATTGAAAAATATTATTTCGAATTTTTTGTGATATAGTAGTAATTTCTTCGACTCTGGCTGCTGCTTCGAACATTGAAAGAGCATTTTCTCGAGCAAACTCTTCAAGTTTAACCACAGAGGTCTCCCCTATCCCACGCAAAGGAAAATTCACAACTCTTTTAAAACTAATTTTATCTTTAGGATTGCATATCAAACGCAGATATGCTAATACATCTTTAATCTCTTTTCTTTCATAAAATTTAACTCCCCCTACAATAATATATGGAATTCCCACAGCACGCAATCCATCCTCAAGAACCCTTGATTGAGCATTTGTTCTATATAAAATAGCAAAATCATTGAATTTGCACGCATGTTTAGAAATTTCCTCTTTAATAAGATCTACAATTGTTAAGGATTCTACCATAGCATCATCAACATCAATAATTGCAACTTTATCTCCAGCTTCTTTTTCAGTCCAAAGCACTTTCTCTCGCCGGCTCACATTATTTTGTACAACTGAATGAGCAACGCGTAATATGTTTTTAGTTGAACGATAATTTTGCTCTAAATGAAATATCTTACAATGCGGATAATCCTTTTCAATATTCAGTATATTTTGAATATCAGCGCCCCGCCAACGATAAATAGACTGATCGTCATCCCCTACTACACATAAATTTTTATGTTTGAAAGCTATTTTATTTATCAAAAGATATTGTGTTCGATTTGTATCCTGAAATTCATCTACCAATACATATTTAAATTTCTTTTGATAATTTTCTAAAACTAAAGGATATTTTTCAAAAAGTAAAATAGGATTTACTAAAAGATCATCAAAATCCATTACATTATTTTCTTTTAATAGTTTCTGATAATGGACATAGACTAACGCAACCGTTGCCTCAAATGGTTCGCTCGCAATTTCATTGTATTCTTTTGGGCTGACAAACATATTTTTAGCGCCACTTATACGCGATTGTATGGATTCCGGAGAATATTGTTTAGGGGATATATTAATTTCATTCATAACACTTTTAATAAATCGTATCTGGTCATTCCGATCAAAAATTAAAAAATTCCGGCCATAGCCTAATCGTTCGCCTTCCATTCGTAAAATTCGAGCGCAAATAGAATGAAATGTACCAATCCAGGCATCTTTGCCAATACCATTGGAAAGATTTAATATCCGATCTTTCATTTCTTTGGCAGCTTTATTCGTAAAAGTAACTGCTAAAATTTCCCATGGTTTTACGCGCATCTGCTCTATCAGGTACGCGACTCTATAAGTCAAAACTCGTGTCTTTCCACTGCCTGCACCTGCTAAAATCAGGACTGGACCATCCGTACATTGAACGGCTTCCCTTTGAACATCATTCAAAGATGCAGTTAAATGAGTCATAGTTGTTGATGTTGTTTTATCCATCTTTCCCTTCCATCCGTTTCTTTTGCTTTATTTTTTTTCTGAATTCATCAAAACGTGCTTTAGCTCTTATATGTTGTTTGAGTGTGGTACTAAACGTATGCGAACCATCTCCATTAGCGACAAAATACAAATATCTGACTTTTGCCGGAAACAAACTAGCTCTTATTGACGCTATGCCTGGGTTATTAATGGGTCCAGGTGGCAGGCCGTAATATTTGTATGTATTATACGGTGAATTTATTGCCAAATCCTTTTTCAATAGTCTGCGCGGGCTATCTTTAATTATATATTGAATTGTAGGATCAGCCTGCAGTGGAATCCTCCTTCTTAAACGATTATGATATACTGCTGAAATAATTTCCCGCTCAGAGTCAATGATTGCCTCTCCTTCAATGATAGAAGCAAGGGCAAGGATTTCTGTCACTGAAAAACCCATCTCTTTTGTCTTTGCAATAAGTGTATCATTAAATTGTCTTTTGAATTGATTTACTAAAATTGGGATAATTTGCTCACATTTCATCCCCCAATTTAAACGATAGGTATTTGGATACAAAAATCCTTCAAGTGTGGCGGCATCAAGGCCAAGTTTGCGGACGTAATTGGGGTCGTTTACTAATTGCATAAATCTCGCAGAATCAATATCAACTTTTTTCATCATAATTGATGCAATTTGCCTGGAGTGTTTACCTTCCGGAATTGTAACCCATTCGTTTGCCATCTTTCCATCTACCAATTTCCGCAGTAACAGATAACTCGAAATCCCACCTGAAATTTCATATTTACCAGCTTTTATTTTACCTCTACAACCAAGTATCCTGGCTACTACCACGAGTTTATCTTTGTTTTGAATTATATTATCCTCAAGCATCACATTGATGATGGCATTTAAAGACATACCCTTTTTAATTTTAAGTGTAAATTTTTCCTCCTCTGTGCCATTGACTACAGAGGATAAAAATAACCATAAAATAAAAAATCCAGAGATTACTATCAGACAAATGCCTGATAGAAGCATTGATAATTTATATTTTTTAATAACTTGAAAATTCAAAACCATGATAGCTATGCAAATTTTGCTGTAAAATAATCGTTCAGTATTTCTGAATGATCAAATGCCAGATTTTCTGGCAACGTATCTTTAGAAAATATTTTTAACTCCGCAGCATCATCTCTGGCCTCCGGAGCGCCCATTCCTTCAGCAATGTAAACCACACTTACAGTATGTCCTCTGGGATCTCTTTCAGGCGCTGAGTAAACACCGAGGAGAGACTTTATTCTTACAGTTAGCGCTGTCTCTTCTTTTGCTTCTCGAAGGGCTGCGTTTTCAACTGATTCACCATAATCTACAAATCCGCCAGGAATAGCCCACCCATAAGGAGGATTTTTCCTTTTTATCAAAACAATGCCCGGATGCTTATCATAAAGCGGCATCTCAATTATAATATCCACTGTGAGCGATGGTTTTTTTATTTCCTCGATAGAGTTACCACATTGCGAACATTTTAGATATATTTTCTTATTCATGACTTAAAACTGACGAAACATTAGAAAAATATTATATAAAGAATGCGTGAAAGCTGCTATTCCAAATCCTCTATTAATAAATATAATTGAAAACATCACACCGGCAAAAAAGCGAAAATAAAATGAATTCCAAAGAAAAGGCTCATTGAAATAATCCAGATAGTGGAAAAATGCAAAAATTAAAGAACCCAGTATTATACCTACTGCATAAATAATATTTCGCAATTCATTCATGTGTTTTTTAAATACTAAAACAAAACATGTTAGAAATAAAAAACGAAAAAAGAATTCTTCATAAACGCCAGAGCCAATATTTACAATAAGAGCTGATACTCTGGTGTGATTAATTTCAATATTTTCGGTAGTTAAAAATAATTCTGTTACCCTGCCTACGATTAAACCAAAAACAAGAGCATATAATATACTCTCTAAAAACATGAACACAAATAGAATTGGCTTGTTTAATAATTTTTGAATACCTTTTCGCTGCTGGATAAAAAAAGTGAACAACACAAGTATCATTATGGCAACTGAAAATCCAGCATTGACGCCAAAATAATTGAAGCTTTTTTTAATGAGGAAATCCGTTCCAGTTCTTAAACTACCTAACCAGCCTTGATTTATTCGGAAAGCTAAGACTTCATAAAGTAACCATAAAGGCGTAACAAATAATAATCCAGATATTGGTCTTTTAGAAAGATACCAATAATCACTTTTAAATATCAACCTCACTAATTAACTATCTTCGTAGTAGTTCTGTTAAAAAATGTTCACTAATCATATGTTTCGTCAGTATCAACTATTTGTTGCCATGTCGCAGCACTCTCAATCGCTCTCGAATTCCCAGGCTTATAATTACCATGTGATGAACAGGTTCCGCGATACTGCCAGCTATTAATCCAGTTAACACTAAATTAAATAAATTAGTTGAGCCTATTCCATTTGGGAATATTTCATCGAGAATGCCAAATTTAAAAATAACACATCCGACAATTCCAAGAACCATTGCTCCAATTAAAGTAAAACGGCGTATTTTCAATTTAAATTGAACTAAAGCATCAGGATCATATTCTAATTCGTTCTTCTTCTCTTCCATACCGGGAATAAGTAATATGTTAATTTCTATTATTCTTTCAATGACTAATGCAAGAGTGAGAAGGCTTAAAAAGGAATTTACACCCATGACAGAACTTCCCTGAAATGGGGATCCAAAAACAGGAGACTGTTGCAAAATAATGTAAAGAACACAACCCATCACAATAAATAAACTAAATTTAAATCTTGAACTCAAGTTCCTTTCCTCCTATGCGTGAACGATGAAATATATTAATTCACCAAGGGAATGTCAACAATTTATTTTATAACATTTATTTTTTTGGCTTGACATTTTCTTTAAATTTAATATATTTCACTCATAGTATAAATCAAATTAATTTAGTAATTTAAACTTGATAATAAATGTTGGCATACATAAATATTACACCGGCTGGTACCGGCGAAGAGACAAAAGAGTTGATAGCCAAAGCTGTGAAAATTATTGAAAAAAGTGAACTGGATTATCAATTTACTTCCATGGGAACTATTATTGAAGGTGAATGGGATGAAATTATTTTCCTTGTGAAAAAATGTCATGATGAAATAAAGACCTTTGCTGACAGAATTGTAACGACCATCACAATAGATGATCGCAAGGATTTGAAAAACAGACTAAAAAACAATGTTCTGGAAGTAGAATATGCTATCGGTGGAAATCTTAAAACAGGCGGCATAACTTAATATAACCGCTATTATCCAGTTAGCTCCGAAATTGTAGTTTTAACCCTATCAGCTTTAAAAACAAGGACGCCCAGGAAAGCAGAGGAACCGGGTTCTGGTCCAAATGTAAAAAGCTTCAAATATCTCCAGGGATTCCATGGAATTACAAAATAAAGTAGCTCTTGTAACCGGGGGAGCCATCCGAATTGGAAAAGCCATTGCGATAAGCCTCGCGAAAGAGGGAGTTAAATTAGCGCTTCAATACAACCGATCCAGCGTCATGGCCCAAAAAACTTTATCGCAGGTTGAATCAATTGGCACAGAGGCTGTACTTATTCAAGGCGATTTCACTCAGGTTGAAAATATAGAAAATGTAGTAAAAACATGTCTTCAAAAATTTAAAAGAATTGACATTCTTATCAATAATGCTGCGATATATTATAAAACCCCGCTTGGAGAAACAACCGAAAATCAATGGGATGACCTTTTAAATATAAACCTGAAAGCGCCATTTTTCTGTGCCCAATACGTTTCAAATTTCATGAAAAAGCAAAAATCCGGAAAAATAATCAACATTGCTGACGTGGCAGGCATATCTCCGTGGCCTGGCTATATACCCTACTCTGCCTCCAAAGCGGGTCTGATTTCAATTACTAAAGGATTAGCCAAAGCGCTCGCCCCTGATATTCAAGTAAATGCAATAGCTTCCGGAACAGTTTTAATGCATGAAAATATCACAGAAGAGTTTGAGAACGAAGTTAGAAATATGTCTCTTTTAAAAAAAATTGGCGCTCCACAGGACGTTGTAAATGCCAACCTGTTTCTACTCAAGGGCAGTGACTTTATTACAGGGGAAATTATTGTAATTGACGGAGGGAGACTTTTAGTTTAACCGAAGCGATTGTTAAAAAGAGTTCAAGCTTTAGCTTGAGAACTGATATCGCCACACAAGCTAAAGCTTGAACACCGAACACATAATCAATCAGAAAAATAGGGTACTTTTAGGGAAAAGTCCAAAAATACCGCCTGTATGAATAAACAAAACATTTTCATCTTTTGTGAATTTGTTCTTGCGAATTTGATCAGCTAAACCCGACATAGCCTTACCTGTGTAAATCGGGTCCAGGATAATGCCCTCGGCTACTGCCACTTTTTTTATCAAATCGATTTCGTTCTGGCTGCTCAGGCCATAGCCTTTGCCAACATAACCATCGATTATATTTATATCTTTTTTACTGATTTTTAAATCCAATTTGAAAGTTTTTTGCATATTCTGCATTATATTATAAATCCTGTTGACAAAATAGGCTTCATCATCACAGACGTTTATACCTTGAATCTGAGCTGGTATATCAAATAAATATTTTCCAAGCAGTAGGCCGGCATAGGTTCCTCCAGAACCCACCGCGGATACAATGTGGTGTATTTTTATTTTCATTCTGCTCAGTTGCTTTGCAATTTCCTCAGCAGCCTTTAGATAACCCAGAGCTCCTATTTCATTAGAACCGCCTTCAGGAATCACGTATGCTTTATTTCCCTGATTTTTAAGCTTTTCGGCAATCTCGTTCATGATTTCATCAACGCGTAAATACTCATCCTGAGTAACATACTGAATTTCTGCGCCAACCAATCTGCTTAAAAACAAATTGCCTTGCAATGCTACTCCCATGCCATTCCTTAACACCAAGTGTGATTTTAAACCTACTTTTGCAGCGGCCACTGCCGTAGCTCTCGCATGATTTGACTGGCTACCGCCACAGGTGATGACGTGGCTACAGTTTTGTTTTAAAGCTTCAGCAAATAAAAATTCCAGCTTTCTAATTTTATTACCGGTTGTCCCAATTCCTGTAAAATCATCTCTTTTAATATAAATTTGTGCCCCTCCAAATAGTTGCGTAACTTTGTCAAGTTTTTCAATTGGGGTTGGCAATTGTGCTAATTTTATTGAATCAGGATATTCGAATGACATAGACAATTTCTCCCAAATTAGGATACTCTATATTTTAAATGGCTGAGGAGTAAATGATAGAACAAAAATGATCAATGTTATGATACCTATCACAACTCGGTTACTGTCTATTGGGGTCTCATCCATAGTTGGTGGATGGCGATAGCCAAACCAAATTATTAAAATTATTAATAAAACCCACCCCGGATACATAAAGATGCAAATTAAACTGAAGCTTATCAAAGCAATAGTAGCAACGAATTTATGATTTTTACCCAGTAAAGCATAGACAATGTGGCCGCCATCAAGCTGACCAATTGGTAGCAGATTTAACGCCGTTACGAACAATCCTGCCCAGCCTGCAAATGCTAACGGATGCATTAATACATCCTGGCCTTCGGGAAGTGTGCCAATTGCTAATTTTGAGATCTGAGCATAGAGAAACGATTCCCCCAAAGAAACAGTACTCAGTGCAATCTGGGGTGTCATTTCGATAATTTCAGAAAGCTGGACGCCAAAATATATGGATGGGATGGTTATCGCCAATCCAGCTAAGGGACCCGCCACCGCCACATCGAACAAGGCTTTTCGACTTGGAATACGAGACTCCATTTTGATTACCGCACCCATAGTGCCAAATGGATTCAGATACGGAATTGGGAACGGTATGAAATATGGCAGTGTTGCCTTAATCCCGTGTTTTTTACACATCAAATAGTGCCCCATTTCATGAGCAAAAAGTATGGATATTATAGAGCCGCTATACCAGAATCCCGCCTGCCAGTAGCCATTTTGGAGCCAGCCGGTTATAAAGGTGGTAAAGCAGGTTGCAAAAAATAAAATTACATTTAATCTGGGATTATCACTTCGTAGTTTATCGAAAATACGAAACCGTTTTTTAGAATAAAATTGCTGATAATGGTCTTCGTAATTTTGGTATCTATCATTCATCTAATTAAAAAGCCCCGCTGTATTTTTGATTCAGGTGATGAAGTAATAAGGATATATGGATTTAGAGTATTCATCATCACCTTATTTCCCTATATACTTAAATCCGACTAGCTCATTCTCTCTAATTCCAATATTTATCATCCCTCCTCATATATATTATCGACTTATTTTTCACTATTTTGGTTGATATATTAAACAGAATATTTGCAATTAATTTCCAAAATGATCAATCGAAATTATCTTACCGGTGAATCCTCACAAATAATGCCACAATTGATGAAACCGTTTCTGAAAGCAAGTATAGCTAAATTACCTCTAACAATCAAGATTTATATTCCCTGAATTTGTCCAATTACATAACCTGTGCATGAACGCAGCCTATCTCAAACCGATTAAAACTGACTTTTCATTTGCCGTACCTGGCTTTCAACATCACGATGAATTTGACCTGTCGCCAATTCAAGATTTAAATGATTGGCCAGTGAGTTTATTTTATCAAAAGTACTTAATGTAGTGCCTGGCGGTTGTATGGGTATTATTGAATTGTTAGCCAGTAAAGGATCAGCATTTTCAGGATAGTCAGAATATTGCTTTGCTCGCTGCCATTCCACTGTGCCTGGGATAGGTGAGAATACAGCTAACCTGATTTTCACTCCCTGAGAATGAACAAAGGCCATGCTCCAAAGTACTTCTTCAATTGATTGACCAGGTAAAGCTGCCAAAATATAAGCTTTGAGGCTGCCAGTTTTATATCCAGCCTGGCAAAGATATCTCACTCCGCGAATAAATGTATCATTCGTTACTTTTTTACACATATCGTTTTGTCTGTCAGGATTCCCCGTTTCATAACTCAAGTGTATTGTTTTGAAACCGGCCTGAAACATTTTTTCGGCAATGTTTTTATCTAAATGTTTTGTTTGTATTCCATTGGGCGTATGAAAACTTACATCCCACCCTTTGTTTATTATTTCTTTTAAAATAATAGAAAAATGATTTTTATGGTCGGTTAATAATGCATCATCATAAAATGCAAACTCTTTTATCTTTAATCTTTCATAATAATATTGCACTTCATCAACGACTTTTGATGGTTCTCGCCTGCGGTATTGCCCAGAAACTAAGCTGGAAGCACAAAAAGTACACTTTAACGGACAGCCCCTAGAAGTCAGTATAGTGATATACGTGAGGTTTTTATATAGATCGAAAGCAGGATACGGTAGCTCGTCTATTTGTTCAGAAAAAGCGTTGTAATCTCGCTTATTGCCAGTTAATGAATCTACAATTTTTAATGCAGCTAATTCTCCTTCGCCAGTAATAACAAAATCCGCACCGGTGGTTTCTTTGGCGTGTTTATGGCAAAGAGTGGGATAAATGCCGCCAAGTACGATAGGCACGTCGGAATATATCTTACGAATTTCCTCGATAGCCAATTGAACACCCTGATACCAATAAGTCATGCCGGAAGTGATTAAAACGACATCTGGTTCAGGTGTTTGACCAAGCTTACTTCGAAAAACCTGCAGAGGGAATCCATAACGGGCATAATTTCTTGGGATGTTTTTGTAGAGGCCGGGCTTCTGAATAACTTGCCGGTGAAATTTTCCAGTACTATAATAAATATTATTAGGTGATTGAAGGCCTTGAAAATTCAATAACTCAGGATCATAACGATCCATACAGTCAATCAAAGATATATCGTAACTATATTGTCGTAAAACAGCCGCAATATAAAGTAGTCCCAGAGGTTTGAGCCAAAAATCATAGGCTGCAAAATCCGTAATCCACGGATTGCAGAGAAGTACTTTGCCATTCATCTACAACTACTTCATACCTGCGACAATTAAATATACATCGTCTTTTATGGGATTTGGTGTAAATTCATAAATCCCGTCCATTATTGTTTCGATAATCTCGTTCGCAGATAAGTAAATACTTGATTTGAAAAAGTTTATAAATCCATCAATTCCTAATTGTTTTCCTTTAACGTCTTCGGCTTCAATTATTCCATCGGTATACATGATGATTTTATCATCAGGGCCTATCATGATTATATCCTGAATGAATTTGTTTTCTTTCCGCTTTTCATAGCCTATAATGACATTCTGGGACTCCAATTTTACAAATTTATTTTCTCTACTTTTCCACAAAATAACCGAAGGGTGGGCGCTACCAGAATAAGTAAACGAGCCTTTTCTTAAATTAATCACTCCGGAAAACATGGTCAGGAACATAGCCATGCCTTCAAATGCGTGAAAAATAAAATTATTTACATCATACAAAATGGAATGAGGATGTGTTTTTTCACGAACAAGATTTCTAATTTCACTACATATACGGTTAACCAGAAGAGCAGCAGTTATGCCGTGGCCGGTTACATCAATCAGGGTTAAATAGACATTTTCAATTCCGTCATAATAAATATCAGCGAAATCACCACCCACGCCTATCATTGGCATATACTTTACGTTTACATCAATATTTGGTAAAGAAATTGCGCGGGGCACTAAACTTGTTTGGACATGTTCAGCCAGGCTCAAATCCTTTTTTATCATCTCCTGATGGGTAGATAATTCTTTCTGTTGTTTTTCTATTTGAAGCTTAAAATTTCTTCTTTCTAATGCCTTTTGCGCCTTAAGCCTGAACTCTTCCATGTCAATAGGTTTGGTAAGATATTCAAACGCACCTAATTTCATGGCTTCAACGGCGCTCGCTACCGTTCCGTGCCCCGTTAGGATGAGTACTTCAGTGTTTTCATTATTTTCTTTGACAATCTTAAGGACATCGAGCCCGCCCTTTTCTTTCATGTGAAGATCAGTGACGACCAGGTCATACTTCATTTTTTGGACTTCATCTTTCACTAATTTGCCGTCTGAAAGCTCCTTAACGGTGTGACCGTCTTTCTTTAATACTTCTGATAACAAAAATGTTATCGATTTTTCGTCGTCAACTACTAATATTGCAGCCATAAAACTCAGAATTATGATTATTATAAATTTTCTTTTGTTATTTTTATGACCATGCCGCTTAACGCCAGAATAGCAATTAAGTTTGGAATGGCCATCATTCCATTTAAAATATCACCAATATTCCATACAAATTCGACTTTGGTAAAACCACCAATAAAAATCACAATACAAAAAGCCCACCGATAAGGCGTTTTTATTTTATTACCAAATAAGTATGCAAAACTTTGTTCACCCAAATAAGGCCAGCCAATGAGTGATGAATATCCGAACAATAATGAGCTTACCAACACTATCCACCCGCCAATTTGAGGAAAAGCTAAATTGAAAGCGTCTGAAGTTAAAGCTGTACTGGTTTGACCTGATTGCCAGACTCCTGTCACCAAAATCACCAGGGCCGTCATCGTACAGATGATCAATGTGTCCACGAAAACACCAAGCATGGCTATCAGACCTTGATTCACCGGATTGGCTGTTTTTGCTGCTCCGTGTGCAACTGGTGCACTACCTATCCCCGCTTCATTCGAATATGAGCCTCGTGCGACTCCATAGCGAATAGAAGCTTGAATAGTTGCACCTGCAAATCCCCCGACTGCTGCGGTTGGATGGAACGCATTATTAAATATCAGTGCAAATGCTTGAGGAATTTTATCGTAGAAAAGAATAAGAACAAACAATCCGGCCCCTATATATATCAAAGACATAAGAGGTGTGAGTTTTTCAGCAAATTTCCCAATCCTGCGAAGCCCGCCAATAATCACAAGCCAGGTAATTAAAGCTAATGCTGCCGCCGTAACAATTACAGGCAATCCTGTATTGTGATTAATGACTAATGAAATCGAATTGGACTGAATCATTGTTGTCGAAAACAAAGCTTTGCATCCCATAAAAAATGCAAACACACCTGCTAACCAGCGCCATCCTAATCCATCCCGAATATAATACATTGGACCTGCTGCTATACTGCCGTCTTTGGTTTGGATGCGGTACTTAACTCCCAACACAGATTCTGCAAACATAGTAGCCATGCCAAACACTGCGGATAACCACATCCAGAAAATGGCGCCCGGGCCGCCTAAAATTATTGCGGTTGCTACGCCTCCAATATTACCATTGCCGATTGCTGCAGCTAATGCAACCATTAAGGCCTGGAATGGCGAAATATCGCCCTTTTCCTGTATAGAAGATTTGGTTTTTTTACCAGTACCTTTGAATAATAATTTAAATGCTAGCTTAAATTTTCTAAACTGAATGAGATCAGATCTTAATGTAAAGAAAAGACCAGTACCAAAGAGTAGTATTAAAGTTGGTATTCCCCATACAACGTTGCTAATTAAGGAAATTAATTCATAGTACCATTGCAAAGCTTTCAATCCCTTGTTTCAAAGCAAAGTGGATAAATTCGATTATGATTATAGTATTTTAATGATTAAGATTGTAATATCGTCGGCTTGAGGCTGACCTTCGGAAAATTTATAAACAGCCATTTTTAAATTTTGCAACATATCTTCTGCCGATGAATTATAATTTTCAATTACTGATTCTTCTACGCGTTTTTCCTCAAATTCTTCTTCTTCAGCATTCATAGCTTCGGTAACACCATCCGTGAACATAACTATACAATCGCCAGATTGGAGTTGCACAGTCTCGGTCAAATACGGCACATTAGGCATCATTCCGAGAATCAGGCCGCCCTCTTCTAAATTTTGAAAAGAGTGATCTTTATGGAATAGGTATGGCGGGTTGTGACCAGCGTTGACTGATGTAAAGGTTCTGTCTTGCAAATCTATTATCCCCAGGAAGTATGTAATGAATTTATCATAGCCAGTATTTTGGTGGATTAAATTATTAATACGACTGGTAATTTCGTCTATTTCTAAATTTGTATTAATAAGCGCATGCAAACTTGCCTGTAGATTCGACATTAATAATGCTGCCGGCGCTCCTTTCCCTGAAACATCTGCAATGCAAAAAGCATATTGATGCTCATTGACCTTTATGCAATCGAAGTAATCGCCACCAACCTGTCTTGAAGAAATATTTACAGCAGCAATATCATAATTCTCAATTCGGGGGCATGCATCTGGCAGCAATTGTTTTTGAATGTCACTGGCAATTTGTAATTCTTCCTCTAATCTCTGCTTCTCTAATGTTTCTTCAAATAATCGTGCATTTTCAATCGATATCATGGACAAATTGCCCAAGGTAGTTAAAAAATCAAGTTCTTCTTTTGAGAATTTGCTTTTAGTAATCTTCTCTCCTAAGGCAATTACTCCTTTTGTTTCATTTTGAATACGCATTGGTATTAATGCAGAAACAGCAATTTCAGTTAATTTTGAAAATATGTCATTTTCACTTTTTTCATTAACAATTACAGGCTGAGCCAATTGAAGCAATTCAGCGCAAAGTCCAGCATTGATTGGTGCAATTAATTCAGTTACATTCTGGAATCCTTTATTTAATTTCAAAGCCATATTCCCATTAATGTTTAAAAAAATGAGACATCGGTTGACCATCAATTCACCCATAATGGAATAGGCTAATAAATTCACAATGTTCTCTGACTCCAAAGTCGAGTTTAATTCTTTGCCAATTTCAAATAATGTATTAAGTTCTTGTACTTTTTTATCTAATTGTTTGTTAACATCTTTTAATTCCTGAAAAATGAGACCATTTTGAACGGAGGTCGCTGCAATATTTGAAAGCGAATTTAAATATTCTAATTCAGGGTCAAAAAACTCATTTCCTAATATTTTATTTCCGTAGCCAATGAGACCTAAATTTTTACCATTGTGAAGAATGGGAATCACTAACTCAATACCATTTCTTTGAAAAAATCCTTGCCATGCTAAAGCATCTAAATTCTTAATAAATTCAGGTTTTTGTGGGAAATCATCGATTTGGATACCAGTTCCTATGAGTGATTTGGGAAGGCCTTTTAAAGTTTCAATGACAAAGCCCTTAGAATTTTTAGCTATTAAAACAACACCTTTCCCAATAAGCATTTTCCCCATGGGTGTTAATAATATAGTGTCCAAAATCGTTTTAAGATTCAAGGAGGAATTTAAGGCCTTACTCAAATCAAATAGTGCTTGAAGCTCATAAAGCTTTTCGTCTAACTGAGTAAACTCTTTTTTTTCATTTATGTTATTCAACACGGCTTGTGTTTCCAAAGATTAGAGATATTAATTTGAAACGGTTTTGTTCCTTGAAATGTCTTTATTAAGATATTTTATCATTTTAACTTGATTCCTGATTCCTGGTTTTACATCAAAATCAACTTTATCCATAAGTGTTTCAATCAGATAGATCCCCAGGCCACCTACCCGCATTTCTGATATATACTTACTCATATTTGGAAGTTTAACATCTTGCGGCTCAAAGCCTTTTCCCTTATCAGAAACAATGACCATCATTTTCTTAGTGTCAATTTTGATTTCTACGTCAATGAGTTGATTTATATTTTTTCCGTATGCATGTTTGATAACATTTGCACATGCTTCATCAACAGCAAGCTCAATTTTGCTAATGTCGTCTTTATTGAATCCAACTTTATTTGCCACGTTGGCTACAAGCTCTCGAATGATAGAGAGATTATCAGATTGGCTGGGCAATTTTAAATGATACTTTTTTTGAATCTTAGGCAAGACATTCACCACCTTTTTTTAGGCTCCTATTCTTAAACGACCTGTCTGCTATTTTCATACTTGAATTTCATGATAAAGTTACGAAACTTTGAATTTTTCAAGAGCTTTTTGTTCTTCTTCTAATATGTCATATAAAGTTGGAAAACCTAAAAGATCAAAAACACGATATATCTTGGGTTTCATATCTGTCAGTTTAATATCGCCGCCATTTTTTCGGATATCCTCAATAAAACCCATGAACACGCCCAAGCCAGCACTGCTAATATAATTCAATTCTTTGAAGTTAACCACAATTTTATATTTTTTTGCATCTACTAATTCCTGAAATGCATTCTCTAAATCCTGAGCAGTATGCGCGTCTAAATATCCTTTTATATATAATATTGACACTCCTATATTTTCACTTTTTGTGACTTCAAAACCTTCCATTTAATCCTCCTTTGAGTAAGTATATCAAACACATAAGGCAATTTTTATTTTTATTATTTCCATCTACCCAATAAATTTATAATAATTTAACTACTACAAAAGTTAAATCATCATGAGATTTAGTGCCGCCAACGAATTCTTGAATTTCTTTTACTAACAGTTCTTTAATTTGGAACGCACTCAATTGGAGATTTTTTGAAACCAACTCTTTAAGTCGTTCTTGCTCGAATTCCATTTTATGTTGATTTCGAGCTTCTATAACGCCATCGGTATAAAATACAAGTACATCGCCGGATTGCAATTTTACTTTTTCTTCAGACAGATTATCTTCAAATTTCTTACCGTATTCCAGACCCAATCCTAATCCTGGCGGTTCGATAAACCTGGATTCTCCATTTCTTTCGGAACAATATAATAAAGGACAATGCCCTGCCCTGGTAAAAACCAGTTCTTTTTTATTTATATCAATAATTGAGTAAATCAAACTAATAAATGAAGTCCGCTCTAAATTTCTAACCAGCGATTTGTTTATTTGAATTGTTAATTCTTTTGGAGAAGTGTAAATATTTGCTAATGATTCAATGATTCCTTTCAATTCAGCCATATAAAATGCAGCTTTTGCGCCCTTACCTGAGACATCCCCTACTGTTATTGTTAATTTATTTCCAACTTTAAAAAAGTCGTAATAATCTCCCCCCACTTCATTTGCGGTCACACTAATGGCCTCAATCTCTATGCCTTTAATTCGAGGCATTTCTTTGGGTAATAGTTGTCTTTGTGCGTCATGTGCAACTTTCAATTCTTGCTCAAAGCGCTCTTTTACCAACAGTTCTTCAAATAGTCTGGCATTTTCTAATGCAAAGGTCGCCTGATTAGCAAAAGCCTGAAGTAAGGCTCGATCTTCTTCGTCATACGCAAAAGTTTCTGTTTTACCCGAAAACAAAATGCCTAAAACTCCTTTCTTTGAAATAAGCGGTACACCTAAAATAGAATTGATGTTTTTATTCCATTCTTTCAAATAATTACTTCTTGGATCTTTAGACATTTCATTAATTAATACAGATTTTCGATTTTGAATGATCCAGTCATTCAGACCATTGGATGGAGTGACCTCCAATTTAGTGATTTCATTTTTCTGGAGATATTCTGAAGATACTACTTTTAATCTGGTTGAGTCGGCGTTCAATATTTGTAACCATAAGGCATCTGAATTGATAATCGCAGCGGCTTTTTTAGTAATCATGCCTACTATTTTGCTTGAATCAAATACCGAAGACAATGTACGACTCAAATCATGTAACGATTCAATCTCTCGTATTTTACGATCAAAAATACCGGCCGTCGGAAGGTGTAAAATCAGACTCAAGAATCCCATACACAGGTAAATACACAGAAACAGGCCTGCGTATTCAATCATAGCGGCCAAAGATGCACTATATTCGGTAAGTAGATTATCCCGTACAATGTGTACCTGAAAAATAATTGTACCCGTAAGTAATGGTATACCAAGCCACACACAATTAATTTTTTGTTTTTTATTTAAATAATTTACCCATGAATTTCGTAAAGAATTTACTACCATTAAAATAATCAAAATGTACAGGAATATTTCACCACTAATGTTAAACGGCCAAAATTTAGAATTAAGTTCAATTCCATTCCTACTGAGATTCACATAGATTATCTCAAAACCAAAGAATAACAGAAGAAGATTAAAATTTCTGGCCGATGACTGTTTTCTTTTAAAATATATTAAATCTTTTACAATGAAAATGGTAGTTAGCATTAAAGCTGCAGCACATATTGAAAATATCATTCCATATAAGAATGAATTCAAAGAGTTAAACAATATTAAATCTGAGCTGTTACCAAAGCGAAAAGTAGGGAGCAAAAAGTTTAAAAGGACTTTTAAAATGACAAATAGCAAATAAATACCAGCAACCGCCAGATATATTCCTTTTAATTTTGTTATCACTCCTGTATTTACATTAAATCTACTTTGCTTAATCAGTGGAATTAATAATATCAGTACTGCTATTATTAATAATTCTCTAAGATAATAAGTCGTTGCTGGAAATTTTCCGTTTAAATAAAATAGAAAATCAGCGCTTAATAGAATGCTAAAAAAGATTACAAATAGAATAACCTTAAAACTTTTTTGCTTAATAATGCTCATATTCTTATTGATTATAGGCTGCCCAAATAATATTTGGGCCGGGAACTATTTTAACAGAATTAGACCATTCTCTTTCATAATTAATACCAACCGCCGTGATTCGATATTAGTAGTTAAAAACAAATTTATACTTGGAAGCAGCTCAATAAAGTTGTAACCCGTAAGATCGTGCAATTTAATTATTCCCAAATAATAAAACAGTATCTTGAATTGATTACACATAAACGCCGGTAGGACGTCCCAAAGTTCAGGATTCTTGGGAACTTGTGGATTTTTTCTGGCACGATCCGTACAAACTATAAATAAACAAGTTATTAACTGTATGCTGGAACAATAATTCCTTTCAACAAAAGGCACCAATATTTTTTTGATTTTTTTTGGAGAACTTATCAGTTACGATGAAAAATTTAACTATGTCAATAAATATTAATGGATAAAGTAATAAATTGCTATGTTGAAGTCAAGGAAAAATGTAAACGTATTCAAATTAGGTTGGAAAAGTTCTCAAAGAAAGTGTTAACTACTTAAAAATCCTATCTACAAAGCGCCGAATTCCTCGTCCTGTGTCATCATGTAAATCCTCATGCGCAATATACTGACTATTTTCATTTTCGTGGTTCATTTTTTTTGCCTTGACATATAAAATACGGTTATCGATAGCAACCGCGACTTGATTGGCAAAAATTTCTAATGTTCGAATTATCTCTTTGTTGGGTATTTTGTTATTTTCAGGATCATCAACCATTATTATCCCGATGACTTTCCCTTCCCGGGATTTAATGGGCACTAAAAGCATACTCCATTTAGACCAGCCGCCGTTCATTTTACTTTCTGAATTTGCCCCATAATAAATATATTTCAAAGGACGCAAAACATTTTCTTCTTTAACTATAAAATATGACTTACCGCGAATATATTCATTGCGAAATAAATTTGCTGTTGACTTTATTGGCAACTTCAGTTCTAATAATTGATTCATTTTAATTTTATCTTCACAGGCTACTGCTCTCAATTCAAGATTACCACTATTTTTGCTAATCAGACCCAGGGCTACTAAATTAAACTCTAAAGAAAATTTTATAGACCATACAACTTCTTTTAACAATTCATTAAGACTAAGATGTAGTTTAAAAATATTGCTGGTCACAAGTAATTGTTTTAAACGTCGAGAACGCTTTTCAAGTGCTGAAAATTGATAATAATTTTCAATGGTTGTTGAGACTAATTGACTAAAAAGTTCTAAATTTTGAAAAGTATTGCGCGAGGGCATATATTCACCAATTGGGTAATCTAAAGAGATATAACCAAAACTATTGTCACTTCTATTCATTAAGTTTACGAGGATTAAATCGCGCTTATGCCATTGGCTTGGTAGCCTTCTTTTTTGTGTTCTTCGTTCGGGAAATTTTGAATTAATGTAGCTGGCAGTATCTCTGTGATATTGATCGTAATAAATCACTTTAACGCGGAACCTGTTTGCAAATACTCTATCTATTACTTCCTGCGGTACTTCAAGGTTATCATGATTTATTTTAGGTGTTGGCATATACCCAATCATTGATTGTTTCAAGTAAGCCTTTTTCTTGTTATCTAATAAAGCAATAGTGGATCTTTGGAACCTAAATATTTGACAAGCCATTTCTGCAATATTTTCTAATAATATATTAAAAGGTTCAAAATGGCTTTTTACAATGGATTGTGAAATTTGCTTGACCATTTCTAGCTGATCAATTTTGTATTCAGTTTTCAGCTGTTCAATAATTTCTTTTTCAATATATTCTACCTTACCACGGTAGCTTACTATTTGCTGGTTTTCATCTTTGATAGCGGTTATTTTTATATCTAATAATATCTTGTCCCCAGTTTTACCAAGAATCTCAGTTTTAAATGATTTGGCTGATTTTCCGTTATCGTTAATTGAATTTAACCAGTCTGCAAATGGCTTTTCATTTTCTTTTGGGAGTAGGTCGAATAAATTAAGTTCCACCAACTCATCTTCAGTATAATTAGTAATTTCTTCCATCGTATAATTTACTGATAATATGTGACCTCTGCTATCCAAAATAAAATACCCTTCGGTTCCATTTGATTCTTTATTTGATTCTATTTCGGGAATTACAGATCGCTCAGCATCAATCAAATTCCTTCGCTCCAAAATGTTTCTAAGTGTTATTGGAAGGGCAGTTAAATAGCCTCTTACTTTCAGTATATAATCAGAAGCTCCTCGTTCAATTGACTGAATCGCTATTTCATCTTCCCCTTCTTCTATCAGCACAATTAATGGAACTTTACTTCCCTGCATCCGAAGAGAATTGATAACCTCCAGGCCATTGATATCTCCTAAATTGAAATCAAATAATACCAGATCATAAAAATTATGTATTACTTTATTAATACATTCTTTACCAGTATAAGCAAAGTCGACATCACAATTATTATAATGAAATTTAAGCATTTTCTTTGAAATTTCCAGGTAGGAACTATTGGTTCCGGCGATGAGGACACTCAAATTGTTCATAGAAAATACTCCGAAAATATATGAATAATCGTGAGTTTAAGACGATTATCAGCCATTGCTAATATTAAAAAATAGTTATTTTTAATTTAATATAACAATTTTATAGTAAAATAAAAATAAAAAATCAAGCTAATAATTTAAACATTTAATTGCGAAAAAGAAACTCCAGAGATAGGATCTGGAGGTTCTTTAAAATCACAGCCACGCCGCAATGTCTTCTTTAACAAGCATCAAAAAGGAGAATCTCATTCTATAATTTTCTTATATAGTCTTTTGCATATATTACATATTCACTCTTTGGATATTCTCTGATCAATAATGAAAAAGAATCTTTAGCTTTTTCACCAAAACCAAGATTTAAGTAAGATTTGCCTACCGCAAAAATAGAATCGTCTTTCTTAAATGAATTTCGATAACCCAAAACCTTGGAATAAGCGTTGATTGCTTCATCAAAGCTGTTCAAAGCGAACAGGTTTTGCCCTATCCAATATTGACAATTACCAGCGAGAGAATGATTTGGATATTGCTGGAGCAAAAGCGTAAATAATGAAATAGCTTCAGAATAATTTCTAGTATAATAATTAGTCAGGGCGGCTTCATATATTTCAGAAAAACCAGACATCGAAGAACTATTAACTGTTTTTACAACTGGTTGCTTTTGAGCTTGATTTTCAAGTGACGTAAGTTGTTGCTTACGATCAATTAAAGAATTCTGCAATTTTTCAATTTCATTTTCCTTAGTGTCGATGCTTTGCGAAGCGGCATCAATCCTGGATTTCAACTTTACATATTCTTCCATATTATTAGTTTCCTGCAAAGAAGAAGTAGAATATTTTTGCAATTCATTGTATAATGTCGGATCATCACTCACTTCAATAAAAGGGACACTTTCATTTGCAATAACTTCTGGTATCGAGCTTCCATTTGGCGACAAATTATATATCATACCCATCCGGACATTCAGGTAACCATCGTTTGATTTTCCTGATATTTGACTATCAAAAGCATCTCCGCTGGTAAATCTATAATCCGCACTGACTATCCCATCAAATTGGGGATATAGTTTAAATTTAAAGCCTCCCCCACCGAATGCCGTTCTTTCCCAAAAACTGCCGATGCCGGCGTTTGCGATTCTCACATTTAATAAACCCACGCCAAGAGTTAAATAAGGCCGCACGAAACCTTTGGAAATAATTTCAAAATTGCCTTTCACATCTGTATTTATCATATTCGTTGAATTAGATACGCCGGTTACAAACTCATAGTTTAATTGACTAAACCCTAATGCTAAAGAAAGATGAGCATAATTCAGGATTCTATAATTTAAAAGGCCTTCAATCCCGAAGCCAATCCCGGCTTTGTTGTCTCCAAATACTCTTTGTCCTCCAAAATCTAAGCCAATTCCCAATTTATCTTTAGATATTTGAGCATAGGAAAAAGTTGTGGTTATAAATATGAAAACTACGAGAATCAGAGGCATCAATTTCCTATCCATTAAAGATCTCCTTTTTGTTGTGAAATGTTGTTGTATTAATCGAAAAATTGGATCAGTTCTTTTGGTAACACATCTTTATAGGTAACTTTGCGATCTGCATAAACATTATAAGCTTCAATTAACTCTTCTAATTGATTTCGGTAAATTTCAAATTCATTGTCAGAAATGTGATCTTGAATAACGTTCCGTAATTCCAAAATAACATTACCTATTTGTTCAAAATAGTAGTTCATCATTGATTGCTCAATCAATGTTTTTACTGAACTGTCTACATTCTTTTCTTTTTCTTTTAAATCTTTAATCGTATTTTTTAAGTGAAATTGATTCAGCTCTTTACTCAACTGATTGTTGATTCCTAAATAATTTAAATTAGCCGGATGTTTTTTATAATAATCTGTTTTTACTGCTATGTTGGTAAGTAAATACTGTTCTACTATTACACGTTCTCCAAATGTCAATTTTCTATGAGAATAATAGTGCAGAGAATTTTCTTCTTGTAAATATTGTACCTGGATCATTAAATCTGAGGAGGAGAAATAAAGTAATTCTTTCATAGGCCTTTAATACTGGTTAGATATTCTTTTGTGTTTAACATTTGTCTTTAGAAAACAAAGACTGTGCCAGTAACAATAAGGCCTCTAATAGCGGCTAAGTAGTTAATTTTATAGATTAAAAAAATATCATATAATTTAATTTTTGTAATAACAAATGTATTTTATTGATTCAATATAACTTAATTGATACATTTTATCAATTTTTTTCATTTGTAAGAGCATATTCCATGACTTGCTCCATATCTTTAACAAAACAAAGTTCAACTTTATTACGCACTTCTTCCGGGATTTCATCGAGATCTTTTTCGTTCTTTTCCGGTAATATTACTTTCGTTATTCCAGCTCGATTTGCTGCAAGAACCTTTTCCTTAATGCCGCCGACTGGTAGCACTGATCCTCTAAGTGTTATTTCACCAGTCATGGCAACATTGTTGAAAACTAACCGATTGGCGAGAAGCGATACTAGAGTTGTGAAAATTGTCACCCCGGCAGATGGCCCATCTTTTGGAATCGCACCTGCAGGGACATGTATGTGAATATCCAGTTTATTCATTTCTTCATCGTCAATATTGAAATGACTCGCCTTTGAGCGTATATAACTCAGTGCAGCTCTAGCCGATTCCTTCATTACGTCTCCAAGTGAACCAGTTAGTATC
Organism: uncultured Cytophagia bacterium; assembly: GCA_964539665.1. GTDB lineage: Bacteria > Zhuqueibacterota > Zhuqueibacteria > Oceanimicrobiales > Oceanimicrobiaceae > CAZIKB01. The sequence continues at coordinate 75,698 of CAZIKB010000012.1, forward strand.
AGTTCTCCTTTGCCTTTCATTTTCGTTGCTTCAATAAATAAGATATCACCTCCTGCTGGAGTCCATGCCAGTCCGGTTGCCACACCTGTTCTCGATGTCCTTTCAGCAACTTCAGAAAAGTATTTAATTGAACCTAAATATGTTGCCAGGCTATCTTCTTCAATGGCTGTAGGTTCTGTTTTACCTTCAACCACTTCACGCGCAACGCCTCGACAAACCGAAGCAAGCTCACGTTCCAGATTTCTTACTCCAGCTTCTCTGGTGTAGGAGTGAATAATTTTGATAACTGCGTCAGCCTGAAATTTAAGTTGAGATTCTTCTAAGCCGTGTCCTTCCAGTTGTTTGGGAATTAAGTATTTCTCTGCAATTTTAAGTTTTTCTTCTTCTGTATAACCTGGCAGTTCCAAAATCTCCATTCTGTCCTTTAGCGCAGGTAAAATTGGATCGGCTAAGTTTGCAGTAGCGATGAACATTACCTGGGAT